>LRBF01000131.1 GCA_001580565.1 Caballeronia megalochromosomata | reverse complement strand
TCGTCGGCAGCGTCAGATGTGTATAAGAGACGGGAATGACGCCTTCAACGTTGAACAGCACGACGCTCCGTCCGTCGACGAACTTGAGCATGCGCCCACCCGGGTCTGGAGCGTCGCCAGCGGCGATCCGTATATATGTCTTCGCATGAGTCTCCCGGGTGCGGATGGATGGGCGCATGAGTCCGGCTCAATGCCACGAGTTCAGACCGTCAAGGGGTGTATGCGCATCCATCCAGTCATAGGGTGCGTGCGTTCTTCCCCAAGCACAGCTCCGCGTTGACGCTGACGAGGATGCCTTCGGTTGCCCGCATGTCATCGACTCCGGCTTCGATTCGACAGTAGCGTTGGCTTCCTGTGACAAGACGGTTCAAGGTGCTGAGACATTCCTGATGCTCCTTTGATGATGTATTCCGAACAAAATCCAACACGAACCTGTTGGCTCGCCGCACGACCGCACAGCAAGCCGATGTGGTTGAGATGGCGCGCGTACCGAAAGCTGCCGATCGCGAGCAAGGGCATCGCCGCAACGCTCACGAAAGGAATCAGTTGCCGAGCTTCCAGCAGACCGATCCGGTCGGCGATCGCGCCGGTAACAAGGGGGCCGGGCGCAAGACCCATGGTCGGGAATGCGGACGCAGGGATTGTGCTCTGCTTCGTAGTGGAGAGAGGCTCCGTGCAACCCTCTCGCGCCCGGAGGGGTACGGTGTGCATTCTCCAGTGGCTGAACGCGTGGGCTTGTCGAGCTCGGGTCTTAAGGGAGACGCTCAATCGCCGACGACAACGATTGTCGGGTCGACCAGAAATCGACCCAAGGGTCCCGCGTCTGGAAACTCAGATATTCGCGCGCCGTCTGAACGGTCCACTGAGCGCCGCTCTTCAGGTCGGCAAGCTGTTCCCACGCGAGCGGCATTGAGACACCCATTCCCGGCCGCGCGCGGGCCGAAAAGGCCGCCGCGGTCGTCTGTCCCTTCCCGTTTCGCAGGTAGTCTACATAGACCTTGCCCAAGCGGTTCGCAGGTCCGGATATCGCCGAGAAGCGCTCAGGAATGGTCTTCGCAAGGTGCCGGACGAATGTCCGCGAGAATGATTTGACCGTCACGTAATTCAAATCCGGAGCGAGCGGCACGACGACATGCAGGCCCTTTCCGCCGCTCGTCTTGAGCCATGACTTCAGGTCCAACTCGGACAGCAGCGTGCGAACGAGGAGGGCAGCCTCCTGGACATGGTTCCATTTCACACCTTCGCCCGGATCGAGGTCGAACACGACCCGGTCGGGCTTGTCGAGCTGGCTGACAATCGAGTTCCACGTATGGAATTCGATCGTGTTCATCTGTGCGGCCGAAAGCAAGGCATCCTCCGTATCAACCGTCAGCAACGGCGGATGGTTTGGCCAGAGCTCGCGGTTGTGCGAAGTCAGGCCTGGCATAGCCGTGCGCTCGGCATGCTTTTGAAAGAAAAGGTCGCCGGCCACACCTTCGGGCGCGCGAACCAGAGCCACAGGCCGGTCCTTCAGGTGTGGCAACATCCACTCGGCAACGCTCGCGTAGTAGCGAACGAGATCAGCCTTCGTAATCGTCGCCGACGCATCAATGACTCTTTCCGGGTGCGTGATTTTCAGCTGCGGAGAAGGCTCTGGCAGTTGTGTCTTTCCTCCTTCCCTGACGACGCTGCGTGCGGGCTTATCGAGGCGCAGACCTTTAAACGACGATTGTCGTATCACACCGTCGCCTGTCCATTCGGCGAACTCGACTTCCGCGACCATGATCGGTTTAAGCCACCGTTCGCTGCCGGCTGCACGTCTGGACCATCGTCGCGCCCTTTTGACCTGTGCGTCGAAAGGCGCCGCGTCGACCTCCAGTGGGATGAGTCGATGCCAGAGGTCTCGTGCGGTCTTTGAGTCCCACCCGGTGCCGACGCTCCCCGCGTCATGAAGCTTATTGCCCACGTAATAGCCAAGCAGAAGACTGCCGACCTCACCCGATTTACCGCCGCGGCCGGTCATGCCGCAGATGACCAGTTCCTGCCTCAGTCGGGCCTTTGCCTTCAACCACGATGCCGTCCGTCCTGACTCATATGGTGCATCGCGTCGCTTGAGCACGAGGCCTTCCAGTCCTAATCCCGCGGCAGCTTCGAACACTTGCGCGGGAGGTGCGTCGAAGTTCTGGCTAAACAGCAGTTGCTCTCCTGCATTTTCGAGAAGAGCCGCCAGTTGCGCCCGCCGCGCCCACAACGGTACTTTCCTGAGGTCTTCGCCGTCCAGGTACAGGAGGTCGAACAGGAAGAAGACGATGTCCTGGTTGTTTCGCCCATCAATCGCATTTTGAAGTGCAGAGAAATTTGGAATGCCGTCTTTCAACACGACAATTTCGCCGTCGAGCCAGGCGGCCACGACTGGGAGTTCTTTGATGGCGACGGTGAGAGCCGGAAACTTCGCGGTCCAGTCATGCCCGCTTCGCGTGAAGAGCTTGACTCGTCCCTTGTCGATACGAGCCAGCAGGCGATAACCGTCCAGCTTTGTCTCAGTGATCCAGTCGCCGCCCCTTGGAAGCGAGCTTGCCAGCGTTGCGAGTTGCGGCTCGAGCTTCGCCGGTAACGGGGCACGCACTGCGGCGGACAGGTCGATGTTCTGCTCTTCGGTTCGCGGCTGCCGCGCGGCTCTCGGCTCCCGTTCTTCGACGAGTCCAAGCGGATTTGCGACGACACTATCGGGAAGCGCCTTGATGACGTCGTATTCTTCAAGCGGACGGGCCCATTCGTCCCGTTTTTTGAACAGCATCCACTGGTCTTGCTTGTCGTCCGGCTTGGAGATGCGCACCAATTCCCATAAACCGGCAAGCTTCTCACCGTGCAGGCGAAAGACGAGCTTCCCGGTCTCCGTGCCTTTGACTGCGTCGCCTACCGGCTCCCACGTTCCGTGGTCCCACACAATGACCGTACCGGCGCCATATTGCTTGGGCGGGATCGTGCCTTCGAAGGCTGCGTAGGAAAGAGGGTGGTCCTCGACATGCACCGCCATCTGCTTTTTGCTCGGATCGTAGCAGGGTCCCTTGGGGACGGCCCATGAGAGCAGTACGCCGTTGAGTTCGAGGCGAAAGTCATAATGCAGACGGCTCGCCCAGTGCTTTTGCACGACGAAGCCGAGCCTACGTGCGGTGGCGGGAGCCTCGCAGGTCGATGCAAGCGGCTCCGGAGTAATACTGAAGTCTCGCTTCTTCCGGTAGCGGGCGAGGGGAGGCGCGGTGGGGTCGCGGGACGCTGCCATGACGGGAAGTCAGTCAGTCAATTACTCAATCATTGAGTGCGGCTGCGGCCGATCGTGTTCGCCCGCAACGCGCGCCGAATATGCGCTGAGCCTGGGATGGTCCGCAGTCACCTCGGCGCTCAGCCGGCTTGGGGACGCTGACATTCGGTTTGAAACCAATAGTCGACCAGGCGTTGTGCCGCCTGTATATCGTCCGGATAGTACGGATCGTCGTACCACGGTGATGGGTCGTAGCCCGCTTTTCTCAGCGCCGCCAGTTCGCTTTGATGCTGGGCCATCGTCGGAGGTGCGTTGGTCCGGAGCGCGGCGAGGTCTCGGCATTCGGTCGGACTCAGATGAGCGCCGTTTTGTGGCGCGACGCCGACGGCACATCCAGACAGCAGGGTCGCCAAGAGAGCAAGAGTCCAGCGGTTTCTCGGGAATGATTTCATCGCGGATCCCCACGCGATCGCCCCAACGCGAGCTGCGGCAATCGTATCCTGAGTGAATAGAAAGCCGAAGGGGTAATCGCGATTGTTGCACCGTAACTTGCGTTACGCTTGATGTCCTGCGTTCTTCGTGCCGCGGACATGCGATCAGGCTAATAGCGGTGAGCTAGCAAGATTAGCCAGTAGCCCGGCGAGTCCTGGATAGATCGCAATACAACCGGCGTCTCTCAGCGACTGCTCGGGAAAGGCGCCGGATAGAAGCCCGATCGTGCGAACGCCAGCTTTTCCAGCGGCCTGCGCGTCATAGGGCGAATCGCCGATTACGATCGCGGCGTCGGGCGGCACTTCGAGCTTTTGCAGGGCGACTTCGAACACATCCGGTGCAGGTTTCGACTGCTCGACATCTTCCGATGAGACCGTTACCTTGAAGTGTCCCGTGACGCCAGCGATGTCGAGGTAGAGCTCGAGTTCATCCTTCTTCGCGGATGAGGCGACGGCGAGCTTTAGTCCTTGGTCGCTCAGTTTCTGAAGAAGCTCTGGCACCGCTGCAAACGGGCGCACCATCGGCAGGTAGTTCGCTTTGAAATGCTTTCCTCGCCACGCTTCGAGTTGCTTGCCGTGGTCCTGGATCTGGTCGTCGGAAAGAAACGCCGGCAGCAGATTATCGCCGCCTTTGCCGATCTGACTGCGCGCCTGATCGAAGCTGACGTCATGGCCGAGATGAGCGAACGCTTCGTGCCACGCGAGCGCGTGGGGGTCGACCGAATCGACCAGCGTTCCATCGATGTCAAAGATTACAGCACGTGGCATGGGACCTCCGTTGGCTTGATCGACCTGCAAGCCGCGTACCAGCCCAGGTTGCTAGGATAAAGTGGTTTGGCCTGTGCCAAGCACAGCAAATTCTCTGTGGCCATGCCGGTGCTATCCTGTCAAACCTGTTGTTGTCGGTCTTACGGACGCACGGAATGTTAAGCTGATTTCGCTAGCGTTAGCCTCCGCGCCAAGGAGAAGCCCATGCCGGCTCGCTCAATCGCCTCGCTTTCTCTGTCGTTTGGACTGGTCTCGATTCCGGTCAAACTGTATTCGGCCACGGAGAGCGCCTCCGACGTTCGCTTCAATCTGCTCGCGCCAGACGGCTCGCGTGTGAAACAGCAGTACGTTTCGGAGGCCACTGGGAAGGTTGTTGAGCGGGCCTCCATGCAAAAGGGCTACCAGTTCGAACGCGACAAATACGTTGTTTTCACGGGTGACGAGCTGAAAGCGCTGGAGGAGAGCGCGAGCCACGTGGTCGAGATCGTCTCCTTCGTTCCTGAAAAATCGGTCGACCCGGTCTTCTACGACAAAGCGTACTTCATCGCGCCGGACAAGCGCGGCGGGAAGCCCTACAGCCTGTTGCAAGATGCGCTGGCAAAAACCGGCCGATGCGCGCTGGCAAAATGGTCGTATAAGGGCCGAACGCGGATTGTTCAGGTTCGACCCGCCGAGGACGGCATGGTCTTTCAGCAACTGCTTTTCGCGGACGAGGTTCGCTCCCTGAAGGAGTTGAACATTGAGCATGTTTCGGTCTCGGAGTCCGAGCTGAAACTCGCCATCCAGATCATCGAGCAGGGCGCGGAGGAAGACTACGACGCGTCGGCCTATGAGGATGAGGAGAAAAGGCGAATCCTCGCGGCCATCGACCGAAAGATCGAGGGCAAGGAGATTATCGCCTCGGAAGCCCCGGAAGCTACGCCGGGCGGTGAAGTGATCGATCTGATGGAAGCATTGCGTGCTAGCCTCGGCAAAGGGGGCGCGAAACAGAAAACGGTCCCCGCAAAGAGAAAGGCTGCGGCAAGCCCCGTCGAAGAGACCGCTGAGGTTGTTAACGTGCCGAAGGCCAGAAAGCCTGCCGCTCGCGCATCGAAACCGACAACGACGCAGACCCCGGCTAAAGTGCGCTCGCGCAAGTGAAGCAAGCAATCTCACACGGCGTCACGATGTCGAAACTCCAGTCCATGCTGGGCGTCTCGCGTCGCGTAGTGGAAGGGCTGATCGCGCTTGGGCTCGTCACGCCTGCTCGTGGCCCGCGCAATGAAATGCGCTTCTCGTTTCAAGACGTCGTGATGCTGCGCACAGCCCTGCAGCTGCGCTCGTCGCGTACATCTCCACGCAAGATCCGTGAGGCACTGGCACGGCTTAAACGCGAATTGCCTGATACGTTGCCGTTATCGGGAATTCGAGTCGCCGCTGAAGGTGACTCGATCGTCGTTAAAACAGGGCCGTCGCGTTGGGATGCGGTTACTGGGCAAATGTTGCTCGACTTCGAAGTAGCCGAGGTTAAGGGCGACGTTGTGGTGTTCGATTCGACACCCGAACGCAAAAGTGCTGCAGCCGCCCGGGCTCAAGAGTGGTACGACCTTGCTGAACAGTTGTCGAAGAGCGATCCCACGGGTGCGGAGCGCGGATATCGCCGCGCAATTGAGCTTGCGCCCGAGCCATTCTATGCAGCGTACGTCGATCTGGGGGCGCTGCTGTGCGACACCGAACACGAGTGCGAGGGCGCGTTGAGGGTCTTCGACGAGGCGCTCACGCACTTCCCCGACGATGCTGTGCTGCACTTCAATCGAGCAGTCGCGTTGGACATCCTCGATCGGCTTGACGAGGCGAAGCAGAGCTACGAGCGGTGCCTCGCGATCAATCCCGACTACGCAGACGCCCACCACAATCTGGCCATTCTTCTGGAGAAACGCGGAGATAGGCGTGGCCTCATTCGGCATCTGAACGCGTATCGACGACTCAGCAGCTAGTCACGCATCATGGAATCTGGCGAGTTGAGTGAGAAGTGGCAACCTGCTATGGTCCCGTTGACACCCGTTCTATGGAGCCAAGCATGCAATCGACGTCGAATCCCATTCCATCCGAGGAGAGCATTCGCTTTCGTGCCTACCTACTTTGGGAAGCGGATGGTCGGCAACATGGCCGCGACGATCACTACTGGTGCGAGGCGATCGCACAGATTCAGGGGGAACGTACCGCCCCGCTTGGGCATTCACCCGCAACAGTGAGCAAAGCGCCGCGAGCCAAGAAGTTTTCGAACGAAGACAGCGGTGTCGCCGTAACGAAGGCGAAGAAGGCGAAAGCGACGCTTGAAGGAAAAAGCGGCGCGGCTGAAGCAGGCTATGAGGTAAAGGCGAAGGGAGACAAGAAGGCCTCAACGAAGGAGGCGGGTAAAGCGGCCGAGAAGTCTGCGATTGTTGGCGAGCCGAAGTCGGCCAAGAAGACGAAGAAGGCCGAGGGGGCCGCCAAGGCGCCCGAGACGGGGCCCGCGCGTGCGAAGAAGCCTCGGAAGGCGCTGCCTGCCGAAGGCGAATCTCCTTCGCAGTGAGCGTTACGTTGAGGCAGGTCTCGTCAGCAGAAATTGCGGCTGACGGTCGTGAGCCCGCCCAGCAAATGTGACATGTCGACAAGTCGCTGAGCCACGAGGTGGCGGACTTCTCCCTCACATTGCCAGGTTCCGTACACCGCAAGCAACGCGGCGCCCAATGCTTCACGCCGCTGCTTCTCCAGAAGCGACGGCCAGATAATCACGTTCACGTTTCCGGTCTCGTCCTCCAGCGTCACGAACATCACACCTTTCGCTGTACCGGGCCTTTGTCGCACGGTGACGAGCCCGCATCCGCGTGCCAGCCGACCGTTTCGATAGGTCCGCAGGGTGGAGGCTGGCATCAGTCGCTGTTCGAGGAGCGTTGGGCGCAAGAGCGAAAGGGGATGTCGCCCCAGTGTTAGCCCCGAGGCGCGGTAGTCGCTGACGATGTCTTCGGCCTCAGACGGCGCGCCAAGCCCGGGCGTCTCGTCATCAATCCGGCTGTCAGCCAAGATGTCGCGATCGGGCACTGCCGCGACCGATTGCCAGAGCGCTTCACGACGATTACCAGCGAGCGAGTGCAACGCGTTCGCCCCCGCCAACACCTGCAGGTCATGCCGATCAAGCTGAGCGCGGCGCGCCAAGTCGCTCACGCTCGTGAAGGGCTTCACGGCCCGAGCGTTTTCGATGCGCTCCGCCGCACCGTCACGCATGCCCCTGAGCAACGACAGTCCGAGACGGACGACGGGCTTCGTGCCGTTGATGCGACGCTCAAGCACCGAATCCCAGCCGCTGATCGTGACATCGATCGACACGACGTCGACGCCGTGACGCTTCGCATCTTGCACGAGCTGCGACGGCGAGTAGAAGCCCATCGGCTGCGAGTTAAGCATCGCAGCTAGGAATGCGGCGGGTTCGTGACACTTGAGCCAACTGCTCGCATACACAAGGAGGGCGAAGCTCGCTGCGTGACTCTCGGGAAAGCCGTACTCGCCGAAACCTTTGATCTGTTCGAAGATGGCTTCGGCGAAGGCCTTTTCATAACCGCGCTCCTGCATGCCATTGACGATGCGATCGTAATACTGTTGCAGTCCACCTTTGCGCTTCCACGCTGCCATCGCCCGACGCAGCTGATCCGCCTCGCCCGGCGTAAAACCCGCGGCCAGGATCGCGACCTGCATCACCTGCTCCTGAAAGATCGGCACGCCGAGCGTGCGGCCCAACGCGGTTTCGAGTGCCGCGCTTGGATAGGCCACCGGCTCGATCTTCTGACGCCGTCGAAGATACGGATGCACGGCGCCGCCCTGAATCGGGCCGGGGCGCACAATCGCGACTTCGATGACGAGATCGTAGAAAGTCCGTGGCTGCATGCGCGGCAACATGCTCATCTGCGCGCGCGATTCGATCTGAAAAACACCGACCGTATCCGCCTGCGAGATCATCTCGTACGTCTCAGCGTCTTCTGCCGGAATGTCCTGCATCTCGAAGCGCTCGCCGCGCTGCTCGGAGACGATATCGAGGGTGCGACGAATGGCCGACAACATGCCGAGCGCGAGCACGTCGATTTTCAGAAGCCCGAGTGCTTCGAGGTCGTCCTTATCCCACTGGATCGCGCTGCGATCCGCCATCGCGGCATTCTCGACGGGTACGAGCCGGGTGAGCTTGCCTCGGCTGATGACGAAGCCGCCCGAGTGCTGCGACAGGTGCCGTGGAAAATTCAGGATCTCGGCGGCGAGCTTCGCCCACATCACAATGAGCAGGTTGGCCGGGTCGAGCCCCGACTCCTCGAAGCGCCGCAACAGGTCCTGAGAATGATCGAACCACTGGTGCGACTTGGCAACCTTGTCGACGATCTGCGGATCGATCCCGAGTGCCTTGCCGGTCTCGCGCAGTGCGCCGCGGGGCCGATAGGTCGAGACCGCAGCGGCAATCGCGGCGCGATCCCGGCCGTACTTTCGATAGATGTATTGGATGACCTCTTCGCGGCGCTGGTGCTCGAAGTCCACGTCGATATCGGGCGGCTCACCGCGTTCCTTGCTGATAAATCGCTCGAAGAGCATATTGCCGCGCGACGGATCGACTTCGGTCACGCCCAGGCAATAGCAGACCGCACTGTTCGCCGCGGACCCGCGTCCCTGACACAGGATGTGCTGGCTGCGCGCGAAGCGAACGATGTCGTAGACCGTGAGGAAGTACGCCTCATAACGCATCTCGCGGATCAACTTCAGTTCGTGCTCGATCTGTTGCTGCACCTCATGCGGAATGCCAGCCGGAAAACGCTTATGCGCGCCGATGTAGGTCTCCTGCCGCAGATACGCTTCATGGGTGAAACCGTCCGGCACGAGCTCATCGGGATATTCGTAACGCAGTTCATCCAATGAGAAGGTGCAGCGCTCCAGAATGTTGAGTGTCTGCGCGAGCGCGTGCGCGGGGTACAGATTGGCGAGGCGCAGGCGAGAACGAAGGTGCTGCTCGGCATTGGGCGCGAGGTCGTATCCACACTCGGCCACGGGCTTGCCGATGCGGATCGCGGTCATCGTGTCTTGCAGGGGTTTTCGGGAGCGCACATGCATGACGACGTTGCCGAGCGCGACGACCGGGACGCGATGCCGTCCGGCGATGTATTCGACGCTGCCTCGATGGATGTCATCCATCGCGCGTTGATGAAGCACGAGGCCGACCCAGGCGCGAGCCGGAAACGTCTCATTGAGCCATTCGACCTGCGCGGAGAGTACGCCTTCCTTCGCAGGAAAATCCGGCACGAGGATCGCAAGACAATCGGGCATGCCGCGCA
Source organism: Caballeronia megalochromosomata (assembly GCA_001580565.1). Lineage (GTDB taxonomy): Bacteria > Pseudomonadota > Gammaproteobacteria > Burkholderiales > Burkholderiaceae > Caballeronia > Caballeronia megalochromosomata. Next base: position 180,847 of record LRBF01000131.1, on the reverse strand, counting down.
GATGCGCGTACTCCTTCTCGGGCTTCGAGAGGTCGTGCGGCGTGAGCAGGTACGAGCCCTTCGCCGCCCGCATGCGGCCAAGCGTGATCAGCTCGGACAGATTGCCGTAGCCGTTGCGGTTCTGTGCGAGCAGGACCAGGCCGAACGCGGGGCTCTTGTCCGCGTGGACGAGCCGGAAGCAGGAACCGATGATGAGCGGCAGCTTTTCTTCTTTCGCCTGCACGTGAGCCCGCACGACGCCTGCGAGAGAGCATTCGTCGGTGATCGCCAAGCCTGAATAGCCGAGTTGCGAGGCGCGCAGCACGAGCTCTTCGCCGTGCGATGCGCCGCGCAGAAACGAGAAGTTCGTGAACGCGAAAAGCTCCGCGTAGTCGGGAAGGGCCGACGAGAAAAGATCCACGGCGCCACCGATTATCCGAACAGCCCATGGAGGAACCAGCGGACTTCTTCGGTCTTCACGCTCGGTCGTTCACGGTAGATCCAGTAGCAACTCTTATCGGTGGCTTCCGCGACATAGTAGTCGCGCGTGACCAGCGCGCCGTCATGCCAGCCCGCTTCGATCCGCTCGCCCGTCGAGACCAGCTTGAGCGGCGAGCCATAAAACGGTCGGTGATTTTTGATCATCAACCGTACAGGCGTATCCAGCAACCACGTCGGCCGCGGGAGCTCGTCGGGAGGCGGGCATGCTTTGGTCGTGGCCTGCACCGGCAGCCATTGATTTGCATGTTCGGGCCGATGATCGGACGTCGGCGCGGGCCGCAAGACGTTCTCGCTACCCAGGCGAGCGACGAGCAATTCGAGCAGGCGGTTGTGATCTTGGGCAGAGCCACCCGGGTCGGGGAAAAGCGAATCGCTCGGCGGTTCGGCCGGCTGCACTTTAGACGCCGTCAGGCGTACCGCGATGACGGCGGCCTCAAGCTCGATGCGCCCGAGCCGTTCCTTGAGCAGTCGCACGAGATGCTCCTCGTGCCATGTCGGTTCCGCCAATGCGATCTCGATCAGCGTCGGCTCGATCGCCTGGCGACCGCGCTCGTGTTCGAGCGTAATCGTCGCTTGCGTGAGGGCGAGTTGCTGCGCGCTCAGCCAGCCGCACAGTTGCACAATCAGGCGGCGAGCGGAAAACAAGATTGCTTCAGCGTGCTCAACGCGGTCGGGCAGTTCAATGCGCGCGCTGAATGAGGGCGGCAACTCCAGCCACTCGTAGAGTTCAGGCGACAGGCCGTAGGCGCGGTCAAGCGAATCCAGTAAATCCACACCGCACCTCTTCTTGAGACCTGCGCGCGGCAGGCGGCGAATATCGTTGAGCACCCGGCAACCGAGGCCGTTGAACCACTCGGCGAATAATCGAACTTCGGGAACGGCCACGAAAGGCAACTCGCCGAGATGGCGTTCGAGTGAACTCATCTTCAGCACGCGCCGGCGACCGTGTTTAGCCAAGAGCCAGGCGCCTTGACCCGTGGGCGACACGCTCATGCGGGCGGTGACGCCGATGGCTTTGATCGTCTCGCGGATCTGCCGACAGGCTTGCACGATGCCGCCGAAGAGTCGAAGACTCGCCGTCACGTCAACGACGATGGTCTCTTCTTCGCGCATGGCGACTTGAGGCGAGAAGCGCAGCAGCGCGAAGGCGACTTCGCGTTGCATATCGAGCTCGCGCGCGGGGCTACGGTCATACATCAATGCGTCGGCCGTCAGTGTCGTCACCCCACCGCGCTTCATCCCCACCATCACCCCTGCGTTTCTGGCTACCTGATCCAGCACGATCACCTTGTCCCGCTCGAGCACCACACAGCCGTGTTCAGTCGGAGATGACCATCTCGGACGGAAGACCTCCAGCGAAAGTCGGGGCAGGAAGATGGCGACGAACACGGCCATGAGGGCTGAGCAGAATCGGAGTCGGTTGGAGGTGGATGGACAGTGGGTCGGTTCGGGTTGGACCTCGTCGCTTGATCACATCGACGACGATTCCGCCGTCGGCGGGCCGCACCCCCAACCGTAACGCCGCGGGCGACGAATCCTGGGCGGCGGCGAGCGGTCGAACCAGAATCAGTAATGTTTCGGTCGCCTGTGCCGCCAGATGCAATCGCCGTAACGCTTCTGACCGAACGTGCTGTTGCCAGAAGAGCAGCGCGCCGCAACTTCGGGCGTTCAGCACGCGCTCGGCGCACCAGAGCGCATCCGCCGTCTTCGGCGCCCGCAGCAACATGAGTTTGTCCAGCGGCACGCCTAGGTAGGCGAACGCCAGACTGTTCGGCACGTGCGGCGCCTGCAGCAGTGCGATCGGCCGTTTGCTGGCGGCGATGAGCGCGGGCTTGAGCAGCCGCATTTCTCCGATTCCCGGCTGCTGAACCAGCAACTCCACCAGTGCGCCGATCGGCCAGCCACCGCCGGGCAATTCCGCCGACAGGGCTGCGTAGCCGGTGTCGATGGTCTTGCCGTAGGCGCGCGCGAGTTGAGAGCCGAACCACAACCCGGGGTGAAGCGACGCGATGTCTTGAGGCAGAGCGGCCATGGTAAAAGGGGCTGGCAAGAATACTGTATAAATATACAGTGGTATCTTAGCTCAAAAATCGAAGCAGTGCGTTGCGCACTTTTAACTGGCCGCAGACAAACCTGACCAATATGCTTGCACCCGAGACATCCAATGCCCGAGTTCGCCGACTTCGTCGTCAAGCTGCGCGAGGCATTCGGCGACGCGACGATCGACGAAGCTGTCGCCCGTGGCAAAGCGGGCGAGCCGACATTCTTCGCCAAGGAGAATGGCCGGACAGTCGGGACGAAGTCGGTGGATGATTTCAACCGCTGGCAGGTCGACGACAGCGTGCGCAATCGCCATTACTGCGCGGGGTGCGATGGTTCGTGCGTCGGGATGGGACTGCGCTGGAGCGACTGGCGGTCGATCTGCCGTTGAAAGTCCCGGAGCCCGTCCGCACCTGCAGGTAGTTGGCAATTAAGTGGTTAGTATGTTGGGAACAGGAAATAAGATGAGCAAACCCGATATTGACGAACTGACAGGCGCCCGAGCGGATTTACTCTGCTTTCTGGTGGCGACCGTTGCCGCTTCCTACGCGCTGACCCAAGAATGGCGCGTGGACCACGTCGTGGAGAGCTGCCGCATCTGGCTCAAGCGTAACCTAGTCACGATGCACTGGCTCGAGCGCATCCGCATCGGCCAACTGGCCTTCAAAATCGCTCGACGTGATCTGAAAGGGGCTGGCATCGCCGTGCGCCAGTCAGACGTGCAGGCGCTCTTCACCGGCGACATGGGGCTGAACCATGCGAGCACGGTGGTCCAAAAGATGATGAGACTGTACCGCGAGGCAACGGGTACGGCAAGCTAACTGAATCGACATCGAAGGGGGCGGCAGTGTGCTACTCGGCGCAAATCCAGGCTGACTATCGGCGATACGTGAAGATGTTCGGCGCGCAGATGGACATTCGTGAATTCGCGCGCCTGTTCTGGGAACGCGCCGAAGGCAGCAAGGCGAAGATTCCGAAGGGGATGGAAGACGCTTTCCGTGAACCGCAAAGCGACGACGAGCGTCAGATCAAGGAATTCATTGATCGGTTCAACATCGAACAGGTAACCGCGCTCGAGCAGGATCTCTTCAAGCAGCGCACCCGCCTGGCCGATGCCGAGCGGGCGTTGCAAACGAAAGCGACAAAGGCCGCAACCGATAGTCGGCGCATTGCGACCGACAAGATCGATTCGAATCTGCGTCGGCTCGACGATTTGCGTCGCACGACGCCCAAGGACCGTGACTCACGGATTTTTCCGGGCCATTACGCGCCGGTGCTCGTCGTCGAGAACGGACAGTACGTTGTGAAGCCGATGCGGTATCAGTGCCGCATCGCGGGTAAGCCTGCGAACTACGACACGCGCTTCCCAGGCACATATAACAGCCGTCGCGATTCACTGGAAGGCTTCTGGCGACCACTGTTTGGGCATTCACACGGCGTGATGATCGTGAATCGATTTTACGAGAACGTCAGCCGTGCGCGGATGGAGGGGCGCTCGCTCGCAGAAGGCGAGAAGGATGAAAACGTGGTGCTCGAGTTCACGCCGGATTCAGGCGGTGACATGCTGATCGCGTGCTTGTGGTCGCGCTGGACATCCAAAGATCAACCCGACCTGCTGTCGTTTGCGGCCATCACGGATGATCCGCCGCCCGAAGTCGTCGCAGCAGGACATGATCGCTGCATCGTGCCCATCAAGCCCGAGAACGTCGAGGCATGGTTGAATCCCGATCCGTCGGATCTCGATGCGCTGTACGGAATCTTGGATGATCGCGATCGCCCGTACTACGAACACCGACTCGCCGCATGACATTTGGCAGCCCAATTTGATGGCTTGCGAACCGGGAGCGTTTCGCGTCATCGGGGCAGACGGGATCCCAACCGTCTCATGGTCGATAGAAAGCGAGAACGGGAGAATCATCGAAACTTTGCGACAAAAAGTGCGCTTTAACGTTACGGCGTTCTCATTTCGATCGTTTCAATCACGCTGCCTTACACCGTCAGTGCTGTACTTTGAAAGGTGGGAGTGGCAGGGTTTGCCCATCGACGAAAGCAAACGCGCAGCGAATGGCGAATTGATATGCACCGTCTTTGCTCGCGAACACGCCAAGATCGCCCAGCGAGGTCGCTTCACCGTCCTCTTCGAGAATCGATGCGCGGGCAACGAACGCGCGGCCGACGCGTGTGACGGATGGCTGAATGGCCGCACCGTGATGATAGAAAATCATCGTTCATGTCCCCTTTTATGTCGAGCGAGTGAAGCCAGAATAGCTCGAAAAAATTAACTGAATGTGAAGACGCCTCTCTTGAATGGGCACTTAATTTCATTCTCCAATGACGGCGTGGTTCTGGCAGGCACCCACGGTCGCGTATTCATCATATTGGGCAGTCGGACATTCCCCAGTATTAGAAAAACGAGCGGAATTTTCTATACTTGCTGCTTCAAAGCTCTGAGGACACGCTATGTGGCAAGCACAATGGCAGCATGTGTCAGCTCTTTGGACGCAGGTTCAATGGCCCAACTGGCTCGCGATCGCTGGCACATCGAGCGCCATTAGCGCGATCGTCGTGCTTGCGATGCAAGGATTGAAGGAACGCATTACCGCTCGACGCGAACGACGCGACGCGGCTCTGGAGGTTGCGATATCGCTCGAAGGGTACGCACGAGTGTGCCGGGCCATGATGCACCGTGCGGAGTGGGCCCGCGACGAAACCACCCGTTCTGGAAATCGCGAAGCTGCGGGAAGTGCCATGCTGCCGGCGTTTGTCTACCCTGAGAAGGTCCAGTGGCGGCGACTCAGCCACCGCGTCGTGTCCGACTTGCGTGACTTTCCAGCCAGGATTCACGCCGGCCGCGAAGACCTTACCTCGTTCTCGGCGTTTCGCGATCCTGTCGCATTTTGCGATGAGGTAAGTTTCGAGAGCGCGAAAGCGGCAAGGGATGCGCTGACGCTGGCTCGCGAAACGCGAAAGAAACACGGTTGTGTGCCCTGGCGGCCGGGCGCGAAGGATGCCGATCTGAGCCGCGAGCTGTTGATGTTGATCACTCGTGCCGAAGAAAAACGCGAGATGCAGCGCACCAGCGTGGCCGTCTTCACCGGAGAGTCGGCCACGTTGTTCGGCTCGGAGCCAGGAAACCCTCGCATCGCTTAATAGGCAGGGCTGTCAACGACAGAGATTTCGCCGTCATGCCTGTCTCCAAAAAGAGGAAGTCGCCCAAGAAGCCGGGGCGTTCGCAGTCAAAGAGGTTTCTCCTTCCGATGCCTCGGGAGGACGCGGACGCCTTGTGTCTTCAGTCGCGCCTCGCGCTCGAAGCCGTACGCGGGCAACGCGCTGCGCGACAAGAAGCGATCATCCTCGCCCAGACTGTCCTACTCACAAGTTTCTTGACCGAATCTGGGCACGGGCTGCTTGACTTGTCTTTCGTCCGTCAGGTGGAAGAGGCGGTGCTTGTGATTCTCGATGTTGGAAAAAAGAGCGGCGAGTGGGATTTCGGCGAGTGGCTCGTCGAGTCGCTCACCACAGTTGTCAACGAACATGATCGACAGTTGCGAGAAGTGCGCTTCGGCCACATCGTGGTGGCGACCGAGCGACTCGACCGAATGGTAGCGTCGGTTCGCTTGCAGGGTTAAGTTCGGCAGTGTTCGCGAAGTTACTTTTCGCGCGGCAGGGGGAAACGGCAGCCGTGCTCGTCAATACACACAGGTTCATTGAAAGACTGGTCGTCGACTTCCTCATCCTCGCCGGTCAATGGGCGCGGCCAAGGCCACGCCTCCAGCGCCCATGGGGGAATCTCGTGCACGATTTTGAATCCGTATTCAGCGGGCGACGCCCAAATGTCGTCAAAGGTTTCGTCGAGAATCTGCTTGAGATAGACGCAGTCGTCGACGCTCATATGACTTCGGCGTCTGCGATATCGGTCTTGTCCCGCAATCACGTGTTTTGACGTCAGATCAAGCACGAGCCGGTGGGTGAGATAGGGCTCGCAGGCCCAGACTGATTCCCAGTCTCCTACTGCATATGGCCCGCTCATTGATCGGCGTCCGAGACCTGATCGTCTTGCGACTGCGCCAACAGCTGCTGCTCTGCTTGCTCGAGGAGCTGGCGCGCGTACTCGGAGATGTACGCGCTGTCGCTGTGATCGGCCTTCCCGAAAACGCTCACCAATATCTGTCGTGCTTCGGCCGAGAACGCCGAGCGCTCTTGCTCGGTGTTGAAGAAGACGTCGGTGACGATGCGCTCGGCGAAGTCATTGATCGTGCCGATGCGTTGTCCTTCGCGGAAGATCTTGGCCGTCGCGTTGACGCCGCGGCGGGTTTCGGTGAATTCGATGCTAAGGGGGTCGATGGTGTAAGTCATGGTCGCCTGAAAGAGATGGTCGTAACACCCGCGCCGTTTGAAGGGCTTATCTCCTAGCCTATTCATGGGGCGGCAAAGTCAAGCGCACTCGGAGCGTCGCCGGCGGTCCGTCTCACTGTCGACACGAACGACGGCGTACCTATGAATTTGGCAAAGCGGACGCGATCTGTCTCAGTTCTCGATACGATGGCTTGCAATGACAAAACAGACAGGGGGAAATCATGTATCGGACCGAGTCGTTGGAAAGAGCGTCGCGCGGAAATGGCACGCCAACTGCCGCGCTTTGAGCCCGTCGGCGTGGACGAGAGGCGTGCACTTTGGGTCAAATATCGCGGACATCGGGACATTCAAAGGCTGTTATTGGAACTAGCTCAGGCGCATCAGGTCATGGAAGAGATTGAAGCGTACTTTTCTTCGATCCAAAAGGTGTGGGCTGATGAGGACTTGGGTCAGCTGGTCGCGATGGAGAAAATACGCCTGTTACTCGTCGAGCAAGGCTTAAGGCAAAGCGCGCTTGCCGGGCTGAAGGTTGCACCCCGCCGCGACGAACCTGACGAGCCTGAACCTGCGCTGTGCGACTAGATCGCGGTGTCTTGAGCGCCTCTATGCGCTCGAGGACGTCGCTATCAATGTCGATGAGACTTTCAGATGGACCGCGCTTGTCGCGCTGGATTCATGATAGGGAGGCAGTTCCCTCCTTCACGGTCACACTTCGATTGACGGGGAACATTCCAGTGTCTGACGTAGGCGCGTCGCCGTGCGGTGGCTTGATAGTCCAAGCAGGTTGCTGACTTGCTCGTTGGTCTTCCCGGCCGCGATATGCCGTCGACCATAGGTGTTCCGGAGGAGCCGAGGACTTTCGTCCGCCGCGGACAACCCCGCTCGTTGTAGGGCGGCGCGAACGCACTTCAGCAGTGTGTCCGGCTTCATGGGCTTGCCGCCGCTGGTCGCCACGAAAAGCCAATCGGTCGGACAAGTCAACTCGACCCGGGCGTCGTGATAAGCACGCAGGGCGTCGAGCGCAAAGCCGTCGACAGGAACGCGTCGTGCAAGACGTGGGCTGTGCTTTTCTACCACGACGCTGGGCCGATTCCCATCTGGCTCAAGATCTTGCACACGAAGCAGGCTCAATTCGGCAGCGGTGATGCCGCTGCTTAGAAAGAGGGCGACGATCGCAGTATTCCGCAACTCCTTCTCGGATTCGCAACTTGCTGAGACGCATACGGCCTGTAGCCGCTTGTCATCCCATTCCGACAGATAGATCGGCGTCGGTTCGTCCTCCGGCCAGTGCTCACGAGCGAGCATCTCTGCAGCGGGATTTTCCGTACGCAGACTGATCGCCACGAGGTGTCGCGAAAACCGATCGACGAGTTTGAGATAGCGAAGTCGCGTCGTGGTCCCTGGCTGACAGTCGTGCTCCAGTTCGTCGAAAAAGCCTTGTATCTGGTCGGAACCAAAGCTGACCACGCTATGGCGACGCGCTGACAAATAGTCATTGAATCGCGAAAACATGGAGCAGTGCTGGACGATTGATTGATCAGAAAACGCGCGGCGATCGGCACCAGTCGCTTCCTCGCGCTGCCACTGAGAATAGGCTGCCTCAGGATCAGAAAGCCACAAATCGGTCTGCATAAAAATCGATATACTGAATTGCGCTGTCCTCCAATCTAACGCGAAGCTCTCGCTTCGCCAACACCCGCTACCAAGAAAAGACCCTTCGAGAGCGGTCTTCCACACAGCGTTTAGAAACAATCTGTAAACGTTTCGTGTCTACGCGTATGTCAAGTCGCATAGTTCTTTTGCTGCATGTTCCGACCGCGCTAGCTTGTTCAATTGCATCCGTGGCATAGTGCGGACACTTTTCAAACGAGGAGGACCACATGGCCACTTTGGAAGCAATTCAAGCTCGTATCAAAAAACTCGAAGCGCAGGCGCAAGCGATAAAGCTCAAGAAGACCGGCGGAGTGATCAAGCAGATTCGGGATCTGATGGCTCAGTATGAAATCACAGTCGAGGATGTCGCCGCATCCACGGGCAAGGCTTCAGCGAAGGCCCAAGTCAAAACCTCGCAAAAATCGACTTCAGCCAAGTACGCCGATCCGAAGACAGGCGCCACGTGGAGTGGGCGAGGCAGCGCGCCGGCATGGATCGCCAACGCTCGTAATCGGGATGCCTTCCTCGTAGCGGATGGCGTTGAGTCCACGACGCGCGCGCCAGTGCCGGCGGCGCACAAGAAGGCGACGCGCAAGAAGGCGACGCGCAAGGGTCCTCAACCCGCGCTGTACCGTGATCCGGTTTCCGGACTTACGTGGAGTGGATTCGGACGCGCGCCGGGCTGGATCGCAACGGCCATGGATCGTAGCGCGTTTCTGATTGAAGGCAGCGGCACTGGAGGCGAGGGCGGTAAAGCAACGAAATCGGTTGCCAAGAAGGGTGCTGCTGCGAAAAAGGCAGAAATCGACGCAGTGACGTCGACGAAGGAGCCAAAGCCGGCTGCTAAGAAAGGTGTTGCGATGAAGCCGACTGCAGCCAAGAAGTCTACGGCAGCGAAGAAGTCTACGGCAGCGAAAAAGGCGACGACCGCGGCGAAGAAGGCGACCACCGCAAAAAAGGGCACGGCAGCTAAGAAGGGCGCCGCGACCAAACCTGTACGTTCGAGGGGTGCGCGTCCGGCGCGGAAATCTCGCGGGGAATCAAAAAGCGTAACGCCGACGGTGGAGTCGTCAGCGCAGGATGGTGCCATCGAAGCGGCAAATTCCGATAGCGAATAAGTGGACCCTGATCGCCGCATTGCAATCGCGCGGCGATCGAATTTTGCGTGTGACGGATTACGCGTGGGCCGACGGATTTGTATAGGTAACGTCGTAGTCGACTAATGGAGTCCGGGGCGCCGCCGGTTCCCCGACTTCTCAGACATCCATATCGGCGGTAGTGACGCGGGCGAGGACACGCCCGGCGATAATAACTGGGTCGAACGCTGTCGTTCATGCGTCGGCTACTCGCCGACCCAAATCAGGTAGTGTGCGACGAACGCCGAAGCTGACGGAGAACGGAGTGACGTTCAAGGTCCGCAAGCCCGATGAGTAGGTTTGGCCGTTGCCTGCCAAGACGGCTCCGGAGTGCTTTTCGCTTTCCGGCGCTACGAACCGGCTAGGGGGCTATGTTGACTACGTGCGCTACGGAAAAAAAGTCAGACTTCCGCGGCGGCGTATTTTGCTCACGCCCGGCCAAGGATGGGCGATTTCGACGCCGGTTTCGGGGAGCAACTCACCGATCACAAAAGCAGAGCTCAGTGGAACTTTCAGACGGCGCGCGAATCTCTGAGCGCTCAGTCGCCAGAAACGGCGCCACTGGCGAGCCTGATCACTTGGACTCTTCACCGACGTCTGAAGACGAAATTGATATCATAGCGATCGCGTGGCGTTGCAAAAGAGATGAGGTTACGAGCAGCAAATGGACATTTTCTATCACGCGCAGAGTTTCGAGCAGAACATCAAGGCCGGCTCGATCGGCTTGATTGGCTCCGGTAGCCCGAGGATCGTCGAACTCTCACAGCGCTTGCCTAAGCGGATTTGGGTCTTCAAGACGCCGAAGGGCATGAAGGGCTCAATACAGCTCGTTGCGTCGTTGCTGGTTAGCGAAGAGCCCAGCGTCGCGGTTCAAACCGACCAACCGAACGTGATCTTCTACGATGTGTTCTCCCCTCATTCCGTCGTCTTCACGGATTCGGGTTCGCTCGAGCGCGTTCAACAGGTCTCCGGTTATTTCCAATATCGATGGCACGCCGCGTTCAGCACAAGTTTCAGAGGAGACGCGGGGCTGCGCGCCATGGAAGCGGATGTCGTCCGTGGATTGGAGGCCATCGTGACGGACTGGGCGAGGGTACAAATGCTCGAGCTAGTAAAAGATAGGGGCAGCGTGCGCCCTATCAATCCGTTCGCGCAATCATCGAATTGAAAGCTGACGTTGCGCGCCGGCGGAATCCTGACTTAAGAACCTTATCGGACCGGCGGTAGTCTCTCTTGCTCCTGCGAACAGCTGAAAGAGAGCTTCCGCTTCTGACAGCGACCTCTGCTTCTGAACTGGGCATTCGCCAACGTGAGGCCCTCCCTGACCAAATGCAGAAAGTAACTTATTTTAAGGTGTCTTCCGATTGCGTATTGCACCAACCGTTGCTACGCTAGCCGACAGCTTACGACGGCGCATGTGCCGAGCGCTCAATGCTCCGGGGTGCTTCGTCTTAAGCAGCGTTTCATTCTCAGGAGAGCCTCAATGGCAACGAAGAAAGCTGCTGCATCGAAGAAGACCGCAGCACCCAAGCTGGCTGCCGCCCCGAAGACTGCTCCGGCGAAAAAGTCTGCGGGCACTGCCGGCGCACTCAAGCCGGTGAAGGATCAGTTCACTAAGGCATCGCTCACCACCCACGTGGCAACCCAGGCTGGCGTTGAGCCGAAGCAAGTCAAGGCCGTGCTCGCCGCGTTGGAAGAAACGATTCTCGGCTCAGTGCACAAGAAGGGCCTTGGAGAGTTCACCCTCTCGGGCCTGCTGAAAATCAACGTCCAGCAAGTTCCGGCGAAGAAACGCCGGTTCGGCAAGGATCCGTTCACGGGCGAGGAACGTTGGTTTGACGCCAAGCCGGCAACAGTGAAGCTAAAGGTACGTGCGCTGAAGAAGTTGAAAGACGCAGCGGCGTAAGTACAACCGCTTTGCTCAAGGGGTCCGCTTCAGGCGGGCCCTCTTTACATCTGCCGCACGGTGTAGGCATGTTTCTCTGAGAGAGACAAGCGAAGGAAGAGAAACTTCCCGGGGCCATTCATACGTCCGCTTGGTGAACGTGAACAAAAGGACAGGTCGAAAGGCTGCACGAGACGTTTCCTCAAGACGAACGTTCGCGACTCGGCCTAGCGGACATTGGATCAAGTCGCGTTCAACGTCCGCAGCTTGACCCGAAAGGGCATTCGCTGCGCGCGATAGTGGTCATTCGAAGCGACCGCCCCGAGGTTCGCTCCGTCTGGCCGGGCCGGCGCATTCAACTGCTGCCCGATTTGCGCGCGCATGCTCGCCGGGGCCAGCAATTCGACCAAACTGCGAGCCCTCCAACGCGACTATGGTTTGAGATCCTCGTAGATGAGATTGCCGCCGAAGATCTGTCCGTCATACCCCGGAACCTGAACGGAATACATCTTCAGCGTTCCCTGGCGAACAATATTTGCATTCGGATGCACGCCGCAGTATCCGTCATAGACAGTCTTTGTCATCAGGATTGGCGGCGTCGCGGGACGCAGCGTGATCCGTTCGGGGGACGTGAAGAACGAGCCGTAGAATGGACTCGTATGGACGACACGACTGGGCACATATTGCGCCTGAAGTTTCGATACAAATTCTTGGAGTGATTCGTCGGTCCATTGCCAGCCAGTGCCAAAACCGTAGTCGTACGCCACGCGGGCCATTGTCCGCCATTGCGTCACCTCGGGCTTGTTGGCGATGTCCGTGAGTTTTGATGCCACGTTCGCCGGCCTGCCCAACCAGACCAATGAACGATAGCTATGCCGTTGCACCCCGTGACGGCGGAAACCCGTCTTCGTGGCCAGCATTCGACCATGATCGATCCCGATACCACATTCAACTTCGCCGTGCTTGAAATGGCGATTGATAACGTAGTCGGCGACTGTGTTCATCGCAGCGGCGGTATGGACGGCATTGGAAAAGCAATAGTTCTGGTCGAACATGACCATCACGCGATCACCAATGATCCCTCTTACATGTCCGTTGTAATGCTCGGCACATCGGACCATCGCGCGCACGAACGACGAGTAAAGCTTCGCCACCGTCTGCGGCCGGTGTGCAAGATTGAGTTCAGTCGAACGTCTGATGTCAATGAACAGAACGCACGTTTCGATAATTTTGCATGCCTGCTCTCTCGAATCGAGATTGGGAAATGTTATTGCGCCGTCGTCGGAGTGCGGAACCGTGCTCGTATTTGTGACGGTGATCTTGAAGTCAACAGCGAGGATAGTCTCGACTTCCGCAGTAATATCGGCGCCCAGGTCTTTAAGTGCCATTGTGTTGTCGCTAAAGGATCTGACCGATCGCCGGAGCGGCAATCATGAAAAGTGCGAGCAGCACTGCATAGGCACCGTAACCGAACAGGCGCATCTTGCGCGTTGCAATCCGGCTGTTGACGGCTATCTGTACCGAAAGATCATCCACGTATTCGTCGGTGATCGATCTGTCACCCTTCGGCGTGTAACGCTCTCTCGTTCGTCGCCTGAAATCATCGATTGGAGTCTGGGCAACATCGCCAAAGTACAGCAGGTTATTCCCCGGAGCCTTTGACTTCAGTACCTCTCGTATGGACAGCTTGGGAATGAATGATGCTATCGATATGCAGGCCGCAATCGCGAAGAACGGTAAGGCAAGCTTGAGCCCACTGATAACAAATTGAGGAAGTGGCTTTCCGGACGAGATCAGATTCATGCTCGCCAGAATCCAGGCCGAGCAGAACGTCAGTAACGCTGCGTTCTTGGTCTCGGCGAACTTGATGAAGTCCACCACACGGGCGAGGTTTGCGGACATAAGTTTTTCAAAACTCTCTTCCTGATCGTTTTTTGCCATTGTCGTTTGTTGTCCTGCAGTAGTGCAATCGCCGTATGTTACAGCCGTTTTAGTCCGAGGTTATGAGGCGCATGCCGGAACATCGGCTATGACATCGTCTGCCTGACTGTGAACACCCGGCTGCTCGGCCCGACGGTCTGGGACCAGCTACTTGATGCGTCTCGCAACATCGCCCGCGCGACCGATCCGCCCCGGGACGTGGCGCGCGCAATCCTGAAGTTTCGCGGCTAGTGCTCGTACGAACCATGCTCCGGGTTCCATACTGGGAATCGGTACTCGGGGCAGCTGCCGCCTGCCTCCTTCGTCAGTTCGGAACTTGTCAACGCGGCGCTCACAGGGCCTGACGTCGCCACGGCGATTGTCACGAGCCTCGTGCTCAGCGACCGGCAGCTCTCCGGCGAAATTGATGTCACGGACTTCAACGGCAATACACAGACCGTCCCGTTCTAGCTTCACCTCGCCGTGCAGACCAGCGTTCCACCGATCCAGTTCACGGATCACGGATTGGTCGTGCCCGATGAATCCACGATCCTTGATAGCGTCCAGCTGATGAGATTGTTGGCTATGGGTGCAATTCCCGGCATTGGATCCGGCTTCCTGGAGGGTCCGCAATGGCCGACAAGGCGCACGACGTGAGCTCATCGACCGGGCAGTATACGCGTCTATTTCGCCTCCGCTTCGGCGCTCATTGGAGCAAGTCGCCAATTGACGCCCCTCAACCTCGCACAAATAGGAGCTTTGATAGGTGACGTGTCGGGCACGATAGCGTCGCTGCCGGATGCCCGGAAGATTCAGTCAAACTGAGGTTGGCGGCACACGCCGGCGTTCGGACCCTGCTGCTTGAAGCGCATAGGAAGTTTTATACCGCGTTTTGTGCGATCGGTTGGAACCACGTCGCGCACAGGTGCACAGCGCTATTCAGCTTGCCTTGGCAAGCGGCCGAACATCAGGGCTCGCCGACTCGATAATATCCAACAGCGAAGAAGCCGCGGCTAACTGTGCAGGCAGGAGGTGCCGCGTTTCCAGAAGCCGAGTGACGCGACGCCGCCAGTAAAAGAGCGGAAAGACTCGGTTCGGATCGGCAACTTCCATCGAAATGACGCTGCGCAGATGCACGAGATCAGCGTCGGCCAGCAATAATTCATAAGCACTAGGGGCAGGGTGGCGGTCCGGTTCCATGACTAGATATCGGCGTTAGAGCGAACTTCTTAAGCATTCGCCGATACGAGCTCCACCGCTTGCGCGTGAGAGTGTGACGAGGTGAAGTCGAATCTTGAACGCGCTCTTGCTGCGTGGACATCGAAATATCGCTGTACTCACTCGAGCGGGTCGCCCGTGAGGTTTCCCCAGTGATATTCGTTGACGAAGCTCGATGCAGTGATCGTGGCCCGCGTGGAGAAACTGCGCAACTCTGCCTGCTGGGTCGTGGTAAATAGTTGGTCGACGCATGCAAACTCGTAGTATTGATATTTGCTCATGCCAAATTCCTGTGGAGAGGCGTATGAAAGAAGGGAAGGTGAACGTGTTGGCATTTAATCCGGCGGAGCCTGAAAAATCCGGGCTGACGTGAACGGCTTCTTGGCGAGCGTCACAAGTGCGCGTGGCGCTATTTGGACGCCTTCGGCGAGATGCGGTGCTCCCAGTCTGCCGATCGCGCGACGCGAGCCGCATCCCGAGATTATCGAATGTGATGGCAGGCAACTCCCGTGGACGCTCGGACACGCTATGGGAAACCGTCGCCTGCCCGATTTCACGCGAGCGCCAACTGGAGCGCTTCTCCGGGCGGGCACACCTGGTAGCCCATCGCCCGGTAACCCCGTTGGCGCTTCTCCCACATGCGCAGCAGCACCGGATGGCCGCCATCTACGTAATCGAGTACCCGCACGCCACTTTTACCCGCATGCTCGCGATGCAGCCGACCGGCGTACTGCTGCAGGGTGCCTTTCCACGCAACCGGCATGGCCAGCACCAGTGTATCCAGCGCCGGGTGGTCGAAACCTTCGCCCACCAGCCGTCCAGTCGCGAGCACGACGCGTGGCGTGTCACCTGCCAGGGCGTCGAGGGCGGCGAGTTGCGCTGCGCGCGACTTTTTCGCGAGGCGCCCGTGCAGCACGAAGAGCGGCTGCACCACGTCCACCAGCGCTTGCTGCAGACATTCGAGATGGTCGGTCCGCTCGGTGAGCACCAGCACCTTGCGTCCCTGCCCGTGCTGCTCAATGATGGCTGCGGCGATCATCTGCGTGCGTGATGCGTTCTGCGCGAGATGCGCGAACACAGTCTGGATCGTTGCGTCGGTCGCGACGTCTACCGCTGCGGTGAGCCTTTGTGGGAGCACTTCCAGCAGTCGGGGAGCGCCGCTCGGCTGGCGCGCAGCGTGCCGGATCGGCCCACATAACATGAACATCACGGGTTGTTGGCTATCGCGCCGCACCGGCGTCGCAGTCAGCCCCAGTACGTAGCGTGCATGGACAGCCTTCAGCACCGCCTCGAAGGAATCCGCCGAGACGTGGTGACATTCGTCGACAATGACATGGCCGTAACCCCGCAACAGTTCGCCCCGCGAACCATCGGGTGCCACCGACTGCAGCATCGCGACATCGATCTGGCCTGTCGCTATCGACTTGCCGCCGCCGATCGTGCCGATAGCGCGCGGATCGAGCCGAAGAAACGATTGCAGGCGCTCGCGCCACTGGTCAAGCAGTTCCCGGCGATGCACAAGCACGAGCGTGTTGACCCCGCGCCGGGCAATCATTGCCGCCGCCGTCACGGTCTTGCCGAACGCCGTCGGCGCATGCAGGATGCCGATATCGTGGCGCAACAGATCGTCAACGGCCGCCTGCTGGTCATCGCGTAACGTGCCCGCGAACGACACCGCAACCGGTTCGCCCGAGCAACGCTCATCTCGGATGTCGCAGTCGATGTCGTTATCGCGCAGCAACTTAACGACCTCGTCGAGGCAGCCTCGCGGCAGCGCGATGTGCCGCGGGCAGTTCTCGGCGCGGCCGATGATGCGCGGCTTGTCCCACACGCTGAAGCCGCGTGCCTGGGCCCGGTAGAACTCCGGATTCTGGAAAGCGGCCAGCCGGACGAGGCGGTTGAGCAGTGCCTGGGGAAGCTGCGCCTTTTCGAAATAAAGTTGGTTCGCGAGTGTCAGCGTCAGCACCGCTGGCATCGTTCCGGCTAACTTCTGTGACAGCGCGGGGGGCGGCTTCCACGGTTCGGCCTGGTCCTCCTCCGCGATGAACGCGACGTCGAGCGGGTGAACTCCGCCAGTAGCGCGGAAGACCACGCCCTCAATATCGCGTCCATCCATGGCCTTGACGGACGCAAGATACGCCCACTGATCGGCGTACGGCCGAAAACGATCGTCGACAAACACGCTGCAGTTATGCTCTCGCGGCTGCTTTTGCAGCGGCAAGGCAATCAGGTTACCAAAGCCGCCTTTAGGCAACATGTCTTGGTTCGGAAAGAGCCGATCGTAGGACGAGAGTTCGAGCTGCCGGGTCCGTGCACAGGTATGACTGATGATGGCAGACCCCATGCGCCGGGCGTCACGCGCAGTGACGGCCGATGAGAAGAAGATCCATGCATGCGCTCCGTTGCCCGATCGCGAAATCTCGAGCGACACTGGCACGTCCAGTTCGCGGCAGGATTGCCAGAATGCCATTGCGTCATCACGCCAGCCCTCCTCATCGAAATCAACCGCAAGCAGGTAACAAGTACTGTCTGGCATCAATGGATAGAGGCCCACCGTATGATCGCCCGCCAGATGTGCGTAGATAACCTGATCGTCCAGCGGCAGCAGAACTCGATGCCCGCAGTCTGCGCATCGGATGCGGGGCTTCTCGCAGATACCTGTTCGCCACTCATTTGCGCAGGCCGGTGCATATCCTGACTTCCCGGAATTGCGGCTCTCCCAGCGCAGCGGATAGACATCCGTGCGACCGCGAAAAAGCCGACGGAAGAGTTGCACCTTCTGCTTCGTCGAGAGCGTAGGGGCGTCAGTGATTCGCACTGCTGGCGATGGCGTGTGCAGGACCATCTGCTCAAGTTCGCCCTGCATTGGAGGACGTGGCGGCAACAATGCGACGAGCTTTGCGTTTTCGGTCTGCAAACGCGCGAGTTCCGCGAGCAATTCTTCCCGCGTGAAATTCTCCCAGTCCGCGCCCGGCGGCTTGCCTTCGTTCATTGTGTCACCAGTCGGAAAGACATTTCCCTTCGAGCACGTCGGCTGGTGCACGTGGCCGTTGTTGCATATTATCGTCTCCGATCTCGACTACCTGATTGTACCCACGAGGCATGATTTTGATTGAGGACCACGTCGAAGTCTCAACGCGCGAGACACCCGACGCAGCCCTCAGGCGGCGATCCGGCGTTTCAAGCACGAATGAGGCTGATTCTTGCCGTGGAAGTTCAAGAGGCGACCTTGCATTGCTTGGCACGATCTACATGGCGCGACCGCTCTCTCGGCGATGCCCGCTATCGGATACGATGCATGGATCGCGGCCTCAGGTCGCACCGAGCGTTCCCTTCGTGGGCATCGCCTTCGAACGCCACTAGTCAGCTGAGGCGAAGTGCCTTGAATCCTTGCTCTAGCAGGACGGCCTGTTGAGCAAAGCGGGCGGCGTCGCGCGATTTGAGCTTGGCTAGATTCTCCATTTTCCAGCGGATTGCCGGAAGTTCACGCAGATGGTCGTATGGCATCAGCGACCAGTCCGGCGCGAGCCGGACGAGGGAGACGAGAAACTCGCGGTGCTGTGTGGTCAGTGCACGTGGGAGATCATGATGAAGCCGTGTCTGCACCGCCTTCAGTACTTCGAGGCTGACGGAATCAACAGTCATACCGACAAAGCCAGCTTCATACTCGTCCTCAAGCGAGCGCGGTTTCGCAAAGAGAACTTCATGGACCGGACGGTTGTGGCCAACGAGGTAACCAACGAACGCTGAGACAAAATCCTCGCGCAGGCCGTACGTATCGTACATATGCTGCACGTCGAAAATATCGCGCGGGTGTTGACGGTCGAGCGCGGCCACCAGCTTACTGCCGTAGAGTTCGGCATCCGACAGGGTCGGCACCTCAAAGTCAACGCGGAACAGGTTTTGTGCGCGCGGCACAACACTGCGCGTAACGGTCGGTGTGAGCGTCCCCCGAAAAACATAGTTCACTTCCACTTTAACCTGAGCGTCAGCCGAGGATACGGTCAGCTTCACGTCGTCACCTTGGTGTCGTCCGCTGGCCCCGGCTACCGTGACGGTATGACCCTGCCGTTCGATGGCGGTTTTCGCGCGCGCCAGCTCGTCATTGATGATTGCCAGCGCCTCTCGACGATCAGGGCCGTGTTCACACATCACGACGTCGATATCGACCGAGAGACGCGGCAAATCCTGCACAAACATGTTGATGGCGGTGCCGCCCTTCATCGCGAAGTGGGGCGTGTCGAACACATCCGGTGTGATCGCCAGCATGAGCCGGACAGTATTCAGGTACTGGTCATTCATTGCATTTAAGTCCAGCTGGAATTTCAGTCAGGCTTTCAGAGTTAATTTCGGGCCATCCTTCCGGCTGCTCGTCCAGCGCCGCCCCGGTCCGAGCCGGTCGACGTGCCGCTGCAGATCTTGTCCCCATGCAAAGCCGCTCGCTTCTCCGAGGTCGCGCACGAGCTTGACCACCTTCACGCGAGTACAGTGTGAGAGTAGGGTGTCGAGGACCTTCGGGCGAAGGTTGCGCAGCGAGGACGCGATGTTCACTGCCTCTTCCAGCGGCTGACCTTTTGCGCGACGTTTGCCGATGTCGCTGGCAAGTTCCAATAGGGCGCGCTCGGGCTCGGAAACGAGCACCGCAGGATCGCGGTTGGGGAGAGGAGAAAGACCCATCTCTGCCGGCATACCGGCGTCGAAAAGGCGCGTCGTTTGAAACGTGTATGGCATGTGTTCGTCGACCCAGCCCGGCATCGCATGGTGTCGGTCTGCCCACAGGACGACGCGGTCTCGAAAACTGACGTTATGACGCACCCCTTGCCAGTCCAATGCGGTCCTACCGCCCACGTGGAGGCCGGATATGCGCCGGCTCAGGTAAGCGAGGATGCCGTCCCGGGTTGGCTTGTCGCCGACAAGCAGGTAGGCGCCTTTCGACAAGCGTTGCAGCCATCCGGCATTGACCAGATAGGTGGTCTGTTGCGCGCTGATACCGCAGTCGCGAAGCAACTGCGGGTCGAGCGGTTGCCCGCGTGGCGCGACGTCCATCAAATGCTGAAGTGTCTTGCTCGCCATCATCCCACCATCACATGATTTTTTTGCTGAAGCGCTGCTTAATTTTAAGTTAAATGAAATAAATCATGCAGCAGTGTAAGGTCGACGCTGTCGCAGAAGATCTGCCGTCTTGAATGTCGCATCTAACTCGGGGGAGCAGACACATGATTTTATTCGATAAATTATCACAAAATTCGTATTTATTCGAAATAATTCATGTTGCTGACTGTGATGGGCTCGCGTCAGCTCAACCGAGTAGGCCCCCTCGCTGGAGTTCGTTAATTTGCCAGACAACGACCAACGTCACGCCAGCGGGTACGCTCGGCCGACAGATGACAACTGTTTTGTACGTGACAATGACGTCGAAATCCGGCGCGTGATCAATGGTGCGTGGAGGCGAAGAACAAAGAAGCCCGATAGCAACACGATCGTGTTCATCGACGCGGCGGGCGCGCTCCCCGCTCGCCAGTTGCTCGACACGATGAACCGCATCGAGTCACGGTGCCCGGGCGATTTTCTTGGGCGACACCGCGCAGACCAACTGGGCCGAGGCCGGCGAGCCGTTCCAGCAACTGGTCAATGCCGGGATGCAGTCGGGCCTCCGTCTCTGCCTGATGCGAAGCTTTCCATGAGGCGGAGATCTGGCCGCCGGCGGTTCACTGTTTGAGAGAAACCGTTAGGGTCTGGTTCGGTGCGAAACTCGGAAGTTGCGCGAGCAAACGTCGCCATTAAGAGACTAGTTATCTGAATAGCGGTGTTTTGAACGCGTCAGCGAGCTGAGCCGACGATTGCTTGATGCCCTTTCTGCGCCGACCCGGACACCAGCGAGGCATTAAAACCATGCCTGATACTGCGAATTATCAGGCATGAAAAAAAGCGTTTTTGGCGGATCTCCATGCCGCTGGCCGACCAAAGCCGTTGATGGGTCGCACCGCAGCGGCAGGATTAAGCGTAATGACGAGACGCTCCAGATTGCCGCAGCGAAAACGGTCAAATTCGTGGCCGGCAAAGCGTTCAAAGACGCGATCAACGGTGCGTGAGGCTGGTTCGTCGAAGGAGACTCGTCGCTAAAAGAGCTGGCGGTCTGACACCGTCAGGTTGCCGAGCTTTACTGCCGTGAGGCGTTCGGTTCCGTCAGCATGGACCGACCGGATCATGATGCGCTGCCCGCGGGCCTCGCCTAGCACCTCGACGATCCTTTCGCGGTAGCGAGCCAGCGTGCCGCGAGGCGGCTTGCGCTTGTTAGGGCGGTTGATCGAGCGGGACATAAGCGTGTCGCAGCTAAGGCGGTAACTGATTATGCAACGTCGCGGGTTTCGCTGCGATACATACCGTTGGTTTTCAAAAAACTAAATGTTGATACGTCGCACTGCTCTTCGTTCGTCACCCATTCACGGCCGGGGCGGTTTCGCGCTCCGGCACCTTGGCGCCGCCGAAGCATCTTCGAGTACAAGGGCAAGCTCGTTCTTGGAAAGAAGCGCAGCGCCAATACGAGCGCTCGGCCGCGGAGGCGGGGCACACATTTTTCTTCGATCTAGACGATGGACGCGTCATCGACGGAGGACACGGCGGAAACTCAGCGCGCTGGGTGAACCATAGCTGCGCCCCGAACTGCGAGACGGAGCAGCAGGGCAGACGGTTCTTCTTCCATGCGCTGCGTAACATCGAGCCAGGCGAAGAGCTGTTTATTGATTATCGACTGTTCGTCGAAGGGCGCCGTACGGCTGCCTTGCAGCGACTCTATAGATGCTGCTGTGGGTCGTCTTGCTGTCGAGGCACGATGCTCGCACCCGCCGGTGGGTAGAGGACGAGTCAACAGCCGGCCGCGCCGGCAACGGTGCCGTATGAGATGTGATTCACGCGATCATCTTACCTCCCGCATCTGTAGGTGTGATACCGCCGGCGCGAGAGAGTCGAAGACCACGAAGGGGAGAGCAATTGCGCAAGCGACTGTTTGTTTTATCGATAGGAATTGCATTCGCCTCGTCGTCCATGGCGGGTGAGCACTACGTCAAGCTATGGAATCCACCAGAGGTCCACCGTGACGCGCATACGCTGGCTCGACGGCCCAACAAGCCGGTCAGTCAGCAAACGTCGTCTGCCAGCGAGACTAAGTTGCCACGCACCACGAGGCGGCGAGTCAGCGCGGCCTCCAGTAGCGGAAAGCGAACCGCATTCGGTCCACAGACGAAGCGGCGTCCGACCTTCGATGACATCCCGCGCCAAGTCACTCCTGAAGGCAATATCCTGCGCGTCAGCCACGCGTCAGCCACGCGTCGGCTGCGATAGAGCGCGAAAACCATTACTCTAAAACGGGCGGTGGTTCACGCGACGGGTCACGTGCGTGCGTCGAAGATTGCAACGGCGGCCCCGGTTCCTCCACCGCTAACGGGGTCGAGCCCCGCATGCGAAGCGCTAGCCGCTCAACGAGATGAGCGAACCCGCGCAAACCATTTGGTGCGACCAGAGATCTTGATCGATTCATGTCCATTGAACAATGAGGGCAGCAGTCGTAGCCAACGTGATGGGCTTGTTTGGGCAGTGTAGCGGATCCACTGACACCGCTCGGTTCCTCGAATCGACGGGTCGTCTTTTCTGGCTCGCTCGGGGCGCTGGGCGATTGCAAATCCCCTTGCCCCAGCGTCGAAGTTGGTCTCATTTTCGGCGGGGCCTGCTGCGGCTGTTGCCTTCCGCCCGTCTACAGTTCAGCCAGATGCTGACGTAGGCTGTGTCGCGCGACGGACCTACAGGCATTCCATGGACATGCGGCAAGCAAACGGAGAACACGAAGCGCGCGAAGTGGTCAACATTGGCGCCATGGAGGGCGCGCCTTCAGCGCGATTTCGCTGCATGCATTCTCTCGCCTCGCAGATCGCAGCCGACTAAAGCGACATTGCGGCCCGCCGACGCAGTCCAAGCGCCCTGATCCACTTTTTAGGACTACGTGAGAGTCGCCGTGTTGGCGTTCTTTGTTCGTGCTAGTGGTGTCCAAAGATGCCGCTAATGACCAATCTGCCCGAACGGCGCGTAGGCAAAGGCTGGGAGCGACGTCTAAAAATCCTTTTTTGGTGTTGCGTCAGCGCGACACTCGAGCACAAGCTTGCTCGCTAATTTTTGCTAATGCGTCTCCTGTGTCCTGCAATTCCGCTAATGCAGGAACGAGTGAGGTCGAGCCGGATGGCCACGTTCGAAGAGACGGGCAGTCGCGCGGGAACGCTGGCGGCTATCCTGCGCCTGCGCGATCGGCTTGTTTATTCGCCTCTTCGACGGACGGTTCACGCTGGACACGATTCGAGAAACGAGTGTTTCGTTGCGCGTGAAAGGTACCGACGACGACTTCGTGCCTGAAGGCATCAGCCATATGCGGGAGATTAGCCGTGACCCTCTTGACCTGGTTAGTCAGACCTGGGGCGAGCCCTCAGTATCCCGATGGCTTCATGTTGTTCCTTGGCACGATGTTCTCTCCGATCGCGGATCGCGATGCGCCAGGTGGCGGCTTTACGGATCACCTCTGTGACCACGTGACAATCAGCGCCCCTCCGCTTGGCGCGCTCGTCAACACCATGCGGCTTTCGACCCAAATCGGTCCCGTTGTCGATGCAAAGCAGCTAGAACAGGACGAGCGTTATATCGAACTTGCACGCACCGAAGGTGGTTCCGTTGTTTGGCGGTGAACCTCGCCATTCGGCCTTTCCGCTGGCATCTGCGACCATGTCGCCGGCTCATGCGAGCCATTTCAAACGCCACGTACACGCCGGTATGGTGATGATCAATACGCCGGCAGCGGGCGTCGAACACCCCGTTCCGTTCTGTGGGCGCAGGGGTTCGAGCTTGGGTCCCCGTGAACAAGGCACCTATGCGCGCGAGTTCTACAATCGTGAAAACCGCTTACATTGCTCCGGGAACGTGCTCGGCGGACGGCTGGGCACGTATTCATCATCGGCCCAACTCGAGACAATTACCAGTGCGCTTTCAGCACCGACACCAGAAGGACGCTTTGCGAAGCGCGCCTGTCCGCTAGCGGACAGGCGCCCCCGCTGGCCTACCAAGCGAACGGTAAGCAATACAATACGCGCTGATCGCGGCTCGTTTCTGACGAAGCTCGGCGCCTAGGTCATCGCGGACGCAGTGCCGGGCAAGCATTGACTGCGGATCGTCAGGCCCGCAGCGTGGGGCGGCCTCGAAGTGGCTGCGATCTAGGGCCCCAATTAGTCGCTTTGTTCGTCGAGGTTTTTGCTTGATGAGTTCGACCCTTCCGTGTCCGGCTTCGACGACTGATCCTTGCCCGATTCTGTCGTCGATACGTCCAGTTCGTCGAGCTTTCTGTCGATTTTCTGCTTGTCGCCTTGGTCGAGCGCTTCGCGAGCGGCAGAGCTAGAGTCTTTCTCGCGCTTGTCAGTTGAAATTGCTGAGTTGTTTTCCTGCGGATTCATGATCTAGTCTCTGTGAGGGTGATTGGATCCCGTTTCGAACCGGGAATGCGTCTATGCGGACATCATCGGGCACTCAATCGCACGAAAGCTTCGACCCAGTCACGGGCCCAAGTCTGCGCGTACGCAATCGCGTCATAGCGCGCGTTGAATCCCGCGAGATTGCCGCTCATGAAGATCTGCGTCTCGCTTCCGGTTCAAGCGCGCGTGGTAATTTTCGCGTGCGCCATGAACTCGCTGTCGGCGCGGCGCGGAGTGGCATCGATGTCGAAGATTGAAGAGGTGCGGCTCATTTGGGTGGTCCGGCTGACATTAAATAGCTCGACGGCGTTCGAGCTTCCTTCTATCAGCAGCATTCGGGCCTAGTGACACTAGGTGAAAACCATCGACGCGCCCTGATGCAGGGCGATGCGGAGGCAGACGTCAAGAAGAGTGTCGACGAGATGCTAGACGGTCCCGCGCGATGCGGCGGCGACCGCGCAGCAAATCGAACTTAGCGGGATCAAACGGCCGTCGGATGTTGACTCCCCATTCCTCAACGAGTGTTTGAGGGTGCGGAGCTCAGCCCGTGCCGAGGCGCGCACGTTGCCTTTATCTAGTCACTGAGCCGCTGCTTTAACGGTGAGCGGCAGGCGCGGCAAAGTGTCATATTAGGACGATCGATGCTTAAGGAAACACTGATTAATGAGGCTCGGCGGTCATCGCTCACGTAGCTGCGGACGTTATAGAAGGCAACTCACGAAACGGACCCACGAGGATGAAGAGGCAGATCGGCTTCGCGGAAGCGGAAATTGCAGGCAAGAAGCGCGTGACGAGGCGCCAACGCTTCTTGGCGGAGATGGAGAAGATTGTGCCGTGGCAGCGTTTGCTGTGTGCAATCGAACAGCATTACCCGAAGGGCACGCGAGGCCGTCCGCCGATAGGACTGGAGCGAATGCTGCGAATCTACTTTCTGCAGCAGTGGTACGGGCTGTCCGACGAAGGGCTGGAAGACGCGCTGTATGACAGCATTGCGCTGCGCGGCTTCGCCGGCATCGATCTGGCGATCGAGAACGTGCCCGATGCGACCACGCTGCTGAAATTCCGGCGTCTGCTGATCGAGCACGAGCTGACAAGGAAGCTGTTCGACGAGATCGGTATCTCGCTGTGCGAGCGTGGGCTGATGATGAAAGAAGGCACGCTGGTTGACGCGACGATCATCGAAGCGCCACCATCGACCAAGAACGCCGGGAAAAGCCGTGACCCGGAGATGCACCAAACGAAGAAGGGAAACGAATGGCACTTTGGGATGAAAGCCCACGTTGGCGTGGACGCCGATTCGGGCTTGGTCCACAGCGTGGCTGGCACGGCGGCCAACGTGTCGGATGTGTCGCAAGCCCATTTGCTGCTGCATGGCCATGAAGAGGAAGCGTTCGCCGACGCGGGCTACATTGGTGTAGACAAGCGCGATGAAATGAAAGGCCAAGCGCGGAAAGATCAAGGCGATGCAGGAAGGACCGCTGAAGGACCTCGTGACTGCGCTTGAGCGAACCAAGGCGCAGATCCGTTCGCGCGTCGAGCATCCGTTTCATATCGTCAAGAATCTGTTTCACCATCGCAAGACCCGATACAAGGGCTTGGAAGAACACTGCGCAACTGTTCAGCTTGTTCGCTCTGGCGAATCTGGTGATTGCGCGAAATCTGTTGCGATCGGTTCATGGGAGCAATCCGTCATGCGTATGAAAAATGAGAGCAGAGAGGCTCGCTTACGAGCCGAATTCACCGAAATGCGCGCCGACTCGATTCGTCATCCAGAAATTCCGACGCCTGTTGCTCTGCAAGCCGACCCGACAACTCATTAATCAGCGTTTCCCTTGTGGGCCGACCAAGTATCGCGACGGCACCCCGACTGGCTATGGCGTCTGGCATGGACGATTTCCGCGTACGTTCCTGCCGAAAGGGATGTTTCGCACCAATCGCATCGGGAACCTCGAGCACGTCGAGATGGGCAGCGAGGACTACCGCCAATACGCGATCAAGCGGGCCGAGGCAGCATGAGCGAAGACGTATTCGACGCGCTTCGTGATGCCGTGAAACTGGCGCGGCAATGCGGCATTCGCAGCGTAGTGAAGCTGCGCGCGGCGCTCCTTCAGCGAGGATGGGCCGAAAACACTGTCGATGAGGCGATTCGAGTGTGGGCGGGATATGCAACAGAATGATGAGGTTTTGTTGGGCACCAACATGCCGATCGTTGCTCGTCTTCGCAGCACCTATTTGCCGCATGTACCGCTCCCGTGGGGTCGCGAAAGGCAGCTCGCTTTTTGTTGATCGAGCGGAGTGCGTATTTCGGCGAACGTGACCGCCGATTTCGGGAACGTGACCGTTTGACGCGGTCGGGCGTTGCGCGGTGTCGATTGTAGATTTCCTTGCTAGTTTTGGTCGAGTTCTGGTTCGAGCACGCTGGGTTTCGGAGATGGTTTTCTCAGAGATTCGCCCGTCAGTTTGATGCGGTGGTGTCGCTGCATAAGGCGATCTAGCATTGCGTCGGCGATCGTCTCGTCGCCTATCCAGCCATGCCAGTGTTCGATTGGTAGCTGTAATGCGCTGAACAGTCTTATGCGGAGTCCGTGGGCACGAACCCCGCTTCCGTCAGTGTCCAGTGGCATTCCGTCTAAGCATAATGATGATGTCTTCGTTCGCCGCGTCGGCGAAACAGGAGGACACCATGTTTGCAAACTATTTCGAATCTCAACAGAGAATCGACGAGCTCGCTGCAAATCCCGAGAGCCTCCTACTTGAGGGATTTACCTTGAGGTTATGGGAGCTCGGCTATGCAGAAATCACCGCGCGCCGACATGTCCGAGCCGCTGAACATCTGCTGTACTGGACTCACAAGAGGAGAATCGGACCAGCAAATCTTACTCCCGACGTTATTCGGCGATTCGACAACCACCAGAGAAGGTGCACGTGTTTGACATACGGGCACGGGGATTGGGAAGGAGTGATGCATGGCGTACGTCTGTTCACGGGTTACCTTCAGGAAGCCGGCGTCATGGAGTCATTGAATCCCAACGACAAACCGTTGGATCCAGAGCTTCTGGTTCAGTTTCGTCATTGGATGCGCGAAAGGAGAGGAACGAAGGATTCGACACTGTCGACCTACAGCGTCGCCATCCGAAATCTGCTCGAAGCCGCAGGCACTGACCCCACCAGCTTCACGGCACATCACGTGCGGGAGTTTGTTCTTAATGAGAGTGCCAAACAAGGGCTCGCAGCAACGAAGAACTGCACGACGGCATTGCGCATGTTCCTTCGATTCTTGATAGCCGAAGGCAAATGCAGAGCGGGCCTCGACGCCTCTGTGCCCACTGTGGCCAACTGGTGTTTGTCGTCGCTCCCTCGCTACATTTCTGCAGACGACGTTGAGAGGATCATTGCTTCTTGCAACCGAAGTACGCCGGTCGGCGTACGCGACTATGCAATAGTGCTGATGCTCGCTCGATTGGGTCTGCGAGCTGGGGATGTTGTGCGCCTGCGGCTATGTGATATTGACTGGAAAGTCGCGTCGATATCAATTACCAACAAGAGCAGCCGTCTGATTACATATCCGCTCACCAGGGAGATCGGTCAAGCGATCGTAGACTACATACGACACGCACGACCACCGAGCGGTACCGACGCGTTGTTCGTCGGTTGCCGTGCTCCGTTCAATGCGTTTGCGAGTCACTGTGCCGTTTCGGTCATCGTCGAACGTGCAATGCGCCGCTCAGGTATTGCGTGTCCAAGCGGCGGTGCTGCTCACGTACTTCGGCATTCGGTCGCGACCTCTATGTTGCGGGAGGGCACTTCGCTGCAGGACATCTCTCTCGTGCTCGGGCACAAGTCCAGCGTCACAACACAGATCTACGCCAAGGTTGATTTGATTGAGTTGCAAAAGATAGCGCAGCGGTGGCCGGAGGTGCAATCATGCTAACCGACCTGGTATCGTCGTATATCGACATGCGGCGCGCGTGCGGGTTTGCGTTCAAGTCAGAAGGCAACTATCTACGAAGCTTCGCCACGTTCGCTGATTCCTTGGCCGTGAACCACGTTAGCACTGAGACCGCCATGGCGTGGGCCGCCCAGTCGAATTCGGTCCATCAGCGCGCGCGCCGACTTGGTCACGTCAGGCGCTTCGCACGCTATGCTCATGCTGAGGATACGCGTCACGAAGTTCCCGCCGCCGTATTTGGGAGCGAGAAAGGTCCTCGACCGGCGCCGTACATCCTGTCTCAGGAGGCGGTTCAAGCAGTGTTTCGCGCCGCTTTCCAGCAGGGGTCGCATCGGCTGTGCGGGAAAACATACGGGACTTTGTTTGGGCTATTGGCATGCACGGGACTTCGCGTGTCGGAAGCCATCCGTCTCCTTTACGAGGACATCACGCCCGATGGACTGATGATCAGAAACACAAAGTTCCGCAAAAGTCGCATTGTTCCGATCCACGAAACATGTCGGTTAGCGCTGAACCGCTACATCGAGCAACGGCGCTTATACGCTCCCTTCGACCGCCACGTCTTCGTTTCAGTGTGGAGAAGGCCATTAGGCGTGAAGACGGTCGAAATGGCTTTCGACCGGGCAGCTAAGGCGGCTGGGTTACCCTGCGCTCCGCAACGACCTCGACCAACGCCCCAATCATTAAGACATACGTTTGCTGTGCGGGCGCTCGAGAGCTGCCCGGACGGGCGCGACCATATAACGAAACATATGGTTGCGCTATCCACGTACCTTGGCCACGGTAATGTCGCTCATACGTACTGGTATCTTGAAGCAACTCCTGACCTATTGCGACGTATTGCTGAATGCAGCGAATCGTTCTTTAAGGGAGAAAGGTCATGATCCTCCTTGCGCCGCATATTACGGAGTTCCTCCAAAAGCGTCTGCCGTTTGAACGTGGTGCCAGCGTAAACACCTGCGAGTCGTATGCATACGCCTTCCAACTACTCCTAGAGTTTGCCAGTCAACGTCTCAAGACTCGACCGTCTCAGTTGTATCTCGAGCAGATCGATGCGCCAATGATCCTGTCGTTTCTCGATTACCTTGAGAAGATACGCCATAACGGTGCAAACTCACGGAACACACGGCTGGCTGCAGTCAAATCTTTTATGCGCTTCGTAGAGTATCGGGTGCCTTCTGCTCTCGAGCAGGTTCGCCAGATCCTGGCGCTTCCACTGAAACGTACTGAAAGCCGACTGGTGAGTCATCTGACTCAGCAGGAAATGCAAGCGATATTGGACGCCCCAAATCCGTCGGATTGGTTTGGGATTCGAGACCGTGCGATGCTTCATGTTTGCTTCGCCGGAGCGTTACGTGCGTCCGAGCTCGTCGGATTGTGCATTGGTGACTTGAACATGCAACCATATGCAAGTGTTCTCGTTCACGGCAAGGGCCGGCGACAACGATGCCTTCCTTTGTGGAAAGAGACGGCGTCTGCATTAAAAGCATGGCTAGCCGTAAGAGGCACCGTTAGCATACCGGAAGTGTTCATCAATGCTCGGGGAGAAGCTATGACACGCTCCGGCTTCCAATACATACTACGGAAGCATGCCACGATCGCGTCGAAGTCTTGCCCATCCGTCTCGCAAAGACGTATATCGCCGCATGTCCTGCGCCATACCTCTGCGCTCACCGTATTGCAGGCCACGAAGGACTTACGAAAAGTCTCTCTATGGCTCGGTCATGCGAGCATGCAGACGACTGAAATGTACACGCGGATCGATTCTTCCGTGAAACTTGAAGCGCTCGAGTCTATCGTGGCACCGAAGCTACGCTCCGGTCGGTTCAAGGCGACAGACAAGCTTATTGCGTCGCTGAACACCGCGCACTTTACGCATAGACGGAAAGCCACTGGAGGCTGACCGGAGCGGGGTTCGTGCCCACGGACTCCGCATAAGACTGTTCAGCGCATTACAGATTTTACGAAGTCGACTTCGTAAAATCTGGCTGGTCACGATCGTGGCTTTACCGGCAGAGCGGTCATCAATCATCTCGAGCAAATCGTTTCGAACCATCGCGTCGAGGGGAGCCATACCCCAATCGTCCAGCAGGAGAACATCAACGCGAGCGACCTGCAGCAACCATTTGGTGAAGCCACCGTTGCCGTGGAGGACGCGCAGTTCCTCGCCGAGACGCGGAACGCGCAGGTACAACGCGGAGTGCCCGCGTCGGCAGGCATACTGCGCGAGTGCGCAAGCGAGCCATGATTTACCGGCACCGGTTGGGCCGCTAATGAGCAGGCTGTATCCCGAGTCGACCCAGTCACCGAGAGCCAGGCTCGTGAGCGAACGTGGGTCCACGCCTCGACCAGCGCGCGTGTCGAGATCTTCGATGGCGGCCTGCGGATACTTCAGGCGCGCTTGCTTGAGCAGTCGGGTGCGGCGACGATCATCGCGCCAACTTGCTTCCCGGTCGACCAGCAACGACAGGCGTTCCTCGAAGCTCAGAGCCGCCGTGCCGGGCTGCGTCAGTTGCTCTTCCAATCCGTCAGCGAACCCATCCAACTTGAGGGTGCGTAGTTGCGTCAAGGTTTGATGCATCATCATGGCGGGTTCTCTTTATTGGTAGTAGCTGGAGCCGCGTACATGCGCGTGACTCGGACTGACCCATTCGACAGGCGTGGTCGCTGCCGCGCGGTCGCGGTTGTTGATGAGGATGTCGCGCACGTGGCGGTAACGATGCACACCCAATTCGAGCGCCAACGCACACGCCGCTTCGAGACGGTCGCGACCATAACGACGTGAGAGCGAGAGCAAGCCGAGGCACGCCCGATAGCCGTGCTCGGGATGGCGCTGTTCCTGCAGAAGCCGCGCGACGAGCCCGCCGGTGGCGCCGCCAATCTGCTGACCCCAGTGGATAAGCCGCTGCGGAGTCCATTCGAGATGGGCGCGGTGTGCCGCCGGCATGTGCTCGACGACGGTGGTGTAGCCTCCCACGCGATCGTTGCGTGCATGGCTGGCCACACGGCGACCGCGATGCAACAACTCGACGGCACCCGCTGTGATGCGCGCATCGAGCTTGAGTCCAACAAGCGCGTGAGGAACGCTGTAGCGATGTTTATCGATCTCGATGTGGTAGTCGATGTGGACCGTCACTGCCTTGAACCGCGCGAGCTCATACGGCTGCACCGGCAGTGGCTGTAGGGCCGGCGCGTCTAATTCGGTGAACGCGCTGGCGCGGCATCCCGGCAGCTTCTGAAATGGACGCTCGTTCAAGTTCTTCAGTAGCGGGCGGATCGCGTCGTCCACCGACTGGACCGACTCGAACTGGCGATGACGCAAGCGCGCCATGATCCAACGTTCGACCACCTGAACCGCCACTTCGACCTTCGGCTTATCCTGCGGGCGATAAACGCGTGCAGGCAGAAATGAGGTGCCGTAGTGACGCGCGAAGTCCAGCACGGTGTCGCCCGCGCGCGGCTCGTAACGGTCGGGGTCGGCGATCATCGCGCGCGGGTTGTCCGGCACGATCAGCTGGGGAACGCCGCCGTAGAAGGTTAGCGCGCGGGCGATACCACTCAGCCAGTCCTCCATCGTCTCGGCCGGCGTGGCGCATGCGAACGTATAGCTCGATGCGCCCATGGCGGCCACGAAGATGTGCGCGCGGCGCCCTGTGGTCAACGGCAAAGTGGGACCGGCGAAGTCGACGAATAGCTTCTCGCCAGCACGGTGGATCTGCCGCATCGAGCGCTTCAGCCGTTTCGCGAACGCCTTATAGTGCTCGCAGAATTGCGTGTAACGATAAGTCTTCCGATTCGCGAACTCCGCCTGATATTCCTCCCACAGCAACGTCAGCGTCACGCCCTTGCGGCGCAGCTCTTGATGAATGCGACCGTAGTCGGGCTGTGCATAGGCCGCGGGTCCGGTGGGCTTGCCAAGAAGCCGTCGCTCGAGCTCGCCCTCGTCCATATCACAGGCGATCGCCCAATCCAGCCCGGCGGCACCCGCCAGTCCGACGTACTTCGTGACCACGCCCTTGGAAATGCCCAGCGACGCGGCGATTCGATCATGCGAGAAACCGCCGTCGAACTTAAGTCGTAAAACGTCCTTGATCATGCGCATGTTCATCCGGTGCGCGGGCATGCTCTCTCCGGCAAAAGCCGGCGAGCATAGCTCGCGTGGTTGATGTCATGCGCAACGCCAGTCCTGTCGTCCGGTCCGTTCGGTCACGTTCCCGAAACGGCCGGTCACGTTGCCGAAATCGCCGGTCACGATCCCGAAACGGCCGGTCACCTTCGTCCGAAATACGCACGGAGACTAACGCGGTTACGAATGCACGAATCCATCACCGAGTATGCGTGGAGCAAAGACCTATGCGAGGCCTCGTAATTGGGCCCGACCTCTCAAGCAAAGATGAGCGCATCGGTGATGCGCGAGCGGTTAAACCTGACCAACGGGTTCTCATCCGGGGCGAGGGCAGTACTTAGGACGCATTTCACAGAAGACGGAATCCGAGCCACCAGAAATGATTCTCGAAAGCGCCCTTAAGAATGCATTGAATCCATCCCTGTGTCCTTCGTTATAACGACTGGTGCCAAGGTACACTTCTGTTACCGACTGCAACACCGTTTCGGTTCTTGTCGCCTTATTCGGGTGAAGCTTGTCGCTATAAGTGGTAGTCGAAGTACATGTAAAACAATAACGCGTTAGGCACGAGAGTTCGGCCGCCCGTAGCACAGCCCCCCCAATGGAGATAACGTCATCAATATCCTTTAACGCCGCTGTGCAAATCTCGATCTCCTCTTGCCGCCAACCCCTGCCATTTTCGCCTTCGCATGCTGGACTGCGGTTTGATCGGCGATTAACGAGTTTGAGCGCGCCGTCATCAAGGGTAAATTCATCGGTCCAGTAGTCAAAATCCGCACCTGTGCAGTCGTCCTGTGGCCGTATCCCCTCAAACGCCGGCGCGTATTTTATATAATGCTGAACCGTCCGCAAATCAGCGTCTCGGCCCCCATTTCTATAGTTGCTCCTTTCATCGGGTATCAAACCGATTTTGTCGAGCATTTTTGTGAAAAGCCGTTCGCGGCAAGCTCGATCGTTCTCGAAAGCTGCCGCCGTGGCTTCCTGTGAAAGACTATTGAAGTCCTCTTGACGCAGCTTTCCTTTGGCCGATGTACCCACGTCGGCCAATTTGCCAGCCAGGCCCGCCAACTTCGCGTTGACGTCGACCTGAATCTCTGTTTCCGTTTTCTTTCCGCTGGCGTTTTTTACCGTGTTGCATAGCTCAGCGGCAGTTTGCTTGATCAGCGCAATCTGGTTCGCATCCAACCGCTGGGCGACGGCATTTTGAACTAACGCCAAGGCAAGAAGTAGCGACAACGCCCACTTCGGATCTCGCATTTGGTCACCGTCGTTATTAACAAGCCGTTTGGGGCTCAAGGTTGCCACTGAAATCGCCAACCGGCTCAAGCTGTCCCGGCACGTTGTTAGGTGCGTACGGCCGTTGCGGCCCCTGCCCGTCAAAGAGAGTCTCGGGCAGGTTGTTATTCATCCGCTGCCAAACGGACTCGTCAACGACCATCCCCGCGGGGAACTCCCGTTCGGACACGCCTTGTGTTGCAAGCGCCACATCTCGTTTTTCACCCATTCCCGGTGTCGTGGGGATCGGGGATTCGGGTCGACCGGAACAGGCGGGTTCGCGTTGAATTTCAACCCCTTTTGCTTTAACTGGTCAACGAACCACTGTAGCGGGCCATCTGAGAGGCCATGGTCCGAGTAGCCTCCTCCGACATCACAGTGGCCTCCAGGGAAAAGCCGCTGGGACACGTTTTGTCGCGGCTCCCACAGCGTTGGCGTGAACGGCTCGCGTTGCTCGTCGAGTGCGACCGCGTGCAGGCCCCAATCAATCGTCGGATCCAGCCTCAGATTACAAAAACGGAAGAGATCAACGCATTCGCTCTTGTAGTGCATTGGGATGCCGAGTTCGCCGACCGTATCCCAGACAGCTACCCCCGCAACTTTCGCGGGAACGAAGCAACTGTCATCCAAAGGCCTCGGTTCTGGGAAGGCGCCGTGTATTTCGGCCATTTCCACCAGGTCATCAAGAATTCTTTGAAACCTTGTGTCGAAGCTTTTTCTCCATCGAAACCATGCCGCCACTGCGGTGTCGAAACGGGCACCGTCATCTTTCGCAACAAGGTCCGGCCGAAGCACGCCCGATCCCGCTATCAGCCCGGCGAGAGCCCGCGCTGTATAAGCGCCGCGACTGAGGCCAACGAGCACGATGCTGTCGCCTTGCTCGAAATTGCGCGATATATATGTGTAGCCGCGCGCAATGCGCGCTACGACGCCTACACCCAGAAAGCCGCACGCTAGCTTGGCCAGCGTTGGCTGTGAATCGCCAACGCCGTGAAGGTATCGGGCGATTTGAGTTGGGTTGCCGCTCGCGTCGGTAAGCACCTTCTCCATCTCGGCGCCGCCCCAGGAAGTCTGTGCAGGGACCAGAGAGCCGTCAAGCCACGCAAAGAGCTTGCAAACGTTGGTGAGTCCCGGACTACAGCATGGTGTGTATCCAGGTGCGTTACCGTCGGCCTTCTTCCGCAGATCGTCCTGGGGGCCGTTCCAGGTCCCATCGGCGCAAAACACAATTGTTTTGGGCATGAATATCTCCGTTAGCCGCATTCGTGCGCACGAAGGGCGTACGTTTGAGGAGCCTGGCCCCACCGCAGATCCGAGCGCCGTGTCACGTCACGAAAGTACGCGCGTCTGCCGGGTCCCCGTTGAGGTATGTCAAAGAAAGGGGCGATTGGTCTGATGTGACCTTGGCGCGCCGGGGAAGCCGAAGGGGTGTAGGAGGGCAGCCACAGTACGATCGTCCGACCGACGGTCAGTCGCGTCGCTAATGGTCACCGTCGCTTTATCGTTGATGTCAGTCAAGGTATCCCGTACTACATAAGCCAAAAATGGGTCGTCTAGGAAAGGGGGTGTGCCGTGGATGATCAAGCTACCAAACTCGCGGTGCAGGGACAGGCGTGCGATATCACACTCGCGCAGGTCCAGCCGGACCATCCAAGCAAAAAGGCACACAAGACGAGCGGCGACTATTCAAAAGCGTGGCAGGCAAAAGAAAACTGCGACATACAGGTCCTCGTCTGTGCAGCGGAACATTACATCGTCTACATCGATTCGCACTGCGGACTTAATTGCGTCACTTCGCGCGCCTATGACGAGGCCGTTGCGGCGCAAAGGAAACAACTTCAGTTCGACAGTTCCTCTTTCGAAGAACTAAGGGGAGAGATCAAAGTGCTCGAGCAAGCGGCGTGCGAGTGTATGGATATGGAGGTGCGAAAACGATTTTTGAGTATCCTTGGATCCGCAATAGTTTGTTCACTTCAGCGCGACTATGCTGGCGCTAAAAAGAGAATCTCGGACGCCACTAGTTTCATCCAAGCCCGCACTGAGGAGAAGTCTCGAGTCTGGTACCTGTCCTCGGTTTTGGTTCCGCGGTTCCTTTCCTCGCGTTCGGGGCGGTTACATGGGTGGACATGACACCGGGTTTGCTCGCCACTACCTCGGAGACACGGGGCTGTGGGTTGTTTTGTCCGCACCGGCGGGCGCGCTAGGGGCGCTATTGTCTGTGATTCTCCGAACCGGCAAGCTAAAAGTTGACGGCACGGCGGGCGAGAGACTTCACCGGTATGAAGCAGCGTCACGCATTGTGGCTGGCGCCATCTCTGGGGTGATCGTTTCTCTCGCCGTTCTGTCTGGGCTAATACTGAGTTCTGTCGCACATGGATTGGATATCCACAAAATCGCGATCCTCGTAGCCCTCGTAGCGGGGAGTGGTGAGCGGCTCGTGTCGTCGATTATTTCCAAGATGGAGGAGGGCGGCACAAACACAAAGTCGCGCCAGAAGAAGGAAGTTCGACGCGCCACATCGACCGAGCGGAACGCTTGAGTGGCGCTCCGGCACAGCGTGGCCGGTCACGCATATGAATGTTCCGCGCTGCGGTCCCGACTGTCCGCCGCTGAATGCACTTATCGCGCTCGAAGCGATGTAAGGGAGCCCACTCCGCCGGGCCAGTCGCCGCGGGCGGGCTCATCAGGTCCAGCCGCAAACCCGAACGGACCGCCCGATGGAACCGATTGTGCGACCGACCAGCCATCAATCTTTTGTTGGCAAGCGACCGGCACCAATCGGGATAGTGGCTTCTAGCTCGATATGCTGGGGAAAAAACCTTCATCCATTACAGCCTGCTCGACTTCTTCAGGATTCGCGCATCCCGTAATCCTTCCCAGCTCCTTTCCATCGGCGGCAATCAACACCCCAGCCCATTTCCCGGAGGGGAGACGGTAAATCCTCAGGGTGATGGAGCGCCGAGGTTTCATGGGGTTCGGGAGGGACCGCCGCATGGACGTCCTTCGAGAGGCCTGCGCTGTGCTAACGGCAGCTCAACGCATGGTTGGATTGACTGCGGCACCGGTCATGCACTGCGCCAACAAAACTACGCTCACCAGCCGTGAGCGCAGTTGATGTATGTCAATTACTCGTGCTGGGTTGACCGAACTGCGACCGACAGCCGTGTATGCAGGAGAGCGTCGGTCTCATTTGCCACGACGTCATTCGTGACCGAGCCCGCGAGTTCCCCCAGCGGATTTCCGCTCGGCCTGGCATGCCCATCAGGAGCAGTGGCAGCGTGGTCCGGCACGGGATTCGCGCCTATCACTTGGGCAGAATTATTTTCGGCGGTTCGGTCGCTCGCATGTCTCCGGTCTTTTTTTGCGCGCGTCGAGAATACGCGTCACGGCAAATAAGAGCAGGCCCGGTCCGCCTATCGCCGTACCGAGGGCTCGTGCGTAACGTCTATTTGATGAAGTGAGCTAAAGGGGAGGCCGCGGGGCCGTGCAGAGCGCGTTTGATCTTCTAGCAAAAATTGAGGGTAATTCCTTAATTGTCCGTTGTATGCATTCGCTCCGGAAAAGTAAAAAATTTAAATATTTGCTAATCACACAAATAGGCTGCAGTTATCCTTACCGCAGTGTTCATTTTTTGTTGCACAGGATGAGCACGACCGTTTCGAATGACGCGGTCTCGCGATTTCGGTGTTGCGTCGACAGTATTTCTTTCGTTTTGCCTTCATCGCGAGCATTGCATTACGCCAAAAAACGGCGCCAAAGAGCGCCTCGGCGGCCAAAGAACCTGAGAGATCGATGAATCAAGTGAACCACGTCACCTATAAAGGGCACACCCTTACCGCGCTCGCGCTTCTGAGCACGACGCGTATTCCGCGACCCTTGTCATGCGCGCCCCGAGCCGGGCTCAACGCAGCAGCACGCTTCTGCGTAAGTTTCCTAGCGCGATCGGCAGTCCGGTATGCGCTCGGTTACGGCATGGCCGCCATCGATTGCCGGCAAGCTCCGACGTTCGAGTAACAGCAGCTATGGCCGACGAGGCACTCACACAGCGGAAACCGGCCTAGACTGGCGGTCCGCCAGTCGGTTGTCACAACCCATTCCGACGAGCCAGAACCATGATCCTTTATCACCGTGGGGCAGCCTTCCAAACCGGTGTCACGCGCGCCGGCACCACTTTCATCGCGACGGCCTCCATCTTCGAAGAGGATGGTCACGCCACTTCCCTCGGGCAGCTCGGGGTGTTCGCCAACGAAGACGGGGCGCATGGCTTCGCGCTTCGGTGCGCAACAGCGTTCATCGATGGCGATGAACTGCCCTTGCCGCCTTTCCAGCACGCTGCTTGATACCTGCCGCTCTGCGCGCTACGCGCCGCCAAGGGCGTTGACGCACTTCACCGCGGACGCTCATGGGCAGTGAATTGGAGGGGCACGGCAAATATTGCCTATGCACTCGCGAAGGGAGTGGCAGTTGCAGATTTGTTCACCTACGCTAGTAGAGGGGAGCGTCGATCGTCACTTCAAACGCACTGTTTCTCGAAGCTCGGCCTCCCGTTGAAGTGCTCGACCGCGAGGAGACGTGCACCGCCGGTAGTGCGTCAGGCTGTGGCGCGAACGAAGTGCTGAGCCGGATGTTGCGAGCACCCTATGCAACCGACGAAATTGCCCTCCGCTTCTTCAGACCGTTGGTTCAACCAAAGCGCGGTTGACATCGAGCATCGCTATCAATTGCTGATTGAGGCGGTGCAAGACTATGCGATTTTCATGCTCGACGCCTCCGGATGCGTCCAAACATGGAATCCGGGCGCCGAGCGCATTAAGGGCTACGCGTCGGCCGAAGTCGTCGGCCGCCATTTTTCGCTCTTTTATGCCGACGAGGACATCGCCAGCGGAAAACCCGAGCATCTGTTGGCTATAGCGCGTTCGCGCGGACACGTCGAAGATGAAGGGTGGCGCGTGCGCAAGGACGGCAGCCGGTTTTGGGCGCACGTCATCATCACGGCCATCATCGGTCCTGATGGCGCGATAATGGGATTTGCCAAAGTCACGCGTGACATGACTGAACGGCGACGGCTCGAAGAACTCGAGCGCCTACAGTTGCGGTCTGCGCTCATCCAACAAGCGCGTGGGCCGAACAGAAGCGGATCGCCCGCGAACTTCACGACGACCTGGGCCAGTGCCTCTCAGCGCTGAAGATGTCGCTCGCCGTCCATCAGGCCAAGCTTGGACTGCAAGGTGAAGAAATCGCGGACCAGATCGATGCGATGACCGACTCATTGCGCCGCATCGCCGCTGATCTCCGCCCACCCGGTCTCGATGATCTTGGCCTGGAAGCTGCCCTCGAATGGCTCGTGGAGAGCTTTGAGCGACGCCATGGGATCAGCGTGGGGCTCAAGGTTGATGGCGACATTGATGGCTTCAGCGAACTCACGACTATTTCTCTGTACCGAATCGTGCAGGAAGCGCTAACCAACGTCGCACGTCACGCGAACGCGAGCGAGGTGAACGTCGATCTGTCGACGGACGACCGCTCCTGTCGCCTCTCCATTGCCGATGATGGCGATGGCCTCCCCGCGTCTAGCCCTCGTGCCGACGCATTCGGCTTGATGGGCATGCATGAACGGGCTGCACAGCTTGGAGGAACGCTCGCCATTAAGAGCGAATCGGGCGTTGGAGTGCAGATCACGCTCGTCGCGCCGTTGGCTCGAATCAGGAACAAGTAAGTCCAGTACTGCTCGTTCACGCAGGTGCGTTGATTCGAGCAATGGCCTCTTGAAACTCAAGGGTTTTGTCGTAGAAGAAGTCTGCGCCCGCCGTCAAGGCCGCGGCACGAGCCATCGGCTCGATGCAGTTCGTTGCAACAATTTTTATTGCTCGACAGCCTGCGCTTGTCAGCCCAACTTACAGGTCGATCCCGCTTCCAGCACGCAAGTGCAAGTCGAGAAGCACAACAGAAGGCGAGCGATGAAGTATCTCGGTAAGTGCTTCACGAGCGTTATCGCTCGATCCCACGACGCGAGCGTGTCCGGCCGACTCAATGAGTTCCACCAAATGCCGGACCACCAGCGGTGCGCCGTCAACAATGAACACCGTTGTTTCGAGCTTGGCCATCATACTCAGCCCCATCCGTTTCAGAAGCGCAACCACGATACATGCATCGAACTTGCGCTGCTCCTTTCGGTCTTTGTGCGCCAATCTTCGAGCAAGCTGCTGATGTGGCTCAACCATGAGTCGACTTGAGCGTTCTCAGTTGTAGCTCGTAGCAGTCTTGGCCATGCATGATCCGGCTAATGAAACAGGCAGCCGGGCGACTCCGACGCGCCGCGCGATCTCCGTCAGGCACTTGAGCACATACCCAGGGCTATGTTCGGAAGCGGCGTCGCCTGATTAGAGACCGAGAAAAGGGAGGTGGACGTGTCACAGGGCGGTAAGCTTTCTCCGCGCCGCATAGCTGCACTTGACGAACGTCAATAGCCAACTGACTCGCCCTGGCATCATGGATTCGTCCTGACAGACGCTAAGTCCACAGATTCCAACGCGGAACGCTGTGTCGTCCTGATGTCCCGATCGACATGTACGAAAAGGAGCTTCCACGTGCGCGCCTCCCGTCGTCGTTTCATGCTCGTTGCTGCCACGCTCACCTCGTCCGTCGTGCTTCCGGAAGTGTCGCGGTCGGCGCCTCCAGAGGTTTCCGAAGCCGATCCCACAGCACAGACGGTCGGTTACAGGTCGGACGCGAAACAGGTGGATACGGCAAAGTATCCGAAATACCGGGCGGAATGGGACGCGGCGCTCCAAATGCCGAATCCCGCCGCTTGAGGGCTTCGCGTCAGGCTTGCGCCCGGATACCTTCCGCTTTCGGCACAAGTGACGCGTCGGTGCTCCGTGTTTTTCTTGCTCTGTCGAGTCGCCGGACCTCTCTACACCTCGCAGACCCCGGTTCCTCTGCCGCGCTTATCACGAACTCGACGGGATTGGAACGTGCTTCACGTGATGGTCCTTCAATGGGCGAAATATGGCTAGGGAACTGAGGCCCCTATACCTGCTGCCGATCCGAGGAGGGGTGATTGAAGCGAGCGCATGAGACGAAGTGAATGCGGGTGCGAATTGGTAAGCTTCTTGAGCTGTTCCCTCAAGCCCTGTGACAGAGCCGCCGATAACACATGGGCCGGTTTC
The DNA here is from genome assembly GCA_001580565.1 of Caballeronia megalochromosomata. Taxonomy (GTDB): domain Bacteria; phylum Pseudomonadota; class Gammaproteobacteria; order Burkholderiales; family Burkholderiaceae; genus Caballeronia; species Caballeronia megalochromosomata. The sequence continues at coordinate 140,137 of LRBF01000131.1, read as the reverse complement.
TTCCGACGACTGCCTGAGTACTGCAACATGACCAAAATCGACCGAGAACAAAATCTTCCCCGATCCATTGATGGGGCGCAGCGATGCCAGGGGTGTCGCAGTACGCCCGAGCGGAGCATCGAAATGGCGTTTGCATTTCAACCCATCATTGATACGAGCGTCGGCGCGCCCTACGCCCATGAAGCATTGGTTCGCGGCCCAAATGGAGAGTCGGCGAGCTCGATCCTAGCCCAGGTTGACGACGCCAACCGATATCATTTCGACCAACGCTGCCGTACCAACGCGATAGCACAGGCCGCGGCATTGCAGATGAGCGGATTTTTGTCGATCAACTTTATGCCAAACGCTGTGTATCAGCCAGAGGCATGCATCCGAAGCACCCTTGAGGCCGCGGAAAAATATAATTTTTCCAGTCATCGCATCATATTTGAGACGGTGGAGGGCGAAAATATCATCAGTCGTCGACACTTGGTCGACATCTTTCGTGCGTACCGGCGCTTCGGCTTCCAGACGGCAATAGACGACTTTGGGGCCGGTTACTCAGGGCTTACCTTGCTCGCCGATTTCCAGCCAGATCTCATCAAACTTGACATGGAACTGGTGCGAGGCGTAGACAGCGATCCGGTTCGACAGAGCATCGTGCGTGGGGTCCTCGCGATGTGCCATGATCTCGAGATCCGCGTAATTGCCGAGGGGATTGAGACCTTGGCCGAACGCAATTTTTTCGCTGACAACGGCGTGACGCTGATGCAGGGGTATCTCTTTGCCAAACCCGCTTTTCGAGCGATACCTTCCATGAACGCAAGGTGGCTCGTGAAGCGTCATGACGATAGGGGTGAGGCACACGTGTAGAAACGCTGTCTCGCACGGGAAAGCATATCAACAACAGCTTCTTCGCTTTCATCCCAAAAGTTGCGACGACTGCTTTAAGTTGCTTCCCCATAGATCGCTATGGCCGATACCGCTAAACGCCGAGTGATTGCGCTCGCTCTCGTCGGCGTTGCCATTCTTGGTGTTGCGTACGGTTCAGACAGCGGTCGGCGCCAGGTTGAGCCTGTTAGCACACCGGGCGTCGCCGGCGTGTTCGACGCGCTGCGGGGGTGACTGACGGCGAAGTTGTTCAATGCAGGCGCATCGTGTTATCGCCCGCGTCCTTCGGGATCTTCGCATCTAGTTCTTCCTTGCGCCGGATAAGCTTCTTGCCGAGCGCGTTCAGGTCGGCGCCGGACTTTCGCAGTTTAGGGAACAGATCCGACTCTTCTTCTTCGATGTGATGTTGAACGATCTCGCTCATCACCCTGAAGGTCGCATCGAAGCCGGGCTCGCCCGCCTTTAGTGTCGTGAACTTGTCGATCAGCACCTTCACGAGATAGTGTTCGACATACGCTTCTTCGACATCGGGCCGATCGCCTTCGTCCAGCGCTTCCTGCGCGGCCGGATACAGGAGCTCCTCCTCGATCATCGCGTGAACGGTGAGTTCTTCGCAAGCGCGTTGGACGAGTGTGGATTTCGCATCGAGATCGTCGTCCTTCGCTTTTTCGAACGCATCGAACAGCTTCTGAACTGCGCGATGATCGTCCATCAGGAATTCGATGGCGTCGTCAGTTTGCGCGGACCGGGGGATGGCAGTTCCAGCTTGTGTGGGAGGCGTAGGCATCGCGTTCTCCGTTTGAATAATGTCTACCATTTAAAGCAAAGTGCGGGCCTGCCGATTTTTTGTTTTTTGCTTCACAAAGAGTCCCGGCAGTGCAGGGCTTGCACGAAACGCGCATCATGATTGCGCTACATCTGCGCGAATCGGGTCAGCTGCTTTTGAAGCGCAGTACCTCAGCAGTTGGCCGATCTCGCCGCCGGAATAGACGGCAACGATCCGCATCTCGACGCAAGCTCGCGGACGCTCCGTCGGTGTATGACTAAGTCGTCATCGGCACGCCGCACGCGAAGGTGTTGTGCGCAGCGAGGTCAACGCGAATCCGAAAGGTCCGAAGGACTATTTGTACGGCGCGTGATCGCTGCTGCACACGAGGGGGTGACGCCCCCGGCCACGCTATGCAGGGACCAGGAAATCGGATCGGATGACGCTCAAGTTTGTGAATCCGGTGTTTCCGGATTCCCTTCGAAAGTTGCAGTTAATAAATTCGCGGCACGACCTCTTTCAAGACCTCGAATAAGACTCAACGAAACGCGCTGCCCGATTCAGAGCGATGGACACCGCGCCCGCGTCGTCGAGTCCGGGAACGTAGGGGCGCATCCCGTCGCACGGGCGTTCGTTGCGTTTGCGAGCGCCGTCACTCGATGGGCAGGCTCGCCTGTCGCATTGGGCGTTGCAGTAGTCTCACAAAAACGAGAGCGCGGCCAAGCGCACTAACCTGAATCCCCAAGATCTTCTCTCCGAAAAACGAGCGCCGCTAACGCGCGCGGCACGATGGTTGCGCCATTAGTGTGCAAGCTCCGATCCGGCGGCGACGTTGCCGCATCACTGGGAGATGGTCATGGATGAACAGAAAGAGCTAGACCGCATTCGCCGCCGCGCCTATGAGATATGGGAGCGGGAGCGCTCCCCCGAGGGACGCGCGGAAGAGTTTTGGGAGCAGGCAATAGCGTCGATCAGCGCAGAAGACGGGAAAGGCGTCCCTCCGAACAATGCCACCGCGGACGGGACTGAGCGACCGGAAAGCACAATTTGAAACACATCGTAAGAATCGGACTTCCGCTGCCACTATTGCGAGCGGAACGCGTCTGTTCGTCTGGTGCACGCCCAATACAACCTCAAACGATCGACTCATACGCATCCGACTATGAAGCCCGTGCGCAAGGCGCTCGACCGGGAAATGGAAAATGCATTGCGCCGGGTTTTCGGATTTCCGAATCTGCGAGCAGGGCAGGAGGACGTCATCAGCAGCGTGATGGACGGGCACGATACCTTGGCTGTCATGCCGACCGGTGCGGGCAAGTCGCTATGTTACCAACTGCCCGCGCTGCAATTCGAAGGCATGACGCTCATCGTATCGCCGCTCATATCGCTCATGCGCGATCAGGCGACGAAGTTGACCGAAGCCGGCATTGCGAATGCCGTGCTCAACAGCGCGCTGTCCGCGAGCGAGTTGCATGATGCAATGGACGCGCTCGCCAGGCACGCGCTGCGCATGCTGTTCGTTACACCGGAACGTCTTGTCGACCCGGAGTTCGTCGCGCAGCTCAAGTCGCTGGATGTACCTGAGATCGCGCTCGTCGTCATCGACGAGGCGCATTGCATTTCGCAGTGGGGGCACGACTTTCGTCCCGCGTATGTCGAACTGATTCAGGCGATAAAGTTGTTGGGCCGCCCGCCAATACTCGCACTCACCGCAACCGCGACGCCTGCGGTCATGACCGATATCACGCGCGAGCTTCAGATGCGGGCGGCCAATGTCATTCATACAGGTGTCTATCGCGACAATTTGCGATTCGCCGTCGAACAAATGACGAACCCCGAGGATAAGCGCAAGCGTGTCGTAGAGTTGGCGTGCAGCGAGAAGGGTAGCGGCATCGTCTATTGTGCGACCGTCGCGGAATGCGAGGCGCTTCATGCGTCCCTGATCGAAGCGGGCGTTGCAGCGGAGCGCTATCACGGCAAGCTCGCGGCGAGCGCGCGATCCGCGTCGCAGGACGCCTTCATGGAAGACCGCGCGCGTGTGATGGTCGCGACCAACGCGTTCGGCATGGGCATCGACAAGCCCGATATCCGCTTCGTGATCCATGCACAGATGCCCGGCAGTCTCGATGCGTATTATCAGGAAGCGGGCCGCGGCGGACGCGACGGCGAGCCGGCGCGCTGCACGTTGCTGTTCGAACTGAAGGACAAGCAGGTGCAGCAGTTTTTCCTGAGCGGCCGCTATCCGAGTGCGCAGACCATCGAACGCGTTGCGCGGACGGTGCGTGAACTCGCGAACGAAACGAGCAGCAAGACGCTGGAGAAGCCGCTCGAGCGCCTGCGTGACGCATTGCCCGACGTGGGCGCGAACAAGCTGCGCGTCGCGGCAACCCTGCTCCACGATATCGGCATGACGCGCCGCACGCGCCACGGTGGTATGAAGCTAATCGATGAGGACGGCAGCAAGGCCGACGCGAAACTCGGCGATGCATCGCACGCCTATATAGCGCGCGCCGAGCAAGACCGGGCCGTGCTGGAACGCATGATCTGTTATGCGCAAAGCGCTCAATGTCGCTGGCGCATTTTGCTCGAATACTTCGCGCACAACGCGGACTCATCATCGGACGTGCATTACGCCCCGCCCGATGACGAACTCGGCGGAAAGACATGTGGCGTATGCGATAACTGCCTGCATCCACCGGAAGTGATCGAGAGCCCGCGCGAGCTTTTGGAACACGCCCGTAAGAAAGAAGAGACAAAGCCCAAACGCACGGTGCCAACATTCGAACGAGGCGAACGAGTCGTCGTGCGTCGCTATGGCGAAGGTATCGTCGAAATGGTCAGCGGCGAAAGCGTGGCCGTGCGTTTCGCTCGCGATGAAACGCGCACGTTCATCGCGCGATATCTTAAACGAAGCCGCGCCATGTCATCGTGAAGCCCCCCAATGGGATAACGCATTCTGGCGCGCGCATGACTGTTGACGACTAGAATATCGAAGCACTCGCGCAAACGGAAGAGCCAGATGAATCGCAATCTTCGACTTCGAACGATCGTCGCATTCGCGTGCGCTTGCATGACATGTGTGACAAGCGCATGGGCGCGGGAGACTGGCGCGCCGCCGGGCAATACGGGCAAATCCGCCGGCGTCGCGGGCGGGGCGGGCGCTGCCGGACAATCCGGAACGGACCCTGCCACGTTAAGCCGCATCGAGGAACAGCGCGTTCAGAAAAAGAACGGCGCCCAGGGCGCATCGTCAACACATGACGCCCGTAAGCGCAAGGACCGGAAGGAGTGACGCCGGGCGTGTCCTCCGATGCCGAGCGCACGCGCGTGCGCCGCCGCATCGTCGCCGACCTGTGCCGCGCGGTGTGGGCGTGGCGTTATAAGACCGCCGCCGCCATTGTCCTGATGATCAGCGCGCGGCTCGCGGTCGTGTCGGTTCCGTTGATGCTTAAGCGCGTCATCGACGAGTTCAGTCATCCCGCAACGACCGTCGTCTTTCCCGTCTTCCTGGTTCTCGCCTACGTCTAGTTGCGCTATCTCGGCGATCTGCTGAACGAAGCACGCGACGTAGTCTTCAGCATCGTCACTCAGCGGACCGTGGCGTCGTTTGCAGAGCGAACGTTCGCGCATCTTCATGCGTTGGGCGCGCGCTTTCATGCGCAGCGCGAAACCGGCGCGGTCGTGCGAGACGTGCAAAAAGGTGCGGACGGTGTCGGTTTTTTACTCGGCACTGCGTTCTTCACCATCGTGCCGGTGATGATCGAAATCAGCACGGTCGTTGCCGTGATGATGAGCAGTTACGCGATCGAATTCATGGTGATCATTACGGTGACGTTTGTGCTGTATTCGGTATGGACGCTCATCTTCACGCGTTATCGCATGCGCTTTCAACGCGCGGTCAACAGGCTTGAGGCCCAGTCCGATAGTCGCCTCGTTGATAGTCTGCTCAACTATGAAACCGTCAAGTTCTTCGCGAGCGAGCGCATCGAAACGAGCAGGCTCACAAGCGTGCTAAACGAATGGGTGCATGCGCGGGTCGCCAATCAACGCGCGCTCACGCTGCTGCACGTGGGACAGAGCACGATCATCGCCGTCGGCATTGCGGCCGTGATGCTGCGCGCGGCGCAACAGGTCGTCGCGGGCACGATGAGCGTCGGCGATCTGGTGCTTGTGAACGCCTATATCGTGCAGGTATGCAACCCGCTCAACACGCTCGGCTTCGTATTTCGCGAGACCAACGACGCGATCGTGAACGTCGAGCGCATGTTCATGATTCTTCTCTCGCGCGGTCGCGGGCGTGAAGATGTGGACGAGACCGGCGCGCAACCACTCGTCGTGACAGCAGGCGAAATCGAGTTCGATCACGTCGAGTTCGGTTACGATCCGGCGCGGCAAATCGTGCGCGATGTCGATTTTTGCGCGCATCCGGGCAAGAAGCTCGCGGTGGTTGGGGGCAGCGGCTCGGGCAAGTCGACGCTCGTGAAGCTGCTCTTCAGGCTCTACGAGCCGAGCGCGGGCGCGATACGGATCGACGGACAAGACCTCGCGCACGTCACGCAGAACAGCATGCGCGCGACCATCGGCATCGTGCCACAGGACACGGACCTCTTCAACGATACGATCGCCTACAACATCGCTTATGGCCGCCCCGATGCCACGCGCGCGGAGATCGTACAGGCCGCGCGCGCCGCACAGCTCGATGGCTTCATCGAGCACTTGCCGGATCACTACGACACGCGCGTCGGCGAGCGCGGCGTGCGGCTCTCGGGTGGCGAACGGCAACGCATCGCGATCGCGCGCGCGATTTTGAAGGACCCGCGCATCATAGTGTTCGACGAAGCCACCTCCGCGCTCGATACGCGTTCTGAACGCGCGATCCAGACCGAGCTGGATCGTCTCGCGAAGGGACGCACGTCGATCGTCATCGCGCATCGCCTCTCGACGGTTGTGGATGCCGACTGGACGCTCGTGATGGAGCATGGGCGTATCGTCGAGCAGGGACAGCACGACGAACTGCTCGCGCGCGAGGGCGTGTACGCACGCATGTGGTCGCTGCAATGGCAGCAGGGTGAGCTCGAGCATGCGCAGCGCAAGGTCTCCGCGCAGGCGGTCGGGCTCGATGCACTCGTCGCGGGCGTCATTGATGCGCTGCATGAAGAGATCGCGGCGCGCGGCGTGAACCTTTATACCGTTATCGCCGAGCCGGGCTTGCGCGTGTCCGGCGATGCGAGCGTGTTGCAGCAGGTCGTCGCCGAACTGTGCCGCGCGCAGATGAGCGCGGCGATGCGCAGCGAGCGTATCGAGTTGCGCGTGTTCCGCGAGGGCAATCACGCCAGTCTCACGGTGATGGGGCAGCGACCCGATCCCGCCGATCTTTCGCAGCAGCAAGTGCGGCGTCTCGAGAACGCATTGACCGAGACGGGAGGAAGCCTTGAGGTGCGCTACATCGACAAGCACGTCGCCTATGTCGCAACGATGCCCTTACGCCCGGTGCCCGACGAAACGGCCGCTCCCGAAGCTTCGCACGACGACGCACTCAAGGGCGTCACGGTGATGGTGCTCGACGATCAGGAAGAAGCGCGCGACGCGCTTGAAGGTCTGCTCGAGTCAGTCGGCGCGCATGTGGTCCTGTGCGCATCGGGCGATGATGCGTTCGCCAGGCTTCGCGCATTGCCGAGCGCGCAATGGCCCGACGTGTTGCTCTGCGACGTTGAGTGTTCCATGCGGATGATGCGAAAGGCGTTGCGCGTTTCCCGCAGCGCTTCGACCAGCGGAAGACGCATCCATGCCACCCACGCTGCATTGCGCGCAAGGAGTCTGCGGCGCTGCGGGCTGTCGCGGATTGGAGACGGGTGGTGGTGAACGATCAATTCGTCTATATATATATGATCTCATGGCCCGCCGATAGCACATCAAGAGCAACGAGCGTTTCCTCTCCGCGGATGAAAAGCCTCGCCTCGTAACCGCCCACGTGTCGGAAGACGTTCGTGCGAAATACGCACGCGTACGCGATATAACCGATCAGGGCAGGTGCCGGCAGCACCTCGCTGCGTAGCGGGCTTTCGCGCATGCGCTCGCAGGTCTCATCGGGTGCGGCCTGTGCGCCGACGAGGATGCGCGCATTCAACACTGCGACGCGCGGTGCGGCATCGAGTATCTCGACCGCGCGCGAGAGGGAGCCGGGGGCTCACCAGGCGTCATCGTCGCAGAATGCAACGTATTCGGTGCTGACATGCGCGACACCGAGATTGCGCCCGGATGCGCCGAGATTAGCCGGCGCGACGACGAGCGTAATGCAGGGAAAGGCCGCAGCGATGCGCGCAGCCGTCCCGTCCGTGGAGGCATTGTCGACCGCCACGATGTCGAAGCGATCGGGCAGCGCGGCAAGTTTTGCGAGGGTGTCGAGAACCTGATCGACACGGTTAAAGGTGAGCACGACAACCGTGAGTCGCGCGGGCTTCTCCTCGGAACGCACGGCTCGGTCAGCGGTCATGGCGCGTACGTTGAAGTGTCCCGAAGCGCTCGGGCGCGAAGACGTCGTCATAGCCGTTCGGTCCGAACGCCCGGAGTTGGCTCGCATAGCGGCTTACCGCCTGTTGCTTCGCTGCGAGGTTGCGTACGAGCGCGTCCGCGTCGATGGGCCTCGAAGACGGGCGTCGGGGTGATGCCGTCCTGTGCTAACTCGTCAAGGCGCACCTGAACGAGTCCGCGCATGCGCCGATAGAGCGCATCTTCGTAAGCTGAACACGTCGGCATCGGTTCGGCGCGCCACGCGCTGCGGCACGCGGCGTGCACGAGGTAATGATCGCAATGAAAGAGACCCAGCGGAATCAGAAGTGTCCGGAACGCGTTCTTGCGGATCCCGCCGATCAACGCCGATGCGATTTCATCGGATGTTGTGCTGACGTCTCCCGCGCACTGGGAATCGAGAAGGTCGAGATGAAGGGGGCGCGCGTCGAGCGCGTCCAGCGCGGCGGCATCTTCGGCGCGGCGCGCATGCATCGCCTGGTGCGCGTTTGCGGCGCCGGATTGCGTGCCCCAGTCCGTCACAAGCGCCTCACGCGGCGCGCCTGCGAAGACCGTGCAGACCACGGCGCCGGGCAATGCCGCGAGCGCCGCGCCGCAGCTGAAGACGGCGTCGTCGAGATGAGGTGAAATCACCAGCATGAGAGTCCCGTCGGTGGTTTGCTACGCAGCGTTGCGCTACGGTGTGCCGCGCTAGTGCGCGACCTTCATGGTTTGAGCACGACCTTGATGCAGCCATCCTCCTTGTCACGGAATGTCTTATACATTTCGGGCCCATCGGCGAGCGAAACACGATGGGTGATGACGAAGGACGGGTCGATCTGGCCTTCCTGGATGCGGCGCAGCAGGTCGTCGGTCCAGCGGTTCACGTGCGTCTGGCCCATCCGCCACGTAAGCCCCTTGTTCATTGCAGCGCCGAACGGGATCTTGTCGATCAATCCGCCATAGACGCCGGGCACTGAGAGCGTGCCCGCTGGACGGCACACATAAATCATCTCGCGCAGCACGTGCGGTCGGTCGGTCTCAAGCATCACAGCCTGCTTCGCGCGATCGTAAAGCGCATCGAAGGAACGCGTCGCATGCGACTCCATGCCAACGGCATCGATGCACTTTTCGGGGCCCTTGCCTTGCGTGAGATCCTTGAGGCGATCGAGCACACTTTCTTCCTTGAAGTCGATCGTGACGGCGCCAGCGGCGCGCGCCATCGCCAATCGTTCGGGCACGCGATCGATCACGACGACCTGCTTCGCCCCGAGCAGAACGGCGCTGCGCACAGCCATCTGTCCGACAGGGCCCGCGCCCCAGATTGCGACCGTGTCGGTCGGTTCGATCTCGCATTGCACGGCTGCCTGCCAGCCGGTCGGAAAAATGTCGCCAAGAAAGAGCACTTGTTCGTCGCTGAGGCCGTCGGGAATCTTGACGTGGGTCTTGTCCGCAAACGGAACGCGCACGTATTCGGCTTGGCCGCCGGGGTAACCGCCCGTAAGGTGCGTATAGCCGAAAAGGCCGGCCGTCGTATGGCCGAAGAGCTTCTCTGCATCGTCCTTGTTGCGGTTGCTGCGTTCGCACACAGAGAAGTTGCCGCGCTTGCACTGATCGCACTCACCACAGATGATGGTGAACGGCACAACCACGCGCTCGCCAATTTTGAGCGCCGAATTTTCACTGCCGACCTCAACGACTTCGCCCATAAATTCGTGCCCCATCACATCGCCAGACTTCATTCCGGGCATGAAGCCGTCGAATAGGTGTAGGTCCGAACCGCAAATCGCGCACGTCGAGACCTTGATAATGGCGTCGCGCGGATGCTCGATGCGCGGGTCGGGCACCGTCTCGTAGCGAATGTCCTTCTTGCCTTGCCAGATGAGCGCTTTCATGATCTGCATCCCTTGAGCGTGAGCGGTGCTTCCACTCAGCAATGCACGTACCGCTTACGCCGCCCTTGATCGTTCGTCCTTGCGGGCATGCGGTGCTGCGTTGCCCTACTGGCAGCGGATTCTCAAGTGAGGAACGCGAGTTCCGGTTCGACGTCGTCAACTGACGGGTCCGGTCAAGAAGTGACGCAGCAATGGCGCAAAAGTCGATGCATCCATCGGCTTCACGCAAAACGCGTCGAATCCCGTGCGCTTCGCGCGCTGCATATCCGACTCGCTCGCCGCTGCGGAATGCGCGATCAGGATGATGCCCGATGTGTTCTCGTCCGCACGGAGGCGGGCCGCGACTTCCAGCCCCGACATATCGGGCATCCAGATATCCAATAGAACGACTTCGGGCTTCCATCGCGCGGTCGCGTCGATCGCAGGGCGACCGCCGTAGACCGCATGAGCATCGAAGCCGCAGATGGCGAGCACCATGCTGATGGCGTCGGCCGTATCCGCGTAGTCGTCAACGACGAGCACACGCGGCGTGTCAGACACCGACTTTTTTCTGCGCGTCCAGATCGCGCATTTGGGTATCAGGTGGACGCTCGCGGTACTCATGATGATTGTGGCGCTCCGCAGAACAGTTATCGCGGAACGGGTTCCAGGCGTAGCTAGTTTCGGCTGTGGCGCTTTTCCGAGAATCTTCGACCGAGCATCAACCGGATTGAGATAGCGACTCGGCCGGCGCTGCCCCGATTTGCAGCAGCGCCGGTCAGTCTTACACCTCGTTGGCTTTTCCTGCGCCCAGATCGGCTCCGGTGGTCGGCTCGGCCGATGGATCCGAAGCAGTGCGCGATGCCATCGCCTGCAGCACCTCCACGTCCCGTTCAGTCACAGTCACGGTGGCCGTGCCGTCTCCGCCGTCGACGGCCGGTTGCGGGTCTTCGACGAACTCCCAGTCGCCACCCTCGTTCCAGGGACCACGCGCGTCGTTACCCTTCGACATGTTGAAGTAGACGCTAGTGAACTCCGGTTTCCCCGGCAGCTTGCCTTGCGGGAAGTTTGGCTGAATCGAGTGAAGCGCCTTTTCGAACGACTTCTGATGCGCAATTTCGCGCGTCATCAGGAAGCCCAGCGCTTCCTTGATGCCCGGATCGTCCGTTACGTTAATGAGGCGTTCGTAGACGATCTTCGCCCGTGCCTCCGCGGCGATGTTGGAGCGCAAGTCGGCAGTCGGCTCTCCTATGGTGTCGATATAAGCAGCGGTCCAAGGCACGCCTGCAGAGTTCGTGAGCGCAGGGCCGCCGCCATAGAGCAGCGCGGTGGTGTGCGAGTCGTTGCCGCCGCCGGTGAGAGAACGATACAACTCGGCTTCCGACTCCACCGCTTCCGCGAGCTGGCCCTTCGCGCCCTTGTTCAGCATCGCGACGATCGAACCGATTACTTCGAGATGACTGAGTTCCTCGGTGGCGATATCGAACAACAGGTCTTTGCGGCCCGGATCATCTTCCCCGACGGCTTGCGTGAAGTACCGGCACGCGGCCGCCAATTCGCCCTGCGGACCGCCGAACTGCTCGAGCAGCAGATTGGCAAGACCTGGATTGGGCGCACTCACGCGCACGGTGTATTGCAGACGCTTGTTGTGAACGAACATTTGGACGACTCCTCTTCGGGCACACGAAACCCTTCACGGGTTTGGCGCGAAATATCAAGGTTGAACGGTTTTGCTCGCGGCGACCAAGAGGACCTCGAAAAGCGTCGCTTACGGTCATGCTGCTACGAGCCTCAGTGTGAAGACATCGCACTGGCGTATCGCGGAGGGAAGCCGCGTCGTGGAATGAAAGGCCGCTGTCCGGAGCGAATCCGTCACATCGGCCTGAATGCGAATCAGCAACGCGTGTGCCATGCGATTGCACTGCTTCCGGCGGCGGGCATCGTCGATGCCTCGAACCCAACGCACGGGTACGGAGACAGTCACGAACGCCAAATCGCTGACGGGCCGGGCCTTCCGCCCGCACATTCAAACGTTTTGGCGCTCATCGCGCCGCACCGATGGCCGCGAGCATCGCGTTTTATTCCGCGTTTTCGCTCGCGCCGACGCTCGTCATGGTGACCGCTGTCGCCGGCCTCGTTTTCGGCGCGGAGGCCGCTCGCGGGCAGCTTTTTCATCAGATTGGCGGGATGCTTGGGAAGGACGCCGCCGAAAGCATTCAAACAATCGTCTCGCATGCGCATTGCAGCGGGGGCAGCGGCATCGCGGCCGTGATTTCGTTCGTGGTGCTGGCGGTGGGCGCGTCCGCGACGTTCTCGTCGTTGAACACGGCGCTTTCCATCATATGGCCGACGCCCAACGAGCGGAAGTCGGGGGCCGCCCACGCTCGTCAAGGTGCGGTTGGTCTCGTTCGGCCTCGTTATGGGCGTCGCCTTTCTGCTGATCGTGTCGCTCGTGCTGGACACCGCCGTGCAGGCCGCGGGCAGTGGGTGTTCGGTGATTCGCCGCTCGTCGTCATCGGCGAAATCGTGCAACTCTTGCTGGGCCTGGTGATTCTTTCGGGCGCGTTCGCCTCGCTGTTGAAGTATCTTCCAGATGGTCACGTACCGTGGCGCGATGCGCTCGTGGGCGGTGTCATCTCTGCGGTGTTGTTTTCCGTCGGCAAGAGGCTGTTCGCGTTGTATCTCGCACATGCTGGCACGGCGAGCGCGTTCGGCGCGGCCGGCTCGCTCGCTGTGCTGTTGATGTGGCTATATTTCGCCGCCGTATGATGCTGGTCGGCGCCGAAGCCGCTGCGACGAGAGTCGAAGCCCGTGAAGGCGATGTGCGGAAAGGCGAAGCGCGGGATGGAGAAGCGCAGGCATCGCGCGAGGAGCGCGCGCCTCATGCGGCGCCGATCAACGTACCCGTGAGCGCGCGTGCGCAAGGTGCGCCCGCTGTCGCACATGCGATCGTGTCCGCGCCCGCGGTGCAAGCCGGCCGGCGCGTTGCGCCGATCGGGTTGCCAGGAATCGCAAAGCTAATCGATGCAGTGAAGGCGAATCCGAGGCGCTTCGCGATCGCAGCGGCGGGCGCGAGCCTCTTCATGTTCACGAAGGGCGCCCATCACGATGACTCGAGGCGACGGAGCTGACCGCCTTTCCGCTGCAACTATGCAGCGAAGCTGCCGAGGCGATAAACGCAGTGTCTTAGGTACGATCGTTTCGTGGCCGGTAATCAGTAACTCCCGGCGATTTGAGAAGACGCTCATGTTCAGGGACGACGCCAGGACGCTTGAAAGAGCGGGGCCGCACTCGGCAAAGAGAGGCAAGCGCAAAGGCACTTCGATGTCCCGGCAGAGCCGACCATTTACGCGGGCTCCGCGGCTACTGCGGTAGCCGCAACGTACGAAAGCGCTTTGGCTGGTCGCTCACGAGGGTCCTGGAAGACGGTATTCTTCCGGCTCGGTGCTTTGGAAAAAGTCGGGCGTGGGTAGCATCAGCGCGAACTCGACCAGGCGCTCGAAACCAACCGCACAGGCCACAATCATCTCGGCCATGTAAGCATGCGCGAGGTCAGGATCCTTCGCGCGCTTCCGCGCGCTTGCCGCGTTCCACCGTTTCGAGCGCTTCGGTTCGCGCCTTGTCTCCTGCTGCCTTCAGTTCTTCGCGCGTTAATGCTAAGCCCGCGGCAAATAAGGCGATGAACGCATATCCGTAACTGAACGCCATCAATCGGAGCGCGAAAAACCCCTCCACCCCTGAGTGCCTGCTTAGCCTAATCGCGAGGATTACGACGCCCGCACCGAACGCCCATCGATGCCAGGCGCATTGGCGATGCCCCAAACAACGGACGCCGCGAACGTCCTCGACAGGCCGGCGTCGAAAGTCACGCTTGTACAAAGTCCGAGCCCTAGCAGCACGACGGAGTAGGCAGCGCCATCGACGTCGACCATCGCGCCCGTAAGGGGCAGGCGGGCGATGCCTCTGATCACGAGGAAACAGAATGCTTCTTCGAGCACGTCCCACTCCTTTAGCCGGAGCTCAGCGGCGCAGCCGGCAAAAGCGCATAAGCGGTACTGTGCGCGATATTGTAGAAGGGCCGACATGATCAGATGGCAAGGTATCCTCAACCTCGTCGCAATAATTAAGCCATCTGGGCCGAGTCGACGAACCGAACAAGTCTCGCGAATAGCGCCGGCTAGGTGCTGTTGAAAGCCGTGCTAAAGGGCATGCGGCTTGCTTGCGCGTTAGGCAAAATTCATCGAAAGCGCGCGAGGCAAAGACATGGCCGAATCAGACGACGCCGTTCGCAAGAACGCCGCGTACCCGTATTCGTCGGGCGGATGGGGATCGCTAAGAGCGGTCGCGGGTGCAGTTATCCACGCGAAGGTGCCGCTCAAGGTCAGCACGGTGTTGCTCAAGCAAAACAAGCCTGAAGGCTTCGCATGCGTGAGCTGTTCGTGGGCGAAGCCCGCCGATCCTCATACCTTCGAATTCTGCGAAAGCGGCGCGAAGGCGACCGCCTGGGATCTCACCGCTAAGCGCATGACGCCGCAGTTCTTCGAGCTTCACACGGTGACGGAACTCAGTGCGTGGCACGACCACGATCTCGAAGACGCCGGGCGTCTCACCGAGCCATTGCGCTACGACGCCGCCACCGACAAGTACGTGAGCGTCAGCTGGGAAGAAGCCTTCGAGGACATCGGCCGCGAGTTGCGCAGGTTCGACCCCAAGGGCGTCGCGTTTTATGCCTCGGGGCGCGCATCGCTGGAAACGTCATACATGTACCAGCTTTTCGCACGCATGTACGGCACCAATAATCTGCCCGATAGCTCGAACATGTGTCACGAGAGCACGAGCGTCGGACTGAAGGAAGCGATCGGCGTGGGCGTCGGCACCGTGAGACTCGAAGACTTCGAGAAGACCGACCTCATGTTCTTCTTCGGGCAGAACGTCGGCACTAATAGCCCGCGCATGCTGCATCCGGTACAGGAAGCCAGAAAGCGCGGCGTGCCGATCATCACGTTCAATCCGTTGCGCGAGCCGGGATTGCTGAGGTTCAGCAATCCACAATCGGCGGTCGAGATGATGACGCCTGCGCATACGCTGATCAGCACGCAATATCATCAGGTGAAGACGGGCGGCGACACGGCGGCGTTACTCGGCATCTGCAAGTTTGTCATCGACGCCGACGATCGCGCCCGGGAACGCGGCGAGCCGCGTGTGCTCGATGTCGATTTCATCGACACGCACACCGTGGGATTCGCAGCCTTCGCGAACTATGTGCGCGCCGCGGCCTGGAGCGAGATCGAACGCGTCTCAGGACTGCGGCGCGCGGACCTCGAAGCCGCGGCCGCGGAATACATGCGTGCGAACGCGGTGATGGCGCATTACGGCATGGGGATCACACAGCACAGGCAGGGCGTGCAGAACGTGCGCATGCTGTGCAATCTGCTCTTCCTGCGCGGCAATGTCGGGAAGCCAGGTGCGGGGCCGTCGCCGGTGCGCGGGCATTCGAACGTGCAGGGCCAACGCACGGTGGGCATCACCGAGAAGCCGGAACTCGCGCCGCTCGACAAGCTCGCAAGTCAGTTCGGATTCGAGCCGCCTCGCGAGAAGGGCATGAACATCATCGAGACCTTTGAGGCGATGCTCGAGGGCAAGGTCAGCGCGGTCATCAATCTCGGCGGCAATCTCGTGCGTTCGGTGCCGGACCGCATGCGCATCGAGCCGGCATGGCGCAGTCTGAAACTGACGGTCAATATCGCGACGAAACTCAATCGCAGTCATCTCGTGCATGGCGAGAAGTCGTACATTCTGCCGTGCCTGAGCCGCATCGAAATCGATACGCAGGCAAGCGGCGCGCAGGCGGTGTCGATGGAAGACAGCACCGGCTGCATTCACGGTTCGCGCGGCGTGGCAGAGCCCGCTTCGCAGGATGTGCGCTCGGAGCCGCATATCGTCGCGGAACTGGCCAAGCACACGCTCGGCGAGCGCTCGACGGTGGAATGGGATCGCTGGCGCAACGACTATGCACTAGTGCGCGACGAGATCGCGAAAACCTATCCCGACACCTTCCACGACTTCAACGAAAGAATGTGGACGCCGGGCGGCTTCCCGCGCAATCTGCCCGCGCGTGAACGCAAGTGGCAGACTAAGAGCGGCAAGGCGGAGTTCTCCGTGCCCGAGACCCTCGGCGAAGATCCCGATATGCCCGAGCGCGAGCCGCAGTCATTGCGCCTCATGACGCTGCGCAGCGACAGCCAGTTCAACACGACTATCTATAGTCTCGACGACCGCTTTCGCGGCATCAAGGGCGATCGCATGGTGATCTTCATGTGCGAGGCCGACATGACACGCCACGGTCTCCAGAAGAACGACCGCATCACGCTGCGCACGATCGCCGACGATGGCTTCGAGCGACGCGTCGCCGGCCTGCGCATACAGCCCTATGACATACCGCAGGGCTGCATCGCCGGTTATTACCCCGAGTGCAATCCGCTGCTGCCGTTATGGCATTACGCCAAGGAAAGCAAGGTGCCGGGAGCGAAATCGATTCCGGTGCTGATCGTCGAGGTGAACGGTAGGCCGCGCGAAGCGTGACGAGAATCACGTATGGCGTCCGACACGCCGCGCATCGGCGGCCCGCAAACACTGCATGACAGCGAGAGCGCCGAGCGACATCACGGCAAGCGAAGCGAGCGGAAACGTGCCGACGGTGTTCGCCGCTATCGCAGTCGGCCGATGCTGCGCGACGAGTTGCATGCGGCGCTTCGTCATGCGCATGCCGAGTTCGGACAGCTGTGACGCCAGCGCGCGCTCAGCAGTGGGAAGCAGTACCGTTTCCTCGTCCGCAACGTGATGCATTACTTCGCGCATGAGCTGCATGAAGCGGGCATCGTAGGCGGCGTCTTGTGGCCCCATGGCGCGCAGCTTGGCTATCTCTTCCCTCATCGCGTCGTGCTCGGGCTTGCTCTTCGTCAGGCGCTCGTCACCGGCCATGACCTCGCTCAGCGCGGGGTAAAAAATCTCTTCTTCCAGTTGCGCGTGAATTTCGAGCGCCGTACAAGCAAGTTCGACGATGGCGCGCTTTCTCCACCAGGACGTTTCGGCGTGGTAGCGATGAAAAGTCGCCATCACGTGCGTATGATCCATGCGGATCATCATCGTGATGGGTGGGAATGATGAGATGTACATGGCCACTCCTTCGCGCTCGGCGGAGCCGAGTTTGTCCCAATCGGATACAAGCACTTCAGCAAGCACTGTTCCGACTCCCCATCATGCTTCAAATGTGCCACAGCGGCGAAGTCGTCGTAAGCAACGAGACTTCTTACCGGTGGACGGAATGCTGGAAGGCATTACCCGTCAACGCAAGGTCGCAGGAGGGGTCGTCCATCGACGGCGCTGGGACCGGGTTGCTTCGTAATCATCGCAGCCTGGTGTTTGGCCTAAATGCTCGTCCAAGAAGCTTGGCTAGGAATGGTGCGATCGCACTGCGGAAATTCGCGCCGAAGAGGGCAGAATCGCGCGGAAATGCAACGTGCACGAGATTCGACCACACGCGAATGCGGCGACCCTTTGCCGCCCGAAAGCCAGCCAAAAGCACCATCTAACGTACCTCCGACACCTTTTTCCGCAGGAACAAGCCTTGGTGCGGCTTGAGGTTCGCGGCGGTGGGAAATTCTGGCTCGAAGCCCATGCGCCAGAAGAAACGCTGTTCCGACAGGTTCGGTCTCGGCATTTCGACCATAAGAGAGTGGTATCCGGCTTTTGCCGCATTCGACTCGAGTCCCGTCAGCACGGCTCTTCCGATGCCAGCGTTTGGCATTCGACTATAGATACAGACGAGCTCTGCGACACCGAAGTCGAGTCGCTTAAACCCACCACAACCGACAGCCTCACCCATCGCGGTTCGAGCAATAAGAAAACGCCCTCGGGCGGTGCTTATGTCACTGGGCGAGAAGCGCGACTTTCCGCCGACACCCAAATAGAGGGCATGCATGGCTGCGATTTCGTCGAGGAGAACACGCCCATCGTAGGACCATATGCCTTCTCGTTGCACGAGCACAGGAAGAGAAGCGGCTGTCATGCGAATGTATCCTAAGGCGAGTGTTCCCGTGTGCAGCAAGAAAAGAGCCACACGCGACCTCAGGTGACTCTGAGTGCGAGTCGGTTCAGGCGTGACTAGGCGTCTCCAGCCGGTCAAATCCAATGCCGCGGAGTGCGAGTGCGATGACCACAGCCAACCTTGGACCTGAAGATGCAACTTGGCGAGAGCGCGGATCGTGGCCGGTCTGTTAACGACCTTAGCAGAGGTCTGCGCAAAGACGCACTCGACTGGCCGGCAAGGTACAGCAGTTGCTTGCCAACACTCGTCACTACTCGAGGAGCAATCTATGGCTGGCGACACTGCATATAAACCAGGTGAGCGCGTGAGAGTATCCGGTATCTATTCTGTCGTCCACGACGATGGCAAAGATACGTTCGAGGTGACGTGCGTAGAGGGCGAACACTTCCCGCCAACACGCAGCGGCAAGGGAGCGCACTTTGAGCTGAAATACGCCGCAACGCATGCTCACAAACACGATGAATTGAAGGGAGCGGAAGCGCGAAGCTAGCTCCGCGCGGGCTCTCGGCCCCTCCTTCGAACACCCGCGCCGAAGCTCGAGAGCCCAGAATCACATCAAATTCACCACCAACCATCAACGATTGAAGACGCATATTGTCTTGGGAGCTCGCATGTCTGACCATATTTACAAACTTCTCGAAATCACAGGTTCTTCACCTGAATCGTCCGATAAAGCTGTCGAGGTTGCGCTTCAAAAAGCGTCCAGGTCAGTAAGGAACATTGAGTGGTTTCAGGTGACAGAAACTAGGGGCCATACAGAAGGCGGCAAGATTGCGCACTGGCAAGTGACCTTGAAAGTTGGGTTCCGCGTCGACGACTGACGCTTATCAAGCACGAAGGGCTGGGCGGACCGCCGGTCTACGGCAGTCGCCTCGTCGCAGGGGCCAGCGACTGCTTCGTCGTCCAGTAATCGCTCCAAGGGTCGCTTGCCTGGAAGCTCAAGTACTCGCGAGCGGTCTGTACGGTCCACTGCGAACCGTTCTTGAGGTCAGCAAGTTGTTCCCAAGCAACTGGCATTGAGACGCCCATCCCCGGCCGGGCTCGAGCCGAATATGCTGCGGCAGTCGTTTGGCCCTTCCCATTGCGAAGGTAGTCAACATAGATTTTCCCCACGCGATTCGATGGACCAGAGACCGCCGAGAAGCGCTCTGGAATCGTCTTCGCGAGATGTGCAACGAACGATTTCGAGAATTCCTTTACTTTGGCGTAGTCCCGTCGAGGAGAGAGCGGCACGACTATACATGCAAGCCTTTACCACCACTCGTCTTAAGCCACGCTTCCAGGCCCAACTCGGACAGCAGAAGGCGAACGAGTTGAGCGGCTTCTTGGACGTGACTCCATTTAACGCCTTCGCCAGGATCGAGGTCGAAGATGACCCGGTCGGGCGCATCAAGGCGTCGGACTACCGAGTTCCATGTATGGAATTCAATGGTATTCATCTGCGCAGCGGACAGAAGCGCGTCTACAGTATCGACCGTCAGCAACGGCGGATGCTTTGGCCACAAATCGCGGTCGTGCGCTTTCAGTCCGGGCATCGCTGTGCGCTCTGCGTGCTTCTGAAAAAAGAGATTACCCGCTACGCCTTCAGGTGCACGCACGAGGGCAACGGGCCTGTCTTTGAGATGAGGCAGCATCCTCTCCGCGACGCTGGCGTAGAACCGAACGAGGTCGGCTTTCGTCACCGGCGCCGACGCGTCAATCACGCGCTCGGGATGCGTTATCTTCAGTTGGGGAAGAGACTCAGGGGCCCGGGTCGTCACGCCTTCGCGTACTACGCCACGAGCGTCCTTGTCGAGTCGCAAACCTATGAAGGATGCTTGCCGAATTACTTCATCGGCGGTCCACTCAGTGAACTCCACCTCCGCCACCAGCACAGGCTTTACCCATCTCTCGCTCCCGACCGCTCGCTTTGACCATCTGCCTGGCTTCTTGAGTGGCGTGTCAAACGGCGTTGCGTCGACCTCAAGAGGTGTGAGTCGCTTCCAGAGGTCGCGTGCAGTCTTCGAATCCCAACCAGTCCCGACACTCCCGGCATCACGAAGCTTGCCGCCGACGTAATAGCCGAGTAATAAGCTGCCCACTTCTCCGTCATTGCCGCCGCGCGCGGTCATGCCACAAATAACCAACTCCTGTCGCAGTCGTGCTTTCGCCTTCAGCCAAGTTTGCGTACGCCCCGACTCGTACGGTGCATCGCGCCGCTTAAGCATTAGCCCTTCCAACCCCAATCCTGTCGCCGCTTCGAATATCTGCGCCGGCGGAGCGTCAAAGTCTTGGCTGTATAGCAGCCGCTCTCCTGCGTTTTCAACAATCGGCGCTAGTACCGCACGCCTGGACCACAGTGGCACCCTCCGAAGGTCATTGCCATCAAGGAATATCACGTCGAAAAGGAAGTAGACGATGTCCTTGTTCGATTGCCCATCAACCGCGTTTTGAAGCGCGGAGAAACTGGGGAGACCGTCTTTTAGCACGACAATCTCGCCATCCAACCATGCACTTGAGAGCGGCAGGTCCTTGAGTTCAGCGACCAATAATGAGAACCGGGATGTCCAGTCGTGCCCGTTGCGTGTGAACAGTCTCACTCGCTTCTTGTCGATGCGAGCTAACAGCCGGTAACTGTCTAACTTGGATTCAACTATCCAGTCGCCGCCGGCGGGCAGAAAAGGCGCTAGCGTCGCCAACTGAGGTTCAAGCTTAACGGGCAGCGACGCCGTCACTGCAGCCGACAGGTCAATTTCGGGCGCCACGTCGCGCCGATTCCGGGAAAAGCGAGGCTCGCGCTTTTCGACAGGTCCAAGGGGATTGGCAATGACGCTGTCGGGAAGGGCCTTGATGACGTCGTACTCGGCGAGCGGACGCGCCCACTCATCGCGCTTCTTGAACATCATCCACTGGTCGGCCTTGTCTCCCGGCTTTGATATGCGCACCAGCTCCCACAAGCCGGCGAGCTTTTCACCGTGCAGCCGAAAAATCAGTTTTCCTGCTTCCATACTCTTGTCAGTATCTCCAATCGGCTCCCACGTCCCACGGTCCCACACAATGACCGTGCCTGCGCCATATTGCTTGGGAGGGATGGTTCCCTCGAAGTTGGCGTAATCGATAGGGTGGTCTTCAACGTGTACCGCCGTCTGCTTCTTGGCCGGGTCGTAGCACGGCCCTTTGGGAACTGCCCATGAGAGCAGCACGCCGTTGTGTTCGAGCCGGAAGTCATAGTGGAGGCGACTGGCCCAATGCTTCTGCACAACAAAGTTGCTGCCCTGAGTCGGCGTTCTGTTTGCCTCACTCGCCTTCGATGCAGACGGCTCAGGCGTGGCACCAAAGTCACGCTTATCGCGATAGCGCTTGAGTGGCGTTGCCGCTGTAGTTTTGCGGGACGAAGCCATCGCGGTTTCCCTCGGTTCGATGGGCTGATTTTCATACACCGACCGTTTCGCCCGGAAAAGTAGCCGACCTTCCACATTGGATGTTCGGGTGGATTGCAGAACTTCTCAAAACTCTTCCATCTGCGGATCGGGGCCGCGTGTCGGGACTGCGGGCGCAGCGAGCTTGATTGGGCGGCCGTTGCGCGCGGATTGGTAGATCGCCTCGATGATGCGCTGATCCTGTAAGCCTTCTTCGCCCGGGGTGTGCGGCACGATGTCATCTTTCACGCACACCGACATGTGATCGATCTCGCGCGCAAACTGATTCTGCGGATCGATCTGCACTTCGGTGGTCGCGCTCTTGCCGTCCAGCAATGTGCCGTGCCGCATGCGCAACCCGTTGTAGCCGAACGCCGGGTCCATCTCCACCCACCCCTGCGCGCCCTGAAGCCTGAAAAAGCGGGACTCGTGACTCGCATAGCTCGACATGCATGTCGCCGTCAGTCCGCTTGGAAATCGCAGGACGAAGTGCACGGATGCCTCCACTTCGGCGAAGCGTGGATCGGACTCCGGTCGATACACCGTCGCGATGACTTCCTGCGGCTCCTCGCCGGAGAGAAAGCGCGCTGCATTCAGGCAGTAAAGCCCGATATCGGGCAATGCGCCGCCGCCCGCCAAGGCTTTGTTCAATCGCCATTGCGACGGATCGCCGACGTTCTGTGAATTGCCCGCGATGAACTCGCGCAGCGGCCCAAGTTGCCTGTCCTTCACCATCTTCGCGATCATGCGATCCATCGGCTCGTATTGGCTGCGATATGCGATCATGAGTTTGCGGTTCGCGCGCTTCATCGCGTCGACCATGGCCTGACAATCGGCGACGCTATTCGCCATGGGCTTTTCGCAGAGCACGTGCTTGCCAATCTTCGCGGCGCGCAACGTGAATTCTTTGTGCATGCCGTTGGGTAAGACGATGTAGACAACCTGCACGCGCGGGTTGTCGGCGAGGCGCTCAAAACTTTGATAGTCGTGGATGTCAGCCTCCGGCACGCCGTACTGGCGCGCGACGCGCAGCGCCTTCGTGCGATCGCCCGAAACCAGCGCGGAGACCTTTGAGTATTTGCACTGCGCGAGCGCTGGCAGGATCTGGTTGAGCGACAGGCGACCGAGTCCGACGATCGCATAACCGATGCGGTCGTCGGGCGGCAAGCTGGCGTCCGGCGTCTCTTCCTTCTGCTCAGTGTTCGGATCCTGAATCAGCGGGAGCTTGACTTGATTGGCGTCGGCGCCCGTGGGACCGGCGGCCCACGCGTTGCCAGCCGAAGCGGCGGTGAACGCGACCGCGATGCCCGCGCTTCCGCGTAATAAGAACGCGCGCCGCCCGGTTCCTGGCGGCGTGGAAGTCGATTCGGGTTCAAGGCGCGTAGGGTCGTTGCGGGCAGGCATCGGAAGCTCCAGAGTTTGGCGTGATGCGGCAGCACCGTCTGGTGGATATCCGCAGTCGCGGCGCTTGCACAGTTCAGCATTGACCGTGCCGTCGGCTCGTCGGCTGCGGCGAGTTAGAACCGAACGTTTCTCTGTCGTCGAGGCCCGGCAAAAATTACTGATTGGTCGCCTCTCCCGGGTCCTCGACGCCTTCCTCGATGTTGTCCTTCTGATCGCCGTAATCCTTGCGATTCGCACCATTCGTGATCTCGACATCTCCCTTGACCTTGCGGTCTTCGTTTCCGGTGACGGTTCCGATAGCCGTGTCTGTCCAACCTTTAATCTGTTCCTTGATACCTTCCTTCTGATCGTGGTTCATCTTGTGCTCCGTGGCTCGTAAGTGGATCGAAGGTGTTTCCTGCGATGTGTGACGTGCCCGGCGTCAGCCTAGGCTTCATTGTCGGACTTGCCGGGTCTGCCGCTGCGGCTCGCGGGTTCGAGATCCGGATCGATGTGATCGTCTTCAGGCGCGTATGGTCCCTCTTCGGGATGTTCCTTGCCCTTCGGCACGAGGCTGGGGTCGATGTTGCCGTGCTCACGCTGCTCGATAGTGCCGTCGCGTTTCTCTTTTACGTCGCCTTCGCCGAGCGTTTTCCGACGTTCGTCCGCGCGCTCGACGGGATTGGAGGGTTCGTTTTGCATCGTCTGCTCCTTTAGGACGGGTGGCGCCGTATTTTCGAGCAACGCTTATGCCCACGTCGCAGGGGTATTGCAGTGCGGAAGCGGCATTGTCAGGCGCAGGAATTCAGGGGCACACGCCATGCTGAAACGAGGCATCCTCAACGCGAAGCGGGCCTGCCATGCAAATTAAACTGAAACCACTCGACGAACAGGTCATCGTCATACGAACAGGTCATCGTCATTACAGGAGCGACGAGCGGGATAGGGATCGTCACCGCGCGCCTCGCCGCTGCACGCGGCGCTCGCCTGATGCTCGTCTCGCGTGAAGAGACAGCGCTCACTGGACTCGTTCGAGAGTTGTCGCGAGAGGCGAAGGACGGCGTCGCGCATACCGTGGCGGACGTCGGCGATCGGAAGCAACTGCAGGCGGCCGCGGATGCCGCGATCCGGCGGTTTGGCGGATTCGACACCTGGATTAACAACGTGGGCGTGTCGATTTATGGACGGTGCGCCGACGTGCCGCTCGACGAGCAACGCAAGCTCTTTGACACTAACTTCTGGGGTGTCGTGCACGGATCCCTAATCGCCGTGCAACATCTGCGTGAGAAAGGCGGGGCGCTCATCAGTCTGGGCAGTGGATTGTCGGACGTCGCCATCCCGCTGCAGGGCGCGTATATGGCCTCGAAGCACGCGGTAAAAGGCTATACCGATCCGCTGCGCATCGAACTTGCCAATGAAGGCGCGGCCGTATCGGTGACGCTCGTCAAGCCCGCGGGCGTCGATACGCTCTTCGTTGAGCACGCCAAAAATCATCTCGACCAGCAGCCGGAACTGCCGCCGCCCGTCTACGCGCCGAATGTCGTCGCGCGAGCGATTTCTCGGCACGGCGATTCATATGGGCAGTGCGGTCTTCTGGGGCGTGCTGTTCGAAGCGCTGTGTGAACGCGGATACCGTCGATCCGGGGCGATAAACATCGCGAACGCGGCCGCGACGACTGCGCTTGCGGCCTACGTCGTCGATTATCACGTCGTGCCCAAACGCGTCACCCCTGGATTCGAGTGCCACCTGTCGAAGGGCTCGTTGGGGCTGACGTATGTCGCGCTGTGCGGGCTTCGCGCTCGCGGCGTGCTGCGGCTCGTGCATGACGCTGACAGGGTCGCTGCGCTTGAGCTTCCCTCGACAGGCGGAACAGTTTCTTTGACGGCCTGTAGTGCGCCGATACAAGTGGTCGCTCGTGCCTTGCGCGGCCTTTTTCCTTTGAAGGAACGTCAATGTGCTTCGGTGCGTCGGGAGTTTGTCCGTAGACAGGGACGCGAGTTCCTCGATCAGTTGACTCGCGGCGTACTGGGTTTAGGTGTTATTGGCTGGCGCCCGAAGGCGTGTCGCTGGCCGCGGTAGCAGGGAAGCTCGCCGCGTTCGGAACCGAGGCGCCCGATGCTGGCGCGGCGGCCGCGGTGTCGCTGGCCGCATTCCCCGTGGTAACGGTGGTGCGGTTGCGGTTGCAGCCCGCCATAAAGCAACTGCACGTCGTCAGTGCGATGATCAGCAATATTTTGATGCGGTTGGAAGCTTTCACGGTGCGCTCCTGGTCAGGCGGCATTGATCAGCAATGAGCCCATTGGGGCTGGTTTTTTGCCCGTACATTGCGTAGGACGGCGGTAACCCCTCTCTGTAAACTAAAGCTCTGCCATGCACTCGGTCGACGCCGGAACGCGGAAGCCGCTATGTATGTTCCACGATATCGCGCTAAACGGTCGACGTCGACGAACACGACATGACTCGTTTGGTCTTTTAGATCAGGAAGCACCGTGCGTACCTGACTTATGAGACGGCGGACGCGCCGGACGCAAGCGGTTGACCGCGCCGGCGCTCGACGAATGTTCGTGGACTTCGTCAGCGAGTCGCTCGCGGCAGTGTCGGACGCTTCGATGTCCTATTGCGCCGCGGCCTCCAACACGCCCGAAAGATGTCGCCGAAAATTTACCAGACATGAGCACGACGGGCGTGCTTGGGTAAAAAGATCCAACTCGACGGCAGCGACCACGACGGTACTGGCGGATTGGAGTGATGCATCGATCGGTGCTTCATTTGTGAATGGACGTGCATGCCTGCGCTGACACCGGAAAGCAGCCGGTCGGGATGGTCGCGCTAAAGCGACGTCGCGACAGGGTCGACGGCGAAGTATCCTCGACCTCGGCGCGAAATCGACGCCCTCCGTGCCTGGGTCGGGATGAATGAAAGTAGCAGCGTTTGCAGGTCCGTCCCGAAGGTACGGGATTTGCTCAGATTGCTTGGGCACGCGCGCCCTTCCAAAGACACGGGGGCTGGCCGCAATCGGCCAGTATCGACAATGTTGTTTCTGTTCGTCGAAGATGATGAAAACGTCGCGGCGGCGTTCGCCGAACTGGCCGCATCGCTCGGCCATCATGCGGACGTTGCGCGCACCGGCGGCGAGGCGCTACGCATGACAGGCCAGACGCGCTACGACTCCGTTTTCATGGATATCGGCTTGCCCGATATCGACGGACGCAAGCTCTGCGAATACGTTCGCTGCGCGGGTGCATCAACCGAAGCGTGTATCGTCGCGGTGACCGGTAAGAGTGGATTCGACATGGAATCATCGCGTCAATTCGACGGTTATCTGCGCAAGCCCGTTACCGCGTTGGAAGTCGCGGAAATCATCCGGCGCTGTTGAGGCGTCAACTCGCGCAGGATTGCGTGGATCGAGTGGAAACGTATTCAACATAACATTCACTTAAGGCAAGCCGCGCTACGATCGCAGCACGACAACGCACGCGCGCCCTTCATGAATAGATACTTCACCAACAAGCAGGGCGCCATCCGCCGCATCATCGACCTCAAGCGCAATGGGCCTGAGGCGTGCGGCGCGACGGTCGTCGGCGAGCATAAGGACGGCAGGGAAGTCCACGGGCTCGAACAAGTGCTGTTTCATTTGCGAATCGGGCGGATCGCTCATTTCACTTGCAGCAGTACCTTCGTCCAAGAGATCGTCTTCGTCAGCTAGCCGACGAAGACGACGACCTTTAACGTCCCCTAATCGCATAGAGCCGCGTCGGTAACGCGGTTGGGCTTTGCGGGTTGAACCAACTCATGTCGGGAATCCGTGAGTCGGTGACATAGATCGTGCCATCCACGCCTTCCGAGAACGTATCGGGCCAGACCAGGCGCTTATCGCGCAGGAGTGTGGTGAAGCGCTCGCCATCGCGCACGCTTATCGCATGATGTTCGACCGACGACACATAAAGCCGCCCGCGTTCGTCGAACCATAGACCGTCAGCGGGACCATCGATGCCGGCGGCCTCGACCCGCGCCGACACCTGCTGCGCGCTCAACTGCGCGTTTTGAAGGGCGTCGGTCGCGATGCGATAGAGCGTTCTGCACGCAGGCCGACAAGAGCGTGACCGTCAAAGTCGACGGCAAGCCGCTACAGCAGACAGATGGACGACGCGTAAGTTTCTCGGCTGACGGGATCGCGCTGACGCCCGATGGGCGATATCTGTACTGGCAGGCGGTGAAGGGAAGCTCGGATCGCCGTCGAGCACGCGGCGCGCCGAGCCGGACGCCGTATCGACCACGACGATCGCTCCGCGCACGCCGGAGTCGGTGATGTAGACGAAGCGGCCGTCCGGGCTGATGCGCACATCGTTGAGATAACTGCCTTGCGGCGCGATCGT
Organism: Caballeronia megalochromosomata; assembly: GCA_001580565.1. Classification (GTDB taxonomy): domain Bacteria; phylum Pseudomonadota; class Gammaproteobacteria; order Burkholderiales; family Burkholderiaceae; genus Caballeronia; species Caballeronia megalochromosomata. The sequence goes on along the minus strand of LRBF01000131.1, from coordinate 112,855 downwards.
TTCGTCAAACGAATAGGCATGCGCGACGCGGTCCGACGTCAAGTCGATCTGCACGAGCTTCGGCGCCCCCGGCACGCCGAGCGACTGGGCCGGCGCACCGGCATCGATGACCCAGAGATTGCCGCGCTTATCCGCAACGACGGATTGAACGCAGACCCAATGGTCCTGCGGGGTGACCTCGTCGCGTCGGGAATTGCGCCAGCTATTCCATTCGACATCGGGATACGGTCGAAGATCGCCGGTGCTGCCGAGCTCGGCGACGGAGATCGGCGCATCTTCCGTCCAGCGCGGGAAGTTGACGAAAATGCGGCCATCGGGCGTCACGGTGACGCCGGTCACTTGATGCTCGAACGTCGCCAGGAGCTGCAGCCGGGCATCGCCGCTTTGCCGATCGTGTCTGTTGGCGGATTCCTGTGCGCTGCCCAACGGCGCGAGGGCGGCGAGGCAAAGGACGAGAAGGGTTTTGACGAGCGGTCTCATGATCGGCTCCGACGCGAGGATCCGCCAACCCAGCAATCGCGATGCCGTGGCATGCGCACCGGCGATGCTCGTGATCGGCGCGGTGATCGGCACCGCGGTCGGTCTCGCGACGCTGCATTATTTCCCCGATGTCGCCGATGCCTTGTCACGATTCGCTCTCGCGACGCTCGTCGCACGCATTGCATCAACGCGCCTTCGGACCACGAACTACAGCATCGTCGTGGCTGCGGCGCTCGCGCTCGAGTCTTCCGCGAGCATCGCGGGCGCAGTGTCGCGTGCAAGCAATCGCGCTGGCGCGGCCATCGGCATCGGCGTGTCGTTGAGCGTGTGGCCGCAATTGTCCCGTTCGCGCGCCTTCGAGATCATGGGCGAGCTTCTGAAGGTGCTGGCGTCGCGCATCGAGCGGGTGCGCGATTGCGCGAGCGACTATCTGCGAGCACTGGCTGCGTGGATGCGCGGCGGCGGACCGCTGCCAACGGCCGTACGTTTTTTCGCGCCACTGAACGATATGTCCGCGGCCATCCGGTCCGACATCGCGGCCGCTATTTCCGGCATCGAGGCAGATTTACGTCAGTTGCAGCCGTTGTCGAGGCTGTCGTTCGCACTGGAACAGGTCGGGGGAAATCTGGACAGCATCGCCGGGCACTTTGCCGACCGCGTAAGCCGTTTGGAAGACGACGGCACAGCTCCTGCTCTGCTGATCAGCCACCCACGGCAAACAATATGACCAAGAACAGCGAAGCGAACGAGCAGATGCCCGCGCCCGATGACCGACAGGCGCTTCTCAACGAACCGCGCCGTTGCAAGATGGCGCGCTCGCCGCACGCATATGTCAGGGGCAATACAGAACGATTTTACGAGTGGGTGATCGAGGCGAACGGAGACTCGCTGCCTCACGGCCCGGCGATCTGGATTTGCGGCGACTGCCACACCGGCAATCTCGGGCCGATCGGCAATGCGAAAGGCAAAGTGGAGATCCAGATTCGCGACCTCGATCAGACGGTGATCGGCAATCCCGTGCATGACGTCGTCCACCTGGGATTGTCGCTCGCGACGGCTGCGCGCGGGTCCTCATTGTCCGGCCTGAACGTCGTGCGAATGATCGAGGCGCTGGCTGCCGGATATGAATCCGCGTTCGCAGGTGAGGCCATTGACATCAAACGTCCTGAACCCGTTCACGTAACGATGAAGGAAGCCGTGCGCCGGTCGTGGCAGCATGTCGCGCGTGAGCGCATCGACGATCTGCATCCGGCGATTCCTTGGGAAAGCGATTCTGGCCTCTTGCCAGAGACGAGCGAAAGGCGATCGAAGCGCTTTTCGCCGACGAAGACATTGCGAGTCTGCCGACCAGCCTGAAGGGTCGCAAAGACTCGGGCGAGGTTGTCGTGCTGGACGCGGCGTATTGGGTGAAGGGTTGCGGTTCCCTTGGCCGTCTGCGCTATGCGGTCCTGCTCGATGTCGATGGTGGCGTCGTGGAAGGCGACGACCTGTGTCTGATGGACATCAAGGAAGGCGTGAAGCCCGCGGCGCCCCGTTATGATGATGTGGCGATGCCGCGGGACAACGCGTTGCGTGTCCTTGAAGGTGCCCGAAACCTCTCGCCGTATCTCGGTGAGCGAATGCGCGCAGCGCGCCTGCTCGATCGCGGCGTCGTTATCCGCGAGTTGTTGCCGCAGGACATGAAGCTCGAGATCGAGGCGCTCGACAAGGATGACGCGATGCAAGTCGCGCACTATCTCGCCGCTGTTGTAGGTAAGGCGCATGCGCGGCAGATGGACGACGCAACGAAGCGGGAGTGGCGAGCGGAAGTCGGTCGCAATCGATCGAAGACGATCGACGCGCCGTTATGGCTTTGGAACAGCATCGTCCAATTGGTGAGCAACCATGAAGCGGGGTATCTCGAGCATTGTCGGCGTTACGCGACCGGAACGTGAGTGTACGGATTAAATCCGGCAACTCGATGCAGTCGCGCCCGCTCTGCATGCTCGGAGGCGTGCCCGGCTTTTCGGATTGGGCAGAGCTGCACTGCTGTTATGGATCGGGCATCAACCGCATTCCTCGTCGCGCCAACGAGCTTTCGCGAGTCCTCGCGAATGCGAGTGACTTAGAGTCGTTATAACGTATTGATCGGCTGCGGGCAGAGATCCCATGGCGAATGTTCCCTGCGGGATGCCGTCCGCTCGGCAAGCTCGATGACACTTATTCGACCTGCTTGCAAAACGTTCATTCCATTCCCGATGGTCGCGTTTGCGGCTGCGCAACGCGAAAGCTTTTGATCGAGTATGTCACCGGGTTGAGAAGCGCAGGCCGAACCATATGCCTCAGATAATCGGCTTTCCGCCCGTCACGGCGATGGTTGCGCCAGAGATGTAGCTCGCCTCGTCAGTTGCCAGCATCACGTACGCGGCGGCCAGTTCGGCCGGCTGGCCAGGACGTTTCATTGGCGTTTGCTTGCCGAAGTTCTCGACGCTCGAAGGCGGCATCGTCGATGGAATGAGCGGCGTCCATATCGGCCCCGGCGCCACGCAGTTTGCACGGATACCGCGCTCGGCCAGCAGTTGCGCCAGTCCGCCTGTGAAGTTCTGGATCGCGCCCTTCGTGCTCGCATACGCGATCAGACCGGGATTCGGCGCATCGGCGTTGACGGACGTCGTGTTGATGATCGTGCCGCCCGATTGCATATGCGCGAGCGCCGCCTTGGTAATACGGAACATGGCGCCGATGTTGGTCGAATAGGTCTTGTCCCATTCGTCGTCGCTGATATCTTCGAGCTTGTCGTAGGTGGCCTGATAGGCGGCGTTGTTCACCAGCACGTCGATACGCCCGAAAACTTCGGCAGTCTTTGCGACGAGCGCTTTGCAATGCTCGCGATCGGTAATGTCGCCGGGCAGCAGCAACGCACGCCGCCCGGCCTGCTCGACCCAGCGCGCGGTGTCGCGGGCGTCGTCGTGCTCGTCGAGGTACGCGATGGCGACGTCCGCCCCCTCGCGCGCGAATGCGATCGCGACCGCCCGGCCAATGCCGCTGTCCGCACCGGTGATCAGCGCAACCTTGCCCGCGAGCCGGTTGCTGCCCTGATAGCTCGATTCGCCGTGATCGGGCGCCGGGTCCATCGGCGCGGTGAGTCCAGGGCGGCGCTCTTGCTGTTGGGACGGCATGGGCGAGCGAGGATATTCGGAAACGGTCATGGTTTTGCTCCTTGTTGCGGGTTTGCGCCCAATGCGGCGATCCTCAGCACGAACCTAATCCTCGGTACCCGCGTCAGGCACTTCCTCGACAACGACTCTGCGCGATCTTCCTAGACGAGTGCGTTGACGAAAGTTCCGGGGTTAACTCGACGGACGCCCGTTTGTGCAGGCGCTTGATCGTCTCCGAGCACTGACCGTTCCTGGCACGCAGGTGCGTTACTAACGTAGTATAGGCTTGAGCACGAACGCATCTGCTTATGATGCCCGTCACCGGGACATGACCTTCGCAATCCAGATAGCTGCGCATTGCTCGCTTGTTGTGAGGTCTCCAGCACTACGTTTAATTCTCGTTATGCGGGCGCGCTCAGCGCCGAGCGTACCACGCGTGAAAGCTCGTCGAGTTGAAATGGCTTGCGCAGCGCCGTGAAGCGCTTATCAGCGATCGTCGACATATCGACATCTGCGTAGCCTGTGGCCAAAATTACTGGCAAATTCTCGCGAAATTCGCGGGCCTTCTCTATGACCTGCAGTCCGTTCATACCGGGCATGGCATAGTCGACCATTAGCAGGTCGGGGTTGTCGATGCGAAGGCGCTCGAGACCGCTAACGCCATCACGAGCTTGAGAGACGGTATACCCGAAAGCCTGGAGGCATTCGACGAGCATGCTTCGAACGTCCTCGTCGTCCTCGATTACAAGAATGTGGCGCCCCTCTACCGCGCGGTTATCTAAATTTGAACCGGCGACAATTTCCTGCGTTTGCTTTTCTACGAGCGGCAGCCACATCTCTACAGTGGTGCCTTTTCCCGGTTCGCTGTCAATGCGCGCAACACCGCCTGCCTGCCGTGCGATCCCGTACACTTGACTTAACCCCAGTCCGGTACCTTTGCCAACCGGTTTTGTCGTAAAGAACGGGTCGAACACACGAGAGAGGACCTCTGGCTCGATGCCCGTCCCGGAATCGCTCACACTGACAACAACGTAGCGTCCCGCCGCAAGTGTTTCGTCCGGCGCAGGTCGCTCGCCTGCGTGGATGGAAAGGCGTCCGCCACCCGGCATGGCATCCCGCGCGTTAATCGCCAAGTTGAGCACGGCGAGCTCTAACTGGTTAGCATCTGCCCGCGTCCAAAGATCTTCCGCATCCGCATGGATAGAGAATGCGATGGCCGGTCCCAGCGAGATAGAGATGATGTCACGCATGCCTTGGAGCAGCGAAGTAACGTTCACGGCCTTCAAGTCGAGATTGCTCGTGCGTGAGAACGTGAGCAGTTGGGCGGTGAGCTTGCCTCCACGCTCAGTGGCGCGTTTGATCGTTGCAGCCATCTTGCGCACCCGCTCATCATCGCTTAGACGAGCGAGCAACTCGGCGTTGGCCATGATGACATTAAGAAGATTGTTGAAATCGTGCGCAATGCCGCCGGTCAATTGGCCGAGAGCTTCCATCTTTTGCGATTGCACAAGCACGGCCTGCACTTTGGCGCGCTCATGGATCTCTTTCATAAGCCGATCATTCGCCGATGCAAGCTCACGCGTGCGTTCGCTGATACGACTTTCGAGCGATTCATTTAGGTGCTCGAGCGCCTCTTGCGCTTTCACGCGTTCGATCAGATGCTGCTCGGATTCCGCCAGATGCTTGCGCGACTCATACTGCCGAGCGCGGGCGCGTAGGGACGATGTCACCGCACGACGCAACGTCTCGGAGTTCAAGGGCCGCTCAAGAACCAGTACGTTTCCAAGCCGTTCGAGCAGGTCGAGGCTCGCCACGGGACGGCGGCCGGCGAAACGCCCTGAGAGCAGGATGATGGGAAGATCGGACCAGGCAGCTTGATGCTCGAGCCATTCTCCGAGCGAGCGAGCGCTATCGTCCTGAATGGATTCTTCAGTAACGATCGCAACGCCCGCGCCCCTTTCGAGTTCCTTCAAGAGACATTCCGAGTCAAGACAAGAGAAGCAGCTTCGACCGTCGCTCGCGAGAACGTCGGCGATGACATCGGCGTCGCGGCCGAAGGGCGCCATGATGAGAACGCGAAATTCCATTGCGCTAGTCGGAGGAGGGTTTCTTCTTGCCGTTCGAAGGGGGCAGCATAGCCGTCTCCCCCTGGTACCTTGGAAGACCGCCCAGAATTCCTTCAAAATCACGCAACGCTTCGCCGACGATTAGGCCGCGGCTGCCGAGCTGGAACTGGCGGATCGAGCGCTCGTGCCCGCTCGCGCGACTTTTGACCGCGGTCACCGCGGTGAGCACTTCACCCCGACGCTCGAAGTAGCGGAACAGCACGACCACATCGCTAAGATAGCTGATATCAATGTCGCTCTGGATCTCGCCGATGACACCATGCTGCCCCAAGACCAGCATGGTGATGACGCCGCGCTGATTAAGATACGTGAGCAACTCATGCATCTGCAGCAGCAGATAGCGTTCTCCAGGCATGGCTTGCAAGAAAGCGTTCAGGCTATCAATGGCGACAAACCGCGCGTTGTCCTGCTCAACGCTGCGATGCACCTCGCTTGCGAACTCGCCCGGCGAGATTTCGGCAGGGTCGACCTGGCGCAAGGTCAGCAACCCACTTTCCAGGTGGTGCCGGAGATCGATGCCGAGGCTAGTTAGCCGTCGTAGCAACGTGGTTCGTGTCTCGTCAAAGAGGTAATAGACGCAGGCTTGTCCGCGCTCGAGTGCAGCCAGCAGACATGAGGCGACGGTGGTCGTTTTACCGACGCCCGATGGCCCGACGAACAGCGTGTTTGTGCCTGGGACAAGGCCGCCGCCGAGGAGCGCATCGAGCCCAGGTGTCCCAGTGCTCAATGCGTTCGCCGAATAGTCGCTGTGATGCTCCGCGGCGACGAGGCGAGGATAGACCTTGATGCCCCCCGTTTCGAGCGTCATGTCGTGGTAACCCTCGCGAAACTTAATGCCACGCATCTTGGCAATGCGCAGCCGCCTGCGTTCGCCGCCATAATCGTGCACCAAATTGTCAAGGCTGATCACGCCATGCGCAATGCTATGCAATTGGAGATCGCCGGGTTCCGAGGTGTTGTCATCAAGGAGCATCACCGTGCAGGCGCGGGTTGCGAAATAGCGCTTCAGGGCGAGGATCTGACGCCGGTATCGCAGCGGGTTCTGCGACAACATCCGGAGTTCGGACAGGCTGTCAAAGACAAGGCGGACCGGCTTCAAATCGTCAACCCGCGCGATAACGTCACGGACGGTTTCGCCCAATTCGACTTCCGCGGGATGTAAGATCGTTTGTTCGTAACGAGGATCGAGGCCCTCATCGGTAAGCAGTTCAATGATCGTGATGTGCGCGGTGTCCCAGCCGTGACTTTCGGCGACGGCCACGAGTTCGGCCTTTGTCTCCGATAAAGTTACGTACAAGCCTGGCTCTCCGACTTCAGCACCCTTGAGTAAGAACTGCATGGCCAAAGTGGTTTTGCCTGCACCCGGGGCGCCTTCGAGAAGATACATGCGGTGCGGCGTCAACCCGCCGCCCAGGATATCGTCTAGGCCGTCGACGCCCGATGAAATACGGCCCGGATTTGGCTGATCGATTATCGCTGACATATGTCTCAAGTGTGGTTGTCTATCCGACAGCCGTCAGCTCATGCAAAAAGCGGTCCACGCTCGCGTCAGAGTGCGAGGCTTTAGCGACCGGGTTTCGGCGTGTTGGTTTTTTGTGGCACCCTCGCCACGTGCACGGGCAGCACTGGCAAGCGAATAAGCGCCGGTCCGGCTGGTTGGTAAATTGTCCTTGATGCCGCGGGCAAGCAGAGTAGGATTTCCTCGTTCGACGTCATTGCACTGGGGGTGGGGCCATGCGACCAGGCCTCCAGCGTCGTCATACCAGCGGAATTTCCGAACCCGCACGCCGAGTGCGCCGGATCCTATTTTCGCGATCGGGCGCGGCTAAAAAGGCCGCCAGAGCCGGCTAGGCGTGCAGGGCGCGTGAATAAAACTTCGCAGCGAGCTTAAGACGATCGTACGGCGCGCGAGGGCACGCCGTGTGCATCCGCTCATACACCGCAAAATGCGGCTCGACCTCTTCCTGGGCCTTGATCCGGACAATTAAATTGATCTGATCGGGCACAAGGTCCGTCGCCGCTGCGAGAGCGGGCTCCCGTTGCGGCGCGCAGATCCGGTCCTCCGCCACAGTAGAGCCGACAGCTATGTGGTAGGTCTTCTCTTGCCCGAAGACGATGTCGACGACGCGCGCCCGCGCACTCATATTGTTGTCGACGGCGGTCCGCGTCACTTCAGCGAGTTGGTGCATGACTTCCGTAAGGAAGCCTTTGGCCGAACGCAGCCGGATCCGGTGCTTGCCAATCTCCCGCCAACCAGTATCGAATTTCATGATGTCCTCCCAATCGATCCCTTTGCGCGGGCGATATGGGCAAAGCGACGATTGTCAAGCCTAAAGTTTGACCGGAAGAACGAGCAGCAGCGATGATGTGATGGTTATGAGCGACGACTTCGATCACCGGAATGGGACCATGGCGCTATGAACCCGTCACAACGGCGTCGGCGCCCGTCGCCGAGGCTCGTCGCAGCCGGGGGCCACGCCTTCATTGGCGGTGCCTGACACGCAGTGACTGAGGGCCGCGTAAGGAATGCGTTTGTGCCGGCGCACTGCGTTCGACCCCAGCGCCTTTCGTGCCCTCCGACGTGAGACGGAAGTCGCGTTGTCACTCGCGGCGGCGCTGCTGCCGTGTCCGTCGTCCGCGGCGACTTGAATTTTTCCGGGAGTTTTACTACGTTATTTTTAGCTCAGGCAGTGTGTCCGCCGCCCGATCGGTCGCACGCTGCGTGTTTCGATTTGTTTGCTGGCAGCATGGCAGGCGAACTGGAGCGCGCAAGCCCGTTCTCTTCCTTGCTGCGTCGAAGGAGAAGACGATGAGCCACGTCTATCTGCGCTCGGACTGCACCGATGGCACCGAGCGTCGCTCTCAAACTTCAGGCTTTTTTCTGCATGTCGCTGCTCGCGCATTGCGACCGGCGCTCGTCTCGGGCGTTCCCTCGCGCCCTTGCCAGCCTCCGTCTCGCATCCCGGGCCTTAGGGCAACGCCGAACGTCGGGAACGGCGCGAATATCCTCGTGCGCGCTCCGCAGCGCTTGAAGCCGAGCTGGCCGTGCCGCGCCGGGATGGCCTCTAAACCGGCGCCGCAGGGCGGCGCGGAACAGTCGGGACGTCGCATCCTTGCGCCCGGGGTGCGGGCGGCTTCCCATCGCAGTGGCCGATGAGAAAAAAACTTCTGCGGAGTGTGCGCCGAGAATTGTCCATCAGCAGCGAAACAATTCGGGGACAGGCTTGAGATGAAAACGGTCATTCGTTACCGGAACGTGGCGAAGCTTTCACGTCCGGATCTTCGTCAGATGATCGAGCGGCTCGCTGAACGGGTGCTCGGCCCGCATTTGTCTCACTTTCCGGCCGAACTGCTCCGTTTGCACGCAACCCTGGACAGGAGCCGCCACCATGGTCTCTATCGCGTTCGTTTGCAGATGACACTGTCCGGCGCGACGCTGGCGTGCGCAGAGGAATCGTCGCAATTGGAAAAGGCAATCGAACACGCCTTTACAGAGCTGGATCGGCAGGTTGAACGCCGCGTTGCACATCTGCGTCACGAGGACGCCTGGCGTCGCAAGGAGCGGCGCGTCGGCCTGCGGCAACTCAAGACGGCACTGAACGAAGAAAGCGACGCAGAAACGGCGTCCTTCAGCAGCCTCGTTCGCCCGCTGCTCGCATCACTGCAGCGCTTTGTGCAGCGGGAGCTTTCGGACCTGCAGGCGCGAGGCGAACTCGATCCGGGTGAGCCATCCGTCGACGAGATCGTCGATGAGGCGTTGGCCCGTGCGTGTGAGCAGTCGGCAACCCGCTCACGTAAGCTCAACCCGCTGCAGTGGTTGTACCAAATAACGCTGAGCGTTCTCGCCGACGAAGTGAGCCGTCGCCAGGACGAGGCGGGCCGCTGCATTTCGCTCGAGGGCAGACTGCCGATCGAGCTGCGCGAGCCGCGAGAGGACGAGGAAATACTGTTCGCCTACTGGCAGCCCGATGAAGTCCTGCGTCTTGAAGACGTCATGCCAGCAGCGGACGCGACGCCCGAGGAGGCCGTGAGCGAGCAAGAACTCCGCGCGCTGCTCGCGACGCTCCTTTCGGAACTGCCGGCACCCTGGCGCCGCGCAGTTGTCCTTTGCCGGCTGGAGGGGCTTGCAGTAGGCGCTGCCGCCCAGGTAGCCGGTGTGACGGAGCAGGCACTTGAGCAGGGGCTGGCGCATGCCGACGCGTTCCTTCGGGCGAGACTTGGAGCGCTACGGTTGATCCCGCAAGCGTCGGACGAGCCCGCTGGCTACGTCACGCCAGGTGTGCTGCCGCCAGCGTCGAGCCTTTCGCAAAAATTCGAGCAGGCAATGCGGCGCGACGTTCGAGAGCCAGAGAAGCAACGACGATGATGTTCGCGCAATTGCGAGGCGCAAGAAGTGTCCTAGAGACCGGCTGACCAGCGGCGACAAGCGATCAGTAATTGAAGTGTTTTGATACCGGTGAAGACATCATGAGCAAGATCATTGGCATCGATCTCGGCACGACGAACTCCTGTGTGGCGTTAATGGAAGGCAAGCAGGTTAAGGTGATTGAGAATTCAGAAGGCGCCCGCACGACGCCATCGGTTGTCGCGTATCTCGACGGTAGTGAGCTGCTGGTGGGCGCGTCCGCGAAGCGGCAGTCGGTCGCCAACCCGAAAAACACGCTGTTTGCGGTCAAGCGCCTGATCGGCCGCCGGTTCGAGGAGAAGGAGGTGCAGAAGGATATTCGGCTCATGCCCTACAAGATCGTCAAGGCGGAGAACGGCGACGCGTGGGTCGAAGCGCGCGAGAGCAACCTCGCACCGTCACAGGTCTCGGCCGAAGTCCTGCGCAAGATGAAGCAGACCGCCGAAGACTACCTCGGCGAGTCGGTCACTGAAGCGGTCATCACGGTGCCCGCCTACTTCAACGATAGCCAGCGCCAGGCGACAAAGGACGCCGGCCGCATTGCGGGTCTCGAGGTCAAGCGGATCATTAACGAGCCCACAGCCGCTGCGCTCGCCTTCGGCCTCGACAAGCGCGAAAGCCGTGACCGCAAGATTGCCGTCTTTGATCTTGGCGGAGGCACCTTTGACATTTCGCTGATTGAGATCGCCGATGTTCACGGAGAAAAGCAGTTCGAAGTGCTGTCGACCAACGGCGATACCTTTCTGGGCGGCGAAGATTTTGACCAACGCATCATCGACTATCTGGTTGGCGAGTTCAAAAAGGAGCAGGGCGTTGACCTCTCGACGGACGTGCTCGCATTACAGCGTCTCAAGGAGGCGGCCGAGAAGGCCAAGATCGAACTGTCGTCGAGTCAGCAGACTGAGATCAACCTGCCGTACATCACAGCGAACGCATCGGGACCCAAACATCTGAGCGTGAAACTCACGCGCGCGAAACTCGAATCGCTGGTGAAGGACCTGATTGAGCGGACGATGGACCCTTGCCGCGTTGCGCTTAAAGATGCGCGTCTGACGGCAGAACAGGTCGATGACGTCATTCTTGTCGGTGGCATGACGCGTATGCCCAAGGTGCAGGAGACGGTCAGAGCGCTTTTTGGGCGGGAACCGCGAAAGGATGTCAACCCCGATGAGGCGGTGGCAGTCGGGGCGGCAATCCAGGCGGCGGTACTGTCCGGGGAGCGCAAGGACGTCTTGCTGCTCGACGTGACGCCGCTCTCGCTTGGCATTGAAACGCTTGGTGGCGTCATGACAAAGATGATCGAGAAGAACACCACCATTCCGACCCGGGTCTCAGAAGTCTTCTCGACCGCCGACGACAACCAGGCCGCGGTCACTATCAAGGTGTATCAGGGCGAACGCGAGATGGCGAGCGGCAACAAGCTGCTGGGCGACTTCACTTTGGAGGGGATCCCGCCAGCCCCCCGTGGCGTGCCGCAGATCGAAGTGACTTTTGATATCGACGCGAACGGCATCCTGCACGTATCGGCCAAAGACAAGGCCAGCGGCAAGGAAAACCGGATCACCATCAAGGCGAATTCAGGATTGTCCGAAGGCGAAATTGAAAAGATGGTCCGGGAGGCGCAGGCGCATGCGGCTGAAGATCACCGGCTGCGCGAGCTGGTCGATGCGCGTAATCAGGGCGATGCGTTGGTCCACACTACGCGCAAGGCACTGACTGAATATGGTGAGAAGCTTGACGCCGCCGAGAAGCGCGAGATTGAGGCTGCAATCAGGGACCTTGAAGATGCATTGAAACGGTCCCACAGGGAAGAAATACAGGCCCGGATCGGCGCGCTGGCGACGGCGTCGCAAAAGCTCGGGGAACGCATGTACGCGGACAAACCATCGCAAGGAAGCGGTCCGAGCGAAACGGCGGGGCAACACGAATCCCAGAGGCCAGGCCAGGATGATGGTGTGATTGACGCAGACTTCAAGGAGGTGAATCGGAAGCGGTGACGCCGGGACGCTCACTCGGCCGTCAAGGATCGGATGCAGGCGTGACCCTGAGAGAGCGCTCGTATCGATCGGACCGGCGGTGCGCCAGGCGCAGCGCCGCGGTGTTCGTCAGCTTGGCGCTCATGGGTAAGAGGTTTGGCTATGAACATGCAACATATACTTGTCGTGACCGCGGCGGCGTTGGCTATGTGCTGGTCAGGCGACGCAAAGCCGACGAGTGCGACGGTGCGCACCTTGCCGCTACAAGACGATATCTGGATTACCGGTACCATCCAGCGTGGCAGCGGCCAGTACGCGCCCGGCGACTACACGACGATTTTGCTGGATCGACCGGTGACCTCGCCCTGTAGTGACAAGGTGGTCACCGATATCCTTCTCGGTATCGATGGCAATCCGGCTCCCACACTACTGCTTCCCTATCTCGACCAGCGGGTGGCCGTCAAGGGGCGCGTGAGCTGTCCTCGCTCGGGCACACAGTTCTCACCGCAGCCGGACGTGGTGTTTCCGGTCTGGTAAAGGTCGACAGGTGCAAAGACGGTGCACCGACTGCCGAGACCTGGGGGCTCGACTAACTGGGCGTTGTGGTGCAGGGCGGCGGCTTGATCAAGATCAAGCGTGCGCGCGCTACGGCTAAGTCCCCCAGCATCAAGCGGTGTCGGCGCCCGGGGCCCTTACGCCCCGAACTGGGTGAGCGATGCGCTATTGAAGTGGTGGCACCACGCCTAGCTTTTCGGCGAGCATCCTCTCGTAGACACCGAAATGCAGATCGACCTCTTCCTGCGTCACCACTGTTACGAGGATATTGATCTGCGCGGGTTGCAGGCCAAGGACGGTCGCGATGGCCGCTTCGAGTTGGGGCGCGCATAAGCGGTCGTCGGCGAACGTGCTGCCAACCGAGACCTCGTAAGTGGCTTCCTTTCGCGCCACGACTTCGACTATGCGCGCACGCGCGCTCATGTTGTTGTCGATCGCAAGCCGAATGACCTGGACCGCCGTACGCATCGTCTCAGTCGGGAAGCCCTTCGTCGAGCGCAGCCGGATACGGTGCCGGCCGAGGGTCAGCCAATCGTATTCGAATTCCATAATGTCCTCGCAAGGGCTGTCAGGAACGTCGAGAAAAGATAGGACGCGCCCGTCCGATTTCAAGGGTAGAAAACTCGCGACATCCCCTTGAAATTTCAGCGCGAGATCCTATCTTGAATTTCGCTCAGGCAGTCGCGCAGCAGTTCGGCGCGCTGCGTGTTTCGATTTGTTTGCCCGCAGCACGGCAGACGGACTGGAGCGCGTAGGCCCGTTCGTCTTCCTGCTGATTCCAAGGAGGAAATGATCATGAGCGATCTCTATTCCGGGACCGACCTGTTCAGCGAGCTCGATCGCCTGCAACGGCAGATGGCGAGCATGTTCGGTGGTTTCCCTTCCAGCATCCGTTCTGGGCGTTTCGGCGCCTTCCCGCAAATCAATATCGGCTCGACCGACGACTCAATCGAGGTCGTTGCGTTTGCGCCCGGAGTCGATCCGAAGAGTCTGGACGTGTCAATTGACAAGGGCCTATTGAGCATCAGCGGAGAGCGCGCGGCGGCGCAACCCGCGACCGACGGTGAAGAAATGCGCACCTATGCGCAGGAACGATTCGTAGGTTCTTTTCGACGCGTCATTGAGCTACCGGAGCATGCGGACCCCGACAAAGTTACTGCGCAATACACCAATGGCTGCCTGACGGTGAGGATTGGCAAGCGGGAGGCATCCAAGCCACGAGCTATTACCGTTCAATGAAACGTTAGAGTCGAAGGAGGACATCATGAACGCCACAACAGAGCTTGCCAGGAAAGGCGAAAGCGCGGTCGTCGGCAGGGAGGGGAAGCCGTCCGAGCGTCGGATCACCATCACGCCGCCGGTCGATATCTTTGAAAATAGCCAGGGCGTCGTCTTGTGGGCGGATTTGCCTGGCGTAACGAAGGACCGGCTCGACGTGAAGGTCCACGACGGTAATCTGTTCATCGAAGCCGAGGCGGTGGTGCCGACTCCGGCCGGGCTGCGGCTGCAGCACGCCGAGATCCGCCAGCCCCACTTCGCGCGAGCGTTCTCGCTCGGGTCCGACCTGGACGCCTCGAAGATCGATGCCAATCTGAAGGACGGCGTGTTGCAGCTGACGATACCGCGTCGGGACGAAGCTCGCCCCCGCCGTATTGAAGTGCGTACGGGCTAGGCCCCGCAAGCAAGAAAAGCAGCAGGAGACTTGGGGTGGCGGTCCGAGAGGCCGCCACCCGTAAATTAAGTCGTTGGCTGACGAATCGGCAGGAGCAAACCATGAATACCGATCCAAGGAAATGGAACCCGTTCAAGTTCCTGCGCGGGTCGACGCGCAAGTCCGATGCGAACGCGGAGCATTCGCCGGGCGGTGAACAGTCGCGCTCGACGTGGCCTGACATGCCTCGATTCTTCTCGCGCGATCCGTGGCGCGCCGTCGAAGAATTTTTTCAGGACCCTTTTGCCGGACGTGGGGCGCTGGAAAGATGGTTTGGCGACTTCAGCTCATCGCGCTTCCAGCCGCGTATCGACGTGGTCGACGAAGGAAAGATACTGCGCGTGACGGCTGAGTTGCCCGGAATGGAGCGCGAGGACGTGAGCGTAAGCGTCGAGGATGGCGCGCTCGTCTTGCGCGGCGAGAAGAAACAGGATGTCCGTAGCGAAGAGGACGGGTGCTACCGGCTGGAGCGAGCGTATGGGCGCTTTACACGGACCATCCCGATGCCAGAAAACGCCGAGCCCGATCGCGCCCTGGCCAAATTCGACCAGGGCATACTTACATTGACCGTGCCGAAGTCAGAGTCGGCGCGTTCCGCGAGTCGCACGATCGATATTGGCTAGAGTGACCGGGTAAGTGCGATTCCCGCAGCATGTTAATCGGCAAGTGGGGCCGTTAGCTCAGCTGGTAGAGCAGCGGACTTTTAATCCGTTGGTCACTGGTTCGAACCCAGTACGGCCCATGAGATATCCTGACGCAATGCCGCCGCCGCAGGTGTCGCACTGTCTGATTTCTTGGTAGCGTGCGACCGATTGGCTGAGTCGATGGAGGCGATCAGCGCGCTGAAATGGGCGGGTTATGACACGTACGGCTGCCGCCCGAAATCCTCGACGCATACTGGACAGCATCGTTGCTCGTGCCGGCTTGAATGTCACACCAAAACTCCTGGTGACAGGCGCCGAGGAGGCGGGCGGCCTGATAATGGTGAACATGACTGGCCAGCCAAAACCGGCAACCATCAAAGAATACTTTCATTGCCGGCCGCGTGGCGCGCATCGTACCTAAGCGAATGGAAGCCAACGCGTCATCCACGGCTGGGCTGCCAATCGCTTCCCGCGTCAGGAATTCGTCGCTCACCGACAGTTGCGAGAACTTGAGGTAATCCAGGCCGAGCACGCCGGATGGGAGCTTGGGCGACGGCGCGCCTGGCACCCGAGAATCTCTGCGCATATCACTCAGATCAGGCACGCACCGAGCAATGCATTACGTTATAAACATGCCCACCTGTAGCGGCTCCTCGCATGTCCATGCTTATCGCGCAGCGTTGGCCCCGTCGTCCGTTGGGTGGATCGATCTCGCTTGCCGCGGGTTCATGGGTCTCGTGAGCGCAGAAAAGCCGAGCCGGCGCAGGGCGGTGTTCGCCTGTGCCATAAAGGCCTCGGGCCAAGTTCCGCAGAGAAACTCGAAAGCGGGTCGGGCCTCTTTTAGCAGCGAGGAGAGCACATCATTGCATGCAGCTCCCGATGGCACGGAATTCATCGAGTCGCCGAAGAGAACTTGCTGGACGAGGGCGACGCCGCCGCGCTCAGCCACAAAAGAAATCGCGGGATAAAAGCGCGGATCTTCGACGATGGCTTGGCCGTACGTCTCGGCCAAGGCAATCAAAATTGCCATGTCCATGCGCGACGGCGTCGCGGGAATATAGATGTGACTTGACGCATAACCGCGTTGCATCGAGGTTTGACGCATAAGCGTCACGACATTCTCAAGTTCCGAAACGATGCGCGCGACGGTGCCATCGGGCATCGCCTCGCTAGCGCGAGCGCCCGAGCTCGCGTGGTTCGTCGAGTCGTTCGGTTTGTAGGTCCCTTTCATCATGTCATGCTCCAGGGCGAGTCATTGACCGGTCATCAGGTGTCGAATGATCAAGGCCGGGTCGGCGATGTCGAGGATCAGGCGACGGAAAATACGCCTACGCATATGCTCCTCGTCAAGCACCCACGGCGCACCTTTTTCGCTTAGATAACGAGCGAGGGCATCTTCGAGATTCGCGTCGTCGGGTAGATCGAGCCGGCGCGCCAGGAGCGCCGCAATGACATCGTCGAGCTCGACCTCGAGCGGCTTGGAATCAATGCGAAGTTCGAGTTTCATGTCAGCTTGCTAAAAAGCAGCGCCGCACGACGGAGTAAAATGCGGCGCCCGCAAATGAACCAATTGCACCTATCATCAACGACAGGCACGTCGAGCAACCCGCTGCCGGTTAATACTCGAATTCCCGTGCGGGCGTCTGCGTCGGCTTATCGTCTTTCGGCGCTTCGGCGACGGTGGCATCGGTTGTGAGAATCAACCCCGCAATCGATGCGGCGTTCTGCAGCGCGGTACGTGTGACCTTGGTCGGATCGACGACGCCCGCTTCAACAAGATCACCGTATTCGCCGAGGGCTGCGTTGTAGCCAAAGTTGCCGTGGCCTTCGACCACCTTGGCGATGACCACCGAAGGCTCGTCGCCCGCATTCGCGGCGATGATGCGCAGCGGCGCCTCGAGCGCGTGCAGTACGATCTGAATGCCCGCGTCCTGATCGCTGTTGGCGCCTTTCAGTCCCGTCACCGCTTCCCGCGCGCGCAGCAGCGCCACCCCACCGCCGGGCACGATGCCTTCCTCGACTGCGGCACGTGTAGCGTGCAGCGCGTCGTCCACGCGGTCTTTCTTCTCCTTCATTTCGACCTCGGTGGCCGCGCCGACCTTGATGACGGCCACGCCACCGGCGAGCTTCGCCACCCGTTCCTGCAGCTTCTCGCGGTCGTAATCGCTTGTCGTTTCCTCGATCTGCGCACGAATGGACTTCACGCGTGCCGCGATGCGCGCTTCGTCGCCCGCCCCATCGATGATGATCGTGTCGTCCTTGCGGACTTCAATGCGCTTCGCTCGTCCGAGATTTTCAAGGGCTGCCTTCTGCAACTGCTTGCCTGTTTCTTCGGAGATGACCGTCGCGCCCGTCAGCGTTGCGATGTCCTCGAGCATGGCTTTGCGCCGGTCACCGAAACCTGGCGCTTTGACGGCAGCGACCTTGAGGATGCCGCGCATGGCATTAACGACCAATGTCGCCAGCGCTTCGCCATCGATGTCCTCTGCGACGATCAGCAGTGGCTTCCCAGCCTTTGAGGTTGCTTCAAGCACTGGCAACAGATCCCGGATATTCGAGATCTTCTTGTCGTGCAGCAAAATCAGCGCATCGTCGAGATAGGCAGCCTGCTTGTCGGGATCGTTAATGAAGTAGGGGCTGATGTAGCCACGGTCGAACTGCATGCCCTCGACAACATCCAACTCGTTCTCGAGCGACTTGCCATCTTCGACGGTGATCACACCTTCCTTGCCCACTTTTTCCATCGCCTGCGCGATGATCGTCCCGATCGCCTCGTCGGCGTTCGCGGAGATCGAGCCGACCTGGGCAATCTCACGGTTGGTCGAAATCGGCTTCGACAGCGTGCGCAGCTCGTCGAGTAAGGCCGCGACGGCCTTGTCGATGCCACGCTTGAGATCCATCGGATTCATGCCGGAGGCGACATGTTTCATGCCTTCCTGGACGATCGCTTGTGCGAGAACGGTGGCGGTCGTGGTGCCGTCGCCGGCCACGTCCGCCGTCTTCGAAGCGACCTGTTTGACGATCTGTGCGCCCATGTTCTCGAATCGGTCCTTGAGTTCGATCTCCTTGGCGACTGACACCCCATCCTTCGTGATGGTCGGCGCGCCGAAGCTGTGTTCGATCAGGACGTTTCGGCCTTTGGGCCCAAGGGTAACCTTCACGGCATCGGCCAGCACATTGACGCCTTTGACGATGCGGAAACGGGCGGTGTCGTGGAATTTGACCTCTTTTGCGCTCATGTTATTGCTCCGGAGTTTGTGTTGACCAGCGGGTCGCGATCTACCGATGCATTGACTGGTCGCAGTACCGGCGTCACCAGTCGAGTGTCGGGGATCCGATTTAAAGTTCAGGCAGCCTTGCGCGCCGGACCGGCGTCCGCCTCAAGAACGCCCATGACGTCCTCCTCGCGCATGACAAGCAACTCCTCGCCATCGACCTTGACGGTCTGGCCTGCGTATTTGCCGAATAGAACCTGGTCACCGACCTGTAGCTGGAGCGGGCGCAGCGCGCCGTCCTGCAGCAGCCGGCCGCTGCCGACTGCGACGACTTCGCCTTGTTCTGGTTTTTCTGCTGCTGAATCGGGAATTACGATGCCCGAAGCTGTCGTCCGTTGCGTTTCGATTCGCTTGACGATAACCCGGTCGTAGAGGGGACGAATATGCATTTCCATCTCCTGAGCGATTGAAGGATCACCAATAAGGGAATCCGGCCGCACGATTGCGACACGCTGAGTGCCACCGCGCAGCCGAGCAAAGCCTGGCGAAAAGCGAAATAAGGGTGGGCGTTTTTCGATTCAAGAGGTGGCGAAAGCTCGATTTGTAACTTTTTGTATCAGAGCGGCAGGAGGATACGATGCACTCGGCCGAGCCGATAAATGGTGCGCCCCCGGTGGTCGCGCCGACGAGATATAGGCGCAGCAGGACACGGGGGCCGACGTCCGCCATCAGCATTCAATGTGTCGTCGGGTTCGTTAAGCGCGCGCCACAAACCAGAGTGCACGGGTCGAAAAATCCAGCGTAGATAGCCTCGGCGCGAAGTGAGTTGCATTAAGCTTTTGCGCCCGCTCTCGTCATCGTCTCGCGGTGCCCGGTTGCTCGCGTCTGCCTCGTAGAAACCGAACGCCTGCCGGCAGGGGAGCGCCTTTGCCGCGCGTGCGCCTAGGACGTTGCAACTGCGCTGCTCAGCACGCTCCACGTCCCACGCGCCGAGTTGCCAGGCTGCGTCAAGCACCAGCAAATCCACCGTCTCGAAGCTTCGCCATTGAAAATTCAGCGTGATGGCCGATGGAGGAACAGGACGTGAAGGAATATCAACGCCAGGCAAGACGAGGGGCGACGCACGCCGGAATCCGTGCCAATGGAGTAACACGATCAGCGGCGTATTAATGACATAGAGGAATTTCGGGGCAGATGGCGCTTGGCCTCTATCGTTTGTCGCATGACAATGTGCCGATCAGGGGCCGTGTCCCGGTGTGGCCAATTTGAGACGTCCAACGAACGCGTCGTGCGGACCATCATTTGACCGCTTCTGGCTCAATAGCAGTTATAGTTCCGGAACTTATGACCCAACGTGGCATAGAGTCGCCACGTTGAAAGAGCAAAGCGCCGCAGACAGGCATGAAACACCTTATGAGACGACTGCTCCTCCGAGGACTCTGCCAACGCCGAATGTAAAGGCGGCTGCCGCCAGACCAACGAGTGTTCGCCGAACCGCTGAAAATCCAGCACTGCGACCGTTGAACACTGAGGTGAAGAACTCCGATGGCCGCCAGTGCCAGCATGCTGAAACCGATGCATTCGACGATTGCCGTTTAACCTGTCGACCAAAGGAACGGCATGGCGGGGAGAATGGCGCCGATGGAAATAGGCAAAACGAGACGCCGGCAGCGGACCACGGATTGCCGCCTAGTTCAGCCGGGTCAAGTACCAGTTCTTCGCGCACCAGCGCGTCTAATGCCTTGTCCTAATCCTGCATGATTTGCGAGGCGACACGCTTGGCCTCTTCCGCGCTCAACCCTTTCGCTTTGGAGATGAGTGCAAGCTCGTGTTCTTTTGATTCAGGGCATGGTGCATGCCTGCACGAA
The DNA here is from genome assembly GCA_001580565.1 of Caballeronia megalochromosomata. Taxonomy (GTDB): domain Bacteria; phylum Pseudomonadota; class Gammaproteobacteria; order Burkholderiales; family Burkholderiaceae; genus Caballeronia; species Caballeronia megalochromosomata. The sequence goes on along the minus strand of LRBF01000131.1, from coordinate 92,738 downwards.
TTGCGAAACAGACGGCCGCGTCGTCCCTAGCATTTCAGTTTTGATGTGTGCGCCAAGCTGACCGCCCATGGCGGCGCATAGCTGGCCATAATCGTACCAGGCAATCCGGACGTGGCGAAAATGACGCAGCAGCAACTGCTGTGGCCAGGATGGCCATTGACCGGTCGAGAAAGTCTACCGCGCCACTTCTCACCGGACGCGGGTCCGTTGACCGGGCAGGCGAGTATGCGGCGCGCAGGAAGATCGTCCTATCCAACGCAAGCGGATGGTGCGACATTGCGCTCAGCGTTCTTAACATATCCCGCCCGATGCGCCGCAGCCAAGCGGCGCTTGCGAGCCGCGATTACATCATCAGCCAATCATGCTCAGAATCGACGAAGTCATCAACAGCGAAGCATTCCCGGATCGATGCGATGTCGTGGTTATAGGTGGCGGCATCGTCGGCGTCAGCACGGCGTATGAACTCGCGCGGCGCGGGATATCGGTGACGCTTATCGAGAAGGGCATCATCGGCGGCGAGCAATCGGGACGGAACTGGGGCTGGGTGCGTCAGCAGAATCGCGACCTGTACGAATTGCCGCTCGCCATGCACAGCCTCAAACGCTGGGGCGAACTCAGCGCCGAACTCGGCGACGACATCGGCTTTCGCAAGAGCGGCATTCTCTACGGCACTCAGCAGGAGGCGGATGTCGAGCGCTGGAAAGCGTGGCTCGCCCAGGCGCGTGAGGTCGGCTTTCGCAGCGACATTCTCTCGGCCCGCGAACTCGAAGCGCGCGTCCCGACGTCAAAGGCGCGCTGGGTCGGCGGTCTGTGGTCGGCGACGGACGGCCGTGCGGAACCCTCCAAGGCGGCGCCAGCCATTGCACGCGGCGCGCAGAAGTCCGGCGCGAGGGTGGTCCAGAATTGCGCCGCTCGAGGTCTTGATATGAGCGGCGGAAGCGTGTCCGGCGTATGGACGGAACGCGGGCGTATCGCCGCAGATTCCGTGGTACTCGCGGGCGGCGCCTGGAGCGCGCTTTTTTGCCAGCACCACGGCATCGATCTGCCAGCCATCAACGTGGTAGGCACAGCGCTGCGCACAGCGGAAGCGCCGGGCGTCATCGAAGGCTGTTTCTCCGGACCGGGCTTTGCACTTAGACGGCGCCTGGACGGCGGCTACACGATTGCCGTTCCCGGCTATGGCCGCGTTGAGCTCGCGCCGCAGAACCTGCGCCATTCAGTAAAATTCCGCACTATGTTCCGCAGCAAGCTCAACAAGAAGCTGAAGATCCGCGTGGGTTCCAGCTTTTTTGGCGGACCGGAGGCAAGCGCCGCCTGGAACGACGGCGATAAGACGCCGTTCGAGAAATGCCGCATTTTGGACCCCCGGCCGGATACCGAATGGCTCTCGCGCGCCGTTCGAAACATCGCAGGCGTGTTTCCCGAACTGGCGAACGTGCGGATCGCCCATACCTGGGCTGGCGCCATCGACACAACGCCCGACTTGGTGCCGATCATCTCTAAAGTCGCGGTGAAGCCGGGACTCGTCATCGCCTCCGGTTTTAGCGGACATGGTTTCGGACTGGGACCGGGTGCGGGATTGCTGACGAGCCAGCTCGTGACGAACGAAGCGCCGCAGTTCGATCTTGGACCCTACAAACTCGAGCGGTTTAGCGACGGCACAGCGCTGCATCGCCCTGAAATGATGTAAGAAGACCGCCATGGGTTCGTCCGGCGGCTTCCAGTTTATTGACATAAAGACATACCGCTGCTCATCGCTCAGCGGCCCGTCATAGCTGCAGTCTAGCTGCGCACAGCGAGTGCGACGTATCGTCGACATGGTCGGCAGAGCGCAGCGCGCGACTCAGTCGTGCCGTACTGCCTGCGTCCGTCCTCGTGCCAGCATTCCCCTTCAAGCGTTATCCCTCCGCGCTTTACGAAGCGCTGCCTCCAACTGGTCAACTGCGTAGGGCTTGCGAAGGCTTTGCCAATGAAAGTCGCCGGCTTTGATGTCTTGAACGGTATCACCGGATGCGAAAATGACCGAGATGCCCCTGTGCACCGTCGCGATGCGATTAGCTAGTTCGATACCGGAAAGGTCGGGCAGGTGCACATCGGCGAGAAGCACGTCGAACGGGGCCTTATCGAATGCGTCGAGTGCGGACTGCGCATTGGACGCGGTTGTCGGGCGATGCCCTAACATTCGGAGCAGTTCACTTACCGCATCGCGCGTCGGCTCGTCATCGTCTACAAATAATACGCGAAGAGCCATGCGCTCCGCGACCTCGGGCGTGCTTGCAGAAACAGAGTCCGCGCCGTCTTTCAGAGGCAGTCCCTCGGAGCCCAACACCTGTCGGACTTTGGACGCCAGCTCCTTGCGACTGTACGGCTTGCTAATGAGCTCGACGTTGGGGTCTAGGCGGCCGCCGTGAACAATCGCGTTTTGCGTATAGCCCGACGTGAAGAGGACGCGCAAATGTGGCTGCAGCTGAACGGCACGTCGTGCCATTTCAGGACTTTTCAACGTTCCCGGCATCACGACGTCTGTGAAGAGAAGGTCGACGTGAACGCCGCTGCTGAGCACTGCAATAGCCTGATCGGCATTGTCTGCCTTCAGCACGGTGTAGCCCAGGTCGGTAAACATCGCGATCACCGTCGCCTGCACCTTGGTGTCGTCCTCTACCACGAGCACCGTCTCGCTGCCTCCCATGGCGGGAGCGTTCAGTCTAGTCGTTGCTTCGCGCGCTTCGGCAGACGTTCGCGGCAGGTAGATGCGCACTGTAGTGCCATGCTGAGGCTCACTGTAAATGCGGATGTGTCCGCCGCTTTGCTTCACAAAGCCGTAAGCCATGCTGAGGCCTAATCCGGTCCCCTGACCTTCAGGCTTCGTGGTAAAGAACGGGTCAAACGCTTTCTCGAGCACATCGGCCGACATTCCGCATCCAGTATCGGTCACGCTGAGCATCACATATTGACCAGCCGGCACGTCCGAAAGCGAGCGCACGTAGTCGTCGTCAAGCATCGCGTTTGACAATTCGAGCGTCAGCTTGCCGCCATCGGGCATCGCGTCGCGCGCGTTGATTGCCAGATTTAATAGAACGTTCTCAAGCTGGTGAACGTCGACGAACGCATTCCAAAGGCCGCCGGACACCACTGTTTCCACTTCGATGGTTTCTCCCAGTGCTCGACGCAGCAAATCATCTGTGCCGCGCACCATTGCCGCCAGATTGACGGGCTCCGGCCGAAGCGCTTGGCGCCGACCAAACGCCAGCAGTTGCGAGGCGAGCGTTGCGCCGCGCTCGACCGCCTGAATCGCGTTTCCGAAGCGCTCCATTGACCACTGATCCCGGGCGCAACGGGTTTGGAGCAATTCGAGATTGCCACGCAAAACCTGCAGCACGTTGTTGAAGTCGTGGGCTACGCCTCCTGTCAGCCTGCCGATCGCCTCCATCTTTTGCGCCCGAAAAAGCGCGGCTTTTGTCTCCTCAAGGAGCTTGTCGGCTTCTCGCTTCTCAGTGACGTCTCGAGTAATTTTTGCAAATCCAAGCAGAGCACCGGAGTCGTCGCGAATCGCATCGACGATTACGTGGGCGACAAATCGAGTCCCGTCGCGGCGCACACGCCATCCTTCTGATTCGAAACGTCCCTCACGGGCTGCAATCTCGAGTGCACGCTGCGGCAGGCCGGCTGCTGCGTCTTCCGGCGTGTAGAACCGGGAAAAGTGCGAGCCCATTATCTCCTGCGCGCTGTAGCCCTTAATGCGTCGTGCGCCGTTGTTCCAGTTGGTGACAAAACCGTCTGGCGACAGCATGTAGATCGCGTAGTCGGAAACGCCATCAACGAGTAATCGGAATCGCCGCTCGCTTTCGATTACCGCCTCGTGAGCCTTCCGTTTCTCGCTTTCGTCGCGTACCAGTTTTACGAAGCCAACTTGGGTGCCGTTTGTATCTACGAGTGCAGTTGTCACGACGCTCGCCCATAACACCGATCCGTCCTTTCGCCTGCGCCAACCTTCGATCGCGGAGCTGCCTTTTTCTCGCGCCTGGGAAAGTTCGGCTTCAAATGCCTCTCGATCCTTTGGATCATCGGGAAGCAAGATCGTCGAGTGCGTTCCGATGATTTCGTCGGGACGGTATCCATAGATGGCCTCTGCTCCGGCGTTCCAGGTCGAGATGAAGCCATCGGGCGTTATGGCGAATACTGCGAGTTCGGTGACGGATCTGGCCCACTTCGTTGCCCAGTGCTCAGCGGCGGGACCATTCGGGTGCTCGGTGCGAGACATGTTGTTCAATTTTTGCACGTGGACGCTGTCCATTCTACAAGCGCCAGCGACAACTCAATCGCGCTGCCCAGATATTGCGCCGCTCTCCGCGGTGCGTTCTGTTCCTTCCGCCAATTCCCAGATCGAAGAGCATCGATCGGTAACGGCCTCAATGCCGGGGTCAGGCGGCAGCCTTGGCAGGCTTCTGTCGCAAACCACGCCGGTCAAGCCACCCCGCGCTCCACTCGTTGAGTTGCAAGAGAATAGGCCCGATAGTGCGTCCTTCGTCCGTCAACGCATATTCCACCTTCGGTGGAACGACGGCATAGACGGTACGCGTAATTAACGCATCTTCCTCCAATTCGCGCAGTTGCTTCACTAGCAGGCGAGGTGTGCATCCTGGCAGGTGTCTCTGGAGTTCGTTGAACCTCAAAGTGCCTTCAGTCAGCAGGTAGTAGAGGACCACACCCTTCCATCGGCCATTGATGAGGTTGAGCGTGGCGACGATTGCACATGGGGGCGCTTCGTCGTATTTGCGGCGCTTCGGCATGTAATTTCCCAGATTGATGCGGGCCGCGCCAGTCGTTGACACTACCCTTTCAGGTAGTATATGTAAAAAAGTGGAGTATTGCAGAGTCGAGCGTGCGGGAAAACAATGGGCTACTTTCTCAGCAATTCCTGCTGGGTTCATCGCAAAGGAGCACCGTATGAATCGAGTTGTCCGTTTCTACGAATATGGCGATGCGAGCGTGTTGCGCATCGAAGACGTCGAAGTTCCTGCCCCTGCCGCGGACGAAGTGCAGATCGCAGTAAAGGCGATTGGTCTCAACCGGGCGGAAGTGATGTTTCGCACCGGTCGATATCTGCAGGAGGCTAATTTTCCGTCGCAACTTGGCTACGAAGCGGCCGGCATCGTCAAGAGTCTGGGTGCAGACGTCACTGAATTCGCGGAAGGCGATGCTGTAAGCGTCATTCCGACGTTGGACATGTCTCGTTGGCCGACTTACGGGGAAGTGATCAACATCCCGGTCAAATACGTTGTTAAGCATCCTGCGCGGCTGAGCTTCGAGCAGGCCGCTGCGTCGTGGATGCAATACGTGACTGCGTGGGGAGCGCTTATTGCACAGGGCAAACTCGGTCTCGGCGACTTTGTTATCGTCTCGGCGGCGTCAAGCAGCGTTGGGATCGCCGCTATACAGATCGCGCGCAGCGTCGGTGCGACCGTGATCGCAACGACGCGCACCAGCGCAAAGGCTAAACCACTGTACGATGCCGGCGCCCATCACGTGATTGCCACGACCGAAGAGAACGTCGCGGCCCGAGTGAAGGAAATCACAAGTGGGAAGGGAGCGCGAGTTGTATTCGACCCAATTGGCGGCCCAGCGATCGCACAACTCGCGGAGTGCATGTCGTTCGGTAGCATCCTTCTAGAATACGGCGCTCTAAGTACTGACGACGGAACATTCCCGCAATTTGCGCTTCTTGGCAAGTGCCTAACCTTCAAGGGATATCTTTATATCGAAGTCACGAGCAACGACGAACTATTGGCGGCGGCCAAGACCTTCATCAACGAAGGACTGCAATCCGGCGCGCTTTCGCCCTTGATCTCCCGAACGTTCCAATTCGACCAGATTCAAGATGCAACGCGCTTCCTAGAATCCAACGAACAGGTCGGGAAGATCGTCGTCACTGTGAATTAAGCGGGCTTCCAAGGAAGAGGATGGCGCATCGGGTGCTTTCCTTTCCAAACCGGGCAGCACTGACCCCTTAGCAAAACTGATTCTGCACCCCACCAGTCGCGGTTCGCAGTGGTATGAGTCGCCTAGGCCTCATAGCGGCAAATCAGCCGTTGGCAACGGACATTCGAGGGATCGAGCGTCGTGCGGTCGATCTGGGTCGACGTGTGCCGTTGGTGCGGTCCCGACCGTCGACACGGTATCGTCGGTCGGGGGCGGCCACGAGGCGTCATTCGCTGAAACCATCGCTCAGACATTCAGGCGTCGATTCCACCCACGAGCCGGCCATTCAGACTCCCAATTTCGAAGGTCACTTGGGCCGAAGAGGTCCAGGACTCCGTCTATTATCAGCATGATTAGAACTTGAGGTTGCGGCGCGCTTTCGATTCATGACGCGGCGGTCCGCTGTCATGCGCCGAATGTGAACTGCGTTCCCGTCGACGACAAAAGCACCTTGCCCGGCAAGCCTTGAGAAGCCATGGTGTAGAACGTCTGGCCCGAGCAATGCATCGGAATCAGATAGTCCGGATCGATAGCCTTCAACTCGTCGACGGTTTTCTGCTGATACTCGAGCGGCTGCGGCGTCAGATGAAAACCGCCGATGATCGCATGGACCTTCGCAACGCCGGATACCTTCATTGCCATCCGCACCGAGTTCAATACGCCGCGATGCGCGCATGAAGTCAGCACGACCAGTCCTCGGTCCTTGACAAGATAAGCGGTGCTCTGCTCATGCTGGAAGTCGTCGGCAATCGACGTGACGTTCTGCTTGGCCGTCGGCAACTTGTCCGCCGCGCATCCGACGCCATCACGCATGCCCGCGGTCATGACGCTCGGGTTAATCGGCTTCTCGAACGTCATCTGATCGATCCAGCCTGTTGTGAAAGCATGGTCGGCCACAATTGCCGGCCGCTCGGCAAAGGTGATGACGAGGCCCGCGTCGCGCATGGCCTGCCGGTCGAGCGAACCGAACTGGCCGCCGCGATTCTCCCGCGTGCAAAAGCATTCCTCGCCGCCGAGGTAAATCGGCAGCTTCGCTTTCAGTTTGCCGCGGTTGTTCTGCAGAGATCCCACCATGCCGCCGAAATGATCGTAGTGGCCGTGAGTCAGAAGCAGTGCGTCCAGTTGCGCCGGATCGATCTTCAACAAGTCTAGGTTGTTGTTCAATGTCCCCGGCGTATAGCCGAAATCAATCAGCACCTGTCTGCTCTGGGCGCCCTGCGTCGAATGCGCAAGCAGGCTCAGGCCCCACTCGTTCTCCAGCGTGCGGCCGGGCGCGTAACTTGGACTGAGCGGCAGTCCGAACCGGACAATGTCGACCGCGCCCGTCCGACCGCCGGGAAGTAGCGCTGAGTACGAGGAATCGGTCACGACGCGAATCGACAGTTTGTCGACGGTCGGCACCGCCCCAGTCAATGGCTCCGCCCATGCCAGATGGGACGGACCGAGAAGCGCCCCCGACAACACTCCCATCGCGCCCGCGCCAGTTGCGCGAAGCAAGGTGCGGCGCGACCGACTCGCCAGATAGTCGTCATTCATTGCCGGCCTCCTTGAGCGACACATGCGAGAACGAGCCGTACAGCGAGAACCAGCCGTATCACGACTGTCGTTGCTGCTCGAATGCTGGTGAAAGATTCACGCTGGAATTGCGCTTGTCATCGCGCCTCGAGATAACTGGATCGAAGTGTAGGTGGCGAATCTGCGAATGTAATACGGGCATACATGAGTTGCATTCGCGGCAAATCTGGAAATGCGGCGATTGTGTCGAGCGCAGGAAAGCGATGCGCGAAGCGTCACCGGAAACCGCCAGAACTGGAAGCGGTCCAGTGTTTCTTAAGGCTCGCGTCGCAATTTGCTCCGAGCATTCTCGCTGACGATTCGATCTCAGTCTTTCGCGACCCGGCCACAAGCGGTCGTTGGTCACCATGGCGAAGTCGTCGCTCGAATGACTGTTGCATTTCCCGTAAGCGGCCATCGAAATAGGAGCGTTATGGCGTAGTCAATCGGCGCCGCCCGCCCGTCGTTACGGGGGTATGCGCACAGCCATTCGCTGACGAGTCTGTCTCTCCTGAGCATAGTGACTCTCACCTCTACACCGAACGGCTAATGCTTGACGTGCTACGGTCGACGGCTTGTTGCCGGGCGAAAACAGCGAGAGATGACTGCTCACCAACTATCGAGGGTGACCGCGAAGGCCGTGATGAAGGGACCGACCGGCCGCACAGCATGCAGGCGAGTCAATCCAGATGCCGTGCCTGCGTGCCTCGGTCGGGCTCGAGCATCGACTTAGCGCGCTACCCGGTGTCGGTGTGTCGGATGCGAGCGAGTTGCTGCGTAACGACGACGCTGCGACGCGTCACCCGAAGCGCGCGCGATTGCTCAGATATAGGCCTGGCGTCCTGCCCGATCGCTTTCGTCTGGAACATGCATTGCTGCCGCAAGGGATGCCCGTGCGAATCGGCCGGCTTATCCGATGGAGAGAACCCTCCGCGGCTGGAAGGTAGCATTGGGACGACGTCAAGGACGCTGAAAATGAAAGGTCTGGCACTCGGTCGGCCGGCTTGGCAACGCGCCGCTGTTCGGAACCAGTACAACGCCTGGCTGCATCAGCGGAGGGTCATGTGGTAACGCTGTGCGGGCCGACTCGCGACTCCCGGCAATCGAGGGAGCGGGGTCAGGCAGGCAAGCGTGTAACCGGAGAAACATGATGAAAGCTGTCGTCTACAGAGGGCCGCGCGATGTCAGCGTGGAAAACGTGCCCGATCCAAAAATTGAGCGACCTACTGACGCGATCGTGGAGATCAGAAGCACCAATATCTGCGGCTCGGACCTGCATATGTTCGAAGGCAGGACCGACTTCGAAAAGGGAAGAGTTTTCGGACATGAGAACCTCGGTCAGATTAAGGAGGTGGGGCCGGCCGTTGAGCGCCTTAAAGTCGGGGACTGGGTCTGCATGCCATTCAATATTAGCTGTGGCCATTGCCGGAATTGCGAAAAGGGACTGACCGCATTCTGCCTGACCGCTAATCCTCAGCCGGGCATGGCAGGCGCGGCCTTCGGCTTCGCCGACATGGGACCTTATCAGGGCGGACAGGCGGAATACCTGCGCGTACCCTGGGCCGATTTCAACTGCCTGAAGCTGCCTCCCGATGCCGAGGAAAAGCAGAACGACTATGTGATGGTGGCTGATATCTTTCCGACCGGATGGCATTCCACTGAGCTTGCCGGCATGCGGCCGGGCGATGCAATCGTCATATACGGCTCAGGTCCGGTCGGGCTGATGGCCGCGCATGCAGCGATGATCAAAGGCGCCTGCAATGTGATGGTGGTCGATCGCCATCCCGACCGGCTCAAGCTGGCGGAATCCATAGGCGCGGTCGCCATCGACGATTCGAAGTGCAATCCCGTCGATCGCGTCATGGAGCTTACCCATGGCCTGGGCGCCGACGTCGGCTGCGAGTGCGTCGGCTACCAGTGCCATGATCCCGCTGGGCAGGAGATTCCCAATCTGACCATGAACAATCTCGTCCAATCGGTGAAGTTCACCGGCGGCATTGGGGTGGTTGGAGTATTCACGCCACAGGATCCCGGCGCATCCGATGACTTGGCCAAGAAGGGCGAGATCGCGTTCGACTGGGGAACGTGCTGGTTCAAGGGCCAGCATATCGCCACCGGACAGTGCAATGTCAAAGCCTACAACCGCCAGCTGCGCGACCTGATTCATGCGGGTAGGGCGAAACCCTCGTTTATCGTTTCACATGAGATCGAACTGAGCAAGGCGCCGGAGGCCTACCAGCACTTCGACTCGCGTGACCAAGGCTGGACGAAAGTCATCCTGAAGCCTGGCGCATAAGAGCATTTCTCATGTGTGAGCTTGTGGCGGATGCCGCCTGAAAGCCGGGTTCGGAGAAGGTCCAATGGGCCCGGTTCGCCCCTTTTTCTACTGCACCAATCGAGCGCCCCTGAACGACAGGAATTCGCTCGGCCGGATCAGCGATCTTCTTCGAGTGAAAACGTCATGCCTGTCTACGATTATGATTGTGCGGATTGCGGCGCATTCGAAGTCGTTCGCCGCATCGCCGAGCGCGACGATCCTGTGGCGTGTCCGCAATGCGGCGCGCCGGCCGCGCGCGTGACGATCGCGGCACCGAGCGTGGGCGGCGCAAGTTCGTCCGGCGACGGCGCTGGTGATGCCGGCAGCTATGGCATGTCTCATCGAGGCGGTTGCCTCTGCTGCCGTTAGTCCTCTTTTGCCGCACGCTCGGGGTACGGCCATTGTCGCGGAGCATTTCTTGTCTCTGGCTGCGGGGAGTGCCGAAAGGTTTCGCTCTTGCGCCGCGAGCAGATCAAAGACGTAAAGGCGGACAGGGCGGAAGCTTGCTGCGGCGCGCACGCGCATGCCATGGACGTGCGTGCGCGTAGTTGTAGGCGCTCGAATGACGACCGCCCGGTCGGCTCGTCGACGGTCAGTCCGCATCTCACACGAAGCTACCGGGCTGGCACTCAATCGCCGCCGCCACATCAGGAAACGACCTGTTCAGGGATTTAGCGGCCGCTGCGGGAGAGCGGTTCCGACCCGGCCGCCGACCTCCGAACCAGGCAGAGTGGCAAGCGAAAATCCTGACGAGCACTTCGCGGCGCGAGTCCGATACGAAAACGTACGTCATCCGAACAAAGCGGAAGACGAGCGGCCGGGAACACGCGATGCGGCCCTCCGAGACATCGACGCAGGATTCGCCCGACAAACGCAAACCCGCGCGAACCCCTAGAATCCGGCAAACGAATGCACTTCCGAGGCAACTTTCCATGCTGGCCGCACTTGCCACCTTGCTCGTTTTTCAGTGTCTGGGCGAAGGTCTTTCGTACCTATTCCATATTCCCGTGCCCGGACCGGTGGTCGGAATGCTTTTGCTGCTCGCCTACCTCGGACTACGTCCGGCGAGCGTCGCGGCGCTCGAAGCCACGGCGCTCGAACTGCTCAGGCATCTATCGCTGCTCTTCGTGCCGGCGGGCGTGGGCATCATGGTCTCGGCGAGCGCGCTGCGCGGCGACGTCGTCCCTGTCGTGCTCTCCGTGGCGATCAGTACCACGCTCGCGATCACGGTGACCGCGCTCGTGATGCGGGCGATGCTGCGGCGTCAACGCGGTCCGTCGGACAAGGCAGGAGAGCGCGCATGATTCCCGCGCCGCATTTTGGCGCCATCTGGGTCTATCTCGCCGGCACGCCGCTGCTCGGGCTGACCATCACGCTGTTCGCCTATCTCATCGCGCAGCGCATCTATGCGGCGTGCCGTTTCAATCCGCTGGCCAATCCGGTGCTCATCGCGGTGGCGATCGGGGTCGTGGTGCTCGAAACCAGCGGCACGGCTTACGAGACCTGTTTCGACGGCGCGCAGTTCGTGCACTTCCTGCTCGGCCCGGCCACAGTGGCGCTCGCGCTGCCGCTTTACCGGCAGTTGCCGAATCTGGGGCGGCTCGCCCTGCCCATTTTCGCGAGCCTCGCGGCAGGCTCGCTCACCGCGATCGTCTCGGCGGTTTCGGTCGCCACGCTGCTCGGCGCGTCGCGTCAGTCGATTGCGTCGCTCGCGCCGAAGTCGGCGACGACGCCCATCGCGATGGCCGTCGCCAAAGAGGTCGGAGGCGTGCCCTCGCTGACCGCGGTACTCGTCATCACGACGGGCGTGTTCGGCGCCGTCGCCGCGCGAGGCATCCTCAACCTGCTGCACGTCACGGAGGTCGAAGCGCGCGGCTTCGCGCTCGGTGTGGCGTCGCATGGCATCGGCACAGCGCGCGCGTTTCAAGTGAGCGAAGATATGGGTGCGTTCGCCGGGCTGGGAATGGGTCTCAACGGCATCTTCACCGCGTTCGTCGTGCCGGTGCTGCTTCCGGTCCTCGCGACTGCTATGAGCCAGCCAGCGGAGGGCGAACGCGCAGATACCGGAATGGCCATTGCTGCCGATCGCGACATCGATCGCCGCCGTCGCGACGCCATCACCGCCAAGGAGCCACGATCATGTCACAGCCCGCACTCTTCACGCCTGCGCGCGTTCGGAACCTGACGCTCGCCAACCGCATCGTCGTTGCGCCGATGTGCCAGTACTCCGCCGAAGACGGCTGCATGAACGACTGGCATCTGATCCATCTCGGCCAGCTCGCGCTGTCGGGCGCGGCGCTGCTGACCATCGAAGCGACGGCCGTGCTGCCCGAGGGGCGCATCACGTATGCGGATGTCGGCCTCTGGAACGACGAGACGGAAGCCGCGCTCGCACGCACGCTCAAAGGCATCCGCCGATGGTCCGAGATGCCGGTCGCGATCCAGTTGAGTCACGCGGGCCGCAAGGCCTCGACGAACGTTCCGTGGGAAGGCGGCGCGCAGATTGGGCCGGATCATCCGCATGGCTGCCAGACCTTCGCGCCTTCGAACATCGCGTTCGAGGACGGCGAAGTGGCGCCCGTCGCGCTGGACAAGGCAGAACTTCAGCGCATACGCGAGGCGTTCTCGGCAGCGGCGCAACGTGCGGCGCGTCTCGGCATCGATCTGATCCAGATTCATGCGGCGCACGGTTATCTGCTGCATCAGTTCTTGTCGCCCTTGTCGAACCGGCGCGACGATGAATACGGCGGCTCGCTCGAAAACCGCTTGCGTTTCCCGCTGGAAGTGTTCGATGCCGTGCGCGGCGCGTTCCCCGCCGAGCGGCCCGTCACGATCCGCGTGTCCGGCACCGATTGGGTGGACGGCGGATGGGATATCGAGCAGACCATCGCGTTCGCGAAGGCGCTCGAAGCGCGCGGCTGCGATGCGATTCACGTATCGAGCGGCGGGCTTCATCCATCGCAGAGCATTCCGGTCGGCCCAAGCTATCAGGTGCCGCTTGCGCGCGCGGTCAAGCAGGCGGTCGGCATGCCGGTCATCGCCGTGGGGCTGATCACCGGCATCGAGCAGGCTGAAGCCATCGTCGCAACGGGAGACGCCGACATGATCGCGCTCGCGCGCACCGCCCTCTACGATCCGCGCTGGCCGTGGCACGCGGCGGCCGAGCTGGGCGCGCAGGTGCGCGCGCCCAAACAGTATTTGCGTTCGCAGCCGCGCCAGTACCGGCATCTTTTCGAGGAGGACTGAACTGCCCGTCGATGCGAAAGTGGCTGCGCGACGGCAACGCGGCTTGCGCGCGAGTCGTCGTGCGCCGTTCGTGGCCACGCATCGAATCGTCAAAATTCAGGAGCCGAGCAGCGGGGCCGCATCGAAACTCGCGCTTCCCACCAAACTCCACGGGTAAAGCATGTCAGCTTCGCGAAACCGATCATTCCTTCCGCGCGCGCTGATCGGCGGGGCGGCCGTGGCATCGGCCGGCATGGCGGCATGGACCGCCACGCGCGCGCGGCGCGCGGAGCGTGACTTTCCGCCCTTCGGCCAATTCATCGATGTCGATGGCGTGCGCCTGCATTATCTCGACGAAGGTGAAGGAGAAGGTCCCGTCGTCGTGCTGTTGCATGGCAATCTCGTCACGGCGCAGGACTTCTTTGCGAGCGGACTGTTCGATCGGCTTTCGCCGCGGCATCGGGTCATCGCATTCGATCGTCCCGGTTTCGGGCACAGCAGGCGGCCGCGCGACCGCATCTGGACGCCGCAGGCGCAGGCCGCGTCGATTCAGTTCGCGTTGAAAAAACTCGGTCTGCCGCGCGCGGTGATCGTCGGGCATTCGTTCGGCAGTCTGGTGGCGGCGGCCATGGCACTCGAACCGCGCATGGACATTCGCGGACTCACGCTGATCTCGGGCTACTACTATCCCACTGCGCAGGCGGATATTGCGATCAGCGCGGCCGCCGCCGTGCCGCTCGTCGGCGATGTTCTGCGTTTTACCGTTTCGCCCATCGTCGCGCGCATGATGTACGGCCGCACCGTCGATGCGATGTTCGAGCCGCGCAATGTGCCCGACGACTTTCATACATACGTGCCGCGCGAACTCGTCTTGCGTCCGTTGCAGATGCGCGCGACGGTGGAGGATGCCGCGTGCATGGTCCCGGCTGCGGCAGCGATGCACGACCGATACGGCGACATCGACGTGCCCGTGCGCATCTTCGCGGGAAGCGATGACGCGATCGTCGATACCGGCTCCCAGTCGGGCGGTCTCTCCAGGGATATCGGGCAAAGCGTGCTTTCGGTCATGCCGGACCAAGGGCACATGGCGCATTATGACGCCTCGGGTCGTATCGCGGACGCCATCGAGACGATGGCGCTCGAATGAGCGCGGCGCCACGCGGCGAAGCCACGTTCACGATTGCGTGACGCATTCGTGGATACCCTTTCTTTCAGGCTCGACGACTGGCACCGATTGCTGTCCCGCACCGCGTTGTGGCACTTCCTGCTGGAAGTGCTGCTAGCCCAACGTTCACGACGCGAAAGTTGGGCTGGATGAAGGTTGGGTGATTTCTGACGGAAGATAGGCGAACAATGGGTTCATTCGTTTTCCCAAGCTTTTCGTCCATGCCTGGTACGTTCGCCGTTGTTATGGGACTGCGGCGCCTGACCTGGGGCCTTGCTCGGCCTGTAGCATTGACGTGTAGGCGTCGAGATAATTTTGCGCCATCGTTTTCGCACTAAAGCGGCGCTCGAATTGTGCGCGAACCCCGGCGCGCGACAGCTCGTCGATCCGATGCAGTGCGATGACTGCGCCTTGCACGTCGTCGCAAATGAAGCCAGTCACGCCATGATCAATCACTTCCGGGACAGACCCGCGATTGAACGCAATCACCGGCGTACCGCATGCCATTGACTCAATCATCACCAAGCCAAACGGCTCGTTCCAGTCGATCGGAAATAGCAGCGCCTTCGCACCCGAAAGAAACTCCGGCTTCTGTGCCTGGTCGATCTCGCCGATGAATTCGACGTGCGCCTGCGACAACAGCGGCTCGACCGTCGACGCGAAATATGCCTGATCGACCTTGTCGACCTTCGCCGCGATTTTAAGCGGTAGCCCGCTTTGTGCGGCGATCTGAACGGCGAGATCGGGAGCCGGGCGTGGTGTGTTTGAAGCTAGAGGACATCGGCACCAAGTTGCTCGCGCGTGAGCCATGCTCGCGTGGAGCGGCAGAAGCCGGTATGGCTCGAGCTGTGTCGGAAGAGTGTGCCGCAATTTGGCGGCAGAAGAATGCGGAAGCGATCGCATGCTACAACGCCTACGTGGATAAAAACGGCCTCCCGCTCGATGCATTCCGAACCGATGTTTAGGTCGATGGAAAATCGGCGCCCGTCTTCATCTTCCCCGCGGCGCTCGTCAGATTGCCGCTGCCGAATGCGAGGCGATATACCCGCACGCCAATTACAGCGAGGCGCTCGACAGCCCGACAAGTGGGACAGTGTCTGTAACTCAGACGAAGGACAGAAACCTATGTCGAGGCGGCGACGCGCTCCGTCGGCTGCGCGAGTCCAGCGGTCGCCGCGACGATCCCGCGGAGCCGGTCCCGGGCCGGAAGAGCCATTATCCGGACATGTGGGTCGGCACAGCCAATCACCATCAGGAAGTCCGACATGGAAAATACGAATGTGGACGAAGTCTATATCGACACGCTGGGCGCACCGATGCGCGACTTGATCGACGGACTGCACGCCGGCTACGCGAAGGTGCTTCGAGAGACGGACGGAAACGCCGCGCGCAGTGGTGGCGACTCTGAGACCTATGAACAGCTGGTCCATCCGCAAACTGACCTCCTCGGTCCGTTTTCAGTAGACGACTTCATTCAAGCACTTGAATCCGAGCTTAACGAACTTCGTAACCTGAGCCCGCACGAGCGTGGTCAACTGCTAATGCTGGCAGATGCCCAGCGTGGGATAAAAGACGCACTCGCCGGTCGGATGACCTCGGCCGCTGATTTCAGACAGGAACTCCGGGAGCGTGCAAGGCGACGTGAACGGGCTCGCTCGAAAGACCGGGAGTCAAGCGAGTAGAGACATGACGACGCCACGCAGGCGCGCTCGCCGCGAGGCAGTGTCGAAACGGTAATCCAATGTAGGCGTTCGATTTAAACGTACGGTATCGGAGGCATAGGCTGTCTCGAATAGAACTGGCGCGTATGCCCCCATGGTCATTGATGACGACATGAACCAACCCAAGGCGGTGCGGAGGTACCGATGATCGACGTCCCCGACGATTTCCCACGTGCTACGCCCGGCGTCGTAGCCGGTGCCCAACCAAAGGTCTGCGTAGTGCTATGCAAGGACGGAAAGTATCGGGAAAGTTCTTCCGACGAAGTGAGAGCTGAGCGCTACCAATTCTGCGAGGACCTTGCCAAGCAGCTCGGCCCTATCGCGCTGAAGGACGCCGAGCAGCATTCGCACCAGGCGGTGCTTGAGCGCGTCACAGTGGCTATGCAGGACAAGGCCTGGACGACGCGGCCGGAGACGACGTGGCTGATCCAACGACTACGACAATTGTTGGGATGGTGACAAGTACTCTGCCGCGTTAAGCGTTTCGAGCGTACGTGTGTGTGCGGCCAGGCATAGGGCTTTAAAGAGATGCAAGGCGGTTGACCTTCGCCTTGACCTTCGCCTTGTCGACCGCAGCTTTGATAGGCGGATTTTGGATTAACCGTCCTATCGCTTCTAACCGACCACGCTACGCATGTTGCGAAAGCTGAGCGTACAGTCTGAATTCCGGGAGCCGGGAGATAATGTGATGAGCCGCTACACGTTTGCTGACTTTTTGACGTCCGCCAGCGATCCGGGAACCTCCCGGCTTTCCGCCATCAATCTGGCCAACCTCCTCGGCATTCAAGAACAGGATCTGGCGACAATTACCGGCGTCCATCGAAACACGCTTCGTACGAATCCGGAGTCGCCGAGATTGCAGGCCGCCCTACGCGACATTATGCGTGTCGTCTCGGCGGCTGTCCGTGTGCAACTGGACGTCGAACGCGCGCTATTCTCCTCAAGTACCATCCGATCGCGGTGTTCCGCCATAGGACCATCCTTGAGTTGATTCAGGATGGTAGGGCAGCTGATGCGGTCGACTACCTCGACTCTATTAGCGGCGGTTTCGTTGGATGACGCCGTGCTATCTATCGCGCTGAATATGCAACTTGGAAGAAAACTCAGACATGACAAACATCACTCAAGAGGACGTCTTCATCGGGACGCTGGGCTGCGCGATCTGGTCGACGGCATGCATGCCCGCAATGTCAAGGTGCTTCGAGAGAAGGACGGCACTCCGCGCGCAGTCGTGCTCGACGTTGAAACCTATCAGCAGCTCGTCCATCCGCAGGCCGACTTTCTGAGCCCGTTCTCGGTGGACGACGTCATCGCAGCGCTGGAGTCCATGCGGGATGGCACCATCTCAGAGAAAGAAGGCCGGCGCCAGGATCGTGAACTCCTTGACAGTGTGCGGCGCCAGGCGGCGGAGGCAAAGACATGAACAGAGTGCACATTATTTCGACAAGTAGCTCGGCGCGTGGCGTCAGTGCAGCCGGAATATCTCGGCGCAAACGCAGGTCGACGTGATGAAGTTGAAAAAAACCGAGTCGCCCAATCCGGCGCTGATAGAGGAGCGCGCGCTGCGCCGAGAGACGATGCAGGCAGTGTTCGAACAAGGGGAGTGGCTCACCTCTGAGGACATTAACCGGTCGCAAGCCTCACCGCCACGAAACAAATGGCGTCCGGCTAGTGACTGGAAGCGGCGAGGCCGTGTTTTCGCGGTGACCTACGATGGGACGGACTACTTCGCGCGGTATCAGTTCGACGACGCGTATCGGCCCCTGCCCATCATCAAGGATATCCTGCAGGAAATCGGCGAAGTCGCGGATACATGGGAGGTCGCTGCATGGTTCCACTATCCAAACGGCTGGATTGCCAACAGTGCCGACGGCACAAAACCGGTTGCCCCAAAGAATGCGCTGAATCGCCGCGATGATGTTTTGGGGGCTGCCCGCCGGACGCGTGAAACGTACGAGTCTTGACTCTGCCGATGTCTGCTGCCGAGACCGAGAGTTCGCAAAGTTCGACGCAGTCGCACTATGATTGAGGCCAAACGGGCGCCCAGGAGCAATCCGGACGTTCGCGACTACACCTCTTCGTTCGCGACTACACCTCTTCGAACGACCGTTCGGAACGACTGTTCCGATGCGTGTCGTTGCACAGCGGCTCAACTGGCTGTGGGCCGTGTGCGTTCACCGACAACCGGCAGGCAGCAGACGGCCCAGACTGTGTCAAAACGCATTTTTGGAGCGCTAGAATTTCGCTATCCAATGGTGGGGGATGCGCAAAATGAAGCGTTTCGTTCGAGGCGACGATCGTAACCAGAGCTTTCTCCTTCCCGAAGCGCTTGATGATTACGTGACGGACACAAATCCGGTCCGCGTGATCGATGTCTTTGTAGAAGAACTTGATCTTAATGATCTGGGGTTCGAGGGAGTACAGCCAGCCTTGACTGGAAGACCGGCTTATCATCCTGAGGTGATGCTTAAGATCTATATCTACGGGTATCTCAATCGCATCCAGTCCAGTCGTCGTCTTGAACGCGAAGCGCAGCGAAACATCGAGCTGATGTGGCTCACTGGTCGGCTGGCACCGGACTTTAATACCATAGCTCGGTTCCGTAAAGACAATGGCAAAGCTATCCGCAACGTCTGCCGGCAGTTTGTGATGCTATGCCAACGTCTGGACCTTTTCGCTGATGCGATCGTCGCGATCGACGGCAGCAAGTTCAAGGCGGTGAACCATCGAGATCGCAACTTCACGAGCGCCAAGCTCGAACGGCGCATGCGCGACATCGAATCAAGTATTGCTCGGTATCTTCAGGCAATGGACACGGCCGATCGTCAGAAACCTGCAATCGCGAAGGCCAAGACGGAGCGACTGCAGCACAAGATTGCAGCCTTGAAGGAGCAGATGCAACGTCTCAAGGAGATCGAGGTCCAACTCAAGGCGGCACCCGACGGACAGATATCGCTCACCGATCCGGATGCGCGTTCGATGAAGACTCGAGGAACGGGAGTCGTCGGCTACAACGTACAAACGGCCGTCGACACGAAGCACCATCTAATCGTCGCGCACGTCGTCACTAACGATGGTATTGATCGCGATCAGTTGACATCGACGGCCAAGCTTGCTCGTGCTGAAATGGGCGTCGACAAAATCACTGCGGTTGCGGATCGTGGCTATTACAAGAGTGAAGAGATACTCGCATGCCACGAGGCTGGAATAACGGTGTTTGTCCCGAAGACGGTGACCTCGATGGCCACTGCTGATGGCCGCTTCGGGAAGGATGACTTCATTTACAACGCAAAGACGAACGAATATCGGTGCCCGGCTGCGGAGAGACTGATTTGGCGATTCTCGACCATTGAGCGCGGCTTGAAGATCAGTAAATACTGGAGTTCGAATTGCCAACAATGTCCGTTGAAGGAGAGCTGCACGCCCAGTCCTCAACGTCGCGTGGCTCGTTGGGAACACGAAGCTGTTCTTGAGGATATGCAGACGCGACTCGATCATGCGCCTGAGATGATGCGGATCCGGCGACAGACAGTCGAGCACCCGTTTGGCACGATCAAGGCATGGATGGGAGCCACTCATTTCCTAACTCGAACCATTGAGCGGGTAAGCACGCAAATGAGCTTGCACGTGCTTGCATACAACATCAAGCGAGTGACCAAGATACTTGGTTCAGAACTTGTTATGAAGGCGATGCGAGCGTGATGCTCGCAGGAGTTCTAATCCTCGGCGATAAAGTTCGTCGGCGACTTTGAATTCAGCATGTGCAACGAAAGACGCGACTTGCGCCGAGACAGCGCTTCGTCAATTCGAGTGGCTGTGCGTTTTGACACGGTCTGGGCCATGAAGCGCCGTTCGGACGCACTGTTTCTCGGACATTCAGGCGTCTGTTCGCCTCTGGAAGCGGTCGTTCGATTCGCTGCCGCTTGGGATCGTTCCTGTGACTGCCAGAACTAGATAGCCTCGTGCATTCCATCTAAAGTTCGGAGCTGAGGGCTCGGGGCTGTTCATTGGAGAGCTCGAAGTCACGTGTTTGCTCAGTGCGTTGACCTGTTTGGTACTGCGCAAGGCGAATAACGCACTGAGCCAACTTCCGTTCCCTCAGCATTGGCATATATTGGTGAACATTTTGGAGCTCACCGAGCGTAGCTGCGTCGAGCGCACGCCGCGGGTCGTCACGGCGCTTAACCATATTAAGCAACGGGGTGTACGCCTGTCACTCGACGATTTCGGCACTGGTTTCAGCAATCTCGACTTACTCGCGGATTTCGCATTCGATTACGTGAAGGTAGACCGGCGGCTTTTAGCGATGCGCCGGTCCGACGCTGGCCGCGCAACATCACAAATACTTCGTTGCACGCCCCACCAACATGCCCAAAGTGCGTATCTCCCTCTCCACATCCGGCGACCACGGACGGCCGTAGTTAAGCCGGATATGGCGGCGAAATTTGGGGTTGCGTGAAAAGATTGCACCGGGCGCGATCGCGATGTCGTGCTTCTGCGCCGTCTCGAACAGTTGAACTGCTTCGACGCCTTCGGGAAGCTCCACCCATAGAAAGAATCCGCCGGGCGGCTGAATAACTTTCGTACTTTTGGGGAAGTACTTGGCTATGGCGGTCACCATTTGGTCTTGAAGGGATGCGAGTTCGCGACGCAGCTTGCGTAAAAGTCGGTCGTAGTCGCCGTGCTCGAGGTAGTCGGCAATTGCGTATTGCGAGGGCACGGACGCCGAGGACATTGTCAGCATCCGGCTGTGCTGTATTCTCGCGGCGTAGCGTCCCGCCGCCACCCAACCCACGCGAAGTCCCGGCGCAAGGCTCTTTGAAAATGAACCGCAGTGAAGCACGAGGCCGTTAGGATCGAAGTGCTTGGCCGGACACGCAGCTGTCAAGCCAAAGTGCAGTTCGCGGAAAACATCGTCCTCGATCAGCGGCACTTTATGTTTCGTCAGTAGGCTGACGAGGGCTTTATTTTGTGTATCTGAAAGTGTCGCGCCAGTCGGATGATGCAGCGTGGTCATAAACCAGCAAGCCCGCACTGGATGCTGGCGCAACGCGGCCGCTAAGGCCCCGAAATCGAGGCCGCGATGCGGATCGACTGGAATTTCCACGGCCTTCAAATGCATGCGCCGAACCACGCCTTGCACGACAAGAGAAGCCGGCCGTTCTATTGCGATAGTATCACCCGGCCGCGTCAGCACCTGCAGGCACAGTGTCAGCGCATCGAGAGCTCCGTTCGTCACGATAATCTCATCGATTTGAACTGTAACGCCAGTGACAATGTAGCGCCGGGCGATCTCCCGGCGAAGGTCTTCTTCCGCCTTTCCTTCCTGCAAGACGTTCTGGCAGCGACCCATCTTCCGGGTCGCCACCGTCAACGAGCGCGAGAGGCGGGCGAACGGGAAGAATTGCGCGCTTGGCTCCGATGAACCCAATCCGGGATGTCTGCAACGACGCTGCGCCTTCATGAAGCGGACGAGTAGACTGTCTCCATCAACCTCGTCGAAACTGCGCCCCGACGCCGACGTAATCGATTGCATCGTCGCCGGCCGACGTGCTACGAAGTACCCCGACCTAGGTCTCGCCATTACCAGGCCCAGTCGTTCAAGGACGTAGTAAGCATGGGAAACCGTTGAATGGCTGACGCCGTATGAGCTGCTCGCCTGGCGCACTGATGGTAGTCGCATACCCGGTTCAAGCGTACCGTCCGCGATCACTTTTTGGAATTGCGCGACCAGCTGAAGATATCGCTTCATTACTTTGGTATGCGAATGAATGCAAATGATGACGGAATATGAACGGAAAGCATTGTTCGCATTTGCGACGTTTCCCTTTAGGAGTGTCGAACGCGCCAGCCGAGTACGGTCGCAGCTCCAGCCCGATTTGAGGACGGCGCGTTGGCGGTCTCGAGAAAGACCTTCAACGCGATGGCGCCGAGTGCACGGCTATAGAAGAAGCCTTGACCAAACTCGGCCCGGCTCGCTCGCGCAAGGTTGTGGTGCGCCGAGTGCTCTACTCCTTCGACGACCACCGCCGCGCCGAAATCGTGGCCCATGCGCGTCAACGCATCGAGGTGTTTGGCACGCTCGTCTGGGTCCAATCCGAGTACTTCCCTGTCAATCTTGACTATTTCAAAGGTCATTCCTGCCGGCAGTGCAAGTTCGCAGTCAGTCGGACGCACGCGCGAGAGGGCGAAGCGCATCCGTTTCTCACGCGCCTGCGCCATCATCGGGATAAGACGTTTTTTGAGCATCCTCACACTGCTTGCGCTGACATTCAGGAGCAGCGGTGGAAGACCATGGGAGCCGACTACAGACCGGTCCGCCGTGAAACCGGAATTTAGAAGGTACGAAACCGGAGCGGTAATGCCTACATAGAGCGACTTCGGAGCTCCGATCTCACGAAGATCCTGACTGGCCCGCAACACGACGAACCGCGTCATCCGGTCGAGTAAACTACTGTTTTCGATGAACTCCATATAGTGCGCCGGACCTCGCGCGCCAAACTTCCGATTATCCCAACGAAGGAATGCTTCGACGCCAACGCATCTGGCCCGCCTGACGTCAACCACTGGTTGGTACTCAACGTGGAACTCCCCGCGACGCAGCCCTGCACGGGCCGCACGCAGCAGCGCCTTGTCGTAGCGAAACCATCTTTTGAGACTCCAGCCCACAGCTACGGCTAACAGAAACAGGAGGATCGGCCAGAATACATGGCTCAATAGGGTCCATGCTGAATAACCCAGAGTCGGGCCTGCTGAGAACCGCATCCGACCGAACTCGTCCGCGCCGTTCGAAGGCGTGGCCGCTCGCGTTTCACACGCCCTATCCAACAAGCAATCCGCCGCGGACGTCGTCGGAGGTTCCGGTGAGCCGTCCACCAGGTCGACCGGTAATGCGAAAGCCACGACTGCGTCGGAGGCCGGGATACCGCCTTGATTTGCCGCCGCCTTGTATCTCATTTGCCAGCGCAGTTCGCCGGGCAGCGGCGCAACTGTCCGGCCAAGGCTGACGATAACAGGAGCGGTGTCATTGGGATCCAGACTGGGAGCGTTCAGCAAATCGCAAGCAATTGGTGCAAGAAGCATTGGGCTAGCGACCGGTCCGCCGAGAGCGACGGGCATAGCGGGCGAGCGCGTAATGGGCGTGCAAGCTGTGCCGACGTGAAGCGAGTCCGCTTGCGGATCAGTAACCCAGCCCGCCAACTGCCGCTGCACTCGCTCCTCCGTGCGACCGCGGCTGGCAGCACTCTCTGCCGGAGTTGCGTTGGCCAGTGAGATGCCAGCCCACATAACCAGTAACATTGCGGCAACGCGTCGCCAGGACCGAAAAAGCGGGATAATCGCGCCGCCCGTGAACGGTGCTAGTGGGAACGCGAATTGCATTGTTTTATCGGGAAAATGATCCGGCTCGCCAATTGCCGGACGCGGGTCATTCGAAACATCTGGAGAAAGAGAAAACGTCACCGCCGCACTTTGCCAGTGTGCAAGCGCGCTTAATAGAAGCAGATTGCGAAAAAAAGGCCGTATCAGACCTACGGCGTGTTGTAGTGTTGACGGGGGCGCCCCCCCCGCCGAGTCTTAGTTCGCACGCAGGGGAGAAGTTTGAAACGGTACGAGAGGTTGGCGGAGCAGATCAGCGAACTTATCAGGCACGCCGATTTACCGCCGGGCGCCCGCCTACCCTCAGTTCGGGCGGCATGCAGGGCCTGGGATGTAAGCCCCGCGACGGTATTCCGCGCTTATTACCTGCTCGAAAGCCGGGGATTGATTAACGCGCGCCCACGGTCCGGTTACTTTGTGTCGCGGACGGCCGAAGAATTGACACGGCAAACGTCCGGGGCGACGCCGCAGGCGGGCATAAAAGCAGTCAATATCAGCGATCTCGTTTTCGAGGTCCTTCGCACGATCAGGCAAGTCGAGACGATCCCACTTGGTTCAGCGTTCATGAGCCCGGCACTGTTTCCGATGGCACGGGTGGGCAAGTCCTGCGCGACGGTCAATCGCTCAACGGACCGGGCGGCGATGGTTGACGCGCTACCGCCGGGACACGAAGGATTGCGCCGACAGATCTCGTTGCGCTACCTGATGGCGGGCATGACGGTGCCGATCGACGAAATCATCATTACGAGCGGTGCGCTCGAAGCCCTAACACTGAGCGTGCAACTGCTCACTGCTCCAGGCGATCTCATCGCGATCGAAAAGCCAACGTTTTATGCAGCGCTGCAGGCGATCCAGCGGCTGGGCCTGAATGTGGTGGAGATTCCTGTTGACCCTGTGGCGGGTCACGATCTGGCTGCGCTGGAACGGGCGCTAGAAGATCGTCCGGTTCGCGCGTGCTGGTTCATGACCTCTTTCCACAATCCGACGGGCGTGACGCTGGACGAACCTAAGAAGCAGGCGCTGGTCGAGCTTCTGGCCAGACATGATGTACCGCTCATAGAGGACGACGTTTACAGCGAACTCCACTTCGGTCCCGAGCCGGTGCGTTCGGCCAGGTTCTTCGACCGGAATGGTCTTGTCATCCACTGTGGATCGTTCGCAAAGTGCCTCGCCCCAGGCTACCGTATCGGCTGGGCCGCTGGCGGACGTTTCGCGGGCGAGTTGGAACGTGCAAAATGGATGACCACGCTTTCGGCCAGCGTACCTGCGCAGCGAGCAATCGCCGACTATTTGCAGAGCGGCGGCTACGATCGCTTCCTGCACAAACTACGTCGCGAGTTGGCCCATCGGCAGTCGCAGATGCTCGATGCGATTCGCCGCTACTTCCCAGCCAATACGGTGGCGACGAGGTCCGACGGAGGCTATTTCACGTGGGTGCAGCTTCCGGATAACATCGACGCGATACGCTTTTTTCAAATAGCGCTCGAAAACCGCATCAGCATTGCGCCAGGACCGATCTTCTCGGCGGACGGCGGCTTTCGACACCAAGTGCGTCTGAACTACGGATACCAGTGGTCCGCGCAACTCGAGAAGGCCATTGCGACGCTTGGCGCGTTATGCATGGATGAATCGCGCTGCGGGGCAAGGCTGGCCGGCCCAGTCCAGCCGGCGTGAGCGCCGCCGCAGGGACTCGGCGGAGGATGCGGCGTGGCGAACCGTGAATCTCATGCACCACGATCCACTCCTAATCGATCGCAATCGAGCAGATCGATCCTGCGAGCTTGAGCCGGTTGGGATGGCTTGCCGACCAAACCGGTCGTTCTTTCAAGCGCCAGAGTCGGCGCCATGTAGGCGTCAACGGTAAGGCGACCTGTTCATTGGCCCGAACCGATCCGCCCTCGGTACGCTGGTAGAAGGTGCTCGTGCACTTACCTTCGGGAGAAAGGCTATGGACTGACTCCGCGCACGAAAAGCGGGCCCGCCCTGGCCGGCTACGGAGCTGTCACGATAGCCAACACACGCAAGAAGACCGTGGCGGACTCGCCTGCCCAGTTGTCGCGATCATTGTATGCAATGAAAACGGACGCCTCCCCGTATAAGCAGAAGACGGCGGATCCTCATGGGTCAACGGCATCGCCGTCCCAAGTCCCAAGGTGGAACATGGTCGCTCTGAACCTCTCTGAACCGGAGGATGCACAGATGAATGCTACGCCAGTGGGGCGGGCACCCGTTCCACCCACGACGTCCGCCGCGCATGCCGTCTTTGCACCAGCGTTCGCGGCGCAGCGTTTGCGGCGTCGTGCGATGAGACGCCTTGTGCACAGCAGATAGGAGAAAAGAATCAGCACGAAGACGAAAGAAAAGGCCGCGCGCATGGCTCAACATCACAAGACCGGCTACGGCTTTCGTTGCCGCCGTCACCGGGCATCCCGCCATGATCGGCGTCACCCCGTGCCCAAGTCTTCCTGCAAAGCGATCCATGAGCAAACCAACCCAAATTCGCGTGAAGCTCGACGAATTTCGGCTGGAATGGCGCGTGCTGACCTTCTACGAGCGCTTCGAGCAGATCATCGCCCACATCCTGAGCCTCGTGATCTCGGTGATCATCGTCGTATCGCTGTGGCAGTTGATTCGGGCGGTCATGGCGCTGATGCTGTCGGGGGCGCTCAATCCGCTGGATCACTTGATGTTTCAGGCGGTTTTCGGGATGGTGATGACGTTGTTGATCGCGATGGAATTCAAGCATTCAATCACCCGCGTCATGTTAAGACGCGATCACATCGTCCAGGTCAAGACAGTGATCCTTGTGGCGATGCTCGCGATAGCACGCAAGTTCATCATCCTTGATCCAGCCACGGACCCGGGTCGCATTGCCGCACTCGCGGCCGCGCTGATCGCGCTTGGCAGCGTCTACTGGCTAATGCGGCAACGCGACGATCCCGTCGATGCGGCGATTGCAGAGCGCGCCGTTCGAGATTCCGAAAAGCGCGATTGATTTACCTACTTTCCCTCAAGGTCATCGCGTACCCGCAAGTTTTGCTGGATCCTCGCGCAGGCCTGAAGTCCTCGCCGGAAAGCACTCTATTTCGATGTCCGCCTCTGCGCCCGCGCGCATCTGGACGGAGCTGCATTTTTGCCGGCGATAGTGCGGAACGTCCGCTTCCATATAACAAAACAAGCTGACATAGACGGAAACTGAACACTACTCTTTAACGCCTAACGGTTTTGAGTCCCCTGGAGGACGCGCGCATGGAGCAGCTACACCGTCCTCCACAGTTGCACCGCCTTAGCTGCCACGGGATCGGTGCGTCGTGCACGGACTGCGCCCTGCATTCGACGCAATGGATCCTGTGTATCATCCCGGCCGACCGGACCACCGCGCACGCGAACACTGTCCGCAGCAGCGCGCGCCCCTATCAGCATCTAAGCGTCAGCGCGCCGTTTATCGCGATCGTGCCGGCCTGGGCTCGTGTCAAGCTCATCAATGACGACGACCCGTGCGGCCTCGTCGTCGCGCTCCATTGGGCCAGGCTGAGGGAAACCGCTCGAAGCGCGCTCGGCACCACGGCTTGCGAAATCCCTTGCTGGTTCAAGGCGTGGGATCCTTTCCTGCGCGAAGCGGGAGACACGCTTACCGCGTTGCATGCCAGTAATAACCCGGACCCTAGATGCCTCGCCGCGTTCGCCGACGTATTTGCGCTTCATCTTGTGCACCGGTACGGACAGACCACTGATACGCGCGAGACGGGTCCAAGCCTCACCCAGTCAAAGCTAAGCGTCGTGGAACATTTCATACATGAGCACATTGCGGAGAATATCCAGATCGAGGATCTCGCCGTCCTCCTGCACATGAGCCCTTCGCATTTCGCGCGGGCTTTTAAAACCGCGACAGGGCATCCGCCGCACTTCTACCTGACAACCGAAAGGTTGAGATTAGCGCAGTCGATGCTTTCGGAAGGGAGTTTCCCACTAATCGATATCGCAGCACGCGTCGGCTTTCAAACGCAGCAGCATTTCACCGCAGTCTTTCATCGATATGTGGGGTGTACGCCCCGCGCTTTCCGCATTATGCATTATCGCCCCTAAGATCCGGCGAGAGGCCTTTTCGACTGGATCGGTGAGCAAGCAACAAACGCAGAAAGCCGACACCTTTGGGCAGGAACTCGAAAGAAGAACGCGTCTCGCGGACGTAGGCTTGATCAAATAGAAGTTGCACGCGCTTCGCCAGCCGGATATCGGCGATCCGCCTCGGGAGCCCTCACGATGGACGAACTGCTCGGTCGCGCATGGTGGATGCTCGCGCTGCGTGGCGCCGCGGGAATCCTGTTCGGCCTCCTCGCGCTCTGCTGGCCTGGTCTCACGCTGCTGCTTTTGGTCGCGATGTTCGCGGCGTATGCACTCATCGGAGGCGTCGCTGCGGTCAGCGCAGCGATACGACATCATTCGATCCGCACCGACTGGTGGCTCCCGTTGCTGCTCGGGCTGTGCATGATCGCTTCGGGCCTGATCGCCGTCGCGGCGCCGGGCGTCACGGCGCTCGTGCTGATCACCGTGATGGGCGCGAACGCCATCGTCACCGGAGTGCTCGACCTCATCGCCTGGGTTCGGCTGAAAAGAAGCGGCCGCACGCAGTGGCTGCTGTTGTTCATCGGTAGCCTGTCGGTTCTGTTTGGCATCTTCGTGCTGGCCGTCCCGGGTGCTGGAGCGCTTGCCCTCGTCTGGATGATCGGCACCTACGCGATCGTGACTGGTGCGCTTCTGTTCGTCCTGGGCCTCGGCGCTCGGAATTGGCGCAGCGCCGTCCTTCGCGACCAGCAAAACACG
Source organism: Caballeronia megalochromosomata (assembly GCA_001580565.1). Taxonomy (GTDB): domain Bacteria; phylum Pseudomonadota; class Gammaproteobacteria; order Burkholderiales; family Burkholderiaceae; genus Caballeronia; species Caballeronia megalochromosomata. The sequence continues at coordinate 64,576 of LRBF01000131.1, read as the reverse complement.
CCGCTGCACTCATGAGCGCATCCCGCGCCCGGCGTCCACGTAGTCCGTTGCGCATTTGGAGAACGCCATGAAGCCTAACCTCGCATCGGCCGCAAGGCTGTCGTCATTCATCCTCGCGCTGTGCGCATGTGGCTTTGCCGCCAGCGGCGCGACCGCGCAGGATGCGCCCATCGCCGGCAAGGCGACGCTCGGGGTGACCGTCACCGAAGAGCAAGTAGTCGCAAGAGGCTGGCGCGCATCCAAGATGATTCACACCGATGTCTACAACGATAAGAACGAGAAGATCGGCCGCGTCGACGACCTGATTGTCGCGCCCGATGGCTCGCTTTCGGCCGCGATTATCGACGTCGGCGGCTTTCTCGGGGTCGCGGCGCACCGTGTCGCCATTCCCATTCAGCAGTTCAAGCAGATAGCGCCGAAGGCAATCCTGGTTGGCGCCAACAAGGACGCGCTCAAGAAACTGCCGGAGTTCGAATATGCCAAGGGCTGACACTGGCCGCGAGCGCCAAAGCGGCAGTCACTGAAGATTCGGGCCGCTTTGACGGCTCATCTGAACAAGGAGCATAGCGATGCTATTGGACCTCGATAAGTGGAACCCCTTTCGCTTCCTGCGCAAGAGTCCCGAGGAAAAGGGCGCAGACGCGAAGCTGAACGCCCCGCCCTCACAGCAGGCCCCCGCGCCGTCTACCTCAGAAGCGGCCGCGTCCGCCTGGCCGGCATCGTTCGATGCGGCCCGTTGGCCGCTGCCCGATCCCCTGCATCTTCTCACCGACCTCGTACGCGATCCGTTCGGCGGGATGGGACCGCTTGGCAACTGGTTCGGCGACTTCAGTCCCAGCCGCTTTCAGCCGCGACTCGACGTGGTCGACGACGGCGACGCGCTTCGCATCGTGGCCGAATTGCCAGGACTGTCGCGCGAGGACGTGGAGCTGGAAGTCGTTGAGGACATGCTGGTGCTGACCGGCGAGAAACGCATCGAATCGAAGAGCGACGAGAAGGGCTGCTACCGGGTGGAGCGGGCGTTCGGACAGTTCCAGCGCGCCATTCCGCTGCCCTCTGGCGTTGATCTCGAACGCGCTGAGGCGAATTTCGAGAATGGCGTGCTCACCGTGCGGGTGCCCAAAGCGGCAAATGAACCCGCGGCGAAGCGGCGCCTCGAGATCAAATAGCGCGGTGTGCACACGGCGACATCGATCAGCTCGACAGCTTCCATGGCCCGCGACGATACCCCGCCTTCGCGATGGAACTCGTCAGGCTGTGCGCGCGTAACGACAGGGACTATCCCCTGTACATACTACGGAGAACATCATGCCTACTTGCAGCGTCTGCGGCAAACCGGCAACCTCGCAGATTACGATCAACGAAAACGGCCAGCGCCGTCAGTTGATGCTGTGCGATGAGCACTACATGGAGTTCATGGCGCGCAATCAGCGCCGTCTGTCGCCGCTTGAGTCTCTCTTTCACGGCGGACTGTTCGACAGTTTGTTCGAAGACATGTGGCCGCAGATGGAAAGCGGCCAGGGTGGCCGGTCACGCATCGGACGCTCGCCCGGACAAGCCGGCGGCTCGGATCAGCGTGCAGACGCCGATAGCGGGCAAACGGGTGAGCCCGCCGGTGGTCACGCAGGCGGCCGGCCGCGCCGGCATCGCCGTGCGCGTGAAGCCGTCGATCTGCAGACGTTCCTGAGCGAAAGCGGCCTCGACCGCTTGCAGGCGGCCGCGCAGATGGCGGTCGAGTTCGGCAAGTCCGAAGTCGATACCGAGCACCTGCTGCTCGCACTCGTCAGCAACAACGTGGTGCAGGAAATTCTGCGTGAATTCAAGCTCGATCCCGAGGAGATCAGGAAGAATATCGAGCAGAACGCACCACGCGGCAACCGCGCGCAGAAGACGGACGAAGAACGCATCGGCGTGTCACCGCGCGCGAAGAGTGCGCTTGAAAACGCGCTCACCGCGTCACGAGAACTCGGCCATAGCTACGTCGGACCGGAGCATATCCTGATCGGGCTCGTGGAAGAGGAAGACGGCTTCGCGGGCGAGCTGCTGCGCAAGTACGGGTTATCGTCGCATGCGCTTAGGCAGAGGACGGTCAAGGTGGTCGGCAAGGGCGCCGAGGAAGGCACCGTCGAGGGCCGCTCCACCACGCCGACGCTCGACAAGTACGCGCGCGATCTCAGCGATCTCGCCCGGCGCGGCAAGCTCGATCCGGTGATCGGCCGCGACAAGGAAATCGAAACGACTATCGAAGTCCTTGCGCGGAGGCGCAAGAACAACCCGGTGCTGATCGGCGAACCGGGCGTCGGCAAGACGGCGATCGTCGAAGGACTCGCGCAGCGCATCGCCCAGGACCAGGTGCCAGAAGTGCTGCGTGGCAAGCGCGTCGTTGAGTTGAATATCAACAGCGTGGTGGCGGGGGCAAAGTATCGTGGCGAGTTCGAAGAGCGCGTGAAGCAGGTGCTCGACGAGATCGTCGAGAACCAGGACCGGCTGATTATCTTTATCGATGAACTGCATACGATCGTCGGTGCTGGTCAGGGCGGCGGCGAAGGCGGGCTCGATATCGGCAACGTCTTCAAACCGGCGCTCGCGCGCGGCGAATTGCATCTTGTGGGCGCGACGACGCTCAACGAATACCAAAAGTACATCGAGAAAGATTCGGCGCTCGAACGGCGCTTTCAGCCGGTGAACGTGCCCGAGCCGAGCGTCGCGGAGACGATCGAAATCCTGCGTGGACTGCGCGACCGCCTTGAGGCGCATCACAAGGTGAAGATCACCGAAGAGGCGATCGCGGCCGCTGCGAAGCTGTCGGACCGGTATATCGCAGCGCGCTTCCTGCCCGACAAGGCCATCGACCTGCTCGACCAGGCGGCCGCTCGCGTGCGCATTTCGTCGAATTCCCGGCCAGGGCAGTTGCATGACATCGAGGCGACCATCCGCCGCACACGTCAGGAACAGGACGCGGCAAGCGCCGCCAAGCAGTTCGACAAGGCAAAGCAACTTGAAGACAAGCTCGTCTCCGAACAGAATCGGCTCAACGATGCGACCGAAGCGTGGAAGAAGGAACGCGGCACCAGTTCGCAAGAGGTCACAGCGGAGGACATCGCACAGATCGTGGCGTCGCTCACCGGCGTGCCGGTGTCTGAACTCACCGCCGAGGACCGCGAGAAGCTCCTGCGTCTCGAAGATCGCCTGAAGGAACGCGTGATCGGCCAGGACGAGGCCGTCAGCGCCGTCGCGAAGGCCGTCCGACTCTCACGCGCCGGTCTCACCGAAGGCGGCAAGCCGACCGCGAGCTTTCTCTTTCTCGGACCGACTGGCGTGGGCAAGACCGAGCTCGCCAAAGCGCTCGCCGCAACGGTGTTCGGCGACGAGAACGCGCTCGTGCGCATCGACATGAGCGAGTACGCCGAGCGGCATACCGTAGCCCGGCTGGTGGGTGCGCCTCCCGGCTATGTCGGCTATGAGGAAGGCGGCCAGCTGACTGAGCGTGTGCGACGCCGCCCGTATAGCGTGGTGTTGCTCGACGAGATTGAAAAGGCGCATTCTGAGGTGCACAACATCCTGTTGCAGCTCTTCGACGAAGGCCGCCTCACCGACGGCAAGGGCCGTCTCGTCGATTTCACGAACACGATCATTATCGCGACGAGCAATATCGGTTCGCAGGTGATCCAGGACAACCTGCGCTCGGACAAGAAGCAACTCGACTACCCCGCGCTGCGCGACCGTCTGATGGAAATACTGCGGCATCACTTCAGGCCCGAGTTCCTGAACCGGGTCGATGAAGTCGTCGTGTTCCATGCGCTCGGCAAGGAGCAAATCCGTAGCATTGTGGATCTGCAACTCGCGCGCGTGCAACGCACTGCGGCCGGGCAGAACATTGAGTTGTCGTTCGACAATTCGCTGCGCAATCATCTCGCGGAGATCGGCTATGACCCCGAGTTCGGCGCACGGATGCTCAAGCGTAAAATCCGGGCTGAAGTGGAATCGCAACTCGCCGATGCGCTGCTGCGGGGGGACATTCGCGACGGCGACAAGGTCACAATGACCTACGACTCGGGTTCCCGCTCTGTACGTCTGCAAAAGGGCTCAGCACCCGCAGAAGCGACGAAGGAAGGGGCGAAGGAAGAAGCGGCGCATACGTGAGTCCGGCATTGCGTGAACGGGACGCCGCCCTCACGGGCGGCGTCCCGTTCACGATTCAAGTTCACCTACGACAATCTCGTCGCGATAGCACCAGATCCAGGTTTCGCCGGGTTCAATTGAGCGCACCAGCGGATGGCCGGTCGCGTGAAAATGCTTGCTTGCGTGCCGGTTGGGCGACGAATCGCAACAGCCAACGTGTCCGCACGAAAGACACAGCCGCAAATGTACCCACGGCTGGCGAAGCTTGATGCATTCCTCGCAATAGTCGATGGGCGTGTGGAGGATGCGGGCCTCGTCTAGATGCGTGCAACCAGGGGTCATGATCGTACTCCTCGAACAGGCGCGCGCAGGCATGCGGAACAAGTTGCGCTTACGCTCACGCGCTATCTAAATAACGATGCACCAGCGCGACAGCCATCGCCCCTTCGCCGACTGCCGACGCGACACGCTTGATCGACCCATGACGCACGTCGCCCGCTGCGAATACGCCAGGCATACAGGTCTCCAAATGTAGCGGCGCGCGCTCGAGCGGCCATTTCAGACTCGACCGATATTCCTGCAAGTCGGGACCCGTCACTAGATAACCGGCTTCATCTCGGACAATTCCAACCTCCTGCGCCCATTCGGTCTGGGGCACGCCGCCAATGCAGACGAATAGCCAATTTGTCTTTACCGAGATTTGCCGTCCCGTGCGCACATCGGTCAGCGTAATTTCTTGCAACGTGTCACTACCTGCGAGCGCGGTAACTTCCGTGCTGGTCCGAACTTCAATGTTCGGCGCCGCCGTGATGCGATCCACCAGGTACTGGGACAACGTGTTCTTGAGCGATGTGTCACGCACGAGCATATAGACGCGATTGGCGGATTGCGAAAAGTGCATAGCGGCTTGTCCCGCCGAATTGCCGCCGCCCACCACATAGACGTCTTCGCCATGGATCAGCGCTGCTTCGCTCGCGCCCGCGCCGTAGTAAAGGCCAGCGCCGAGAAAGCGCGCTTCACCTTCGAGGCCGAGCGTGCGATATGCCACGCCGGTCGCGCAGATCGACGTGCGCGCCGTAATACGGGTGCCGTCCTCCAGATACACGATGCCCTGGCCGGGCGGAAACTCCGCGCGCACGCCGGCGCGCGCTATCAGGATGTCGGCGCCGAACTTGATGGCCTGGTCGCGCGCCCGTTCTGCCAGCTCGGCGCCGGACACGCCCTGTGGGAAGCCCAGATAGTTCTCGATCTTTGAACTACTTCCTGCCTGACCGCCCAGCGCCCACCGCTCCACCAGTACGGTATGCAGCCCTTCCGACGCTCCGTATACGGCCGCGCTCAACCCCGCCGGGCCCGCGCCGTAAATCGCCAGATCGTAGGCCTCCCTGGATGGACTGGCAAACCAGCCGAGCTTCTCGGTGATTTGCCGGACGGTGGGACATTCGAGCCGGGTTCCGTCGTGGAAGACGCAGACCGGCAAGCGGGAGTCTGAAAGATGCTGCACGTGCGCGAGATCCTCCGCTTCCTTATCGCTGCCCAGTTCGATCCATTCGAATGGTATGTCGCAGCGATGCAGGAAGTCGCGTATTGCGTAGCCTTTAGCGCTGCGCATGCGTCCATAGATCCTGACCATGAACTTGTCCGCCTTTGAGGCCATTCAGGAGTTTCGTTCGTTTCATGCCCTTCACGAGCTGGCAGCACGCGCTCGATAACAGCGATAGACCATATCCTTAACACTTTAGAGGCATCGTAGGGGTGTGTCTTTCGCGATTCTGCCGGATTTTGTTGGCTTTCTGCCGACGCATTCATAACATCGGTCGCGCGACTCTTCCTTGCGGCCAACAACAACGCGTACCGCACCCGATGCCGTTGCGCACCGGGTCTCCTGCGCCAGCCATTCTGGCTGAGCCGTCTCTGGACCAAATTCCGCCACGGGCTATCGGCATGACGCACAGTCACTGTGTGCCTACAACGCACCGTGTCCGTTCTGCCCCGGCCCTTGCCGTACAACAGTCTCCTAGCTTCGATGCGCACACGCGTGCGGCTGTATGATCCGTTCAGGTTTCGTATCACGGCGTCAATCTGGAAGCACGAACTCGGTACGCATGTCTTCGATCACCTTCTGGAAGTGATGTGCAAAATCCGCACCGAGGTCATTGAACGGCACGATGTTCCAGTTGCGGCCGGATGCGTCAGGCGGGTGCCGCTCTGGTAGCGGTATGCGCACGTGCAAAGCTCCCGGCGCGTCAGCGGCGATTTTCGTCATGCGGTTTTGCAGTTCGTCGCGAATCTGCTCAGGGGTTCGAACGGTTTTTGGCATCGGTCTACCTCCTTCGGTCGCACGTTCGGATCGTGACTGAATGTGCGCATACGTTCCCACTTGGGTAAGCATGCGCCTACGATCTTTTAAGTCTAGTCGCTAATTCGGATAGGGACCGGCTAATACAATGATCGTCCCACCCGCTGATGAGAGACGCAGAAAAAAGGCGACCCTCGCGGGCCGACCGCATCAACCGCGAAGAGAGACAATCTCGACGCCTCGCCGCAGTCGGGCAGCCCACGCCAGGCAATTGCTACGCCGGCCCGGGCCTGAACCACGATACGGGTTCTGAAGACGCCCCGTAGCCAGCGCGATCATCGTCAAGGTTCTCCGGACCATGAGCGACTGGGGGGCAGGTGGAAAGCCCGTCTCCCGCCCGGCGACGACCTCGCTGCATCGACTAGGGCGCCCCCACTTTCGGCCCGGCTGATACATCCCCCGTGCCGAAGTTCGAGACGAACGCTCAGACGTGAATCTTTCAAAAACGGCAGAGTAGCTGAGGCACGGCAGGGGCGCACGGCCCCCGGATGAAGCGATGGACCGGATGACCGCAGGATCGTGACACATCTGAGCAGAAACCGGAAAGAAGCGCGTGCAAGGTCATGGCTAGACTGCCGGTAGTGGGATCCTGTCGATGTGATTTGACGCCGACGCTTTGATGCGTCTAGGGCTGCGCTTTTCGGGCCGAGCCCATAAACACAAGGAGCGAATATGCCTGATACGGAAATCGCACCCAGAGAAGCCCGGCAGCACGACGCGCAAATTTCCCTACACAAGCTGTTCGAACCCGTAAAGGTGGGACCGTACGACCTTCGTCATCGTGTCGTAATGGCGCCGCTGACGCGTTCGCGCGCGAACCGACCAGGCAACATACCGTCGCAGCTCAACGCCTGCTATTACACCCAGCGCGCAGCGGCCGCGCTCATCATCAGCGAGGCGACGCAGGTGTCCATGCAAGGACAGGGCTATGCATGGACACCTGGCATCCATAGTCGCGAGCAGGTCGAAGGCTGGCGGCTCGTGGCAGACGCCGTGCACGAGACGGGCGGGTTGATGTTCATGCAGCTGTGGCACGTAGGGCGCATATCACACCCCTCATTGCAGCCCGATGAAATGCTGCCAGTTGCCCCCTCTGCTGTCCAGCCGAAAGCAGAGGCATTCATTGAGAACGAGCGGGGTGAAGGTGTCGTCGCGCCGTGCGTCAAGCCTCGCGCGCTACAGGTCGAAGAGATGCCGTATCTCGTGCGCCAATACTCCCGGGGTGCGCGCAACGCAAAGGCGGCCGGTATGGACGGCGTCGAAGTACATGGCGCCAACGGATATCTCCTCGACCAGTTCCTTTTGTCCGGCACGAACCGCCGCACGGACGAATACGGCGGATCGAGCGAGCGTCGGGCCAAGCTGCTATTCGACGTGGTCGAGACGGTTTGCGAAGTGTGGGGGCCGGAAAAGGTCGGCGTACGGCTCTCTCCTCTTGGCACCTTCAACGACATGCACGACGACGATCCCGAAGCGACCTTTTCCTACGTCATCGAAAAGCTCAATCGATACGGGCTGGCTTATTTGCACATCGTCAATCCCATGCTGGCGGCGACCGGTGAGGATGTGGCTTACATCGAGCGCGCGAAACGCATGAGCCAGATGATACGCCGCACTTATCGTGGTGTGCTGATGGTCGCCGGCGGGTTCGACGGAGGCAGCGCGGAAAGATGGCTCGAGGACGGCAACGCGGACCTGATAGCGTTCGGACGTTTGTTCATCGCAAATCCCGACCTGCCCGAGCGCTTGCGGTCGCACGCTCCGCTCAATTCGCCGGATCCGTCCACGTTCTACGGGGGCGGCGAACGCGGATATACCGACTATCCGTCGCTCGCGCAGGAGCGCGGGGAAGCCCCACGGCCCGTCACCGATGGGCGCTGGAGATAGACTGTCGCTGACCAGCAAGCCCGCTGTCGTCATGCGACGATTTGCGATGGCCGCCGAGCCGGCGATCGATCACGCTGAGAGGCGCACCATGGCTGACACTACCTGGGTTGTCGTCGCCGACGGCAGCCGTGCTCGAATCTTCGAGACTCGGGGACTTAAACTAGACCTGCAGGAAATCGAAGACCTCGTCAATGTCGCCCCTAGTGGGCCGGCGCTGAGCGAGAAGGAACGCGAAAAATTCGCCAAGACCGTCGCCGACCGCGTCGAACAGGGACGGCTTCATCACCGGTATCAGCGATTGAGATTCGCTGCGGAGCCGAAGTTTCTCGGCATGCTTCGCGAGCGGCTGACCGAGCAGACACGTCACATGATTTTCGAAGAGATCAACGAAGATCTCTCGGTCCTCGACACGCGCGAAATTCAAGCACACCTGGAAAGGCATTGAAGGCGACCTGCCCCGTCGTGGGCCACATCCCGTGTGTCCGCCGCACCTTGACAAAGCGGGCCGACGAACTGCAGTGGTCAACTTTGCTTGCAGCCGGATCAAATAAGGCCGCAGGGAGCGTCAAAAGCGTTGGGGTCGCACCCGGTGAGCGCCGAGACTTCTGTCAGGGCACATCCCCGGCAGCGGACATGGGCCAGACTCAAACGCGGGTTGGTGGCGACGCCAAGCGGTAGTTGAACCGGCCCACTTTATCTTCGCGCTCGTTACTGGTCAAAAAAAAAAGCCGCTCTTACAGAGCGGCCAAAGGGTTCTAGCGTATTCCGAGGGCCGTGCTAGAACCTGAGAGAAGTTCCGTACTTTGCCAGTGCGCAAGCGCTTGTGATAGAAGCAGATTGCGAAAAAGAAACCGTATCAGATCTGTGTTGACGAGGCGTCGCCGCGCCGAGTCCGATCCGATGGACGGTGCCGATATGACGGCCCGATCATTAACGGCATGCAAGCCGAACTCGGGTCCGGTGGCGTGTCTGCGTTTCGATGGCGTGCTGATTGCGGTGAGTTCGGGCAAAGCGGCAGATGCTGGATCGAAATCTTTTTCGCGTCGCAGGCATCCAACCCGAGGACATGAAAATTTTGGTCACCAAGAGCTCGGTGCATTTTCGTGCGGATTTCAAGCCGAGCGCATAGGCCGTTCTTGTCGCGAAGGCGCACGGGCCAATGGCGGCTGACCCGGCTGACGTGCCTTGGACACGTCTTGCGCGAGGCATGCGGACGCGTCCAGGTGGCGAGGCGTCGAGCTGGGCAGCGTAGTTATGTGAGCGACAGCATCTGTTATCGGCAGGCGCGGCAATGACGGCTGTGAGCCAAAAAGTGACATCGAAGTCCTCGGGCTTTTGGGGGGCGGCTTGGGGTCACAAGGGAAGGTCGAAGATCCATGCGATCAGCGGCGAGCAGCGCGTCCGACGAACTGCGGGGGCGGCCAGTTCCAGTCCTTCGCTAGCCGCGCATCGCGGTTATTTGACGGGCTGCTATGCCTCGGGAGCAGTCCTTCAAACCGGCGCGCGTTGGGTCGGAATGCGACAGCGCTTCAACCAGGGGAACGAGACTTGGGATGTTGAGGTTCTGCAAACGTGCGATGGTTGGGAATACCGCAAAGACATTTGATCGACTGTCCAGGTGCAGGGGGCGTCACTGCCCGCCGAAGCGCCGATGCAACACCACCACCCGCGCGCAAGCTTACATTCAGTCACCGACCCGGTTTGCAGTTAGATCGCTGAGTCCGAACCTTAGTAGGCGCAAAAACTCGGGTCCTAATTCGTCGAGACGGTTGACACCGAGCAGACCCATATCGGCGTGAATCTCGGCCTTGAGGAGACCGATGGCGTGCTCCACGCCCGCCTGACCGCCCACGCACGCGGCGTAATTCATCGGTCGCCCGATAAAAGCGCATTTCGCGCCGAGAGCAATTGCCTTCAATACGTCGGTGCCGCGTCGAAAGCCGCTGTCGACCATGAGCGGCATGTCCGGGCAGACTTCAGCGATGGCGGCCAGCATGCGCATCGGTGAGACGGAACCGTCGAGTTGTCGGCCGCCGTGGTTGGATACGATAATGCCGTCGGCTCCGAGGTTTCGCGCAGTCGCGGCATCGTCCGGGTGCAGAATGCCTTTGATGACGAGCGGACCCATCCAGCGCGCGCGGATTTCGCGGATCGCGTCCCAGTCTAGGTGCTCACGCCCGCTGAAATCCCGGTTGGCGCGACGCGAGAGCAACGGCTCCCCTCGTTGCGCCGATGCATTTTCGAAATGTGGCATGCCGTGACGAACCAACGTGCGCAGGAAGGTGAGGAGCGACCAGTTCGGATGCGTCAGTCCGTCGCGCAAAAGCTGAAAGTTTGGCCTGAGCGGAGTCCTGAAGCCGTTGCGCATGTTGTTCTCACGATTCGGCACGACCGACGAGTCCACCGTGACGACCAGCGTAGATACGTTTGCGGCGCTGACTCTCTCCGCCAGCGCGCGCATCTCTTCCAGCGTTCTCGGCATGTAGACCTGAAACCATGTGCCCGGCGCGGCCTCGACGACTTCTTCTAGCCGGACCAGCGACGCCGCGCTGAGAATCATAGGCACGCCGCATGCGCGCGCCGCCTGCGCCTGTGCGAGGTCGCCGCGGTAACCCGTCAACGAACTGATACCCATTGGCGCGATGCCGATTGGGGACTCGTAGCGTACGCCGAAAAGTTCGATCGACTGGCTTCGCTGCGACACGTTGCGCAGTACCCGCGGAACGAAGCCAAGTTCGTTGAACACTGCGCGGTTGTCCGTGAGAGAAACATTGTCTTCCGTCGCGCCCGCGACGTAACCGAAAAGAGGGCGCGGCAGCTTGCGTTTGGCCGCTACTTCGAAATCTGCGAGCGACAGGATGCCGCGCATTTTCCGGGAGACGCTTTTGGATTGCCTGGTTGTGATCATGCCGCGCAACGACCTTCCATTTTCCAGTGGTCCCCGCGCTCGTCGGTCTTCGTCGCAACAGGGCGACGAGCGCGCAGACCGTTCGTATTTGCCCGAGAGGGCAGGCTTTTTATCGAAATTACCGAGTTGCCGTGACTGCATCGTTGCGGTCCCGTCCCGCAAGACCCAGTCGGAACCACACGACGAGCGCCCCAATCCCGAGCAACAGCAAGCTAACGGCAGGCACGAGCATCGGCGCTGACGTACTATGCATCGTCTTGCCGACCCACGGCATGATGTTTTGCGCCAGGAAGCCGCCGACGCTGGAGCCTGCGGCGATGACCGCGAGTGCCGCGGCGCCGCCCGCGCCTTTCATGAACGATGCGGGCAAGAGTCGCGGCGGCAGCGCCCAGAAGCACGGGATCATCAGATACAGGCACGGCGCGCCGAGAGAAAGCGCCGCGAAACGCACCGCATTCGAAAACGGCCCGACGCTCGCGACGAAGCACAGAATGCCGAGGAACGCGGCAGCGAACGCTGCCATCAGCACGGTTCTCGGCGTGCGCAAGCGGCGGGGGAGCCAGAGCAGCATTAGTGAGGTCAGGAACCACGGAATCATGTTGAGCATACCGTTGACGCTGCTCGAGACGCCAAAGCCCCGGACAAGTGTAGGGAGCCAGTAGGCGATACCGTAGATCGCAATGGAGATCGTGCCATAGCCGACCGAAAACAGCGCCACGGTCACGAGCGAGTTGAATGACCAAGCGCCGCCGGTCGCCTGGACCGGCGCCGGATCACGGCGCAGATTGTCCTCGATGATCTCCTTCTCGCGCTCGGAGAGAAAGCGCGCCGAGCGCGGATTGTCCGGCAGGAAGTAAAGGGAGACGAACGTCAGCAGCACGGCGGGCGTGCCCGTCGTAAGAAACACCCACTGCCAGCCTTCAAGGCCAAGCGAACCATGCAGTTCGAGCGAGAAGCCTCCGATCAGCGAGCCGAGCATATTGCCCATGCTGCTGCCGAGCGTGAGCAGTCCGATGATGCCGGTGCGCTGGCGCTCCGGAAACCACATGCCGAGATAAAGAATGATGCCGGGATAAAGTCCCGCTTCGGCCGCGCCTAACAAGAAGCGCAGCACCTGGAACGCTGTTTCGGACGGCGTCCACGCCAGCAGCAGCGTCGCGACGCCCCACGTGAACATGATGCGCGAAATCCAGCGGCGCGCGCCATACCGATGCATCGCCAGATTGCTCGGCACCTCGCACAACAGATAGCCGATGAAGAACAGTGAAGATGCGAACCCGTACGACGCCTCGCTCATATGCAGGCTCGTGAGCATCTGCAACTTGGCGAATCCGATGTTCGCGCGGTCGATATAGGCGGTGAGAAAGATCGCGATGAGCAGGGGCACGAGCCGCCACGCCACGCGCGTGAAAAGTTGAGCTTCCAGACTACGGTTTGTCACTATGGTCTCCATTCCCGGCGGCTTTCACCGCTCGCCGTGGCGCTTGACGTTTTTGTGGCTGCGCGGCGCGCCGAAGGCGTCGCGTCACTGTTCCGGCAAAATTGGGGCTGGCGCGCGTCGTGGCGCCCCAGCCTGGCTTACTTGCTGCGGTTTGCTTGCCAGGCCTCGAATTCCGCGCGCGTCGATTCGTCGGGCGGATAGAGGCCGAACGTGCAACGGCCTTCGCGCACTCGCGCATCGACCCAGTCCTCGAAAAGCGTCATCGCGGCCGCTTCCTCGGCGATGTCGTTCGCGAGGTGCGCGGGAATGACGACCACGCCTTCGGCATCGCCGACGATGATGTCGCCGGGATACACGGCGACATCGCCACACGCGATCGGCACGTTCAGATCGACCGCATGGTGATGGATCAGGTTCGTCGGTGCGGACGGACGGGCCGCATAGCACGGGAAATCGAGCGCGCGCAGATCCGGCGTATCGCGAAACCCGCCGTCGGTGACGATTCCGGCGACGCCGCGCATCTTCATCCGCGTGATAAGGATGCCGCCCGCAGAAGCGGCGCGCGGATCCTTGCGGGAATCGACGACCATCACATGACCTGCCGGAATTTCTTCGATGCCGCGCCGCTGCGGGTGACTGCGATCGGTGAAGACGGACATGGTGTCGAGGTCCTCGCGCGCCGGAATATAACGAAGCGTGAACGCCTCGCCAACCATCCGGGGCGCCGCTGGATTGACGGGGAGCACGCCCTGGACGCAGACGTTGCGCAGGCCCCGCTTGAAGAGTGCAGTGGTCAAGGTCGCCGTGCTGACGCCACGAAGGCGCGCGCGGTTCTCGCCGGTGAGGGAGCGGGTGATATTCACTGAAACCATCCTGTTGGAGGTGAGGCGAAGTGGGCGACTCGTCAGAACTTGTGGCGCACGGCGAAACGAACGGCCGCCTGCTGGTCTGACGACGATGGAGTGAGGCCGTTGAGCGCAGCGCGTGCCGCGAGGCCGGTCGAGTCGGTACCTGATGCGTGTTGCAGGACACCGATCAGATAGAAGTCGGTTCGCTTGGAGACCGCGTAGTCGGCAGCGACCGAGCCCTGGTGATACCTGGCGTCATGTGCGCCGCTGTTTTTCGTGTAACTGTAGGCCGCGCCGAGCGACAGCGCCGGCGTCAATTGATACTGGAAGTCGAGTTCGGCGCTGTTGAAGGTCGCTGTGCCGCTCGCTCCTGTGGCGTTCAAGGCGCTTACCGTACCGCTCAGGTTCTTGAACTTGGTGTTGGAGTAAATGGCTCCTAGCGTCGCATGGCCGATCGCGTAGGTTACGCCGGCGGCGATGATCTGCTCGGTTTGCGCCGACGCATAACCGTTGATTACGGGCGAACTGCCGAAGTTGTTGCTCGCCGCCGTGGCGCCGACCGCCGTGCCGAAGAACGAGGCATTCGGGTTGCGCGCGTTGAGATACCCCGCGCCCACGTTGAGCGGACCGCTCGAATAGCCCACGCCCATGGACCAGATCTGATTCGCGCCGACGCTACCGGGAACGCCGCCGAAGCTATAAAGCGCTTCAGCCGAAAAACCGTTCGAGGTGACGGTGCGGTACTTGATCGCATTGTTCACGCGGTTCGCGTTGTTCAGGTTGTCGACGTCAGCCGGATGTGCGCCGATGCTCCCCGAGAACATCGCGCTAGGCATTAGTGCATGCACATAATCGACGACCGGATCGTACTGGCGGCCGAGGGTAATCGATCCGAACTTCGTGGAGAGTCCGGCATAAGCCTGGCGACCAAATTCCAGCGAACCTTGGCCCATCCTGCCGTTGTTCACGTCAAAACCGTTCTCCAGCACGAAGATCGCTTTGAACCCGCCACCCATGTCCTCCACGCCGCGCAGCCCCCAGCGACTGCCGCTGAGTATGCCGCTGGAGAGGTTGAACAGGTTATGCCCGTTGCCCGCGCTCGTTTGCACGTTGCTCGTGTAGTTCACGCCTTCGTCGACGATGCCGTATAGCGTGACGCTGCCTTGCGCGTGCGCCTCGCTGGCCGCCGTCAATGCGCATGCGGCGGCGAGTCCTGCCAGCCGAAGGTGTTTGAAGTAGGTTCGGACTTGGACTTGCTTTTTCACTGAATGTCTCCGGTTTGTAATTGGTTCGTATCGAAAGCGAGACGTGTAACGCTCATTGGTCAGAAAATCAGGTTGTCAGACAAAGTAGGGAAAAGAGCGGCGGCGCCTGGAATAGGTGCCACCGTGTTAGTCGTTGCGAGGCAGGTCGATGCCTTGGCGCTTTGCCGCCGCGCGCAGATGGCGCTCGGCCGAGGCGGCTGCCTCGTTGCAATCGCCGCGTTCGATGGCGTCGAAAAGTTCACCGTGCTCGCGCCAGGCGAAGTCGCCCGCGTAGTGCGCCGTCTTTTCCCACTGCGCGCGCCGCGCGATCGCGAGCTGGCTATGCAGGAAGTCGTGGAACGCGACAAAGTACTCGTTTTTCGTCGCCGCCGCGATTGCGCGATGAAAGGCGACATCCGCCGCCGATGCAGCTTTGGAATCGTTGCGTTTCTTTTCCATTTCGCGGATCGCGTCACTCATGTGCTTGAGGTCCGCGCGTGTACGACGTCGCGCGGCCGCGGTGGCTGCCTGCGTTTCCATCCACAGACGAAGCTCGAACAATTGCGGAAGATTGATCCGATTGCCGTCGTGGCTGGGAAGGCGGAAAACCGTGCCCGAAGGCGTGTCCGAAATAAACGATCCGGCGCCCCGGCGCGCGGTCAGCACCCCGTCGGACTTCAGCTGAGCGATCGCCTCGCGGACAACCGAGCGGCTGACATTGAGCCGCTCGGAGAGTTGCTGCTCGGTCGGCAAGCGAGATTCCGCGAGGAAGTTGCCCGCCTGAATCTCAGCGCGGATCGCTCCTACTACCCGCTGCACCAGCGAGTCAGGTCTTTCAAGCTCGAGCATTGCGTAGACGGTTGATCAGGTTGTCGGACAATAGCGCGTTGCGCGCGCCGTGTCAATGCCGATGTGCTCCGGCAACCACGGCGCTCGGAAAGCTCGACGGTCGTCACCGTTGCCGTTGCCCGAGCGCCGGCGTTTGGCCGGGCGGCCTCGTTCACCGTTCACAAACTTGGCGAAACTGTCCTACGATATGGGCTTGTGGCTATCAGACATATGGCAGACTTCGATAGTCTGTCAACGGAGGGCAGGCGTGGAAGACTTTCAAGTGCTCGATCACATCACGGACGGCGTAATGTTGCTCGACCGGCAGTGGAAGTTTCGAAACGTCAACCGCACCGCTGCGCGGCTGTTCAAACGTCCGTCGACGGAGTTGATCGGTCGCGAAATCTGGGCTGAATATCCCGACCTTGTCGGATCGAGCTACGAGAAAGCTTATCGGCAGGCTGCCGAGACCGGATTGCCTAGCATCACGACTGAGTTCTACGCGCCGCTCGATACCTGGTTCGAAGCGCGGGCATTCCCCTGCGAAGGCGGCATCACCGTGCTGGTGCGCGATGTCACCGAGGCGCGCGCGATGTCGGCGCGTTTGTCGGAGCAAGCCACGCACGACGTGCTCACCGGCCTCATTAACCGGCGGGAACTGCTTACCCGCCTTCACCGTCTCGTCGATGACGGCACCGCCGATTCCGTCGATGTGCTCTTCATCGACCTCGACCGCTTCAAAGAAATCAACGATTCGTTTGGCCATGCGGCTGGGGATGAAGTCATACGCGTGATCGGCGAACGTCTTTCGGGCTCGCTCGGTGAGCGAGCCTATGCGTCGCGGATCGGCGGTGACGAGTTCGTGATATTCCTCGTTGACGCGCCCGAAGACGAGGCCGCGCGCGTTGCTCGCAACATTATAGGTCGGTTGCGGGAGCGCATTGAGACGCCGTCCGTGCGCGCGTCGGTAGGCGCAAGCATCGGGTTGGCGCGGTACCCCATGTCGGCGGCGAGTGCCGACCTGTTGCTGCGCAATGCAGACACCGCCATGTATCAGGCGAAGCGCCTGGGCGGTTCGCATGTGTGGTCGTTTAGCAAGGAGGACTCGCAGCGTCTCTCGCATCGCCTTCGGCTACGCGCGGATCTGGAGAGTGCTAGCGCGGCGCGCCAGTTCGAATTGCATTATCAGCCGCAACTGAACTTGGACACCGGCTGTATCTATGGTGCAGAAGCGCTCTTGCGATGGAACCATCCCCAACTAGGGCTCCTTGCGCCAGCCGCTTTCCTCGATGTCCTGCTCGATTCGCCAGCCTACGAGGCGACGGCCGAGTGGTTGATCCAACACGCATTACGCCAGGCGGCGGAATGGCAGGTCACCGACCGTATGCGGTTCAAGGTCGCCGTGAACATCACGGCTGCGATGATTCAGAACGCCGATCTTGCTGCACTGCTCTCGAAGGCAGCCGAGGCGGCCGGCGTATGCGCTTCAGTACTCGACATCGAAGTGACTGAGACGGTCATCGTGAGTGACTTTGTGGCCGTTTCGCGCTCGCTCGCAGCCGTTCGAAAGCTCGGCGCGACCGTCTCGCTCGACGATTTTGGCACCGGCTACTCGAGCCTCTCGTACCTGACCAAGTTGCCCGCCGACCGCATCAAGATTGATAAGTCGTTCGTGCAGCAACTCTCCGTCGATGAGACTCGCCGGCAGGCTCGTGCGACGATTGAAGCGATGGTGGCGCTCGCTCGCGCCCTTGGTATGGAAACGGTAGCGGAAGGCGTGGAGAATGAGGAGCAACTCGCCTTCGTCGGTAAGCTTGGGTGCGATGCCGCGCAAGGATACTTCATCGGCAAGCCAGTGCCCGCTGCCGGCATCGATCCTTATGCAAAGATCCAGTTGGCTGCACGGGCCACGTCGTCGTCACATAAGGCGGTTGCTGCTCCTGAAAGTCGATAGCCGTCGAACCTTGCACTTTCGTTGAACGTGGGCTGCGGCCGGCGACGCGCCGTCGGGGATGGCGAGCGACTGGCCGTTGCACCTCGTCACGAGACGCTCGGAGTACCCAGAGTTGAACGGCCGAGTTGGGTCGATCAGGGGCATTCAGGCTTGCCGCGCCCGCGACGGGCCACCGCTGTTAGGCGCCCCATCTCCGAAAGTTTCTTTCTGCTGTGCTTCGACTAGCGCCGCTTCGTACTCGACGCTTCCTTGTACAACGTTCAGGAGCATGCCGTTTGGTCCAAGCGTACGAAGAACCGCGGCGTCGACAATGACGCGTTTGTGAACCGCACGGCAATGACGACATCGCAGAAGTTGTAGGACGTCCACGGACGAAGCCACACTAGATAAAGCGATAGCCAACGCGCGAGAAAGAACGGGGCCCGCTCTGATACAGATCGTTGGGAAAAGGGTACGTCGATGCCATCGCCTATACCGACCCGAGTGACGAAATCTTCGACGCCGCCTGCGCGTCGTAGGGCGAGTCGCCAATCACGATCGTGCCATTGGGCCATTGGGCGGCACTTTATGCTTCTGCAGGGCGACTTCGAACACATCCGGTGCAGGTTTCGACTGCTCGACGTCTTCCGAGGAGACCGTCACATCGAGTAAATCGGCGATGGCCGCGCCCTTGAGATATACCTCGAGTTCATCCTTCTTCGCCGATGGAGCGACGGCGAGTTTCACACCCGCATCGCGTAGTTTTCCAAGGAGCTCCGGCGCCGCTGCGAAAGGCCGCACCATCGACAAGTAGTTTGCCTTGAAGTGCTTTAACCGAGCGAACTTTCGGGTGGCCTGTGGCAGTGCGTCGCGAGCGTGCGCGCACCCGCTCAAGCCGGAAGTCCTGCTGCTCGACGAACTGGGCCTCAACAGCACGCGGTACGCGGACGTCCTGATGAGCCTGACGGGTTCAAAAAAACATCGGCGCCCATATTAAAAAACCGTTGACTGGGTTGCTAAACCAGCCTATAACCATCTGTATGGATGGCAACAGGAAGGAAATCACACCCCATGGCGAAGCAGGAAGGCTTGGACGTCGGACGCTCCCGAGGCGGCGAAACGGAAAAAATTACGATCAATCTTGGTCCTGTCGACTTGGGCCAGATCGACTTGCTCGTGGAGGAAGGCTTTTATTCGAACCGGACGGATCTGATCCGCACGGCTATTCGCAACCAGCTATCGGTTCACGCGCTGGTCGTCAAGGAAACGGTGACGCGACGTGAACTGGTGCTGGGCCTTCAGTATTTTTCAAAGCGGGATCTCGAAGCGGTGCGCGCGGCGAACGAGCGCCTCAATATCCAGGTGCTCGGATTAGCGAGCATCGCCAACGACGTCTCACCCGAACTTGCTCTTGCAACGATCGACTCGATCCTTGTGCGCGGCGCATTGCATGCATCGGCGGCTGTCAAAGCGGCGTTGGCGGATCGAATCCGCTAGTGCCGCACCGAACCCTATACAAACGGTAAATACGATGAAACTCAATGAAGGTTTTTTAGACTCGATGAAGGAAGCATTCGCGCACTTTCGTGAGAGCGATCCCGCCGCCGCCACGGAGGTGATTCAGCGCGCCTTGCGCGGCGCTCCCGCAAGCGCAGCGCCGACATCGCAGGAGACGAGGGCTGCCGAACCACGCGCGGCGCACGTTGCCGACATCTTGCAAAAGTTTGGCCGAGCCCACCCACGCAGAAGCAAACCCGAAGCCGAAGATCGTGGGCACTTCAGCACGCGCACTTACTCCGGCGCCGCTGGCCAGCGCAATTACAAACTTTATGTGCCGAGCGGATACCGCAATGAGCCGCTGCCGCTCATCGTGATGCTGCACGGTTGCACACAGGACGCGGACGATTTCGCAGCGGGCACGCAGATGAACTCGCTGGCCGAGCAACATGGTTGCATCGTCGTGTATCCGATCCAGCCGCAAGGCGCGAATCCGTCCAAATGCTGGAACTGGTTCAAGCCCACCGATCAAACTCGCGAGAGCGGCGAGCCGTCATTGATAGCGGGCATCACGCGGAAGGTAATGGCGGGCCACAACGTGGATTCGAATCGCGTGTATATCGCAGGATTGTCGGCAGGTGGCGCGATGGCGGCAATCATGGCGCAAAGCTATCCGGACCTTTACGCCGCGGCAGGGGTCCATTCGGGGCTCCCTGTCGCATGCGCGCACGATTTGCCGTCCGCGCTCGCCGCCATGCGGGGCGGCAAAAGCCGCACACAGTCGCGCGCGGTACAAGCGCCGAAGTGCCCGCTGATCGTGTTTCATGGCGATGCAGATACGACCGTGCATCCTACCAATGGTAAAGACCTTGTACGCGGGTTCAGCACGAACGGGTCGGCAGCTGGCCAGGCGTCAGCCGAGCCGGCGGGCGCTCGCAAGCAAACTGTCCTCCATCTGAAGTCGTCGGACGGGGTGCCTGCGGAGTTATGGACCATCCACGGCGCACCGCATGCCTGGTCAGGTGGCAGTCCGCGAGGCTCTTACACTGATCCCTCCGGACCGAACGCCAGCGCGGAGATGGTGCGCTTCTTCCTCGCCCATCCGCGCGGCCATTGAGCGGATCAGGCTGCCCAAAGCGACGGCGGATTTACCCTTGCGTGCAATCGAAAGCGCCATGTCTGGTGTTGGGAGGTTGACACATTGCGTCAAGCGCGGCCGCGAAGGGGCTTTTGAGGGGCAAAGCAAACGCAGGAAACGGTCGGAGATGACGGATCCAATCGGTCCGCCGCCAGAATCCGGCCTGCCGGCCAGTCAAAATGGGAAGTGGGCGGTAGATCGGATCAAAGAGGTCCGCCTCTGTCCCGGCCACCACGAAATTGTCCATACCCATATGAGCTCACGCCGCTCCAAGACATGGCGCGATTCTAGCTCCACGTATCGCAAGATCGATTTCTGCCTCGACTCATCGAATAAATGGTCAGCGCCGAATCAGTTCGAATCGTCGCGATTGGGCCGCCTACAATCGTCTGCGTGGACAACGCGCAGAGAATTGGCTGTCGGCAGTTGGTTGAAGGCTTTGCCTTTTGCTCGCATCTCACCGCCCAAAACAAGGGGAACGCAATGTCCGATGTGACGCCCCGCGTGATACCGCTCACGTCCCTCTCCCTCTCGCAGTGCAGGTCGATGAGGTTGCCGCTCGACTTGACCGCTCCCGTGGCTGGATTATCCGGCAAGCACTGGCCGCGTTGATCGAGCAGGAAGAAGCGCGTAATCGGGCAGAGAGCGGTAAGCCGCGGCGCGCAAACGGTCGCGAGAAGCGCTGACCGCCGGGTCCGTTGCACGACAGTGCGCCAAGGCCGATGCCGCCATGCTCGAACACATGACTAGCATGCGATTTTCGGCGTCCCTAGTTGAGCAGCGGCGAACCGATTATCTGCATCACTGGAGACGAAGTGATCGATCCTGCAACAGCCGCTAACAAAGCGACGTCGCCGGTTTACCCACTGGTAGGCGTCGGTGCGTCGGCGGGCGGGCTAGAAGCGATTTTCGAACTGATGGCGGAAATTCCTGCAGTCAGTGGGATGGCATTTCTGGTGGTACAGCATCTGGATCCCTCCCGTCGAAGCCTGCTACCCGAAATCTTGCGTGAGAGAGTATCCATGCCGGTGGTGGAGGCCGTCGACGGGATGGCTGTCGAAGCGGACCACCTGTACGTCATTCCTCCCAACGCGAGCATGCTCGTTGAACAACGTCGGATCCGCCTGCGGCCGCGTGACGGAACGCTCGGACCGCCAATGCCGATCGACGACTTGCTCAGTTCGCTGGCGAGTGATCAAGGTTTCAGGGCCATTGGCGTGGTCCTTTCTGGCAGCGGATCCGACGGCGCCCTGGGTCTGAACGCTGTTCAGCAAGAAGGTGGTATTACGTTCGCTCAGGACGAGGCCTCAGCGCAATACAGCAGCATGCCCCATGCAGCGATCGCGATGGGTGGCGCCGACCGCGTTCTCTCACCCCGTGAAATCGCGAAAGAATTGATGAACTTGGGACGGCATCCCCATGTGCGTCGACCACAGATTGCCGAGGTAGATCCACAGGGCGAGTCTTCTGAGACGAGTTTGCGCTCGATCTTTCGGCTCCTGCGAAATGCCTGCAATATCGATTTCAGTCGTTATAAGCACGGCACCATTCAGCGCAGGCTGTCCCGTCGCATGGCCCTGCGACAGCTGATCTCGTGTTCTATCTGCACGGCGCTGCTATGCAAGACAACGGGAAGCTCCCGCAGCTCGGTATAGGTACTGGTTCGAACGCGAACCGCGCCGGTTTCCTCTTTACAGGCTGAGAGCGCGAGCCGTTCCTCACTCGCGATTAGCGTGGCCGACTCGTCGTCGATACTTGGCGCCGCTCCGTTGTCACTACTCATGCCTGTGCTCCGCTTCGCGAAATGTGTCGTTCAGTGCGCGGGACGATTGCTCGGCATGGTGCGCTTCGGCGACCGACCGGCGTCGCCATCGTATGCGGCTCCGCCGGCGTCCTCGAACGGCGGCTGATGACGAAAGCCCGCGCCGCCGGAGACGATGGCGATGATCGCCCCGACCACGAGCGCTGCAAACGAAAACCAAGAGGCACGAGCAACGCCGCGTGCTGCCGTATCGGCGGCCTGGCGTGTATCGGCTTCCGCTTGCGGGCTGGAGGCCATCGCTGTCGCCGATGCCACCGCGCCCTGGACCTGTGCTTTGAGGGTACCCATCATCGTCCCGCTGGCTGCGGACGGACTCGCTGCGGCTGCTACCGTTGCTCCCGTCGATGCAACGCTGCCCGCAGCGTTGACGGCGCTTCCTATAAGCGATGTTGCGCCATACGCCATCACGATGATCATCACCGCCCAGGCGAGGAGGCCGTGAAGCCAGCCCAGCACGGGCGCGCAGCGGCCGGCGAAATAGGAACCAACGAAGACCGCTATCACCGTCATCACGATCATGTAAGCGCCGGAACCGAAGGCGAAGCCGCGCGACGGATCGGGCTGAGTAAGCGGCGACAAGACAGATGCGCCAATTGCGGTCCCGAGCACCGTGAAAATCAGATAGGCGATGAGGGAGAGGATGACCCCTGCGATGACGGAACCCCAGGAAATGCGGGGAAGACCGTGTTGTGTAGTGAGAAGGCGCATTATAGAATCCAAAAAAGGTAGGAACCCGAAACACACGATATTTTCGCGTGTGGAGTTCGAGGTACAAGCGCAATGGCTATTCCCAAGTGGCTCGGCGGACGGGGCGAAGCCTAATCTGCGGGTTTTCGCACGTGGATGAGCGCAAATAAGCTAGATCCGCCCAGGGCATGGGGCTACCAGGAACGAATTGCCCATGGCGCAATGGTCGGCGTTGCACCAGAAATGTTCGAGCAGAGGGGATGTTTCAAAGAGCTGGAACAGCGCGCGGTCACGCGCAGGTCGACTGCATTGCCGCCCGGAGTTCAGCATGCAAAGACCCGCTCGAAAGCGGGTCTTTTCTTCACATTGCCGCGGTTCGCTTCGAACAGCTGGACGCAGAAGTTTAATGCTTTTGATTCGGCTTGTTCATCGACTGCGTGGCGGTATCCGCACCGCTCTTCACGGCGTTGCTCGCGGCCGAGACATTGGACTGAGTTTCTTTCGCGAACGAATCTGCCGCGTTAGCCGTCGCTTCGACGGAGGCCATGGTCGCTTCCTTCAGGTTCGTCTCCAAAGCCACAGCAGCCTTTTCCGACGCCTCAGAAGCGTGATCGACCGCAGTCTTGAACATATCATTCATGTGACCGCCATACGATGCGAGCTGATTTTGCGCCTCTCGCGCCACCTGTTCGCCTGTTGCCGAGACAATCGCGTGAAAGTGCCGACGATACGACGCCGCTTTTTCCGGCACTTGCGTTAGCATTTTCGATTGCCATTCGCTCACGTCGCCTGCATTTTCACTTGCCGGCTGGGTAACACTCTCGTTTTCGGAAATGAGCGTTCTGATCGTTTGCACATTTAATTGCGTCAGTTTTTGAAAGCCGTCCATGTACTTATCGGTCAAGCTCATCCACGCCTGGAATCGGGCTTTCTGAAAAACTGCCATTTGCTGCGGGGAAAATAAGAACATAGATGCTCCGTTAAATTTTTTATACGGGTTTGAGATTCTGGAATATGCGGATAATTTGTTGCTGCACCGCACAGTGAGAGTCAATCTACAGCATTGAAATCGAGCGTCAAGGCTTATTTCATTTATCCCAAAGCGCTCGTATTTTTTACGCCGCCCCTTTTTATTTGCGCCTCTGGTCAATCTAAAAAGGTATAAACGACCAGTTTAATCGGCTAAGTGCCGCCTCTTAAATAGGGCTGCGGGCTTATCTATCGTGCGTTCGCAATCGCTTCGAAAAAACGCATCATCTCTCGCGCAGCCTGCGGTCCGCGGGCGTCGGTATGCGTGGCGTTCGGATCGCCGCCCGACCAGGCGTGACCCAGCCCATGAATCAGCCACTGTTCGCCAAAGACCTCGCCGTCGCTTCGACGAAACGTATTGCGGGTGTAGGGATAGCCTTGCTCGACCTGTCCGAATTCCGTGGTTACTAATGCGCTTGAATCGTCGGTGCCGAGCATCAGATTCCGATGCATCTGCATCAGCACCTCCGCGTTCTGCGGGTGCACCGTCGTATCCTGGTCGCCATGGAAGACGATAAGCGGCACTGAGCGACCCACGCCCAGTGCTTCTCGCGCGGCGCTCAATTGGGCGGCGTAGGTTCCCATCTTCATTGCCGCCATCGCGGAAAACGCTTCGTCCGCAACGCCGAACGCCAACCCGGAATGAATCCCGGCGGCCGCATAGAGATCGGGATGCGTCACCGCCAGGTTGACTGCCATCGCTGCACCCGCTGACATCCCGGCGATGAAAACGCGGCTCGGGTCGATTTCGTACGACGCCATCACCTCGTGTGTGATTCCCGCGATGATCGAGGTTTCGCCGGAATCGCGGACCTGATCTTCCGGCCGAAACCAATTCCAACATCGGAACATGTTGGCGCTCGCTCCCTGCTCGGGATACACGACAATATAACCACCGGTTTCAGCGGCCTGATTCATTCCGGTGCCGCGTGCAAAGTCATCGGCGTCCTGGCTTGCGCCGTGGAGCATGACGATTAGGGAGGTGGGTGCCCCTCGATAACTCGCGGGAACGTAGACCTTGAAATCGTGCACGCCCGTCGGGTGAGAAAACTGACCCGAGAGCCATTGCGAACCGCGAGCGGCTTTGTTTTGTGCTTCCGGCCCGGAAAAATCGAGATCCGCGACTTTGACCGAATCGTTGCTCGCAATGGCGGGCACAAATAAGCCGATGACGGGTTCGGATGGGCGCTCAAAGTGTGGATGGCTCGAATTGTGTAGTGCGGCTGTTGCGTTAGTATTTTTCATTGGACTCTTTTATTTCGTAGGGTTTGGGTAAACGCCAAGTGCGGAGGGGCAATGACCAACTATCGGTTGGATAAACGAAACTCAAATTGCTTTCCCTCGGCGAAGCCAAATTCTAAGAATTCTTGGAAATCAGGTTGGACTACAGCTGTCGAGGATGTTGGAATCAAAAGCAAATTCGATTAGGCATCGATTTGCTTTTTTAACGGCGTTGATCCCGGCTTGAGACGTTTCGGTTTCAACTTCATCGTACCCGCGTTTACCCTCGGCGCAGAGGCAAAGAAAAACACTTACGAATAACGGTAGCGCAATACATCGACATTCCGATTCAGGCGGAAATACGGTCATCGGTTCCGGGAGTTGTCCTCGTCCGGTCGACGGGCAATCCAGCAACGTTGCGTTGG
Source organism: Caballeronia megalochromosomata (assembly GCA_001580565.1). Taxonomy (GTDB): domain Bacteria; phylum Pseudomonadota; class Gammaproteobacteria; order Burkholderiales; family Burkholderiaceae; genus Caballeronia; species Caballeronia megalochromosomata. Next base: position 39,187 of record LRBF01000131.1, on the reverse strand, counting down.
GCCCGCACGACGGAAGGCGGAGCACTTCATCAGCCCGCGAATTTACGCCGCTAAACGTTACATGCGAAAAGTTGTGATTTCGCTGCGGACTGACAAGCCACACAGCACGCGCCTGACGGAAGGCCTTGGCTGCTTGTCCGGAAGGCTGATGATCGGCCCGTCTCGCGGGAACACTACTTGCACGATATGGAAGCGGTGGCGGGCAACCAATTAAACACACAGTTCCGCCGCATCGGTCAAACGTAAACAGGAGCAGAAATGGACTCGAATAGTGTAGGACAAACCGTCAAGGAGATTGCCGACAAGGCGCACGACGCTGCCGGCGACTTGATGGGCGAGACTGGCACGCAAGCGGTCGATAAGGCGCGCGAACTCGGCGGGAAGGCGCAGCAGCTTTACGCCGACACGACAGAAATCGTGCGGAACAAGACAGTTGACAGCCCGTTCACCGCTCTTGCTATCACCGCTGGTTTAGGCTTTTTACTGGGCGCAATATGGGCAACCGCAAATTCAACGCCCCCACGGTCGTACCCTAAGCGGTATCGCGGTAGCGACCAGTATTAGTAGGCGCGTATTCGTCGGCAAACGAACTAAGAATTCTTCTTCGCACCAAGTCAATGCCGAATTGGTCCAAAAGCTGCCGAAGTTCGCGTCCGTCGACGAAATGCATTTGAAAAGAGTCGTGACGCACCACCCCTGGAAATTTGCGCGCGTTACACGGGCGCGATGATAGTTTGGTTGCTTTCGCGCAAGGTGCGGAAAAGGTCGATCAGACTTCCACGTTCTCGAAGGACGGCCTGAACGCGCGTTTCCTAGGCATGACGAATGCGCAAAGTAGGCGAAGTGGTTTGCGCGTAGCTGCAGCTATCCCGCCAGTCCGCGCTTCGACAGTCTCGTCCGCTCACGCGCTCTTCACACTCTGACTCGTCGCAGTCTGACTCTTCGTTTCGCCAGTCGGCCGTCGGTATGGGAGAAGGCTCCATCAAAGATGGACAGGATCCAATCGGAATCAAAAGGATCTGATCCTTTGTCAAGCGAAATTCATTGGTTTGGTTCGGGAACCTCCAGCATTTCGAGTACCGCGCTCTCTCTCGTAATGGGAGCTAGGAAGTGCCTGAGGCAGGTTGTACACGGGCGGTGTCTCAGTTCGCTATTGTTGGATCTGTCTGCCGAGCGTCGCGGGCATATCAATTGCGCTTCAGAAAGGACGCTTAGCGTTCCCAATTAACCAGGAGAAGCCCATGACCGCGACAACCCTAAATGACCTGTTCATCCACGCCCTCTCGGACGTCTACAGTGCCGAGAAGCAGTTGACGAAGGCCCTTCCTAAACTGGCGCGAGCCGCCACAAACCCTGACCTCGCAGCAGCATTTACCGCGCATTTGGAGGAAACCAGGGGGCAGGTTGAGCGTATCGACCGAGTGGTCGAAGTGTCCGAACTCAAACTTAAGCGGATAAAGTGCGTAGCGATGGAAGGACTAGTCGAAGAAGGGCAAGAACAGATCGATGAAATCGAGAAGGGCCCCATTCTCGATGCGGCGCTCATCGCGGCGGCTCAGAAGGTCGAGCACTACGAGATTGCGGCATACGGAACGCTCGCCACGCTTGCAAAGAAGCTTGGATACAACGACGGAATGAAACTCCTTCTTGCGACCTTGGAGGAAGAAAAGGCGACCGACGAAAAGCTCACGCTGCTCGCCAAGCAGGAACTGTCGGAAGCGGAAGTTGGGAAGTGATCGATTATCCTTCGTGGGCGGGACGAGAAAGATGAAAGCATTGATCTGGCAAGGCAAGAATGACATTCGCTATGAAACGGTTCCTGATCCGCAGATTGAACATCCACGCGACGCCGTTATCAAGGTGTCTAGTTGCGCCATCTGCGGTTCGGACCTGCATCTGTTCGATGGCTTTATGCCGGGAATGGAATCAGGCGATATCATGGGCCACGAGTTCATGGGCCAAGTCGTTGAAGTCGGCCAGGACAATGTCGCGCTCAAGGTCGGCGACCGAATCGTTGTGCCGTTTACGATCACCTGCGGCGAATGCGATCAGTGCAAGCGCGGCAATTTTTCCGTCTGCGAGCGAAGCAACCGTAACAAAGACGCGGCCGACAAGCTCTTCGGCCATACCACCGCGGGTCTCTTCGGTTACACCCATCTAACGGGCGGCTATCCGGGCGGGCAAGCCGAGTATGTGCGCGTGCCTTTCGCCGACAAGACGCACGTCAAAATTCCGGCAGGCCTCAGCGACGAGCAGGTGCTCTTTCTCGGCGACATTTTTCCGACCGGCTGGCAGGCGGCGGTCCAGTGCGACATCGAACCTTCCGATACCGTCGCGATCTGGGGCGCGGGACCTGTCGGACAGATGGCGATTCGCAGCGCCATCTTGCTCGGCGCCAGGCAGGTAATCGCAATCGACCGCGTGCCAGAGCGCCTTGCGATGGCGCGCGCGGGCGGTGCCATCACCATCGACTTCGATCAGGAAAGCGTGCTGGAGCGGCTGAGCGATCTGACGCAAGGGAGGGGACCCGAGAAGTGTATCGACGCAGTCGGCATGGAGTCGCACTCCACCCGCTCCATCGATGCGGTCTACGATCGCGTAAAGCAAGCGGTCATGCTTGAGACTGACCGCCCGCATGTGCTGCGCGAAATGATCTACGTCTGCCGGCCAGCTGGGATATTGTCGGTCCCGGGCGTATATGGCGGGCTGATCGACAAGATTCCGTTCGGTGCGTCGATGAACAAGGGCCTCACGTGGCGCATGGGGCAAACCCACGTCAACCGATGGACCGAAGATTTGTTGGGCCGGATTCAGAACGGACAGATCGATCCGTCTTTCGTGATAACCCATACGGTGCCACTCTCCGAAGGTCCAGGAATGTACACGACCTTCCGCGATAAGAAGGATGGATGTATAAAGGTCGTCCTCAAGCCGTGAATTCATGCAACGTTGACGATTTAGATAGGTGGATTTATGAACCCTCATATCGACGCCGTTCGAAAGGCTCTCCGGCCCGCATTCGAGCCACGCACACTCGCACGCGGGCTCGGTTGGTACAGCGTGGCATTAGGTGCCGCTGAACTGCTTGCGCCGAGTGCGGTCGCGCGTGCAGCGGGATTCAATGGCAGCCGCGCGCTAGTGCGTCTCTATGGCCTGCGTGAGATTGCGTGCGGCATTGGCATTTTGATGTCGCGCAATCCCGCGCCATATGTGTGGGCGCGCGTCGGTGGCGATGTCCTCGACATGACCACCGTCGGGTTAGAGTCTTACACGCCTGCGTCGAACGGCCGGGCGCGGGCTCTGGGCGCGGTCACGAATCTCGTAGCGCTGACTGCGCTTGATGTTTATACGGGGGTTACGCTCGCCGCCGACTGGTCAGGCAAGGCCGTAGCTGCCGAGACTCGGCGCTTCGTTACGTTATACAGTGTCCGCAGCGGCTTCCCGCGCCCGGCCGAAAAGATGCGCGGAGCGGCGCGCGGCGATTTCGAGGCGCCGGCCGACATGCGCGTCCCCGAGGCTCTTCGCCCCTGGAGAGATGGGAAGCCGGAACTGGAATCAGAATAGGGTTGCCGCACAGACTGAAATCGCGGCGCATCACGCTTCCATTCCAACTGCGAGCCTGATATGAGCCGACTGGTGGTCGTATCAAACCGCACTAGCGATCCCCGCAAATCTGCAGCAGGAGGCCTCGCCGTTGCCCTGCGGGAAAGCCTTGAACAAACCGGGGGAGTATGGTTCGGCTGGAGCGGAAAGCTAAGCGACACCGTAGAGGGTAGGGCGAACGACCCGAATGAACTCGAGGTTCATACAAGCGGCAATGTGACACTTGCGACGCTCGATCTGACCCGCGACGAGCACGACACCTATTACGCGGGATACTCCAACGGCGTGCTTTGGCCGGTGTGCCACTATCGCCTGGATCTCGCGAAATTCGACACACGTTTCGCCGAAGGTTACCGGCGTGTCAACCGGTTGTTCGCACGCAAGTTGCTCACGATGTTGAAGCCAGATGACATCCTGTGGGTGCATGACTATCATCTGATCCCGCTGGCCGCAGAATTGCGTGCAGCCGGCTGCAACCACCGCATCGGCTTTTTCCTGCATATTCCGATGCCGCCCCCACTGATCATGGCGGCGATCCCCGAGCACGAGTGGCTCATGCGGTCGCTCTTCGCATACGATCTCGTCGGCTTCCAGGCGCAGTCCGATGTCACGCACTTTTCGCACTATGTCGAATCGGAGGCTCGGGCCGTCTGCGCGGGTCCGAATCACCTCCGTGCTTTCAATCGCACGTTACAAGTAGGGGCCTTTCCGATCGGCATCGACGTCGAGGAATTTGCACGCCTTGCCAGGGCCAAGGAAGGGCGCGAGATGTTCGCTCGCATGCGTGATGAATACTCGCGGCGGCGCTTGCTTCTCGGCGTCGACCGACTCGATTATTCGAAAGGATTACCGCAAAGAATTCACGCTTTCCGGCAATTGCTGGAGCGCTACCCGGAAAATCGTGACAGCGCGACGCTGATTCAGATCGCGTCGCCGAGCCGCGAGGACGTCGGGGCGTACGATGATCTTCGCCGTGAAATGGACAGCCTGTGCGGCGCAATCAACGGTGACTTTGGAGAATTGGACTGGATGCCGGTCAGGTACATTCATCGCAATGTAGCCCGAAAACGACTGCCGGGACTCTATCGCGCAAGTCGTGTGGCGCTGGTGACGCCATTGCGCGATGGCATGAACCTCGTGGCGAAGGAGTTTATCGCTGCTCAGGATCCGGCTGACCCGGGCATGCTGGTGCTTTCGCGTTCGCCGGTGCGGCCGAACAGCTGACCGAAGCGCTGCTCGTCAACCCTTATGACACACAGGGCACCGCAGACGCCATCCAGCGCGCATTGGTCATGCCGCTCGATGAGCGCATCAATCGACATGCCGCACTCGCCGACCGGGTCCGCAAAGAGAATGTTCGCTGGTGGTCCGAGTCGTTCTTGAAGGCGCTCGCCGAGACAGAGATGGCTTCGGGGAAGAATTGAACGAATCTATCCGCGGGTCGCTGGGTCTTTTCAAAGATCAATCAAATCGCGCTGAGTTTCGCGCCGGAAAAGCGCATCATCAGGACTCGACCTGTGAATATTCGAAGCGTGTGACGGCACCATGACGGGCGCGCGGCAGCGTCGGCTCAACCTCAGCGAGGCAAAACATGGACGTTCGCATCACCGAAGACCAAATCCGCTTGTGCGCATATCAACTCTGGACTGAAGCGGGGTGCCCGGAAGGTCGGGCTGACGAATTCTGGCAGCGTGCCCAGCTGAAACTCGGCGTTATCGAAAAGCCGACTCGATCCGATCTCGTCGAGGATTCGGACGAATTCGCTGCCGCGCCAGCAGCGCCGTCGTCACCGTGATTGCCGCGGTGGCTCACTGGAGGGAGGGCTGATGACAGTTCAAAACTCGACATACAGGGATTGCAACATCAGCGTCGATGCGATCGGTCCTGACGCTCGCGGCGCTTACTCGGGAACGTTTGTTATCACGCACGAGGTGGGTGACGCTGACGACGACAGACAGTTCACGCCTGCCTGGCGGACCGCCGTCTTCTCGGAGGCGGAAGCGCTCACCCGGCTCACGCGGCTTGCCGAGGACGTCATCGATGGCAAGAGGGACGGTTCGGAAATTAGCACGTGAATCAATTTCCATGACGAAGCCGAAAGCGCGCCAGCAGCGGTTACTTGCCGCGCATTCAAAACGTTGTTGGCCGCAGGCCGCGTCGGTCATCCAGGTGCCCGCGCAGGTCGAAGTCGACGCAGACGGAAGCTGACTCGTCAAGACGGCAAAGGATGCAATGACGCTCCGCTGCGGCCAGGCGGGCGTCACGTTCGAGTGTGCCGGATAGGTCCTCGCGCACTTTCAGATTTTCCGCGCGGTCGATGCAGCCAGCATCGGAAAAACCCAGCCAGCCGGACGTTCCCGGTTGCTGCGCGAGTTGCCAATAGAGCCACTGCGGCTCGCAGACGCGCTTGCCGGTATGTGGCGTATCCGCTGAGCCTTCCACACCTTGAAGAGAAGATGGCGGGGCGCGGATCAAATGCAAGACGGCGGCAACGGATGCACTCACGCTCAGCAGTTTTACTCACTGCAAGACCCGATCGCAGGCGTTTTTTCGGTCGCTCGCCGCACTTGCCGCACACCTGCGTGTCGACGGCCGAGCCGTTCCGTGAACAGATCCGCGACTGGGCTGCCGCTGGCGTTCAGGGCACCACGATCCATGCCGCCCTCCAATGCAATCATGGCCACACCGGCAGCTATGACGCGGTGAAGCGCAGGCTGCACCGTCCGGGCACTGAGCGCAATGCGTTGAGTGCGACCGCGATCCTCGAGTTTCCTCAATCGGACGCGGTGCAAGTCGACTTCCGCGCCGGCCCAGTGCTGACACACGAATCTGGCGTTCCGCTCAAGAGTTGGATTTTGTGATGACGCTTTGCTGGTCGCGTCACCGGTACGCCGAGACCGCGCGGACCGGACGGTGGAGGCGCGCCGGGCCTGTCACCGGCGCGCATTTGAATGATTTAGTGGTTGTCCCAGCCGGGTCATCATAGACAACGCAAAGTGTGCGATGATCAAGGCGTACCGGTATGAGCCTGCTGTCCAGCGCACCTATGCCGCGGTTGCTGAGGGATATGGATTCCGGATCGACGCACGACCCCGCTACACAGGGAACCCGACGTCGTTCCGCTCGCCGCGGACGGACTTGCAGCCGCTGCGGCAGTCGCACCGGTGGAAGCAATGCTGGCGGCGGCGCTTCCCACCATGGACGATGCACCATAAGCCACAACGATGATCATCACGGCCCACGCGAGCAGGCATCCAGTTGGGCACCGGCAGGCTGTTCAGTGCAAAGATGGTTGCTCGTTCGGAGCGCGGATACTTTCTGAAGCCGCGCTAAGATCTGCTAAATGAAGCGGGTCTGCTGACGCTGCAGCAAATAGCTGACGGATTGTATTGCCCTCACCAGACCCATATCTGCCGTGCCGTAAGGTCAAGTACGTTGTGCAACCTTGGTGGTGTCGGGAGCGAACGCGTCGCCGTCTTTGCCGGCTGGCCTTTCGGTGGAGACAGGCGGTGCTTCATGCCTATCAACATCCACTGACGGCGCGCTTGCTATCGCTACGGGTAAGTTCGCCCTCAAGATGCGATACGGAAGAGACTTCATGGCCGACAAGGCCGGGCGAAGCAACGTTGGCGGGAGATCGTTCCGGTCATAAATGCCTCCCAAGTGGCAGACTTCCGTGGGGCGTTCCCGTGGTGTTTAAATAGGCGCATGGTTTGGCCACTGTCGGCCGTTCAGAAGCGCCTTCTATCGCGGTCTGGAATGACCGAAGGAGGTTTTCGTGCACCGAATGATCACGTATCGCGGCTTCGAGATTCATGTCGAATTGAGCGCGGCTGCCGAAGACATGTTTGACGTGAGCTTCCAGATAAAAGGGGGCACCAATCTCGAGGTCTTGGGTGCACGGGGAAGCCGCATACCGCTGCGGAACGGCCCGTTCACTGAACGATGGGCCTACCTCGTAGCCGAAATCGCCGGACAAGCCGCTATCGATGTGTTACTTGGCCCAGTTGACTGATTGCACTACCGTTCCGCCGACTTTCGTGAGACTTAGCGACCGGGACTGTTTGGCGAATCTTGCGTCGCTCGCTCCGGAAAATCTCCGTGCAGTTAGGGTGGCGCATCCACGCGCAGCTCATGCGAAGTCGTACGCCCAGGACGCAAATAGTTGGCGTCGTGAGCGTAGGAGCAAGCCGAGGACGCTGGTCCTATTTACGCGGCAACGCGCTTAAGCCGGGCGTTGCGTCCCTCTTCATGCGTGCCTAACGGGTTCTGACGCTCAAGTCCGTTGTGACGATCGGCATCCGCCGGTGACGATTCGCTACGCTAAATAGGGGCAATTCTTGCAGTATCCGGTGTATGTCCAGCGTGACAGTAGAAATGTCTTTCATGGGAGCTTTCCCGATCTTCGCGGCGCAGAAATAACGGGTGATTCCATTGATGAACTTCAAAGGAAACGCGCAGCACGCCGTCGAGGTTTACGATGGCAGCGAGGAGCTCATTCCCACTTGTGACACGTCTGAGTTGCGCGCCCTGGAGCGAGACGGGAGTGAAGGGATCTCGTTGTTCGTGAACATCGATATGTCGAGGGTCCGATCAACCTCTATAGGCTTTCAGATCAACCTCCACCTCGATGGCAATTGGTGAGACCGGGTTCGGCCAGGAGCGGTCAGCCGACACGGACGCCTGGATCGTTGACAATCGACGTGTGAATGGCAATTTTCTTCGTGAATTGAATTTCAGACCATAACGTGTAGAAGACTGTAAATGCCTCCGATCGACGATTTTCTTCTGCGTTATGGTTTCCGTGAACTGCTTACGCCGACCGAAAATTGAGCCACTGTAGGGATCGCGCCGACTGAAAATCGAGCCAAGCAACCAACCTATCCTGCTAGTTTTTCATGCAAGGCGTTTGGAGATGTGTCCCATGACTGAAAGTGTCCATCCCTTTTACGAGTCGAATCGCAGCGCCATGGAGTCCAGCATGCGCCATCGCCTCGATTTGGCCCAGACGATCTTGCGCGAATACGCGCACCTTTCCGACATCGAAGGCATCAAGCATGAAGTAATGGCTGAATTCGATATAGTGCTCACTCAGTTGCCCTATGTCGGCGGCTCGGAAAATCGCATGAGCAACTTCTTCATGCGCCTCATTGGCTTCCTGGCCATCGGCCGGGTGCTCCGACGGCACGGGGTCCCGTTGGCGATGATTAACGACATCGCGCGAGAAACCTTGAAGTCGCAAGGGCTAGCAGTGCCCGAAGCAGAGCGCCTCGCTGCAGGTCGCCAATTTTTGTCGCCAGAGAACCGAGCCCTGCTGAGCAAACAGGCCGTCATGAGCATGACAGAAGGGCACCGGAAAGCGTTTCCGGACGATTTTGCATACGAATTTGTTGAGCCGGGCCCAGGTGACAACTTCGAATTCGGGATCAACTACACAGCCTGCGGCTTCTGCAAGTTCGCCGCTCGCCATGGTGACAAGGAAATCCTGCCCAGCATCTGTGGGCTCGATTTCGACGACTATGCGACGCGGGGCATCCAACTAGAAAGGACCCAAACATTGGCAGGTGGTGCGAGCCATTGCAATTTCCGGTTCTCAATACTGAAGTCTGAATAGGACTCTCGGCTGGATGGTTGCAACGGGTTGCCTTCCGCAATTCCGAGAGGTATGCGCCGATCAAAGCCGAAAGTCTGGAGGCCCAGCACGCGCGGATGTTCACAATCGAAATGAGTTCGTGAGTGGCCGCTTTCGGGAGGCGTGACCGCCCGAAACGGGTCGAGACGCGACATCAGAGCGCGCTGCCGTCAATAAGGTGACCGCGCAGAGTCTAGGCCCAGTCGGGGCGGGGAGATGCAAGAAGAGGCAACGAGCCTAGCGCGTTTGCAATGCCCGAAGGCCGCGCGCTCGTCACGCCGCTTGTCCATTCGCTGTCGCTCTCGCGCCGGGAGCTTTGCGCTCCGCGGCGGACCTGCGCGCTTCGCGCGATCAATCTGGCCTTGGCGGCAGGTCTTGCTGCGCAGACAAAACTAGTGTCACAACGTCTCATACATGACATCGTAACCATCATTGACATTAATATCAGTTTAGGCTTTAATGTCTCGTAACGACGTCGCAAACGAGCGGAGCGCGGTCCGACACGATCCGCGGCTTGCGTTAGAGGCGTAGTCCAGAGTCGGTAGAAGCAAGTCCTGTGTAACCTGTGACCGGTGCCATGAAGCGGGAACGCCTAACACGCGCGCAGCGTAAAGAGCAAACGAGGGAACGGCTGCTCGACGCCGCCGAGCGAATGTTCGTCCGCAAGGGATTGGCGGCGACGAGCGTTGACGAAATATCGGACGAGGCCGGATACACCCGCGGCGCGTTCTACTTTAACTTTGACAGCAAGGCTGAGGTTTTGATCGAGTTGTTGCAGCGGGACGGCGAGCGGACCTATTCGGCGATCCAGGCGATCGTTAAGCAGGGGGCTACGCCGGTTGCAATGAAACAACGTGCCACTGCCTACTTTACCGATTCCCTTGGGCGCGACTCGTTCAGCCTTTGGGCAGAAGGCGCGCTGCTAGCATCGCGGAATGCCGCGTATCGAGATTCCATCAATGTGTTGCGACAGCAGAGATTGGATGCTACCGGTGAGTGCATTCGGAGCATATGGGCGACCAATCAAGCAAGACTGTCGCACGAAAGGGCAGAGGCGCTGGCGCTCGGGATGGCGAGTGTCTGCGATGGCATGAGGCTCTTCAGCATGGGGAGCGGGAAAAACATGAACGACGAGGGATTGCACACTGTTGCTGTCGAGCTTCTAACGTGGCTCATTGAGCTAGGCTCGGGCGATACGGCGACAAGACTCACTGACTAAACGGTGTTCCCAAAACTTGCGGCCGCCATTCGATCCAATGAGGATCGCCGGAAAGCCTGGGATGCTTGAATGAGATCAGTGCCATCGCCCATGTCGTTCCACGGCCCGGCTATCTTGGTAGGCGTAACACTTTGTAATCCTAATGGAGGCCAGTTTTTTGAAGCCGCATGAAGATCTGGCCGCGCTGAGGGAGGCGAGATGTGTAATGACGACGTAGATGCAAGAACCGCAGTTTTCGACGACGAAACGAAAGCGTCAATGGCAGGACGATCACAACGACGTTCTATGGGTGCAGTCCATACAGCGTCTGCGTTCAAATGGGCATGGTCGCACTGTGCCGATTCCTATGACTGGATGGACTGCCACAGCCCTTTCTCCGAGCAATCTTTCTAGCTTGCCGTTTGGCGGCGTCGGTTGGCGTCTAACAAGCGCCGCGGCTTTCGATCGTGTTTCGGAGATGCACGAACACCAATTGAACGACCGGGTGACTGCATGCGTAGTCAGCCAGAGCAGCAAAGAGGTTTCGGTCTTCAAATGCGAACGGACGGGCGCGTTGAGCGCTCGGCCATAAACTAGAGAATACGCTTATGAATTGCGCTACTGATGCGTGGCGCGTCACCGTCGCACGGCTCGAAGATCCATTGTCCGAGCATCTTGCGGAGCGTGTTACATCGTTGCGACGCCTTGCGAGATGAGGGCTGTACCAATTCGCTCGCCGTCAGGGTGCTGGACAAGCCGACGGGGCAGACCTTGCTTGTATCGTGGGGCGACGCGCGTTTTGGGCGCCATGGCTATCATACATGGCGCACGGTAGTAGCGCAAAAGCGGGGAACCTGTGTCTTGACCGGTCGACAGATAAAAGCCGGAGAGACCGTGTACAAGCCGCGAAAAGCGAAGCAAAGAGTGGTTAATGCCGACGCTATGATCTGCACTAGGATATGGGAAAACGAGCCGATTGAGCCTGAGCGTCCTCGCGCAACTGATCGTCTAACAGCATAAACTTTTAGCAATCAACTCGCACATCGGTGTTTCATCAACCTATTACACAGGCTTAATCATGAGAAAGCAGTCCATCGCAAGGGTTGATCAAGAAAATTCGGACAATGCCCATCGGATTGTACAAGAAGCCCTTCGCAAGGCGGCCACGGCAACAACCACTAACGGCGCCATTGACCTGCTTGGCGAGGCGCTAATGGAGCTCAATCGCCTGCTCGCTGTGAAGAGCGCGCGGGCGGGCTGGAGTCCCTCTGCGCGGGTCGCTGCTTAACCCGAGCGTCCCCATATGAACCGAGTCGGTTCACAAGCGGATTAGCAGGCGTCCACGCCAATCGGCTATTTTCAATTTTTCTCATGGTTGTTTCGCGCTAGGTGATGCGAGGAAGCAATCTATGACCGGACCATTCGAGAGCGAAGCAAAAGCAATCGCTTAGCAGCCGTTGAGAGAAGCTTTGACTACCTACCATCGTCAGTCGTTATTTTGGGGCGCTGTAGCCTTATCGGCCTGTGTCTTGTTATGGGCCCTGCGGCCGGTTCTCACACCGTTCCTCCTCGGTGCCATCATCGCATACATTTTGCAGCCGGGCGTGGAATGGCTGGTTCGCCATCGCACACCGAGGGGCCTCGCGGCGCTGTTCATGATTTCACTACTTGCGGTGCTGGTCACGTTGTTCGCGCTGTTGGTATTCGCTGTTCTTCAAAAGGAAGGGCCTGAGCTTACGAGGCAGCTTCCCGCGCTGGTGGCAAAACTCGATACCACCCTGAAACCACGGATGGCTTTCCTTGGGGTCGACTACTCGGTCAATTTGGCGAATCTTCGCGATGCATTGACAGCACGTTTGTCAGGAAGCGAGCAAGGCGTCGCCCTCTCGATTTGGCAGTATGTTCGTTCAAGCGGCAATCTGATGATCCGCCTCGCCGGAAATGTAGTCGTCGTGCCTCTCGTGCTTTTTTACCTGCTCTACGATCGGCATGAGGCGTTCGAGCGTCTGGAGAGCTTTGTGCCGCGACGCTGGCTCGCAAAAACACGGGACTTCATTGGGCAGGTCGATCAGATGATATCGCAGTATCTGCGCGGGCAACTGCTCGTCGTGGGAATACTCGCGCTGTTTTACACTATTGCGTTAAAGATCGCCGGATTGGACATCGCGCTGCCGGTCGGTCTTCTCACGGCGCTTGCCGTTTTCATTCCCTACATCGGGTTCGCGACCGCGCTGGCGTTTGCACTTCTGGCTGCGTTTCTTCAGTTCGGAAACTGGTATGGGTTCGGAGCAGTGATCGTCGTGTATGGAATCGGCCAGATCTTGGAAAGCATTGTTCTTACCCCCAGACTCATCGGCGAGCGCATCGGCCTGCATCCCCTTGCTGTCATCTTTTCGTTATTGTCTTTTGGCGAGTTGTTTGGTTTCTTTGGCGTTCTGCTTGCACTGCCGGCCAGCGCCGTGATTGCTTCTGCGTTGAGGGAGTTGCGACGCCGCTATCTGGCGAGCATGCTTTATCGGAGCTGAACATCCCGAGATTGCGAGGAAGCCGAAGGAAACCTGACGGTTGGGGCGACGCGTGCCGGCGAAGTGGATTGCTATGGAGGAAGGAAAACCCGGGCCAGCAGGGACTCACTGCATGGTGGAGTCGACCAGCGATAGGCGCTCTGCGTCGTGCGCCGGCCGTGCTGACACGTGCTTACACGCTCACTTACCGGTGCGATGCCGGCAGGGGACGCCGGGCGATGTTCTCTGCTTCCATACGTGCAAGACCGAACGCCTGCAGCACGATCGCTGCCGTACTCTCCGCGAATTTTTCCTCTCTGGGTCGGAGCATAATTTTCCGGTGACTTTCCATCCTCGACGACTCGGAGAAGCGAAGTTCAGCGGCTATTCCTGCAAGAACAGTCCCAATTACGGAAACGACGCACATCAGTTCGTCCGCAACTAGAAAGCGTCGCTCCGAAATTCCTCTTTCCGTATCTCGCAACAGACGCTGGCCAAGACCCCTGCTTAGCGCGCGCGTAGAGAGCGCCTCGCGTATCAGCAGTTGTCCCCAGATCGGTTCGCGACAGGCACGCAAAAGCGTATGACGCACGGACACGGCGACAACTTCGGCCGGGTCCGACAGCCCGCTTGCGAGATGATCTAGCGCGGTCGCGAATTCCTCAAAGAGCCATTCAACGAGCGCGGCGAAGAGTCCCTCCTTCGAATCAAAGTAGTTATAGAAAGACCCAAATCCCACGTCGGCGGCATTGGTGATGTCGTTGATCGTGACGCTTTCCATTCCTTTTTCAGCCACCAGGACGAACGCGGCGTCGAGCAACCGCATCCGAGTTTCCCGTTTGCGTTTGGCAAGACGTGGCGACGCAGCCCGGCTAGCGTCAGGACTGTGAGCCGGCGCCTTGGCCGTTTGCCGTCGGCGCGCACGGGAAATTGGCATGTTGGACATGTGGTCTCCTGTTTAGTCCGACTGTAGATTTATTTGTCATGGTTGACAATGATATCAGTAATGGGTTTAATGTCACGAGTGCGACGGACGTGGCGGATGAGCGGCGCCAGAAGACTGAAGTGGGGAGGCGGCGCAAACGCGTTGAGGCGCTGCGGGATCGCAATTCGCGGACACCGTCCAAAGCGCGCGCGGGCATCCGCAAACGCGCCAATCCAATGCCGCCGATGCGCAGCCTGCCGCATGCGATCTCCCGTGACACGCGGGGCTTCGCTCAGTTCGAGTTGTTGAAGAGAGTCAGCGTCGCATCAAAGACTTTCTTGTTTTCGCGCTGCTGGCGAGGGCTTCTTTTTTTGCAGCCATGGCTGGCCCCGGTCAGCGCGGTTTGCATTTCTACCTGGACTCATCACCTGCCTTGTGAACATCGTGAAACATTCCGGACTGGTCGCGCTAAAACGGGCGCGCTCTTTGTTACCCCCGCTTTTCCTTTCGCCGCACCGTATACCCGTCGTCATCGCGGCGTGCAGCGCAATCCTTCTTTCGGCGTGCCACCAGCGCGAAGCCGTCGTGACGGAAGCCAAACCGGTTGTCGCCCTTGCCGTTCATCCTGACGGGAATATTGCGAGCGCCTCATTGCCTGCGCAGGTGCAGGCCCGTTACTCCACGCCCCTGTCGTTTCGCGTGGGCGGAAAAATTATCGAGCGACGCTTGCGCATTGGCGATTCCGTCAAGGCGGGACAAACGGTTGCCGTACTTGACCCTACGGATCTGCGCAACACCTTGGCGAATGCGAAGGCACAGCTGGATGCCGCCGAGCATCGCCTCGGCTTCGCCAAGCAGCAGCTTGACCGTGATCAGGCGCAGGCGCACGAGAACCTGATCGCCGCTGCGCAACTGGAGCAGACTCAGGATGCCTATGCGACGGCTCTGGCGCAGCGCGATTCGGCGCGAGCCCAGATGGCGCTCGCGACCGATCAACTGCGCTACACGACGCTGACAGCTGACCATGACGGTGTCGTCACATCGGAGGATGCCGATACCGGACAGAACGTGCAGGCCACGCAGGCGGTCTATCACGTTGACTGGACGGGCGATGTCGACATCGTCTGCGACGCGCCGGAAAGGACACTGAACTCGTTGACGGTCGGCGCGCAAGCGCGCGTCACATTACCTGCGCTGCCTGGCAAGACGCTCGAAGCGCGGGTGCGTGAGGTATCGCCCGCGGCCGATCCGGGAAGTCGCACATGGCGGGTGAAGTTGACGCTGGCTGCTCCGAGTCCCGAAGTGCGCCTGGGCATGACGGCAAATGTGATGTTCGACGTGGCCGACGATGGCGCTACGGGCGAGCCGTTCACACTGCCGGTGACGGCGCTCTTTCACAAGGGCGAGAATCCGGCTGTCTGGGTGGTGCGTAAAGGCAGCAATACGCTCGAGCTGCGCCCGGTCACGATCGAGCGATACGACGAGCGTACGGTCTCGGTGAGTTCAGGCCTGCATGACGGCGACCGAGTCATTCTGCAAGGCGTGCATGCCGTCAGTTCAGGACAGCAGGTCCAGGTAGTGCCCCCGCTTCACCAAGAGGATTTCCCGACATGAACGCGCGCGACCATGAAAACGCGCGCGACAGCGCGCCTGTGAATGACTCTCATAATGCAGACACCAGCGGAACCGGTTTCAATCTGTCTGCCTGGGCCCTGCGGCATCAGCAGTTGGTGATCTTTCTGGTTGGCCTGATGACGCTATTTGGCGTGATCGGTTACACGCAACTGGCGCAATCCGAGGATCCGCCGTTCACCTTCCGGACAATGGTCATCAAGACATACTGGCCGGGTGCTTCTGCCCGCGAAGTGCAGGAACAGATCACGGACCGGATCGGCCGCCAACTGCAGGCGGCGCCCTATGTGGACAACATCAAGAGCTACTCGCGCCCGGGCGAGTCGATGATCTTCTTCGCGATGAAGGACTCGGCGCCTGTCAAGGAGGTGCCCGAGACCTGGTATCAGGTGCGCAAGAAGGTGGGCGACATAAGGGCAACACTTCCGAAAGGCGCGGTAGGGCCATTCTTCAACGACGAGTTCGGCGACGTCTACACGAACATTTACGCGCTCGAAGGCGATGGCTTTACGCCCGGCCAACTGCACGACTATGCAGACAAGCTGCGTACCGTCCTGCTGCGCGTGCCGGGCGTGGCAAAAGTTGACTACTTCGGCGATCCCGATCAGCACATCTTTGTCGAGATTTCAAATGCGCAGCTGACGCGCCTGGCGATCACGCCGCAGCAACTTGCCCAGGCCATCGATGCGCAGAACACCGTCGCACCCGTGGGCACCATCACGACGGCGGACGACCGCGTGTTCGTGCGACCGAGTGGCGCCTTCAAGGATGAGCAGGCGCTCGCGGACCTGCTGATCACGGTGAACAAGCGTGCGTTCCGCCTCGGCGACATTGCGACGATCAAACGCGGTTACGACGATCCGCCAGTTACCCAAATCCGCCTCGGCGGTCAAGCGGTACTCGGCATCGGTGTGACGATGCAAAAGGGCGGCGACGTCATCAATCTCGGTAAGGCACTGGACGCGAGGACGGCTGAACTGCAGGCCTCATTGCCAGCGGGTCTGAAACTCGCGGCCGTCTCGAGCATGCCGCATGCGGTCAAGCATTCAGTAGACGACTTCGTCGAGGCGGTTGGCGAAGCAGTGGCGATCGTGCTGGTTGTCAGCCTCATCTCGCTGGGCCTGCGCACGGGCATGGTCGTCGTCATCACGATTCCGATCGTCCTCGCGGTGACCGCGCTGTGTATGCATTTGTTTGGCATTGGACTGGACAAGGTGTCGCTTGGCACGCTCGTGCTCGCGTTGGGACTGCTAGTCGACGATGCGATCATTGCCGTCGAAATGATGGCTGTGAAACTGGAGCAGGGCTGGAGCCGCATGCGCGCGGCGGCCTTTGCCTACACGAGCACGGCGTTTCCGATGCTGACGGGCACGCTGGTCACGGTCTCGGGCTTCCTGCCGATCGCGCTCGCGAAATCGAGCACAGGTGAATACACACGCTCGATCTTCGAGGTATCGGCCATTTCACTCATCGTTTCGTGGTTCGCTGCCGTCGTGCTCGTGCCCTTGCTAGGCTTCCACCTGCTTCCGGAGCGCAAGGGCCATGTGGGCGGCGACCACGGCCATGAACACGACGTCTACAACACGGGCTTTTACCGGCGCCTTTCGGGCTGGGTTGCGTCCTGTATCAACCGACGCTGGGTCGTGCTGGGGGTCACCGCCGCGCTGTTCGCCGTTGCGATGGGGGCATTCACGCGGGTGCCCCAGCAATTCTTCCCGAACTCCGAACGGCCGGAGCTCCTCGTTGACCTGAGGCTGCCGGAAGGCGCTTCATTCGCGGCGACATTACGTGAATCGAAACGCCTCGAGAAAGTCCTCGACGGCAAGCCTGGGATCGACCACTTCGTCGACTTTGTCGGCACCGGTGCGCCGCGCTTCTATCTCCCGCTGGACCAACAGCTTCAGCAGCCCAACTTCGCGCAGTTCGTGATCACGGCCAAGGACGTGGAGACGCGGGACGAACTGATGCACTGGCTCGACGCGAAGCTGGAAACGGACTTTTCTGGCGTACGCACACGCGTCGCGCGCCTCGAAAACGGCCCGCCTGTCGGATTCCCGATCAAGTTCCGCGTGAGCGGCGACGATATCGCAACGGTGCGCTCGCTCGCGGACACCGTTGCTGAGAAGGTCCGTGCCGACTCACGGACGCGCAACGTCCAGTTCGACTGGGACGAGCCGGCCGAACGGTCAATCTCATTCGACATCGACCAGAACCGAGCACGTCAGCTTGGCGTCTCCTCTGAGGACGTGTCCAGTTTCCTCGCCATGACGCTGTCCGGTTACACGGTCACCCAGTACCGCGAGCGCGACAAGCTGATGAACGTCGATTTGCGGGCGCCGCAGAACGAGCGCGTCGATCCCGCGAAGCTGACGAGCCTGGCGATTCCAACGCCCAACGGGCCGGTGCCGCTCGGCTCGCTCGGACATGTGCGCGATACGCTCGAGTACGGCGTGATCTGGGAACGCGATCGCCAGCTGACCATCACCGTGCAGGCGGACGTGCGCGGCGACGCGCAAGGCATCGACGTCACGCGCGATATCGAGCACGCACTTGCCGCTGTCCGTTCGAAGCTGCCTGTCGGATATCGAATCGAGGTCGGCGGAGCGGTCGAAGAGAGCGTGAAGGGCCAGACGTCGATCAACGCAGAAATGCCGCTCATGATCATTGCGGTGCTGACGCTGCTGATGATCCAGCTCAAGAATTTCGCGCGCACCTTCATCGTCGTGCTCACGGCACCGCTCGGCCTCATCGGCGTGGTGACTGCGCTGCTGCTGTTCGGCAAACCGTTTGGGTTCGTCGCCTCGCTTGGCGTGATCGCGATGTTCGGCATCATCATGCGCAACTCGGTGATCCTGGTGGACCAGATCGATCAGGACATCGCGGCCGGGCACGCACGCTTCGACGCCATTATTGGCGCAACGGTACGGCGTTTCAGGCCGATCATGCTCACGGCCGCCGCCGCCGTGCTCGCACTGATTCCGCTACTTCGCTCGGGCTTCTTTGGGCCCATGGCCACCGCGCTGATGGGCGGCATCACCATCGCTACCGTGCTGACGGTGTTCTTCCTGCCAGCGCTTTACGCGACCTGCTTCAGAGTTCGCCGCGACGAGTGCGCTGGGCAACAAGTCGTCGTCGAGCACACGGAGGTTCAATGATGAGTTTTACCTACAAGTCATCCGGTCTCGCGGCTGCGGCGCTCGCTCTCACAGCGTGCTCGTTTGGGCCCAGCGGCGAGCCGCTAGCGATTCCGTCGCCTGTGCGTTACGGTGCCCAGACGCAACCGTCGAAGACGGTAGCCGCGGGTGGCGTTGCGCAGTCGTTGGATGTCGGTGCGAGTCCCGTTCCCCATTGGTGGCGACTGTACCGCTCCGACGCGCTGGATGCGCTCGTCGACGAAGCCTTGCGCAACAGCCCGACGCTCGCGGCGACGCAGCGCACGCTTTCGGCAGCACAAGAGGAACTCCGCGCGCAGGTCGGCTCATCGACGCTGCCCTCGATCGACGGCGCGGTGCAGGTCGAGCGTGCGCGTTCACCCGTCGTGCCGGGGCTCGGCCCTGAGCAGGTGCAATACAACTTCTTTGCCGGGCAACTGCTCGCGCATTACACGTTCGACCTGTTCGGCCAGACGCGATATATGAATTCGGCGAGTGCGGCCCGTGTGAACGTGCAGGCATTTGAACTGGAGGCGTCGCGGCGTGCGCTTGCCGCGAACATCGTCGGTAGCGCAATCAATGTGGCGGCGTTCGACCGGCAGATCGCACTTACCGAACGGCTCGTCGCGGTGTCCAATGATGCTGCAAGCGAGGATGAGCAGCGCTACACGCTGGGCTCGCTCTCACGCGCACAGGCGCTCGCCTCGAAACAGGATGCGGCGGCGATGGCGGCGACGCTGCCGGCGCTGCGTCAGCAACGCGCCCTCGCGATCCATGCGCTGGCGGTGCTGATCGGCCGTACGCCAGACAACGCGCCGAGCGTGCCAGATCTCGATAGCCTGTCGCTGCCTGAGCATGTACCGGTTGCCGTGCCTTCGGACCTGCTGCGCTCGCGTCCGGATATCCAGGCCGCCGACGCGGCCGTCAAGGCAGCAGCGGCAGACGTGGGGGCTGCCACGGCGCAACTCTTCCCGAGCCTGTCGCTAACCGGATCGATGGGGCGTGGTGGCTTCAGCTGGCCGGCCGTACTCTCAGGCGCGGGCGGACTGTGGGCGATTGGCGCGGGTTTGTCGCAGCCGATCTTCCATGGTGACGCGCTCTTCGCGCAGCGCCGCGCGTCGATCGACGCATACGACGCCGCTGTGTTGCACTACAAGTCGACCGTGCTCTCTGCCTTCCAGGATGTGGCGAATTCTCTTGCCGCGCTCGATAACGACGCGCAGACGCTTGCTTCGAACGAGGCCGCGACAGAAGCCGCGCGTGAGGCATTCGACGATACGGCGTCGCGCCATCGCATGGGCTCACTGCCTTCAGCGGCAACACATGCTACCGAGGCGAGGTATCTCAACGCCCGGATCGGTGCCACGCGCGCAGCCGGCCAGCGAATGAGTGATACCGCGGCGTTGTTCCAGGCAATGGGAGAACTGCCCGCGACCCAGCAGACCTCAGCGTCAACGCCATGACCGGCCAAGCATAGATCCGGCGAGGGGGTCCGGCGCCGTCCTGACACTCGCCGTTCCGCAGTGTCTTAAGGTTAGACCGTGCCATAGCGGTCTAACGACGTTCACTCTCGAAGCCTGCCCCGCGGAAAACCGTGGTGAGGGCTGGGTGCCGGTAGGAAGGCGCCCGGATTTCCGATCTATCCCGTATGGAATATCACAGGCTGATTGTTTGCCACGAATGCGACCTGCTGTTTCGCAAACCTTCGGGTGTCGAGAAGCGTCGCGCTAGCTGTTCGCGCTGCGGCGCGAGCCTGACGGCGCTACCCGGTTCCGGGTTACCGCTCGACTGGATTTGCGCCGTCACGCTTGCTGCGCTCATCACTTTTTGCATCGCGCAGAGCTTCCCCGTGATCGAACTGCGCGCGAACGGCATGACGTCTGAAGCAACGCTGTTTGGCGCGGTGCGCTCCTTATGGTCGGGCAACATGCGCGTCGTTGCCGCCATGGTGTTCTGCTCATCGAACCTTTTTCCGCCGATCGAGTTACTTGGCTTGCTCTATCTGCTGCTGCCGATCTGCACAGGCAAGCGGGCGCCCTGGTTCAACTTGGTGACGCGCGTCGTGCAAGTCGTGCGCCCGCGGGGCATGGTCGAGGTGCTCATGCTTGGCGTGCTGGTGACAATTGTGAAGATGGTCAGCATGGCGGACGTCATCCCGGGGCCGGGACTGTTCGCGCTGGGTGCGCTCACCGTCATGCTGGGCGTTGTCGCCGTATTTGACCCGAGCCGGCTCTGGGCCGTCCGCGATGAAATCAGGTCTTCCCGAATGGCCGGCGTTCGCTGGTCGAGGGTACGCCCGCGGAATGCGACCCTCACACGGCGTTGCGAGCATCCAAGCCGGCGTCAACGGCTGCGATCACGGCACAACGCGCGGGACTTATCGGCTGTCATGCATGCGGACTCGTTCAGACGCGTATCGGACACCAGGCTGACCTGCGCTGCGCCCGATGCCTGCACGTGCTGCATGAACGGCGGCCGGACAGCCTGACGCGAACCGTCAGTCTACTTGCCGCCGCCGCGCTCGCTTATATTCCGGCAAACCTGCTGCCGATCATGCATGCATCATCGCTGAGCCACTCGGAGGACGACACGATCCTTGGCGGCGTCGCGTACTTCTGGACATCGGGAGACTGGCCGCTCGCCGTCGTCGTCTTTGTCGCTAGTGTTCTCGTGCCGATGCTCAAGCTGATAGCGCTCACGCTTCTCACGGCAACAATCCGCCGCGGTTCCGTCTGGCGGCGCCGCGAAAGGGCAGGACTGTATCGGCTCGTCGAGCGTATTGGCCGATGGTCGATGCTCGATGTCTTTGTCGTCGCCCTGACGGTCACGCTGGTTCGTTTTGGCTCCTTCGCCGTGATCACTGCGGGGCCGGCCGCGCTCGCCTTTGCCGCGGTCGTGATTCTGACCATGCTCGCGTCGCATCAGTTTGATCCGCGTCTCATTTGGGACAACGTGGATGCCGGAGAGCGCCTTTTGCGAAGGGTGAACGACGGAGGGCGGGGCGCTCCCATGACTACAACAAACCGGAATTTCTGAAACAGTTTTTGAATGAACCATTTTTCTAATCTTTGCAGCCCTGAACTCAAGCCGCGAAAACGTTGGCTGCCCTCGCTAATCTGGTTGGTTCCGTTCATCTGCGCACTGATCGGTGTCGCGCTGGTGGTCAAATCGGTCGCCGAAAAGGGTCCAGTCATGACCGTCACCTTCAATAACGCCGAGGGCATGGAGGCGGGCAAGACGAAGGTCAAGTACAAGGACGTCGAGATCGGCTCGGTGCAAACGATCACGCTGTCCGGAGATTTGCAACGTGTCATCGTGAGCATCCAGTTGAGCAAGGACGCCGGGAAATTCGCGACGCAAGGCGCACGGTTCTGGGTGGTTCGCCCGCGCGTGGGTACCAATGGCATTTCCGGCCTCGGCACGCTGTTGTCCGGCGCGTATATTGGAGTGGACATTGGGCGCTCGACTGCCCGGCAAACGGCGTTCCTCGGTCTTGAAAACCCGCCCATTGTGACCACGGGACAACCGGGGCATCAGTACACGCTACGAGGCGAGCCGCTAGGCTCGATCGATATCGGCGTCCCCATCTTCTACCATCGTGTCCAGGTGGGCCAAGTCGTTGGCTTCTCACTCGATCCGCACGGTTCAGGCGTCGTCGTGAATGTCTTCGTCAATGCGCCTTTCGACCGCTACGTCAGCACCTCTACACGGTGGTGGCACGCAAGCGGCGTGGATTTGCGTCTCGACTCGAACGGCCTGAAGCTCAACACGCAATCACTTGCGACCGTTGTCGTCGGAGGGCTGGCGTTCCAGTCTCCGGCAGGGCTGGACGCTGGACCACCCGCAGCTGACCAAGCGGTCTTTCGCCTTGCCGCGGACGAATCGGACGCCATGCGCGAGCCCGACGGACCGCCGCTCAATGTGGTCATGCGGTTCAATCAGTCTTTGCGTGGACTGTCTGTTGGCGCGCCCGTCGACCTTCGCGGGATCGCGCTCGGGCAGGTGACTGACATCGGTATCGAGTACAACGAGAAACAGAAGAGCTTCAGCATGAAGGTGTCGATGGCGCTTTATCCTGACCGGCTCAGCCGGCGCTCCAGTGAGGCGCTACCGGCGCCGGACACGCCCGGCGGGCACGAGTTGCTGCAGCACCTCGTGACGGAAGGGCTGCGCGGGCAATTACGGACCGGCAACCTGCTGACGGGCCAGTTGTATGTCGCGCTCGACATGTTTCCGAAAGCTCCCCGGGCGAGCGTCGATGTGCGCCCCAACCCGATCGAACTGCCGACCGTGCCGAACACGCTCGACGAACTCCAGGTGCAGGTGGCGGACATCGCGAGGAAACTGAACCAGGTGCCGTTCGACCGGATCGGCGCCAACCTGAATGGTGCGCTGGAAAACGCCAATAGGCTGTTCGGGCATATGGACACAGAGGTCGTGCCGCAAGCTCGCGACACGCTCGCTGCGGCACAAAAGACATTCAATACCGCGGAGTCGACGCTGCGGCAGACCGCGCCGATGCAGTCGGACGTGCAGGACGCCATGCAGCAACTGACACGGACGCTGCAGTCTCTCAATACGCTCGCCGATTATCTGGAGCGTCATCCCCAGGCGCTCCTGTTCGGCAAGAAAGGAGACCGGCCATGATGCTGAGGCAATCCTGTTCATGGCGCACGATAGTGCGGACCATGACCGTCATTGGTGTGGCCATTGTGACGGCGTGCGCGTCGGCACCGACGCGTTTTTACACGCTCGGCACCGAGGCGCAGCCGAGGATTACTGGTAATAGTGCGAGTCCATCATTTCGTATCGACGTGCGTCCGGTGAAGGTACCGGCCGCCGTCGCAAGAAGCCAGCTTGTGGTACAGGTCAATGCGGCACAGGTGCAGGTGCTGGAGGACGATCGGTGGGCGTCGTCCCTCCCGGACGAAATTCGTTATGCGCTGATTGCTGGCGTGAGCCAACAGGCCGGCGCGCCCGGCGCGAAGACGGTCGCCCGTGGTGAGGACGTTCCCGTATATCAGGTTGCCGTCGATATTCAGCGCTTCGAATCCTGGCCCGGTTCTCACGTGCTGATCGACGTCGTATGGAATGTACGCACGTCGGCGGACGTCGAGACATTGACCTGCCACAGTGTAGTGCGCGAGCCTGTGTCTGACGGATATCAGGCAATCGTAGGCGGCCATCGGCGCGCGATCAGCATAGTCGCCGCACAAATAGCCAAAGTCGTACGCGCCTTTTCCGCGAGCGCAACAGATAGTCCGTTGAGGCCCACCGGGGCCTCGGGCAAAGTAGGGAAGAGGACGGTGTCCTGCCCGCATGCGACAGACGGCGCCCAGACAGCCAGCGCGGTTGCGCGCATTGACGAATGAGTCCGCTTGCCCGTCGCAGTCGGCGCGGGCCTCCGCCGCTCGGGCAGCGACGGCCCCGCCATTTTCGCAAGCAGGTCGATGATCTCTGAATTTTGCTTGTCGACCGGTGGTGAGAGCGGCGCGAGATCACGCCGTTGCGCTATCGGCTACATGCCTCGCACGCCTGACAAGCGGCCGCCATGAAAAAAATGGCAATCATATGGTCGGTCCGCCCTGGGCGTGATCACAAGAGTTGCTCGCCGGTCCTCAATTTTCCTCGACGACTTCGTCGACGACGGGCAGTGGCCGCGCTGCAATCTTTTCCGCCTCAGCGCGCTTTAGTCCAAGCGTTTGCAGCAACATCGCTGCGGTGCGCTCCGGGAAGTGCTCGCCGCTGAAGCCGAGTTCTTTCAGCACGCCCGCCGCGCTCGCGCCTGGCGCGACGAAGTTCAGCTCGGCGGCGATCGCACACAGGACCGTGCCGCCCACTGCGAGAAATCCGATAAACGGGTCGGCAACGACGAACCGTTTCGCGGCGATGCCGTTGCCGATGTCGCGCAGTAGCCGTTGGCCCAGCCCGCGGCTCATCGCGCGCGCAGAAAACCCTTCACGTATCAAAAAACGCCCCCACACCGGATCGTGCCGCGCACGTAGGACAGTGTGGCGCACAGAGACGGCCACGACCTCTGCCGGGTCGGTAATGCCATGCGCAAGGCGATCTAGCATGTTCGCGAATTCTTCAAACACGCTATCGACGAGCGTCGCGTAGATCGCTTCCTTCGATTCGAAGTGGTTGTAGAACGAGCCAAAGCCTACGTCGGCGGCCTCGGTGATCTCGTTGATCGCCACGCCCTCCATGCCCTTTTCGGCCATCAACCTGAGGGCGGCGTCGAGCAGACGGGCGCGCGTCTCGCGTTTGCGGCGTGCGCCGCGTGGCTCCCGCTCTTCTACAACGGCAGGCGGCGTGACGGGTGCAGCAGCGCTGGAATGTTTGGCCGGCCGGCGATGTGTCGCGTTCGTCATGATGATCCCAAGTCTGGTCGTATCCGCAGTATAGATTGAAACCTCTATATTGACAAAACGATCATCGATGAGTTTAATGTCATCAACGGCCACGGAGAGCCGACCTTGTAAATGGAGATGGAATGACTGTGGAGACGACAGTGAAGAACGGTGCCGGACCGTTCGCCTCACATGCCCCGGCTGATCAGCGGATCGACACGCTTCCGCCAGCGGTGGATGTTCTATTGGTGGGTTGTGGACCGGTAGGCGCAACCATCGCTAATCTGCTGGCGCGACATGGCGTGAACGTGCTGGTTGTCGACAAGTCGACGAAAGTGTTCGAGCCTCCCCGCGTGATCGAACTCGATGACGACGCGCTACGCGTCCTTCTGCTTGCAGGCATTGAGGAGCGCGACATTGAGATGATCGCCATCCCGTCCGTCCACGGGAGCTCTCGCTCGCGTGATCAGTTCGCCGGGATCAATTCGCTCGACAGTCTCGACCGTCACTCGACACTCACGTTCTATCAGTCGGAACTCGAGCGTTGCCTGCGTGCCCGGATGCGGCGCTTTGAGTGCGCTCATATTGCGCTGGGTGTCGGGCTAAGCGGCTTTACGCAGGAACGGCATCACGTGCTCGCGAGGCTGGACTTGGGTCATAGGCGTACCCACGTGATTCGTGCCCGCTACCTGGTCGGTGCGGACGGGGCGAACTCGCTTGTGAGACAGCTCATCGGAAAGGCAGTCAAGGGCAAGCCCTTTGCCGAGGAACGGCTCGTCGTGGATGCACGTCATGCCCCCCATTCAATCGGTCATACGGTTAATGCATTCAGCAATGGGCGTGTATTCCTCGCGGGCGACGCGGCCTACCTCACGCCTCCCTTTGTCGGCCGCGGGTTGCTTGAAGGACTGCGGGACGCAGCCAACTTGTGCTGGAAGCTAGCATGGGTGGTTCAGGGGCGAGCCGATGCACGCATTCTCGACACTTACGACGAGGAGAGACGGCCCCACACGAACCCGGTGGTCAAGCTCGCAAGGTTCATGGAAAAGCTCGTCATGCCTCGCCATGGCGGAATCGCCCCGTTGGCGCGTGGGCTGACGCGGCTATTGCGGCGGGTGCCCCGGCTGCGCTCGCAGCTCGCGCAATGGCAGAGCCAGTCAAAAGCCGCCTCTACAAGAGGTCTGTTCGTCAAAGGCCGCTCATCGACGAAACTAATCCGGGGCACTGTCATCGCGCAGGGACGCATACGAGGTTCGGACGACAACACGTATCTGAGCGACGATGTGTTTGGGCAAGGACTGGTGCTGATTGGATTCGGCACGGATGCCCAAGCCGCACTCGATTCTGCTACCGCCGCGGCGCTCGCGCGTGCCGGCGGAAGCATCGTGCAGATCGCACGTTGTGGACGGCGACGTGACGGCTGGGAGGACCTCGACGGTGTGTTCCTTCCGCATCTCGTACCGGTCGGATGGGCCGCCGTCGTACGGCCCGATAAGACCGTGGTTCACGACGGACCGGCGACCGACGCGCAGCGGCTCGTGCGCGAGAGTCTTTCCTTGCTAGGTCAGCACTGCTGGTTAGCCAGTGAGCACGACGCCGCCTGGGGTCTCAAAACCGCTATCCACACCGCGTGAGTATTCGCCATGAAACTGACCACTGCACATCCGGCCCGCCACCCCAACCCCACGACGAAAGCGTCGGCATTGGCCTATCTGATATTCGATCGGCCGAACCTTGAGAAAGCCGAGCAGTTTCTCAATGACTTCGGTCTTCGAACCGTATCGCGAAGTGAAGCGCTCCTCCTCTTGCGAGGAACGGGTGCTTCGCCCTTCTGCTACGTCGTTCGGAAGGCTTCAAAAGCCCGTTTCGTTGGCTTCGGGTTGCAGGTCGATAACCGGGCCGATCTTGATGCACTTGCAAAACTGCCTGGCGCTTCGGATGTTGAACGCTCCTCCCTGCCAGGCGGCGGCTATATGGTACGACTGACGGACCCGTCAGGTTTTCGCGTCGACGCGATATGGGGCCAGGCGCGCACTGCACCCTTGCCCCATCGGCCAGCATTGCCGTTCAACTCCGTGGATGCGACCGTCCGCATCAATGGGACGCAGCGGCCGCCCGAGCACGCCCCGGAAATTATCCGGCTCGGACATGTCGTGCTGGAACTCGCCGACTATCAGGAAACTTGCGCGTGGTACACGCAGTGTTTCGGCTTCATCCCGAGCGATGTACAGGTGCTTTCCGATGGCTCGCCGGTCGTTGCATTCATGCGGCTCGACCTGGGTGACAAGCCGGCCGATCACCATACGCTTGCATTCGCACAAGGCTTTCTGCCCACCTACAGCCATAGTGCGTACGAACTTGTTGATGCCGACGCGGTCGGCATGGGTCAGCGCGTCCTGCGCGAGAAGGGATGGACGCACGCGTGGGGGATTGGCCGGCATATCCTGGGCAGCCAGCTCTTTGACTACTGGCAGGACCCGTGGGGCAACAAGCACGAACACTATTGCGACGGCGATCTCTTTACCGCCGATGTGCCGGCGGGTGTGCACGCGGTGAGCCGCGAGGCGATGGCCCAGTGGGGGCCGACGATGCCGCGCAGCTTCACGAAGCCGAGCTTCACCCCCGCGAGCATCGTGGCGCTCTTCAGGAACCTGCGCCGTAGCCCCGACCTGACGCTGAGCAAGCTGCGGACATTGGCGAAGATTTTCGCCTGAACAAACCCTTCTATAGCATCCGGAGATCGATAAATGGCACTTCACGTTCTGCATTACTTGCATGATGGCCGCGCCCAGTGGGGCGTGGTTGCACATGGCGCTATCACGCCTATCCCCGGCGAGTTCAAGTCGACCGCTGAGTTTATCGAGGCCAACCCGGTTGAACGACTATTGTTGCTAAGTGCTCCGACGATTCCGGAATCGAAAGTGCAATGGCTATCGCCCGTGACGGCCAATCAACAGTTCATCTGCCAGGGCGCGAATTACCGCCAGCACATGATTGAGTCCGGCATGGACCCTGATGTGAAGAAATTCAACATGATCTTCACGAAGGCGACGAGCTGCATCGTTTCGGCCGACTCGCCTGTAATGAAGCCAAAAGAGGTGCAGTTTCTCGACTACGAAATCGAACTCGGTCTCGTCCTCAAACGAAACATTACGTCCGGCGAAACGGTCACCGACGCAAACCTGCATGACTACATCGCCGGCGCCGTGATCGTCAACGACTATTCCGCGCGCGACATCCAGATTCCGCAAATGCAATTCTACAAGGGCAAGAGTTATCGCACCTTTGGCCCGGTCGGTCCATACCTATGCCTCCTGGAGAAACAGGACGTGCCGAAGTTAAAGGAGCTCGTGCTGACGCTGACGGTCAACGGAACGGTCCGCCAGAACGACACCACGGCAGGTCTCGTCTATGGCCCAGCCGAGACCTTGACGGAGCTCTCCGGCGTCCACAACTTGCACACCGGAGACCTGCTCGCGACCGGCACCCCGTCCGGTTGTGCACTGAGCATCCCGTCACCCGAAAAGCAGCGCGCCGCGGCGCAACTGCCTGAGGCCGAAAAATGGCGGCTTTTCTTGAAGATGCAGGAGGAGAGGCCGCAGTACCTGCAGGCGGCGGACGTCGTGGAAGCGCACATTGCCAGCTACGACCGCTCGATCAATCTGGGCGTGCAGCGTAACGTCGTTGTCGAAGAGGCAGCATGAAAGGCGTCGCGCACGTACAGGACGTCCTTGCCATCGAAGCGCAGGGGCAGGTGGCCGATCTCCCGTCGAGCACTTACGAGATGATCTGCCGGGGTGCCGCCATCAATCCATCGGCACCGGCCCTTTCGTTCTTCGCTACGGCCGACGACTATCGAAACGCCGAAAGCTGGACGTATCGTGAACTGGTGCGAGATGTAACGCGCACCGCAAATCTATTCTCGCGACTCGGCGTTCAGCGCGGCTCGGTTGTCGCTTATGTACTACCCAACCTCCCCGAGACGCACTTCGTGATCTGGGGCGGGGAGGCGGCCGGGATCGTCTGCGCCATCAATCCGCTGCTTGAGGCGGAAGCGATCGGCGAGCTGCTGATCGCCTCCGGGGCCAGCGTGCTCGTCACTCTGGCGCCGTTTCCGGTGGTTGACCTTTGGCAGAAAGTGCAGTCCGTGTTGCACAAGGTTCCCGCACTACGGCATCTGGTGCTCGTCAATCTGGTCGACCGAATGCCGACCGAAAAGCGATTCGTGGCTCGGATGCTTCAGCGTGGCGAGTGGTCGCGATTGTATGGAGAGGGCGGCGTGCGCAGTGCGGTTCCTTCGCATATGGACATCCACGACTACAGCACCGCGATCGAGCGTGAGTCGGGCGTAGCGCTCAGCAGCGCGTATCGAATAAACATTGATGACGTGTCGTCCTATTTTTGCACGGGCGGCACCACCGGATTGCCGAAGATTGCGATGCGCCGGCACGGCAACGAAGTGACGAATGCGTGGAGTGCAGGTCGGTTTTTCGGCGAGAGCATCGGTCCGGGAAAAGCGATTTTTTGCGGGTTGCCGCTTTTCCACGTCAACGCCGTGACAGTGACGGGTCTGCTGGGGTTCTCACGCGGTGCCCACATCGTGCTTGGCACACCGCAAGGTTATCGGGGCGAGGGCGTCGTCAGGCGCTTCTGGGAGATTGTCGAGCACTACCGTATCAACTTCTTTAGTGGTGTTCCGACACTTTACGGATCGTTGCTGGACGTTCCGTTCGGCGAACACGACATCAGTTCGCTCGAGTACGGCCTGTGTGGCGCCGCTCCTATGCCGGTCGAATTGCTGCGCACTTTCCAAGATCGTACCGGAATAAGGATTCTCGAGGGCTACGGCCTCACGGAAGGTACCTGCGTGAGCAGCGTCAACCCACCGCTTGGCGAACGCAGGGTCGGTTCGATTGGACTTCGTCTACCCGGGCAAGCGATGAAAGCAGTCCTGGTCGATGAAACCGGCCGATATATACGGGATTGCGATGCAGATGAGGTCGGCCAACTGGTGATCTCCGGCCCCAACGTGTTCGTCGGCTATACCCGGCCGGAGCAGAACAATGGCATCTGGATTGAGCTGGGTGACGGCAAGAATTGGCTTAACACAGGCGATCTCGGTCGCTCCGATGCCGACGGCTATTTCTGGCTCACCGGTCGGAGAAAGGAGCTCATTATCCGGGGCGGACACAACATCGACCCGGCGGCAATTGAAGAGCCACTGCACCGCCATCCTGCAGTCCAGATCGCTGCAGCGGTGGGACGTCCGGATATGCACGCGGGGGAGTTGCCTGTCGCGTATGTTCAGCTAAAGCCAGGCGCAGCCACAACCGAGGCGGAGTTGGCGGAGTTTTTGCGTCACGAGATCAACGAACGCGCCGCGTTTCCCAAGGGGATACGCATCGTGGATGCGATGCCGCTGACGGGCGTCGGCAAGATCTTTAAGCCCGCGCTAAGACGCCGGGAAACGGAAGACGCCCTACGGACGGCATTGGTGGAGGCGGGCGTCGAGGACGCAACCGTGAGCATCATTGAAGACACCACTCGCGGGATGGCACTCCACGTCGAACTTCCTAACCCTGCACGTGAAGCATTGGCGATATCCGCGCTTGGGCGCTTTCCGTTCGCATTTACGGTGTCGTCCGCCGCGAAGCCGTCACCGGAAGGGCACCGCTGACCGACGAACTCCATCAGAGACGCGTAGGGAGCCTAAGGTACACGAGCCACGACATCGGTGGGCGCGTTCGGTCACGCCCACGGGCCCCGATGGCGAGCTTTAAACGCGAGCGTCATGAGTTAGAAGTTCGCAACGATTAGGTGGGAAAGAGAATGAATATTACATCGGAAAGGTCCTTGCGGTCGCTTGTTGAAAAATGGCTCGGGCCAATCTCTGCGGTACCGGTTCGGGTTACGCGATTTGGTCATCCGGCCTTGAACCAGAAACACGGTGTGCGTATCGAGCTACTGTTACCAGCAGGGCCGGTTGGACTATTTTTCTTTCGCCACCGCGACGGTGCTTGGTGTGTGTTCCCGCCTGAGGCTGAACGCTTGGCGATGCGCCCATCTTAGCGGTTGGAGATTGAGGCATATATCAGGAGACGTACGGAGGGCAGAGTACATACCGCGTAAAAGCAAGAAGCTGGATATGGTAATTAGTATAACTACTTAAATGCGTCACGTTTAGTGTTCGTGGTCGGAAGAAGACCGTGAAGAGCGATCCAGTCACGCAGGACGGAGCGCGGACTTGTATCAAATGATGTACCGGGGGCTCATAAGAATATCAGGCAACGAGACAGGAGAAGACACTTGAGGAATTACAGGCGAACCATCAGCTCCGCCGGCATGGCGGCTTGCATCTGCTCGGCTGCGCTGACCGACAATGCCCATGCGCAGTCAGCCGGGAGCATCACACTGTCGACAGGTTGGCTCCACGTCGCGCCCCAGGGCAACGCAACGCCACTCACCGTAGAGAGCGTTGGTGGCGTAGCCGTGAATCAGCAGCTGGCTGGGAGCGGGGCACATCCGACCTCGACGGACACGGTGGGGATTACTGCCGAGTACTACGTCACGGACAACATCGGTGTCGCCATGCTCGTGGGGCTGCCACTCAAAGTCAATCTGGTTGGCGAGGGGACGCTACAGAAGTATGGCAACCTCGGCTCGACCAAGCCGATGCCGCCCGCCATTGAACTTCGATACCACCTGTTTTCAGCCGAATCGAAATTCCGTCCATTCATAGGGCTTGGCGTGAACTACACGTGGTTCACTCAGGTTCGGATTTCCAATAGTCAGTTTGTGACTGATAACCTGGGACCTGGCGGTTCGGCGCACGCGGAACTCAGTTCATCGTGGAATCCCGTATTTGAGATCGGAGCAAATTACGCGATCACCAAACATTGGTCGGTCGGAACCTCGGTCGGCTACATTCCCGTGAAGACCCACCTTACGTTATACGGGCAGACTGCAACGGGAACGCAGATCGTTTCCACATCGACGCTTCGACTCAATCCGCTGAACGTCTTCGTGAACGTCGCCTATACGTTCTAGCGCGTACAGGTCATCAGTGCGCAAATCGAGAGGGTTGAATGCTCATCAAACACATGGAATACGTCATGTTTCGCGTCCCCGGACCCGGCTGTGGTCCGCGACTTCCATGGCCGACTACGACGTATAGCAAGGCATGCTGCCGCAATAAGGCTCGCTCTTGCCGGGTCTACAACCCACAACGCAGCATGACGACGCTTGCGCGGGCTGCTCGCATGATTGGTGAAGCGGTTAGTCGTGCCGTCGTGCCAGCGCTAGCGCAGCGAGCCTCCATTTGGATCGAATAATGAAACGACAGGCTCTCAAGACCATTCTATTTGCATTGCCCAAGGTCCTCGACCTGACGGCCCGCCGCTTTCCAGTCTATCGTGATCGCCTGAAGGAGCGTGATCTCGTGGCGTGGATCGGACTCGCGGATGAAAGCATCGGCCGCGTCATCACGTTCAAGAGCGGGCGTGTTCGGTCACGCGCCGGCAAGCTTCTTCGGCCCGACGTGCGCATGGTGTTCAAGGATGTCGCCACGGCACTTAAGTTTCTCTCGCCCAACCCGGACCAGGGCGAAATCATCCACGCCGCCAAGAATTTCAAAGTGGTCACCGAAGGCGAAGACGAACTGTTGGTTTGGCTGTTGCAAACCCTGAGCATGATGCAGACCGTCGGCCTGCCGATGGGCATGCCCATGCGTGACGGCACCCACCGCTACACGACCTGCACCAACGGCGGGCCGCTGTTCGTATACGTGAAGGACGGCCGAGTCGTTCGGGTGACGCCCATCGATCTGGACAGCAAAGATGCGTCGAGTTGGGTCATCGAGGCGCGCGGACGCCGCTTTAGCCCGCCACGGCGTGGCTTGGTCGCGCCCCATGCCTTGACGCTGAAATCGCTCGTCTACTCGGACAAGCGCATCCTTCATCCCATGAAGCGGGTCGACTTCGACCCTGAGGGCGAACGCAATCCCGAGAACCGGGGGAAGTCCGGCTATGTCCGCATCAGTTGGGACGAGGCGCTCGACATGGTTACCAAGGAAATCAACCGGCAGAAGCGTGTTCACGGTCCTGGTTCCATCACCTTTCCCTTGTCGTCCCACCACCAATGGGGCAATGTGGGCTACTACCTCAGCGCGCTGACGCGCTTTGCTAACCTGATTGGTTTTACCCGCGTTGCCGCCAATCCCGACAGTTGGGAGGGATGGTACTGGGGCGCCATGCATCATTTCGGAAATTCGATGCGCATCGGCGTACCGTCCGGCTATGGCGGCATCGAGGATTGTCTTCACGAAGCCGACATGATCGTCTTCTGGTCGTGCGACCCGGAAAGCACCAACGGGGCCTATGCGGGTTTCGAGGGGACACCGCGTCGGCTATGGGCCAAGGAACTTGGCATCGAGTTCGTTCATATCGACCCGCACTGCAATCCCACTGCCCAATTGCTGGGCGGACGCTGGATTCCTGTTCGACCGCAAACTGATGCTGCGTTGGCCACGGCCATCATGTATGTGTGGGCCGTGGAGGGCTTGTACGACAAGGATTACGTCGCCACCCGCACAACCGGGTTCGACGAGTGGAAGGCCTATCTGCTGGGCGATACGGACGGCGTTCCCAAGACGCCCGAGTGGCAGGAGAGCGAGACCGGCGTGCCCGCCAAGGACGTCCGAGCGCTGGCGCGCCTATGGGGAAACAAGAAGGTCCATCTCGCCGTCGGAATGACGGGCGCGGGATTCGGTGGCGCGGGCCGTGGCGCGACCGGAGCGCAGTGGGCGCGCTGCATGATCATGATGATGGCGATGCGGGGGTGGGGTAAGCCGGGGGTCAATTTCGGATGTCTTGAAGTCGGCGCCCCACACGACCTCCATTTCTATTTCCCTGGCTATGCGGATGGCGGCATTTCCGGGGACCTCGCGTGGACCGCTAATGCGGTCAACAATTACCAGCGCATGCCGCACATCCTGACCATGAACCCGGTCAAGCAAATGGTGCCGCGGCAGCAACTGCCCGATGCCATCATCAACGGCCATGCGATTGGCTATCTTTGGGACGGCATTTCCCAGGAAGCTCAGTTCGCACCGTTCAGCTACCCCATGCCCGGGTATTCGCCGATCCACATGATTTATCGTTACGGCGGGTCCGCGTTTAGCACAGTGACGAATTCCGGACGTTGGGCCGAGGCTTACCGGCACCCAAGCATTGAGTGCGTGGTCAACCAGTCGATCTGGATGGAAGGCGAGGCGCAGTTTGCCGACATCATCCTGCCAGCGTGCACTCCGCTGGAGCGCTGGGACATCGGTGAATGGTCGAATTCCGGCGGCTATGCGCACCATGGACACGGCACGGTGAATCATCGCATGGTGACGCTGCAGCACAAGTGCATTGAGCCTCGGGGTGAATCCCGCTCGGACTACGACATTTTCACCGCCATCATGACCCGGCTGGGCTTGGGCGGCGTGTTCACCGAGGGATGCGGCGAACTGGACTGGGCCAAGCGGGTTTTCGACTCGTCGGATCTGCCCGATCATATTTCGTGGCGCGAATTCTGCCGCAAGGGCTATTTTGTCGTGCCACCCGAGAAGCCCGAGCTACGCCATCCGGTGGACATGCGTTGGTTCGCGGAGGGGCGGCGCAAGGACCTGCAGGAACCTCATCCGCTACCGTCCCAGTTCGCCGAAAAATTCGGCATGGGCCTGCAAACGCCGAGTGGCAAGCTGGAATTCGTACCCGAGCTCCTTAAGCGGCACACGGCAGACAACCCCGAGCGGCCCGCGCTCAACCGATATATCCCCTCTTGGGAGGGCCTACGCTCGGAGCAGGCTAAGCGCTATCCACTGCAGTTGATCGCCACCCACAGCCGTTACAGCTTCCATACCCATTGCGACGGGAAGAATTCCTCGGTCAACAGCGTCGAAGACCATCGCGCACTGATCAGCGGCCACCGCTTCTGGCTGCTGAGACTGAGTCGGGCGGACGCGGCCAGCCGGGGCATTGCCCATCGCGATCTCGTCAAGGTTTATAACGACCGAGGCGCTGTGATCTGCGCGGCCGATGTCTCGGCCCTGGTCAATGGGGGAGTGGTCAAGTCGTACGAGGCGAGCGCCGAATTCACGCTGATTGAAATCGATGGCGAGCGCGTCGAAATCGGCGGTTGTATGAATATGCTGACCCCTGACCGGCCGCAAACCGCCGGCACAAGCAGCATGAGCCCCAACTCCTGCCTCGTACAGGTCGAAAAGTGGAGAAATGCCGAGGCGTTCATGCTCGGTCGCGCAGCGTGAGGAACATAGAGTGAACAAGTGGAACCTGATTATCAAAGTCGGGCGTTGCGAAAACTGCCAGAACTGCGTCATTGCCGGGCGGGACGAGCATGTCGGCAACGACTTCCCCGGCTATGCCGCGGCCGCCGCGGCAGATGCCGTCAGCCCCCTGCGCATATTGCGCCGTGTTCAGGGCGACTCGCATATGGTGGAGACCACCTATCTGCCGGTGATGTGCAACCACTGCGACGAGGCGCCGTGCATGCGGGTGGGCGGCGACGCCATTCGCAAGCGCGCTGACGGCATCGTCATCATCGATCCGGAGAAGGCGCGGGGCCGCAAAGACATCGTGAAGTCGTGCCCGTACCAGGCGATCGTCTGGAACGAAGAACTGCAACTGCCGCAGACGTGGATTTTTGATGCCCATCTGCTCGACCAGGGCTGGCCTCAGCCACGGTGCCAGCAGTCATGCCCTACCGACGTTTTCGAGACGGTCAAGGTTGATGACGCAGCGATGGCCGAGAAGGCCCGACTTGAGGGCCTCAAAGTGTTACGGCCGAGCTTGGGCACGCAGCCGCGTGTGTGGTACAGCGGCCTGGATCGTTGGGAAACCTGCTTCATCGGGGCGAGCGTCAGCGCTCGTATAGGCGACGTGGTCGAGTGCGTACCGGGTGCTGTGGTCGCGCTGTATGCCGGCAATCAGAAGCTGGCTGAAACCGTTTCGGATGGCTTCGGTGATTTCCGTTTCGGCGGTCTGGCCAAGGGAAGCGGCACGTACCGTGTCGAAATCCGTCATGCGCTCGGCAATGCCTGGCGCGAATGCGAGTTGGGCGAAAGCGTGTATTTGGGCGAGATCAGCCTCGCCCAGTCGACCATCGACGTGGAGCTCGTGTAATCATCGTAATCGCGTGGACGACACGCGAACGCCACCTGTCAACCGGCGTTCGTTGTTTCCCGCCGAGGAGGTTTGTTCAATTGAACACGGTTGCTCTCACATGCGTGATGGTTCTTGGGCTACTACTCTCTGGCCTAGGGTTGTCCATCTCAGTGATGCGTTTTCGCGAAGGTACCAATATTGGCTGCGAGGCGGACCCCGCGAACCGACTACACAAGCTTATTCGGGCTCATGCCAACACAGCCGAATACGCGCCATTCCTCGCAGTGCTGTTTCTCTACCTTGGCGCGCGATCGCCTTCGATGGCGGTAGAGTCGCTGATCGTCGCGGCAACTGCGTGCCGCTGTTTGCTCGTCATTGGACTGACTACATGGCCCACGATGGCCAAACCCAACCCGTTCCGGTTCATCGGGGCACTTGGGACCTACGGAGCCGGTCTGGCGCTTTGTGCCATGCTGCTGCGCTGAGATTCGACAGACAGACGAATAAGTGAATTCCTCAATCTACCCATGCATAACGAATACTTTCAGATCAACGGCGAATCCGACATCGCTCATCTACAACTGAACCGCCCCGAGCTGCTCGATGCGATGGGCCCTAGCTTCTTCACTGGGTTGCGCGACGCCGTGCTGGCGCTCGACAACGCGGTCGACCCCCGTGCCCTCCTAACGAGATGTCCAACCTTCGCGATTCGGTTCAGTTGGCAAGGACAGCAGTAGGACGTTGAACGGACAGATGCCCCACGACCGGGTTAGCACGAGCGGATAATGCCCGGCGGGCACGGCGCCGTCGAGCTTAGCAGGCCCGCGAGCTACACGGCAGGAATGGCAGCGCGACGAGCACCCACGGAAAACCGGCGAGTGTCTGGACGTCCAAAAGCCGCGTGATGACGAGCATCGCGCACACGATGTGACAAAAAACGGCCCAATGTCAGCCGTGGGTTCGCGCCTGCGTTTGGACATGCGAGCATTGGCTTCGCCAGGTCACCCGACTTCAAGGTTCTCGAACGGATCCGTGCGCTGTCTCAGAAGTTCTACGCACCCCGGACCATGACGCGGTGACCGCGACGCTGCACTTCCGCCTCGTCCTCCACGCCGTAGTCCCTGTCGAGCGCCGCGGCGGCCGCATAAACGCCCGGCTCTTCGATGACACCCGCATGATTGCCCGGCACTTCCGCGACGGTCAGCCCGCCGCGCGCGATCTTGCGGTAGAGCGGCAGCGGATCGCCCCGGTCCTCGTCGCGCAAGGCTGCGCGCACATAGACGATCCGCCCGCCCGCGTACGGCTTCGGCCGATAGTTGTTCATCGCGGTCCGGCACGCATCGCGCATGCGTCGCAACACCGGCGGCATGGTATCGGCGGCCGGTGCCGCCTGTGCCTGCGGCACGCGGCCGAGCCGCATCGCCACCTTGTTCATGGCGGCGTGAAACTTGGCCGTGGCGAAACCCACGCGCGCTTTCGGCGACATGCCCGAGAGCGTTTTCGATAACCGGCTCACATAATCGCGCCGGAATTCGAGCAACGCGAACCACGGCAGCCAGCGTTCCTGCACGTAGGTGTCGAGCAGACACACGAATTCCGTCCGCTCGCCCGCGCCGAGCAACTGCTGGGCGATTTCGAGCGCGATCAATCCGCCGAAGGAGAAGCCGGCGAGCGCATACGGCCCGGTCGGCTGAACCTTGCGGATCTCTTCGACGTAGTTCTTCGCCATCTCCTCGACGCGGCGTTGCGGCGGCGTTTCGCCATCGAGCCCGATGGCCTGCAGACCGTACACCGGACGCGGCTTGCGCAGGCTCCCGATGAGCCGCGTGCATTCGAGCACCGACCCCGTCACGCTGTGCACGAAGAAGAGCGGCGCGCCACTGCCTTCGCGCATCGGCACGAGCACTTCGGAGTTCTGCGGCAGCGCGCCGTTGTCGATCACATCGGCGAGTTTTGCTATGGTCGGCGCGCGCAGCATGGTCGCAAGCGGAATCGGGCGTCCGATGATCGGCTGCAGTTCCGCAAGAAGCCGCGCCGCGAGCAGCGAATGCCCGCCTAGCTCGAAGAAATTGTCGTCGCGTCCGATCGGGGCGAATGCAAACAGTTGCTCCCATTTCGACTGCAGCAGCCGCTCCAGTTCTTCGCGCGTGGCGTAGGTCTGCGGCGCGTCGCCGGACCGGTGTTGCAGGGCAGGGTGCGTGCGGATCGCATCGAGCGAGGCGGGATTGCGCAGCGCGGCGGCGTTGGTCACGTCGAGCCCGTTCACGGCATTGCGCACCGCGGCTTCCGTGAGCTTGCCGCTATGCGTGACCGGCAGGTCGTCGACGGCCGCGATCACGTCCGGAACATGCGCGGCGGACGTGCGGCGCACCAGGTCGCGGCGTATCCGCGCGATCAGCGCGCCGCTGAGCCGCGCGCCCGGCCTCAGCTTGACCAGCAGCACGAGACGCTCGCCGATGGGATTGCCCGGTCCATCGGCGTTGGCCGTGTCGCGCATGCGCTGCTGAACGACGATGCCCTCGCGTATTTCAGGAATATCGTTCAGCACGCCGTAGATCTCGCCCGGACCGACATTGATGCCGCGCACGACGAGCACGCCATCGCTGCGCCCATGCAGGCGGGCGGTGCCTTCCGGCGGAAACTCGATCTGGTCGCCGTGCGTCCACACGCCCGGATTCGCGCTGAAATAAGCCTTGTGAAAGCGCGCGCCGTCCGGGTCGTTCAGGAAGCCGAGCGGGCGCGACGGGAACGGATTCACGCACACCAGTTCCCCGACGCCTTGCGCTCGCGCGCCGTCGCGCCACGCCTGAACATCGAATGCGAGGCTCTTGCACTGCGCCTCGCCCTTGTACACGGGAAGATTCGGGTTGCCGAGCACGAAGCAGCCGAGGATGTCGGTGCCGCCGGAAATCGACTGCATCCGCAACGGTTTCACGTTGTCGCGGATCCATTCGAACTGCGTGTCGAAGAGGATCGCGCCGGTCGACATCATCGAGCGAAGAGCGCTCAGATCGAATTCACGC
>LRBF01000130.1 GCA_001580565.1 Caballeronia megalochromosomata | reverse complement strand
CTGACCCGAGCAAGCCCGCTTCGACGCGATCATGCAGGCCGACGGCAAGATCGAGCCGCAGGACTGGATGCCCGAGGCGTATCGCAAGACGCTGGTGCGTCAGATCTCGCAGCACGCGCATTCGGAGATCATCGGCATGCAGCCCGAGGGCAACTGGATCAGCCGCGCGCCGAGTCTGAAGCGCAAGGCGATTCTGCTCGCCAAGGTGCAGGACGAAGGCGGCCACGGCCTCTATTTGTACAGCGCAGCCGAAACACTCGGCGTCTCGCGCGATCAACTCGTCGCTGCACTGCACGCAGGCCGCGCGAAATACTCGAGCATCTTCAACTACCCAACGCCCACCTGGGCCGATG
Organism: Caballeronia megalochromosomata; assembly: GCA_001580565.1. GTDB lineage: Bacteria > Pseudomonadota > Gammaproteobacteria > Burkholderiales > Burkholderiaceae > Caballeronia > Caballeronia megalochromosomata. The sequence continues at coordinate 3,326 of LRBF01000130.1, read as the reverse complement.
TCGGCGTGATCGGCTGGCTGGTCGATGGCGCGGCGATCATGAACCAGATCCCGCTGTGCCGCTGCACCTACGGGCCGTACGCCCGCGCGATGATCCGCATCTGCAAGGAAGAGTCGTTCCACCAACGCCAGGGCTTCGATGCGCTGCTCTCGATGATGAAGGGCACGCAGGCGCAGAAGGACCTCGTGCAGCAGTCGGTGAACCGCTGGTGGTGGCCGGTGCTGATGATGTTCGGCCCGAGCGACAAGGATTCGATTCACAGCGGCCAGTCCTTCGCGTGGGGCATCAAGCGCATCTCGAACGATGACCTGCGCCAGAAGTTCGTCGACGCGACCGTCGAGCAGGCGAAGATTCTGGGCGTCACGCTGCCCGATGCCGATCTGAAGTGGAATGCGCAGCGCAACGCGCACGACTACGGCGAGATCGACTGGGAGGAGTTCTGGCGCGTGGTCAACGGCGACGGCCCCTGCAACAAGGAACGCCTCGCCACGCGCGTGAAGGCGCACGACGACGGCGCATGGGTGCGTGAAGCGGCCCTGGCCTATGCGGAGAAACAGCAAGCCCGCGCCCACCAACAAGCTGCATGAACATGGAGACGATGAAGATGAACAAGGAATGGCCGATCTGGGAAGTGTTCGTGCGCAGCAAGCAGGGACTGGATCACAAGCATTGCGGCAGCCTGCACGCGCCGGACGCGGGCGCGGCATTGCGCATGGCGCGCGACGTGTACACGCGCCGTCAGGAAGGCGTGAGCATCTGGGTGGTGCCCTCGGCGGCGATCACCGCATCGGACCCGGCGGACAAGGGTGAATTGTTCGAGCCGGCGGCCGACAAGATCTATCGGCATCCGACGTTCTTCGTGCTGCCCGACGAAATCAATCACATGTAAGGGCGAGAGAGCCATGAATCAGGAACATCTCGCTTATGTGCTGCGTCTGGCGGACAACGCGCTGATCCTCGGGCAGCGCAATGCCGAATGGTGCAGTCACGGTCCGGCACTGGAAGAAGACATCGCGCTCGCGAACATCAGTCTGGATCTGATCGGCCAGGCGCGGCTTCTTTATACGCACGCGGCGTCGCTCGAAGCGGCGCTGAACGGTGCGAAGAAGACCGAAGACGATTACGCGTACTTCCGCACCGAGCGCGAGTTCGCCAACTACACGATCGCGGAATTGCCGCACGTCGGGCCGCTGGCGGGCACAACGCGCGCCGAGCGCGATTACGCGGTGACGATCGTGCGCAACTTCCTGTATTCGTCGCTGATGATCGAAGTGTGGAGCGCGCTGCAGACATCGAGCGATGCGCAACTCGCGGCGATCGCGGCGAAGTCGATCAAGGAAACGAGCTATCACCTGCATCATGCGCGCGACTGGCTGGTGCGTCTGGGCGATGGCACGGACGAGTCGCATCGCCGTACGCAGGCCGCGCTCGATTATCTGATGCCGTACACGCGCGAGTTCTTCGCCACCGATGCGATCGAACAGGCCGTCGCCGATGCGGGCATCGCGCCGCTCGCGAGCGCGTTCGAAGCGGCGTGGCGCGAGCAGGTTGCATCGGCGCTGGAAGAAGCCACGCTCAAGGCGCCCGCCGAAGTGCAGCACATCACCACGGGCAAGCACGGCGAGCACTCGGAGCATATGGGCTATTTGCTGGCCGAAATGCAGAGCTTGGCGCGTCAACATCCGGGCGCGAGCTGGTAAATGGACACGACGATCGAACGCGCGTGGGATGTGCTCGAAGCGGTGCCTGATCCGGAGATTCCGGTGGTATCGATCCGCGAGCTGGGCATTCTGCGCGATGTGCGTCACGGCGACGATGGCGTGCTCGAAGTAGTGATCACGCCGACGTACTCGGGCTGTCCGGCGATGTCGCAGATTGCCGAGGACATCGCGCAGGCGATCGATCAGGCGCAGCTCGGCGCGCATCGCATCGAGACGGTGCTGGCGCCCGCGTGGACGACCGACTGGATCACCGACGAAGCGCGCGAGAAGCTGCGCCGCTATGGCATCGCGCCGCCGACGGGCGCCTGCAGCAGCGCGGAAAAGCCCATCCGTTTCGTGCCGTACAGGAAGGAAACGATCGCCTGCCCGCGTTGCGGCTCGACGCACACGGAGAAGCTGGCGCAGTTCGGCTCGACGGCGTGCAAGGCGCTGTATCGCTGCATCGATTGCCGCGAGCCGTTCGACTACTTCAAGCCGTACTGAACCGAATCAACCGAATCAACTGAATCAATCGATAGCGAGCCGAAAAACATGGCGACTCCGCAATTCCACCCGCTGCGCATCCGCGACGTGCGACCCGAAACCGCCGATGCATTCACCGTTTCGTTCGAGGTGCCGCCCGCGCTGCGCGATGCGTTTCGCTTCACGCAGGGTCAGTTCGTGACGCTCAAGACGCATATCGATGGCGAGGAGACGCGCCGTTCGTATTCGATCTGCGTGGGCGTGACCGACTACGATCGCGACGGCGAATTGCGCATCGGCATCAAGCGCGTGCGAGGCGGCCGCTTCTCGAACTTCGCGTTCGATACCCTGAAGCCGGGTCATGAGATCGACGTGATGACGCCCGACGGCCGCTTCTTCACGCATCTGAACGCGGATCACGCGAAGCAGTATGTAGCGTTCTCGGGCGGCTCGGGCATCACGCCGGTGCTGGCGATCATCAAGACGACGCTGGATACCGAGCCGACGAGCCGCTTCACGCTGGTGTACGGCAATCGCAGCGTGGACGCGATCATGTTCGCCGAAGAGCTCGAAGATCTGAAGAACCGGTATATGGACCGGTTCTCGCTGTATCACGTACTGTCGGACGATCTGCAGGACGTGGAGCTCTTCAACGGCGTATTGGATGAAGCGAAGTGCAAGGCGTTTCTGGAGACGCTGCTGTCACCCGAGGCTATCGACGAAGCGTTCATCTGCGGCCCCGGCCCGATGATGGATGCCGCCGAAGCGGCGCTGAAAGACTCGGGCGTCGCGCCCAAGCAGATTCATGTGGAGCGCTTCGGCACGCCGTTGCCGCAAGCGGGGGTGCCGGCCATCGAGATCACGGAGAACACGCCGGCGGCGGATCTGGAGTTGATCATCGACGGCAAGAAGCGCAAGCTGCGCCTGCCGTACGAAGGCGTGAGCGTGCTCGACGTGGGACTGAAGGCGGGGCTCGCGTTGCCGTATGCGTGCAAGGGCGGTGTGTGCTGCACGTGCCGCGCGAAAGTGCTCGAAGGCGAAGTGAAGATGGAAAAGAACTACACGCTCGAACAACATGAAATCGATGAAGGTTTCGTGCTCACGTGCCAGTGTCATCCGGTGAGCGAGCGGGTGGTCGTGAGG
>LRBF01000129.1 GCA_001580565.1 Caballeronia megalochromosomata | reverse complement strand
TTCGCCAGCCCGCAAACCAACGTCGCGCCGGTGACGCAGGTCGATGCTTCGACGCACACCAACGTCGATCTGACCAACGTCACGAAGTCGCTCGACGCAGTGGGCAGCGTGCTCGGCGGCGTCAAGCTCTAAAGCCTCAATCAATCATTCAAGTTATCAGGAGAGACATCATGTTGAAGATCGACAACCTCGCAGTGAGCAAAGAACTGGGCCGCGCTGAAATGGGCGCCATCGTCGGCGGCGCGAGCATCTTCCAGAACAACGGCATCAACGCCAACTCGATCGGCGGCTTCGCCTTCGCCAGCCCGCAAACCAACGTCGCGCCGGTGACGCAAGTCGATGCTTCGACGCACACCAACGTCGACCTGACCAACGTCACCAAGTCGCTCGACGCGGTCGGCAGCCTGCTCGGCGGCGTGAAGCTGTAAGCCCCAATCAATCATTTAGGTCATCAGGAGAGACATCATGTTGAAGATCGACAACCTCGCAGTCAGCAAAGAACTCGGCCGCTCGGAAATGGGCGCCATCGTCGGCGGCGCGAGCATCTTCCAGAACAACGGCATCAACGCCAACTCGATCAGCGGCTTCGCTTTCGCCAGCCCGCAGATCAATGTGGCGCCCGTGACGCAGGTCGACGCATCGCAGTACACCAACGTCGATCTGAAGAACATCACGAAGTCGCTGGACTCGATCGGCAGCCTCCTGCATGGCGTGAAGGTCTGAAGCAGCACCGTCGACAGGAGAAGGAACACACGTGCTTCCTTCTCCTTTCGCGCATCACCTCGGCGCCGACACCACCTCCAGCGCCACCAGATTCGACACGTAGCGCCCCGCCTTGCCGTCAGTCGGGATCACGAGCCGGGCAAAGCCGGTTCCGGGCAACGCCGCACCGTTCATCGCATAGGCGACGATATCGGGCTGATTGCCGAAATCCGGCGATAGCTCCGCGAGCGAAATCACCACGCGATAACCATCGCTGCCGGTCGCGATGACATAGAAGCCAAGCAGGTCGTTCTTGACCGTCGCACTGGTCTGAACGCCCGCCGCATTGATCAGATTCCACAGACTCACACCCGTATAGGTGTTCGCCCCAACGGTCTGCGTGACGACCGGCAGCGCCTGCAGCGCGGCCATGTTGAAGGTTGCCGGATGCGCCACCGCGCCGGACAACTGGAACTGGGTGCTGGTCCCGCCGCCGCTTGCCGTGACCTGAGAGATCGCCGTGCCGACTTGCAGCTTGACCAGATTGGATACGTAGCGTCCGCCCTTGACGTCGCCCGGCGCGGTCACGCGTAGCGGACCATCCGTCGATGTCAGCGCGGCGCTCGTGCCGTTCACCGTTTCGGCGTAGGCCACCTGATTGCCCCGATTGCCGAAGTCCGGGCTCAGTTCCCCCATGGCGAACAGCGCACGGTAATTGTCGCTGCCGGTCGCCACCACGTATTTCGCGAGCACGTCGTTGTGCACCGCCGGATTGGTCACGATGCCGACCTGGTTCAGCAAGGTCCACAGACTCGCGCCGGTATAGATGTGAGTTTGCTGACCGGTGCCGCTGCCGAACGAAACCGTCTGCGTACTGGCCGGCAGCGCCTGGACCTGCGCAAGCGTGAAATTCGCCGACGCGGTCACGTCGCCCGATACCGACAAAACCGTCTGCGACGACGTGTCGTTGTCGTCGCCACCGCCACACGAGGTCACTGCAACCGGCAGCAACGCCAGCGAGCACAGCAACGCAGCCAGACGCTTTACGTCACGCGGGAATCCCATCGGTCAGCTCCCTGAAGTATTCGTTACGTTATATCGGCGTGAATACAGCGAGGGACGTTCGCAGAATTTCCGGCAAAAGGCAATGCGTGGTAACGACCAGGCGACGCGGCGTACGTTGCCATGCGGCCAACGCCCCTCGCGCGCCGATTTCACGCCACGGTTATCATCGGCTTCGTCTCCCGTTCAAGCGTGAAGCCATGAGCACTCTTCCTTATCGCAGCGCCCTCATCATCGGTGCCGGGCCCGGCATCAGCGCCTCGCTTACCCGGCGTCTGCGCGCCGAGAATATTCCCGTCGTGATCGCGGCGCGCAATGTCGACAAGCTGTCGGCCCTCGTCGATGAAACGGGCGCGATCGCACTGCCCGTCGATGCGTCCGACGCCCGCGAAATGGAAACGCTCTTCGCCGCGACCGATGCGCGGATCGGCGCGCCGGAAATCGTGATCTACAACGCGAGCGGGCGCGTTCGCGGGCCGATCGCCGAACTCGACGCGGCGGAGGTCGAACGGGCTGTCGCCGTCTCGGCGTTCGGGGCATTCCACGCCGTTCAGCAGGCGGCGCGACGCATGATTCCCGCTGCGAAGGGCGCGATCCTGCTGACGGGCGCGACCGCCGGCGTGAAGGGATTCGCGCTGTCCGCGCCATTCGCGATGGGCAAGTTCGCGTTGCGCGGTCTCGCGCAGAGCGCCGCGCGCGAACTGGCGCCGAAGGGCATTCATGTCGCGCACTTCGTCATCGACGGCGGCGTGCGCGCCGAGCATCGCGCCGATCCACCCGACGCGCCAGACAGCACGCTCGATCCCGACGCCATCGCGCAGACCTATGTCGATGTGCTGCGCCAGCACCGCAGCGCATGGACCTGGGAAATCGAGTTGCGACCGTGGGTGGAGAAGTTCTGAGGCCTCACGTCTCTTCAGCACTACGCGCCCGTATCTCCTTCACCCCACGCCCGAGCCGCCGCCGCAACAGCGTGCGCAGCGTCGCGCCATCGACATAGCCGACTTCCGCCGCGATGGCCTCGATATCGAGCCGGCTCGAACGCAGCAGATGCACGGCGCGCTCCACGCGAAGATCCTGGAAATACGACAAGGGCGACTTGCCGAGCACCGCCTCGATGCGGCGTTGCAGCGTGCGCGTGCTCGTCGATAGCGCGTGTGCGGCGGCATCGAGCGAAAAGCCCTGCGCGAGTTGCGCGCGGGCCCACCGTTCGAAGCGCTCGACCATCGGGTCCGCGCGCGCCAGATGATCCGGAATCATGTAAGGCGCCTGCGACGGACGCGCGTCCACGATCAGATAGCGCGCCACCGTCGCGGCCAGCGCGGGACTCGCCTGATTCATCAGCCAGAGCGCGAGATCGAGATGCCCCATTGCAGCGCCCGCCGTCGCGAACTCGCCCGATGGCACCAGCATGCGCGCACTGTCGAGGCGCACGGCCGGGTAGCGTTGCCGGAACAATGGCGCGAGCCACCAGCTCGTGGTCGCCTCGTGATCGTCGAGCAAGCCGGATTCCGCCAGCACGAACGTGCCGATGCACGCCGCCGCGATCTTCACGCCGTCCGCGTGATGCTGCGCGAGCAACTGCATCGCATCGATCACGTCGCGTCGCGCGAGCGCCGGCAGCAGTTGTGCGGGCATCTTGGTGCCGGGCGCGGGCACGATCAGCCAGTCGGGGCGCGTCATCGCGCTCGCGGGCTTCACGGGCACGCGCATGCCGAGCGCCGTGCGCACGTCGCGCCGCACGCCGATCAGCTCGATCTCGAAGCGCGGGTCCGCGCCGGGCTCGAGCATATCGGCCAGTTCGTTCGCGGTGGTGAAGGCGTCGAGCACGGCGGACAGCGCCGTGTCGAATACGCCGTCGAGGGCGAGGACCGTCAGTCGCATGGCGTAAATGATTCTAAAATTGTCATTTCCGACAATAGCCGCGACACACCGATCTGTCTAGAGTGACGGTTATTCGATTCAATACACGGAGCAGACATGAGCCTTCCGACGCAAACAGCACTCGACCGCCCGATCTGGACCGCGCTGACGACGAAACAGGCGCATCTCGGCTTGGGCGATGCGCTCGCGCGGCGTTTTCATCCCGACGTCGCGCCTTTCGCGGCGATCGCGTCGGAAACCCCGGAGGCGTGGCGCGCGCTGCACGCGCTTCTGCAGCCCGGCGAAGAGGTCGCCATCCTGTCGACGGATACGGTCGCGAGCATCGACGCGTTGCAGGTGAATCGCGTCGGCACGATCCATCAGATGGTCGCGACGCGGCCCTTCACCGAGATCAACGACGACAGCGACGTGATCCCGCTCGGCCCGGACGATGTCGACGACATGCTCGCGCTCGTGCAGCGAACCAAACCGGGCCCGTTCGGCAGGCGCACGCGCGAGATGGGCCGCTATATCGGGATTCGCGAGCACGGAGAACTCATCGCGATGGCGGGCGAACGCATGGTCATCGACGGGCATGTGGAGATCAGTGCGGTATGCGTCGATGAGCGTTGTCGCGCGCGCGGTCTCGCCGGCCGGCTGATGAATATCCTGCGCAAGGAAATCGGGCTACGCGGCGACACGCCGTTCCTGCATGTGTTCAGCCATAACGAGAGCGCCATCGTTCTGTATGAGCGGCTCGGCTTCGAACTGCGCCATGCGTTCGCGCTCACGCGGATCAGTCACGCCGCGCCCGGAAACAGGTGCTGATGCAGGAAGTCGACGAACACGCGCACCTTCGGCGGCGTCATGCGCCCTGACGGCCAGAGCGCGCGAAACGGAATGCGGTCCGCCGTGTAATCGCGTAGGACAGCGACGAGCGAGCCATCGGCGAGTTGCGCGCGCACGGCGTAATCCGGGACGCTGACAAGACCGAGGCCCTGCTCCGCCAGCGCGATGAGCGGCTCGACCGCACTCGCGATGGCCGTCGACGGAAGCGCCACGTCGAAGGGCGCGCCGTCACGCACGAAGATCCAGCGCCGGAGACGTCCCGTGCGCGAGAAGCGATGCTGCAGGCACGCATGCGCGCCGAGCGCCTCCGGTGTCGCGGGCACGCCGCGCGCGTCGAGATAGCCCGGCGAGCCGACGATCAGATGCGTGTAATGCCCGAGCGTGCGCATGGTGAGTTGCGAATCGACCGCGTCGCCGGTGCGCAGGACCACGTCGAAGCCATCGTCGATGACATCGACGAGACGATCGCTGAAATCGATGTCGAGCTGCACGTCGGGATACGCGTGCATGAACGCCGACAGCACCGGCATCAGCAGCGTACCGACGAGCGGAATGCTCACGCGCAGGCGGCCCATCGGCTTCGCGCGCGATATCGCCAGTTCCGACTCGGCCTCTTCGATCTCGCCGAGAATGCGCTGGCATCGCGCGAGAAACTGCTCGCCTTCCGGCGTGAGGCGCACGCTGCGCGTGCTGCGATGAAAGAGCCGCACGCCGAGGCGCGTTTCCAGCCGCCCGACAGCCTTGCCGATCGCCGATGCCGAAAGCCCTAGCTGCCGCCCCGCTTCGGCGAAGCTCAGCGTTTCCGCCGCGCGCGTGAACACGACCATGCCGCTCATATGATCCAGCGCGCCCGGCGCCCGCGCGGCGGCCGTTTTCGTCGCGCTTGCGCTCGATGACTCGTTCATCGCAAGGCTCTCCGTCTGTGCGCCCGGCGTTCCGGCATGGCGGAAGGCGGGCCGATTCCGGCAACCGATGATAACGCTCCGGCACATCGGGCGATGCGAGCGGCGTCCTGTCGCCGTGCGCGCTGCGAAGCCGACATGACTGTTCTCTTCGCCCGAACAATCGCCGCTGCACCGCCACGGATGGGCGAGACGCGATTGCGGACACGCTTGTCCGGGGTGCCTGAACTCGTGGGCGGTTTTTCTCGGGGCGCACCGCGTCTACAGTCCGGGTCAAGCGTCGCCGGTCGTCGGCGTCACGCAACCGCTTCCCGGAATTGGAGAAACGAAATGTCCGCACTGTTTTCGCACGTCAAAGTCGGTTCGTATGAATTCGGCCATCGCGTCGTCCTCGCCCCGCTCACCCGCATGCGCGCCGAATCGGGTGCGCGTCCCGGCCCGCTGATGGCCGAATATTACGCACAGCGCACTTCGCCCGGCGCGCTCCTGATCGGCGAAGCGACCATCGCCGCAGCGGAAGGCAACGGCTATCTCGGCGCGCCCGGTCTGTACGACGACAGCCAGATCGCCGGATGGCAAGCCGTCACCGACGCCGTGCACGCCAAAGGCGGCCGCATCTTTCTTCAGCTTTATCACGCCGGGCGTCAGTCGAACGCGCAGTTGCAACCCGATGGCGGCCGCCCGGTCGGGCCGTCGGAAGTGCCGCACGGCGGCGTCGCGTACACCGAGGCGGGCTGGGTGCCGAACACGCCGAATCGCGCACTCGAAACGTCAGAGGTCGCGGGCATCGTCGAAAGCTTTCGTGTGGCGGCGGCACGCGGCGTCGCGGCGGGCTTCGATGGCGTCGAACTGCATGCGGCCAACGGCTATCTCTTCGATCAGTTCCTTCAGGACGGCAGCAACCGGCGCACCGACGAATACGGCGGCACGATCGCGAACCGCGCGCGCCTGCTGCTCGATACGGTGCGCGCCGTGATCGGCGTCTGGGGCGCGAACAAGGTCGCGGTGCGACTCGGGCCGAGCGGCTCGTGGGGCGATATGTCCGACAGCGATCCGCAAGCGCTCTTCGCCTACGTCGCGACGGAACTCGACAAGCTCGGCATCGCGTATCTGCATCTGATCGAGCCGCGCATCGCGGGCAATGTCGAGGATGAAACGCGCGATCAGACGCCGCTCGCGGCGAAGTCGCTGCGCGCGCATTTCCATGGTCCGATCATCGTGGCGGGCGGCTTCGACGGCGCCAGCGCCGAAGCGATCCTCCAGACCGGCGACGCCGATCTGGTCGCGTTCGGCCGGCACTTCATCGCCAATCCGGATCTGCCGGAGCGCCTTCGCAAGCACCTGCCGCTCAATCGCTACGATCGCGCGAGCTTCTTCGGCGGCACGGATGTGGGCTACACCGATTATCCGTTTTACGACGAGGAAGCCGTCGCGGCCTGAAGATCCTGTGATGCGCACGATCCGCGCTCGATCCACGCACGCCAGCCGCCGTATTGCGTGATATCGACCGCGCCTTCGCGCGCATGAGCCTCGCACACGAAGCCGGTTTCCCAGCGGCCGTCCGCGAGTTCGACCTTGCCGAGCGCGAGCGGCGCGGCGATGCCCGCGAGGAAGGAGCCGATCTCCGCGCCCGGCAACGTCCACACTTCGACCGCGATCGCCGCGCCGTTCGCGTCATCGCGCATCAGGCCGGGCCGCTGAACCGGCCCACCCGCGAGTGCGTACAGCCGGTAGCGCGGCGCGCTCACCGTTGCTTCGACGAGCCGTGCGCCGCGCGCGGTCAGTTGCCCGTTCAGCGGCAAGCCCGCGAGATGCGCGCCGCACACGACGAGCTTCATCGTGTCGTCACGCGCGGCACGCGTGGGCGCGTCGGTGTCCTGCCGTGCGCCTCCGACGAGCGGCACGGCGAGCTTGCGATGCAATGCATCGGCGACGCTCAGCAGGTATTGATCGGTGAAGGCGCGGCCGAAGAGCGTCACGCCCCATGGCAGACCGTTTCGCATGAAACCCGCGGGCGTCGCAACGGCAGCGTAATCGAGCAGGTTCATGAAGTTGGTGTAATGCCCGAGCAGCGAATTCGCGCCGATCGGATCGCGCCCGAGTTCCGCGAGCGTGACCGCGCGCGGCATCGATGGCGTCAGCACGCAATCGAGGTCCGCGAGCACGGCGTCGCAGCGCTGCTTCAACGCCTGAAGCCGGTATTGCGCACGAAACGCATCGACGGCGGTGGCGCCCGGCGCCTTTGCGAGCACGTCGCGAATCACGGGCAACACGGCATCGGGCTGCGACTCCATCAGCGCGCCGGCGACGCTGTAGCGCTCCGCGACCCACGGCCCTTCGTAGAGAAGACGCGCGGCTTCCATGAAAGGCGCGAAGTCGATGTCGACAGCCTCGCCGCCGAGCGCTTCGAGCGCCGCGCGCCCGTCGGCAAAGAGCGCGGGACTTTCTTCGCAACCGGCGAATTCGAGCTGACGCGGCACGCCGAAACGAAAGCGCGCAACCTTGCCGAATGCGCTCACATCGTTCCATTGCGGATTCGCGCGGCTGTATGCATCGGCGGGATCGTGGCCTGCGGTGAGCGCGAGCAGTGTGCTCGCCTCGCTCGCGGTCGCGGTGAAATACGTCACGCAATCGAGCGTGCGGCACGCGGGCACGACGCCCGCCGTTGAGAGCAGCCCTTTCGTCCCCTTCGTGCCGACGAGATTGTTCAGCGCAGCGGGCACGCGGCCCGAGCCGGCGGTATCGGTACCGAGCGCGAAGCTCGCGACGCCCAGCGCGACAGCCAGCGACGATCCCGCGCTCGATCCGCCCGACGGATAGCCCGCAAGCACGCTGTTGCGGCACGCTCCGTAGGGCGAGCGCGTGCCGTTCAGCCCCGTCGCGAACTGGTCGAGATTGGTCTTGCCGATGGGCACCGCGCCGAGCGCGATCAGCCGCGCGACGAGCGTCGCCGACCGGTCCGGCGTGTACGCGAACGCGGGGCACGCGGCAGTCGTCGGCACGCCCGCGAGATCGATGTTGTCCTTGATCGCGAACGGCACGCCGTAGAGCGGCAGTGAATCGATATCGCGTGGGTCGAGCGCCGCGAGATACGGCTCGATTTCGTCATCGTCGAGCAGATGAATGAAGAGCCGATAGTCGGGGTTCAACGCGCTGGCGCGCATGCGCAACGCGTCGATCAGCGCGCGCGGGCTCGCGCGGCCTTCGCGATACGCCGCGCGCAGGGCGGGAAGACGCAGGTCGAATGAATCCATGTCCGATGATTCCTTGTCGTTATGAAGTGCGTCACGCGCGCTGTTCGATCACGGCGACGCGCTGCCCCGCGCGCACCGACGAACCCGGCGCGACATGAATTTCGCCGACGGTACCCGCGCACGGCGCGATGACGGATATCTCCATCTTCATCGACTCGATGACGACGAGCACGTCCCCCGCTTCGACGCGCGCGCCGGGCTCCACGCGCACCTGCCACAGATTGCCCGCGATCTCGCTATCGACGGCGATCTGGCCATCGGAGAGCGGCGCGATGTCCGCATCGACGGCGACGGGCGCATCGAGCGCCGTTTCGTCGCTGCCCGCTTCGTGCCAGCGTTGACGTTCCGCCTGAAACGCTTCCTGCTGATGCGCGCGGAACTGCGCGATGTCATCCGCTTCGCGATCGAGAAACGCCTGATAGTCGGCGAGAGACAGCTCTGTCTCCTCGATCTTCAACGGATAGCGCCCGAGCGGAAATGCCTCGCGTATGCGCAGCAGTTCGTCGGCGGAGACTTCGTAGAAGCGGATCTGATCGAAGAAGCGCAACAGATACGGACGTCCCGCGAAATCCGCGACTTCGCGATAGCGGTTCCACATCTGCAACGTGCGCCCGACGAACTGATACCCGCCCGGCCCTTCCATGCCGTACACGCACAGATACGCGCCGCCGATGCCGACCGAGTTCTCCGCCGTCCACGTGCGCGCCGGGTTGTACTTCGTCGTCACCAGCCGATGACGCGGATCGAGCGGCGTCGCGACCGGCGCGCCGAGATAGACATCGCCCAGGCCCATCACGAGATAGCTCGCATCGAAGACAACGCGCTTCACGTCGTCGATCGCATCGAGCCCGTTGATGCGGCGGATGAACTCCAGGTTGCTCGGGCACCACGGCGCGTCCTTGCGCACCGTCGTCATGTACTTGTCGATGGCGAGCCGGCACGCGGGATCGTCCCACGACAGCGGCAGATGCACGACGCGCGACGGCACACGCAGGTCCTTTTTCAGCAGCACGCTTCGCCATGCCGACGCGACGTGTTCCAGCAGCGCGTCGAGCGGCAATCGTTCCGGCTGATAGTGAATCTGCAGCGAGCGGATGCCGGGCGTGAGATCGACGACGCCCGGCAACTGCGATGCTTCGAGCGATTGCATCAACGCATGGCCGCGAAAGCGCAGCACGAGATCGAGTTCGGGCGGCCCGATTTCGAGCAGCAGATGCGTGTCGCCGGAGAGGCGCGCGACGAGGCGTTCATCGCCTTCACCGATGTTCAATACGATCGGCGATTGCAATGGCGTTTGCCGTACAGGGTCCGTGCGCGCCGTCGCAATATCGACGGGCTCGAAGCGCACCTTGTCGCCCGCCTTCAACTGGCCAATCTGCCACAGGTCCGCCTCGATCACGGTGACCGGACACACGAAGCCGCCGAGGCTCGGGCCATCGGGGCCGAGTATGACGGGCATGTCACCGGTGAAATCGACCGCGCCGACGGCATACGGATTGTCGTGAATGTTCGACGGATGCAGACCCGCTTCACCGCCATCGGCACGCGCCCATTCGGGCTTCGGACCGATGAGACGCACACCCGTGCGGCTCGAATTGAAATGGACTTCCCAGTCGGTGTCGAAGAAGCGCTCGATATAGGACGCGCTGAAATACTCCGGCGCGCCGTGCGGACCGTAGATCACGCGCAGCACGCGCACATCGTCCAGACGATGCACGAGTGAATCGGACAATGTCGCGCCTGCGTCGCGGTTCGTCAGCGCGTTGAGATGCAGCACATCGCCCGCACGCAACGCGCGCCCGCCGTGCCCGCCGAACTGGCCGAGCGTGAACGTGCTGCGGCTGCCGAGATAGCGCGCGACATCCAGCCCGCCGCGCACGCACAGATACGCACGCGCGCCCGCGCCGCGAATCGTGCCGAGCGCGAGCGTCGAGCCGGCCGTGACGAGCAAGGTCGTGTTCATCGGCTGCGCGACGTCGTCGAGCATGACGGGCAGCGTGGCGCCCGTTATCGCTACGACCGCATCCGTGGTGAAGCGCAGCGTCGGGCCGCTCATCGTGATTTCGAGCGCGGCGGCATCGTCGCCGTTGCCGAGCAGGCGATTGCCGAGGCGCAGCGCGCGATCGTCCATCGGGCCGGAAGGCGGCACGCCCACCGCCCAGTAGCCGGGCCTTCCCGGATAATCCTGCACGGTCGTCTGCGTGCCGCCGCTCAGCACTTCGAATGTCGATGCGCGATAGCGCAAGCCTTCGAGACAACGCGTCCAGGGATGACCGCTCGCGAACGGCGTATCCGCGAGAATCTGCCGCAGATAGCCGCGATTCGTTTCGACGCCGTAGATGCGGGTCGCGTCGAGCGCGGCATCGAGCGCATGACGCGCTTCGTCGCGCGTGGGTTGCCACGCGATCAGCTTCGCGAGCATCGGATCGAACCACGGCGGCACGTCGCAACCGGCTTCGATCCATGTGTCGATGCGCAATGCGCGGCCATCGGATGATGGAAACGACACATCGGTGAGCAGGCCCGGGCATGGCTTGAAATCGCGGCCCGGATCTTCCGCATAGAGACGCGCCTGGATCGCATGGCCTCGCGGCTTCAGTTCGCGCGACAGCGTGTCGAGCGGCGGCAACGTGCCCGCTGCAAGCTCGATCATCCAGCGCACCAGATCCACGGCCCACACCTGTTCGGTCACGCCATGCTCCACCTGCAGACGCGTGTTCACTTCGAGGAAATAGAAGCGCGCCGCTTCGCTGTCGTAGACGAATTCGACCGTGCCCGCCGACCGATACGACACCGCGCGCGCAAGCCGGATCGCCGCATCGCAGAGCGCGGCTTCCATGCCTTCGGGGAGGTTCGGCGCGGGCGTTTCTTCGAGCACTTTCTGGTTGCGCCGCTGCACCGAGCAATCACGCACGCCGAGCGCGATGGCATCGCCCTTGCCATCGCCGAATACCTGCACTTCGAGATGCCGTGCACGCTCGATGTACTTCTCGATGAACACGCCCGCATCGCTGAAATTGTTCTGACCGAGACGCTTGACGACATCGAATTGCGCGGCGAGTTCGTCGGCGGAACGGCACACGCGCATGCCGATGCCGCCGCCGCCCGCCGTGCTCTTGAGCATCACCGGATAACCGATGTGTTGCGCCGCTTCGAGCGCGGCGCCGATGTCATCGAGCAGGCCCGTGCCTTCGAGCATCGGCACGCCCTGTTCCGCGGCGATCGCGCGGGCCGTGTGCTTCAGGCCGAAGGCGCGCAATTGCGCGGGCGTCGGTCCGATGAACGCGACGCCGGCTGCTTCGCACGCTTCGGCAAACGCGGCGTTCTCCGACAGAAAGCCGTAACCCGGATGAATCGCCTGCACGCCTTGTTCGCGCGCGATAGCGAGAATCTTCGGGATGTCGAGATAGGTGACGCTCGCGGCGCCGTCGCCGAGGCTGCATGCCGTATCGGCGAGACTGACGTGACGGCTCGCGCGATCCGCTTCGCTATAGACGGCGACACCCGATACGTTCAGCTCGCGCAGCGTGCGCAGAATGCGGCACGCGATCGCGCCGCGATTCGCGATGAGGACTTTGTCGAACATGAGTGGACGTTCAATGCGTGGGCGGGCCGTCCCGCCACGTGGGCATGCATGCCGGGGTCGTCCCCGGCAGGTTGGCGTTCAGTGCCTTCAGTACTTCGGGCGGCGATCCATCGGCAGCAGACGCTGCGCGCGCGCTTTCATCACGGTGTAGAGCCAGCGTCGCAAGGTGCTCAGTTCCATATCGTCAGCTCCGCCGGAGTGGGGTTATACGCGTTGCACGGATTATTCAGTTGCGGGCAGTTCGAGATCAGCACGATCACGTCCATCTCGGCGCGCAGTTCGACGTACTTGCCCGCGCCCGAAATGCCGTCTTCGAACGTGAGGCCGCCTTCGGCCGTCACTGGCACGTTCATGAAGAAGTTGATGTTCGCGGCGATGTCGCGCTTCGAGAGCCTCGCGTCGTGCGCGCAGGCTCGCAGATAGTTATCCCTGCAACTATGCATGTAGCGCTTTTCCAGCGCGTAGCGCACCGTGTTGCTTTCCTGCGCGCATGCGCCGCCGAGCGTGTCGTGTCGCCCGCACGTATCGGCGATGATGGTCAGCATCGGATTGCCGAGATTCGAATAAAGCACGGTTCCTGTCGTCAGATAAAGGCTTTGTTGACGGCGCAGCGTGCGTTGCGCGTCGTAGCGCTCGCGCGGCTCGGTCGCGCTGTAGAAGAGCGTGTCGATGGCCTGATTGCCCTCGACGTCGCGAATGCGCAGCGTCTGCCCCGCTTTCAGTTCCTTCAGCCACGGCTCGCCCGCGGGCAAGGTCTCGCGAAAGATCGCCTTGGCCGGGTCGAGCGTGCTGGCCGTGAGTGTGGATGTCGTCATGCGCGTCGCTCGCTCAGAGAAAGAATCGTTCGGTGTTGATGAAGCCCCGCGTGTTTTCATCGCAGGATGTGCGGCACACTTCCGCGACTTTTGCATCCGCCTGGCTCAGCGTGAGCTTCACCGGCTTCGGCGCGTATTCGGGATTCGGGTCGAGCGGATGCTGGATCGCCGTCAGCACGACAAGCGTGTTCATCGGCGCATACAGTTCGATGGCGTCGCCCGCCTGCGAATTGCCCTGCACGAAGTTCAACGCGCCTGCGTCGGTGACGTCGACGCGGCTGAAAAGATTCAGCGTCATCAGCAGATCCGCAATGCCGAGTCCCCATTTGCCCAGTTCGACGAGCAGGTTGTCTGTGCCGTTGCGATAGAACGCATTGCGCAATTCCTGATAACGGCCTTCGCCGTACTTCTCGAATACTTCCGCCGCATTCGAGACACCAGCGAGACTGTCATGCCATCCGCACGTATCCGCGACGATCGCGGCGAGCACGCGGCCCATGTCGGAGTAGAGGCAATGGCCCTTCGTCAGCTTCGCGGTGTGCTGGCATTTGAGCGTGTCGGGAAGATTCAGACGCTCGCTCTTTTCAGCGGCATTGAAAAGCAGCGTGGCGACGTTCGCGCCGCCGCGCACATCGGTGATGCGCAGAAGCTGGCCACGTTTGACGATGAGCGACGCATGGCCGCCGCCGGGAATCGTTTCTTCGAGCAGGATTTCGTTCATGTGTGATGTCCTTTCGATCATGCGGGCACGGCGAGCAGCGTCGGGATTTCCATCGCCGGTTGCGCTTCGCGCACGCCATTGCGTTCGAGCGGAATGTCGTAAGTGATGCGAGCGCCGTATGCCTGCGGCGCTTGCGGGTCGATGCGCACCTTGTCGAATACCAGCACGCGGCTGCCGAGCGTGAAGCCTTCCTTCAGGTCGTGCGTGACCATGAAGACGGTCAGCTTCGCTTCACGCCAGAGGCCCGTCAGCAGTTCGTGCATGTCGCGGCGGATGCCCGGATCGAGCGCGCCGAAGGGTTCGTCGAGCAGGAGCACGCGCGGCTTCATCACGAGCGCCTGCGCGAGCGCGAGGCGTTGCTGCATGCCGCCCGAGAGTTGATGCGGATACTTGTCGAGCGAATCGGCAAGGCCGACGCGCGCGAGCATCGCGACGGCTTCATCGCGTGCGAGGCGGCGGCGCGCGCCGAACAAACGTCCCGTAAAAGGCGCATGCGGCAGTTCGAGCCCGAGCATCACGTTGCGCAACACGGTCAGATGCGCGAACACCGAATAGCGCTGATACACCACGCCGCGATGCGGGTCCGGTTCGGACGGCAAGGGCTCGCCGTCGAGCAGAATCTCGCCGCGCGTCGGGCGTTCCTGGCCGAGCAGAAGGCGCAGGAATGTCGACTTTCCGCATCCC
>LRBF01000128.1 GCA_001580565.1 Caballeronia megalochromosomata | reverse complement strand
GCATAGGGGCAGTGCTAATAGACCGACGCGAATACGGGATCCGGCGAAAGCACAAAACCGAACCCCCACCGAGGACAAGACTCTTTCCCCCCCGACAATACTGTTGTACCCCCGCCTACATTTACGCCCGATGTGCATATGCACATAATCGCGTCACCTGCTGCGAAAACCTTCGCAGCGCATCGAGGCGGTGGCCTGCAACCCGGCTACAGAGATAGAGATTCGCTGCAGCACGCATCGCGCCTCCTCGTTCAAGCATTCAGGAGGCTTGTATGTCGAACGATATCTCTCTCAAAACGCCGTCGCGCCGTCACTTCATCGGCATCGCGGCCGCAACACTCGCCGCGAGCACATTGAGCCGCCTCGCATTCGCCGAGCCGACCCCGGGCAACGCGGAAATCGTACAAGTGAAAAGCGGCGACAAAACCGCCATTCGCCCGCTTCGCGTGCATGTGCCGGACGCGCAACTCGCCGATCTGAAGCGCCGCGTCAAGGCCACACGCTGGCCCGAACGCGAGACCGTCGCCGATGCATCGCAAGGCGTGCAACTCGCCACGATGCAAAAGCTCGCGCGCCATTGGGCGACCGACTACGACTGGCGCAAGGTCGAAGCGAGGCTGAACGCGGTGCCGAATTTCGTCACCGAAATCGACGGGCTCGACATCCACTTCATCCACGTTCGCTCGAAGCATCCCAACGCGTTGCCGGTCATCGTCACGCACGGCTGGCCCGGTTCGATCGTCGAGCAACTGAAGATCATCGATCCGCTGACCAACCCGACGGCGCACGGCGGCAACGCGTCCGATGCGTTCGATGTCGTGATTCCATCGCTGCCCGGCTACGGTTTCTCCGGCAAGCCGGCGACAACCGGCTGGGATCCTCAACGCATCGCGCGCGCCTGGATCGCGCTGATGAAGCGTCTCGGCTACACGCGCTATGTCGCGCAAGGCGGCGACTGGGGCAACGCGGTGACCGAGCAGATGGCGCTCATCGCGCCGCCTGAACTCCTCGGCATTCACACCAACATGCCGGCGACCGTGCCGGACGATATCGCCCATGCGCTCAAGTTCGGCGATCCCGCGCCCGCGGGTCTGTCGGCGGACGAGGCTCACGCGTTCGAGCAACTCGACTTCTTCTACAAGCACGGCCTCGGCTATGCACAGGAAATGGCGAACCGTCCGCAGACGCTGTATGGCATCGAAGATTCGCCGATCGGCCTCGCCGCATGGATGATCGATCACGACGCAGCGAGTCAGGCGCTCATCGCGCGCGTGTTCGACGGTCAGACCGAAGGGCTCTCGCGCGACGACATCCTCGATAACATCTCGCTCTACTGGTTCACCAACACGGGGATCTCGTCGGCGCGGCTGTACTGGGAGAACAAGCTCAACTTCTTCGCGCCGAAACATGTCGCGATTCCGGTCGCGGTGAGCGTGTTTCCCGATGAAATCTACGCCGCGCCGAAGAGCTGGACGGAGAAGGCGTATCCGAAGCTGATCCACTACAACCGTCTGCCGAAGGGCGGGCATTTCGCGGCGTGGGAACAGCCGCAAGCGTTCTCGGACGAGCTGCGCGCGAGCTTCCGTTCGCTGCGTTCAGCCTGAAGCGGACGATCGCAAGTGGATGCCGAGCGCGCGCCGCGCGCTCAACGCGAGCAGCGCGCACGACAGCGCGTTGAACAGAAACAGCCCGCTCGGCCCGACGATGGTCATCAGTGCCGAGGCCAGCGCCGGCCCCGCCATGCCGCCGAACGAAAAGAGCGCCAGCAGCAGCGCCGAAATGGCCACGCGGTGATGCGCTTCCGTCCGATCCTGCACATGCGACACGATCAGCCCGTACTGAGTGAACGTGACCGCCACGTAGACGAGCGTTGCGACCCAGGTGATCACGCGCACGTCGAAGCAGAAGAGCACGAGGCTCAGCGCCGCCGAAGTCGATGCCGCGAAGTACACGAGACGCCGCCGGTCGACCTTGTCGGAGAGGCGGCCCATCGGCCATTGCGGCACGAGCGCGCCGATCAGCGCGACGCCCATGAAGGTCGCGAGCTCGCTCGTCGAGAAGCCCGCGCGTTCGAGATAGACGGGCATCATCGCGTAGAAGCTGCTGTAGATGAAGCCCGCGAGGATGCAGCCCGGCACCGCGAGCGGCGCTGACGCCATCATCTCGCGCACGCTTTCCCGCCAGGTGCGCGCGGGCACGCGATGCAGCCGCTCGTCGGCCACTTTCACGGGCCAGCCTTCCAGCAAGGTCACGGGCATCACGGCGGCGGCGAAGAGCGCGGCGGCGATCGAGAACTGCTGGCCGCCCGAGCCCGCACCGACGTTCAGCAGGAACTGCCCCGTGCCCACCGCGAGATAGTTGATGGCCGCGTAGGAGCCGAAGACCTGGCCGCGCTTTTCGTTTTCGACCGTACCGTTGAGCCAGCTTTCTATCGACGTATAGAGGCCCATGAACGCAAAGCCGGTCATGAGACGCACGGCGCCGAGCGTCCACGGCGACTGCGCGGCGCCGAACGCGAGCGCGAGTATGGAAGCGGCGGCCGAGAACGCGACGAACGTCCGATGCTGCCCGATGCGATCGATAAGCCTGCGATTGAACACGGCCCCGAGGATGAACCCGGCGTAGTAACACGACTGGATCAGGCCGATCACGATGGTCGGATAGCCGGATTGCAGGATGCGCAACGGGATCAGTGTCTGGAAGAGGCCGTTGCCGACGATCAGCAACGCGTAACCGCACAGCAGCCCGGCCAGCGCCCGGTAGCTGCTGCCCGCCGCGCCGGGCACGGGCGGCGGCGCATCGGGCGGGGCGGCGGCCGCCGGCGGCGTCTGCCGGCCGAAGAGTTTGGCTTCGGTCAGCGGCCCGGTGCGCACGGCGGCGGGCGCTTCAGGCTCCGCGCCGGTTTCGTCCTGAGTCTCGTAGGGATCGCTGGCGGCCTGGTTCGTGGGATCGATTGCCTGATCGTTCGCAACTGCGTCTTCGTTCTTTGACATGACACCCTTGAAGGTCACTCTCGTGATTCCGGTTTGGCGGCGCGATGCCCGGATTTTGCACTACCGCGAAATGGTAACCGGCGCGGACGGTGTCCGATGTTCCATTTTGTTTCTGAGTGCTTCCGGTCGTCCGGCCGCGCGGCCGGTGCATCGTGCCGAGACCTGTCACAATCGCAATCTCCGACGTTTCTCGACGATGCGGTCGGGATTGGGATTTGCCGGGCCGTGTCATCCGACTGCGGCGTGCGAGGTGCGCCGCGCGTGTTTCTCCCATGACAAGGAGCAAGCGATGCCAACGATGCAGGCAGTGCAGGTAGCGAAAGCGAACGGTCCGCTGGAAGTCGTCGAGCGCGACGTGCCCGAACCACCCGACGGACACGTGCTGATCAAGGTGCAGGCCTGCGGAATCTGTCACAGCGATTCACTCACCGTCGAAGGCCTGTGGCCCGGCCTTCAGTTCCCGCGCGTGCCCGGCCATGAGATCGCCGGCGTGATCGAGCAGCTCGGCACGGGCGTGGAAGGATGGGAGAAGGGGCAGCGCGTCGGCGTGGGCTGGCACGGCGGGCATTGCGGCCATTGCGAGCATTGCCGTCACGGCGACTTCGTGCTTTGCCAGCGCGCGCTCGTGCCGGGCATCAGCTACGACGGCGGCTACGCGGACTACATGGTCGCGCCGCAGGAAGCGCTCGCGCGCATGCCCGACGATCTCTCCGATGTCGATGCCGCGCCGCTCCTTTGCGCGGGCATCACCACCTTCAACGCGCTGCGCAACAGCGGCGCGCGCGCGGGCGATGTGGTCGCGATTCTCGGCATCGGCGGGCTCGGCCATCTGGGCGTGCAGTTCGCGCGCAAGATGGGCTTCGTCACGGCGGCCATCGCGCGGGGCAAGGATAAGGCGCCGCTCGCGAAGCAGCTCGGCGCGCATCACTACATCGACAGCGAATCGCAGAACGTCGCCGATGCCCTCAAGGCGCTCGGCGGCGCGGGCGTCATTCTGGCGACGGCCACGAGCGGCAAGGCGATGAGCGCGGCCATCGGCGGACTGGGGCTCAACGGCAAGCTGATCATGGTCGGGATTTCGGAAGAGCCGGTCGAGGTGCCGATCACGCAGTTCATCATGGGCCGCAACTCGGTGCAGGGCTGGCCGTCCGGCACGGCGGCGGATTCACAGGAAACGCTCGCGTTCAGCGCACTGTCGGGCGTGAAGCCGATGATCGAGGAATTTCCGCTGTCGCGCGCGGCTGAGGCATACGAGCGGATGATGAGCGGGAAGGCGCGGTTCAGGGTGGTATTGACGCCGGGGAAGTGAGAACCGGCGCCGTAAAGCAACCCGACGACCGTTTCGAATCTTAACGACAAGAATCTTTACGCTGCCCCGATCCGCAGCCTCCCGAAAACACGCAAAGCCCCGCCAGACGGGGCTTTGACGCATATGGCCCGGCCCTTGCATTAATCGCGCTCCAGACAACCCGGAGCCGCACATGATCGAACGAGGCCGAGCCGCCACGCTCACCCACACCGTCACGACCGCCGATCTCGCGTCCGCCCACGCGCAAGCCGAGGGGGAACGCTATCCCGACGTGCTGTCCACGCCCGCGCTGCTGTCGCTGATCGAGCGCGCCTGCGCTGAAGCGCTGCGCGAAGCCGTCGGCGAGGGGCAACTGTCCGTCGGCGTGACGACGCATCTCAATCATCTCGCGCCGACACCGCTCGGCGCCGATGTTTCCGCCACCGCGACCTTCCGCGACCTCGAAGGCGCGCTGTACTGGTTCGACATCGTGGCCTCCGACGCGGGCGGACCGATCGGCACGGCGAGCCACGCGCGCGCGATCGTCGAGCGCTCCGCAATCGAAGCGCGCGCCGCCAAACGCCGCCGCGCCGCATGACGCATCCACACGACGAGAGACAAGCACATGGCTGAACATTCCCCGACGCACGGCGTCTACTTCGACGAAGCGTTCGAAACGCTCTCGCCCGCCGACGTGCGCCGTCATCAGGACGCGCTCTGGGCGTCGCACTGGCCGTATCTGCGCGCGATGTCCGCGTTCTACCGGACGAGGCTCGCGCACTGGATCGGCCGCGACGACATCACGCTCGACACGCTCCAGGAGATGCCCTTCACCGAGAAGGACGAACTGCGCGTGAGTCAGGAAGGCGCCTCGCCATACGGCGATTACGTCGCGTGCGCGGAGAGCGGCATCGCGCGGCTGCATCGCACGTCGGGCACGACAGGAAGGCCGCTGATCCTCGCGAACAGCGCACGCGACGCGCAGGACATCGCCCGCGTCGGCGCGCGCTCGATGTGGGCCGCGGGCCTGCGCCCGGACGATCGCGTCGTCCATTGCCTCAACTACTGCATGTGGACGGGCGGCTTCACCGATCACACGATCCTCGAAGCGACCGGCGCGACGGTCGTGCCGTTCGGCGTCGGCAATACACGGCTCCTGATCGATTCGATCCTGAACCTCGGCATCAACGCGATCTCCTGCACGCCGTCCTATCCCGCGCTGATCGAACAGGTGTTGCGCGAGACCGGCGGCCCGGCGCCGCGCGATCTCGGGCTGAAGCTCGGCCTGTTCGGCGGCGAAGCGGGTCTCGACAATCCCGAGTTGCGCGCCTCGATGGAAGAGAAGTGGGGCTTCAAGGTGCGCAACGCGAACTTCGGCCTCTCGGAAGTGCTGAGCATTCTCGGCGGACAGACCGGCTGGACCAACGATCTGCTCTATCACGCGAGCGACGTCGTGTTCGCCGAAATCATCGATCCGCAGACGCTTGCCCGTTTGCCGATCGAAGCGGGCACGACGGGCGAACTCGTCTGCACGCACTTGCGCAAGCAATGCCAGCCGCTCGTGCGCTATCGCACGCGCGATGTCGTCACGGTGACCGGCACCGATCCCGGTCCGGACGGCCGCAGCGCGTGGCGCTTTCGCGTAACGGGCCGCACCGACGACATGTTCAACGTGCGCGGCGTCAACGTGTTCCCGGGCGCGGTGCGGCTCGCGGTCGAGTCGCTGCCGCAATGGGCGTCGGGCATGTTCCGCATCGTGCTGAAAGGCCCGGGTCCGTATGACCGCATCGCGATGACGGTGGAGGCCGCGCACGGCCTGCCCGTCGAACGCTGGAACGACGCGGCGGCGCGTATCGAGGCGGCCGTGCGCGAACGCATCGGCGCGAGCGCGGCCGTGACGATGGTCCCGTTCGAACACTTTCCGCGCACCGAAGGCAAGACACGCTGGATCGACAAGGAGCCCGCATGAGCTACGTGAACACAAGCATGGATGGACCCATTTGCATCGTGACGCTGGATCGCCCCGAACGCATGAACGCGATCAGCGGGCCGCTGCTCGACGACCTGCACGACGCACTGCAACGCGCCAACGACGATGCCGCGTGCCGCGTGATCGTGCTGACCGGCGCGGGCCGCGCGTTCTGCGCGGGCGACGACCTGAAGGAGTTCGGCGAGCAGAGCGCGAGCGATGAAAGCATCCGCAGTCATATCGAACGCATTCAGCGCATCACGCGCGATCTGATGTTCAACGCGAAGCCGGTCGTCGGCGCGGTGCAT
Organism: Caballeronia megalochromosomata; assembly: GCA_001580565.1. Classification (GTDB taxonomy): domain Bacteria; phylum Pseudomonadota; class Gammaproteobacteria; order Burkholderiales; family Burkholderiaceae; genus Caballeronia; species Caballeronia megalochromosomata. The sequence goes on along the minus strand of LRBF01000128.1, from coordinate 7,443 downwards.
GGCTTCGCGGTCGGCGGCGGCTTCGAGTGGATGCTCAATTGCGACATGGTTGTCGCGTCCGACGATCTCGTCGCGTTCTTCCCGGAGATGGAGTGGGGGCAGTTCGTCACGGGCGGCGTCACGCACCTGCTGCCGCAGGCGCTCGGCCATCAGCGCGCCATGGAACTGTGGCTGCTCGGCGAGCGCCAAAGCGCGCAATCGCTTCTGTCGATGGGGCTCGTGAATTGCGTCGTGCCGCGCGCGGCGATGCTCGACACGGCGAGGACGCTCGCGGCGCGCATCGCTACGCGTTCGGAGAAATCGATCGCGCGCCTCAAGCGGCTCGTGACCACGGACCTCGCCGACACGCTTTCCCGCAGCCTCGAACTTGAATTCGCGGCGACCATCGCAGCGTTCGCGGACCCCGACGCCGCCGAACGCGTGAAAGCCTTCGCCACGCGCAAGGAGAACGCGCGATGAACCCGAGAGCCCTGAGCTTCGATTACTTCGGCACGCTCGTCGATGTCGATCATGGCGGCACGCTCGGCATGGCGGAAGTGCTGCGTCGGCTGTCCATCGAAACCGGCGACGCGCCATTCGACGTCTATCTCGACTGGGACATCCGCAATGTGCGGCTCTATCGTGGGCAGGCGTACGCGCGTTATCGCGATGTCGCGCGAGAGGCGCTCGCGGCCATGCTCGATGCGCGCTGGCCCGGCGCGCGCCGAGGCCATGCGATGGATGCGCTCACCGACGTGTTCCTCACGCATCTCGTCGAGGCATCGCCCGCGCACGCCGACGCGGCGCCGTTTCTCGACTGGGCCGCATCGCGCTATCCGCTCATGCCGATCACCAACATGGACAGCGACCTGTGGCGGCGCACGCAGCTCACGCGCTATTTCGAGCACGTCACGACGGCGGAGATGGCGCAGGCGTACAAGCCGTCGCAGGCGATCTTTTCACTCGCGCTCGACCGCCTCGCACTGCCCGCGCAGGACGTGCTGCATTGTTCGCTCGCGAGCTGGGCCGATATCGACGGCGCGAAGCCGCTCGGCATGGCGGTGGCGTGGATCAATCGCGGCGGCGATACGCTCGGCACGTGGCAGCCGCGCCCGGATTTCGAGTTCGACACGCTGTCGCCGGTACGGGACGTTCTGGATAGTCTGTCATTCACAGCGACTGGGGAAACGATATGAAACCGATCAAGTTGGTGACGGCGTTCGTCGCATGCGCCACGATGCTATGCGGCGTCGCACAGGCGCAGGAAGTGGTCAAAATCGGCGTGGCCGGCCCGCTCACGGGCAGCGCGGCGCAAAGCGGCAAGGACGACGAGCGCGGCGTGCGCCTCGCCATCGACGAGCTGAACGCGAAAGGCTTCACGATCGCCGGCAAGCCGGTGAAATTCGAACTGATTTCGATGGACGATCAGGGCGATCCCAAAGTCGGCGTGAACGTCGCGCAGAAGCTGGTGGACGATGGCGTGTCGGCGGTGATCGGCCACTACAACTCGGGCGTGAGCATTCCGGCGGCGCGCATCTACAACGATGCGCATGTCGTGATGATGACCGGCGCATCGTCGAATCCGGATCTCACGCATCTGGGCTATCCGTATGTGTTTCGCCTCGCCACCAACGACAACGTGATGGGCGGCCGCATGGCGGTCTATGCGTCGAAAGTGCTCGGCGCGCAGCGCGCCGCCGTGATCGACGACCGCACCGCGTACGGCACGGGCGTCGCCGACGTGTTCATCAAGACCGCGCAGAAGGAGGGCTTGCAGATCGTCGCGCGTGAATACAGCACCGACAAGGCGACCGACTTCAAGGCGATTCTCACGCAGATCAAGTCGCGCAATCCGCAAGTCGTGTTCTACGGCGGCTACTACGCGCAAGCCGCGACGCTCGCGCGGCAGATGGGTGAGCTCGGCGTGAACGCGACGCTCGTCGGCGGCGACGGCATCTGCTCGCCGGAGTTCGACAAGCTCTCGGCGGGCGTCGCGGACAAGCGCATGTTCTGCGCGCAGGGCGGCGCGCCGCTCGACACGCTGCCCGACGGCAAGACGTTCCGCGCGAGGTTCAAAAGCGCATTCAGCGCCGATGTCGATACCTATGCGCCCGCGTTCTACGCAGCGACGCTCGTGGTCGCGGACGCGATGCAGAAGGCGGGATCGGCGAAGCCCGAGGTCTTCGTGAAGACGTTGCGCGATCAGTCGTTCACGAGCATCCTCGGTCCCGTTAAGTTCGATGCGAACGGCGACTGGATCGACGCACCGGTCACGGTGTATCGGCTGAACGGCGGCGCGCTCACGGCCATCGCGCAAAAGGACTGACACTCCGGACGACGCCGGGCGACGGCATTTTGTCCTGATATATTCGATGCCGTTGCCCGACCGTTCGCAGGGAGACATGGCCACCGTCGCGCTCGATCCCGACATCGCCACGCTGGAGAGCGCGCTCGCGTCCTCCCGCTGGCGCGATGCGCGCCGTCTCGCGGCGCGCGAAGCGAACGCGTGCATCTTCACGCTGGATCGCGGCGGCCATGTGCTCGAAGGCGGCGCGAATATCGCCGATGCCAGGCTGGATGCCTTCTTCGCGCAGTGTCCGTCCGATCGGCTCGCCGCGCTCGCGGAAGCGGCGACGGCCACCTCGGGCGGACGCTGCGTGCTGGTGTCGCTGCAAGGCGCGGCCGCATCGCTCGCGCAGGCGTTCGCGTTGCGCGTCGATGCACACGGGCGGCGCGTTTTTCTCGTCGCGTTGCGCTCGCCTTCATCCGACGACCCGACGCCTGTTTCGTGGATCGCGCTGCTCGGCGCAACACTCGACGTGCTGCTGCAAAGCGCCTTCGATCTCGCCGCCTACGACACGCTCGTCGAGGAACAGCGCGCGATCATCGATCATATCGGTGACGGGCTGATGGTCATCGGGCGCGGCCAGGTATTGCGGCATGTCAATTCGGTCGCGGGACGCATCCTCGGCATCGACCCGAAGACGAGCATCGGCAAGGCGCTCAACGAGGTGATCGACTTCGAGCCGATCGTCGGGCCGATTTTTCGCACGGGCGTGGGCTATGTCGATCGCGAACTGATCATCGATTCGCCGGCGCGGCATCTGCATCTGCTCGACACCGCCATTCCGATCAAGAACCGCTGCGGGGAAGTGGTGTCGGTCGTCAATACGTTTCGCGAGATGCGGCGCGTGCGCAAGCTGGCCGGGCGCTACGCGGGCAATCACGCGCGCTTCACGTTCGACAACGTGATCGGTTCGAGCGCCAGCCTCAAGCGCGCCGCCGATGCCGCGAAAAAGGCGGCGCGCGGCGCGTCGAATGTGCTGTTGTCGGGCGAGAGCGGCGTCGGCAAGGAAGTCTTCGCGCAGGCGATCCACAACGCCAGCGCGCGCGCCGCGCAGCCGTTCATCGCGATCAACTGCGCGGCGTTGCCGCATGCGCTGATCGAAAGCGAACTGTTCGGCCATGCGCCCGGCAGCTTCACCGGCGCGGCGCGCGAGGGCCGCCCAGGCAAGTTCGAATCCGCCGATGGCGGCACGGTGTTTCTCGACGAAATCTCGGAGCTGCCCATCGATGTGCAGGCGAAGCTGCTGCGCGTGTTGCAGGAACGCGAGGTCACGCGCATCGGCGATACACGCGGCATTCCCGTCGACGTGCGCATCATCTGCGCGAGCAACCGCGATCTCGCGTCGATGGTGCTCGCCAAGACGTTCCGCGAAGACCTGTACTACCGCTGCAACGTGATCGAGATCACCATTCCGCCGCTGCGCGAGCGTCGCGAGGATATCCGCGCGATGGCCGCACTCTTTCTCGACCGGTACTGCACGCGCATGCACAAGCCGACGCCCGAGATCGCGGAGCAGGCGTTGCAGCAACTCGAAGCGCACGACTGGCCGGGCAACGTGCGCGAGATCGAGAATCTCGTCGAGAAGCTCGTCAACTTCAACGAGGGCGAGCGTATCGCGGATGTGTCGTCGTTTCTCGGCAGCGCATCCGTCGCGCAGACGAGCGGTGCGTCAGCGGCACATCACGGCGCGCCGGTACCGCTGAAGGAAGCGGAGCGCGTCGCGATACAGGCCGCGCTCGAAGCGTGTGCCTTCAACGTGACGCATTGCGCGAAGCTGCTGCAAGTGTCGAAGCCCGCGCTCTACGCGAAGATGAAGCGGCACGGCATACATATCGAACGGTCGCTTCGTCAGCCCGGCTAGTCGCCGTCTTTCGTGAGTAGCGACCAGATGGCGAGAAAGGGCACGGAGCCGGACCGCATCGCGTGGGGGTTGTTGCGCACGTTATGAATGCCGCCGCCGATGCCCGGATCGATCCATGCGCCGCCGTTTTGCCGGAATTCGCCGGGCGTGAAGAGCACGTAGGCTTCCTCCGGCGGATGGCTGTGGTCGGGGTAGCGCGTGTGCGGCAGCATCAGCGAGAAGCCCAGTTGCACGTCATAGCGGCTTTCCGCGCCGCCGGGCCCGCAGACCATGCCGTGCACGTGCGCGTCGATGTAACCGTCGCTGCCGTTTTCGCCGGATGAGCGGCGCGACCATCCGAGATCGGGTTCGAGCGCCTTGATCGCGCGCGCGGCCGCGCCGAAGCCGGTGTCGTCGTCGATGAAGGGCGCCAGGGCCGTGTCGAGCCACTCGCATGCGGGATAGCGCGTGTGATGCCGCGCGCCGTCGTCGGATGGCGTTTGCAGCCGCCCGAACACGCGCGCGGCGACGGAACGCCCGGCTTCCGGCAGCTTCTTCGACTGAAACAGCTTCTCCGCGATGGCGATGAAAGCCGCCACATTCTCCGGACGATGGTTCATGAGACGCTCACAGTTCCAGTACGAGGTCCGAGGTCGGACGGCTGCAGCACAACAGATGGAATCCTTTCTGGATTTCCCTGTCGCGAATGCCGCCGTTGTGTTTCATATCGACGGTGCCTTCCAGCACCTTCGTCTTGCACGTGCCGCACACGCCCTGACTGCACGACGACGCGACCACGACGCCCGCCTTCTTCGCCGCCGACAGCAGCGTCTCCGACGCGTTCATCGTGAATGACTTCGACGAACGTGAGAGCTTGACGGTGAAGATGCCTTCAGCGGCAGCGGGTCGGGCAGGCTCGGGCGCTACACCCGCGCCGATATCGAAGCTCTCCTGATGATAGCGCGCCGGATCATGGCCGCCCTCCCGAAGCAGCGCGCGCACCGCGCTCATGTATCCAGCGGGGCCGCAGGTGAAGACTTCGCGCTCGAGATAATCCGGCGCCCATTGAGACAGCAAGTGCAGAGTAAGACGGCCTGTCGGGCCATTCCAGTGCGCCTCGTCGCCGACGCCCTCGCACACGAAGAACACGCGCAGGCGGGGCGAGCGCTTCGCGAGCCATGCCAGTTCCTCGCGGAACACGATATCGGTGGGCGTGCGCGCGCTATGAATGAAGACGATGTCGCGGTCCAGTCCGAGATCGATGCCCGCGCGCGTCATCGACATCAGCGGCGTGACGCCCGAGCCCGCGGACAGGTACAGCGACTTTGTCGCGGGCGCGGCGCTCGGCGTGAAGACGCCGGAAGGTCCATACGCGCGCAACGTGCCGCCCGGCTTCATGTTGTCGTGCAGCCAGTTCGACACGGTCCCGCCCGGCACGCGCTTGACCGTGATGGACAGCAGAAACGGGCGCGTCGGCGCGGAGGAGATCGTGTAGCAACGCTCGACGGATTGTCCCTGCACGTTCGCCGATACGGTCAAGAACTGACCCGGTTCGAAACGCACGGGCAATCCGTTCGCGGTGCGGAATTCGAAGCTCCTGACATCGTGCGTTTCGTCGATGACGCGGCAGCACGTCAGCGTCTGCTGCTCGCCGCTCGGCCAGAGCCGGCCGCCGTGTTCCCAGGTGGCGGCATCGGCGAGACGGTCGTCGAGATCGGGTGCGGGGGCGAAGATCGTGTCTACGGAGTTCATGGCGCTGAAGCGTGCGTTTGCGATGACCGCAGTATTGGCGCGCGCAAAAGCACCGTCAACGCGCTTTATTTTCCGTTTTCCATTACTTCAGGTAATGCGTGGCGTGGGGCATTGCGGCTCAGCCGTCCACGGGCTCCGTGGGCGTCTCCAGATTGAGCTGATAGAACGCCGCGTCCAGCCAGCGGCCGAACTTGAAGCCGGCTTCCTTGATCGTTCCGGAGTGCGTGAAACCGAGTCGCGTATGCAGCACGATGCTCCCCGCATTCGTCGCATCGACGCAGCCGACGAGCACATGCACCTGCGCTTCGCGCGCGCGCCGGATCAGTTCGCGCAACAGGCGCTCGCCGAGTCCGCGCCCGCGACAGTCGTGATGCACGTAGACGCTGTGCTCCACCGTGTACTTGAAGGCGGGAAATGCACGGAACGTGCTCCAGCTCGCGAAGCCCATCAGCTTGCCCGATGCATCGACCGCGCCCACGACCGGAAACCCGCCCGCGCGCTTCGACGCGAACCACGTCGACATGGCCTCGGCGGGGCGCGGCACGTAGTCGTACAGCGCGGTCGAATTGACGATGGCTTCGTTCAGGATCTCGAGAATGGCGGGGGCGTGATCGGCTTCGTTGCAGTCGATCAGGCGCACGTCGTCGTGAGGTTCGGTGGTTTTCATACTGTGTCCGTTCAGGCTGAAGATGAATCAGGTCGCGGGCGCGTCGCAGATTGCGAGGACGTATCGCGCAGCTTTCGAAGCCGGGTTGCTGAAGACGAGCGGCCGGTCCAGCCGCATGGCGAGGCAATCGCCTTGCTGGAGTGTGTGGAGTTCGTCTCCCACCACGATGTCGATGCGTCCGCTCATCACCCAGACTTGCTGATGCATCGTCGATTCGCGTCCGCCCGTTTCGTAGGCGACGCGCGCGCCGGGGGGGAAGTCCACTTCGACCAACTGGAATGGGGACGGCCAGCCTGGAGGAGAAAGGTTTCGGCGCGTGTAGCCGGATTCCGGGTCGCGCCATTTCAATTGCTGGGTGCGTCGCGCGAGCGGTTGCGCCGGTGCGCCGTCCTGTTCGCCGCCGAAGAGGCTGGCGAGCGATACGCCGAGACCGGCGGCGAGCTTGTCCAGCACGACGGCGGTCGGGCTGGCGGCGCCGCGCTCGATCATCGAGATCATTGAGCGGCTTACGCTGGAGCGTGATGCTAGCGCGTCGAGTGTGTAGCCGCGGGCGGCGCGTAATTCGCGTACGCGATCGGCAATGCGCTGGTTGATGTCGCTCTCGGGGGGATCTTTGGCGGTATCTAGCATAATGGATGTAGTGTCCAGTAAACTAGATGTTGATGTCAAGGTTTTCGCCGGATCCCGTATTCGTGTCGGTCTATTGACACTGCCCCTGTGCGGGGCGGCACCTACTTTCTTTGCTGCTGCAAAGAAAGTAGGCAAAGAAAGCAGCTTTTCCATCCAAAGTGCTTCATGCCGGCCGCGGCACAGGCGATTGACTGAATGGCCCGGCAGTAGCGAGTGCCCTCACAAAAC
>LRBF01000127.1 GCA_001580565.1 Caballeronia megalochromosomata | reverse complement strand
AAACCGACGGGAATACGGGATCCAACGACAACCCCGAACGCCCTCACCCCTTCGACAGCAAAGCCGCAACATGCGCCGAGCCCGTCTGCTCGGCAATGTCCTTCGCGGTCATCCCGCGATCGTCACGCAGATCGCGTTTCGCACCGCGCGCGAGCAGCATCGACGCGGTCTGCTCCTGATCGTAGCCCGCCGCCCACATCAGCGCCGTGAGGTGATTACGATAAGCCGCGTTCACATCAACGCCCGCATCGAGCAGACGCTGCACGACCGCCGTGTGCCCGCGACCGGCCGCATACTCGATCGCGGTCTTGCCGACGCGGTCGGTCGCGGCGACATCCGCATGATGCGCGATGAGCAGCGCGGCGATTTCGTCGTTGCCGTCGAAGGCCGTGGCCATCAGCGGCGTGATGCCCTGCACGTCAGCCTGGCTCACGTTCGCGCCGCGCTCGATCAACATGCGCGCCATCGGCGTCAAGCCCTTCTTGCATGCGCTGATGAGCGGCGTGTCGCCGATGCGGTTGCGTGAATCGATCGCCGCGCCTTCGTCGATGAGACGCGTGACAGCCGCCTGATCGCCTTCGCGAACGGCCGAAAGCAGGCGTTCGTTGAGCGTGTAGGCGTCCTGCTGCGCGCAAGCCAATGCGCTCGTCATCGATAAAGTCAATGTCAACCAGCGAAGGGTTCTTGTCATCGTTATAAGCGTCCCCGTGAAGCGTCATTGCAGATTCGCGATGTAGTTCGCCAGGTTCTCGATATCCGCGTCCGTCAGATTCTTCGACACGCTCGTCATGTTGCCCGCGTCGTTGGTGCGCTTCCTGTCGCGGAAGTCCTGCAACTGTTTCACGATGTACGGATACTGCTGGCCCGCGACGCGCGGAATCTCGTTTTGCCCCGAGAAGCCGCCGAGATGGCACATCGTGCAGAGAATCTCTTCGGACTTCTTCCTGCCCGCCTCGACCTTCACCGGGTCCGCCTTGAAGTCGGTGGCGATCGGCTTTTGCGCGGCGAAGTAATCGGCGAGGTCGTGCATGTCGTCGAGCGAGAGGTTCGCGACCATCGGCGACATGCGCGGATCGCTGCGGCGGCCCGCCTTGAAGTCGCGCAGTTGCAGATAGAGATAGCGCGAGGTCTGCCCGGCGAGCGAGGGATAATCGCCCGTCGTCGAGTTGCCGCCGAGCCCGTGACACGAAGTGCAGACGGCGGCCTTCGCGGCAACCGCCTGCGCATTCGCGCGAGAGAGAGCAGGCAGCGACAGCAGCACGCACGCGACGATCCACAGCACGTAGACGAGCCAGACCCGTACACGTTTGGCGTGCGTCATCATCAGGGCAGCGCGAACACGAGCAGGCTATTGCCGCGTTTGAAGTCGAGTTGCGTGTTGCCGCCCGCCGCGACCGCGACGTACTGCTTGCCGTTCACCATGTACGACACCGCCGGCGCATTGACGCCCGCGCCGCACTGGAACTCCCAGAGCTTGCGGCCGGTGGCGGCGTCGAAGGCGCGGAAGAGGCCGTTGCCCTCGCCGTTGAACACGAGCCCGCCCGCGGTCGCGAGCACGCCGCCGATCAACGGCTGATCGGTCTTGTAAGCCCATGCGATCTTGCCGGTATCGACATTCACCGCGACGAGCCTGCCCCATTGCTGCTCGGACGGAATCGTCTTGAACGCGCCGCCGAGCCACAGCTTGCCGCCGGGATACGCCGCTTCCTCGACCTGATACGTCATCGGCTGATGCAGGTTCGCCGCGTAGGCCATGCGCGTTTTCGGGCTGAACGCCATCGGTGACCATTCGACGCCGCCGTTCGCGCCCGGCAGCATGCGTGCGCCGGTCGACGTCGGCAGGGTCCAGACGCCTTCCTGCGGGATCATCGCCTCGGAAATGCGGATGAGCTTGCCGTCACGCCTGTCATGCACGTAGACGAAACCGGTCTTGCCACCGTGGATGATGGCGGGAATCATCTGTCCGTTCTTGTCCTTCACGTCGACGAGAATCGGTGGGCTCACCGCGTCGAGATCCCACACGTCGTGCGCGATGTACTGGAAGTGCCACTTGTACTTGCCGGTATCGAGATCGACGGCGACGAGCGAATCCGTATAGAGATTGTCACCGGGGCGAATCGCGCCATAGAGGTCCGGCGACGGATTGCCGACGACGAAGTACACCGTGCGCGTCTTGCGATCGATCGCGGGCGCCATCCAGACGCCGCCGCCGAGGGTCTTGTTGAAGTCCGTGCCCTTGTCCGCAAGCGTCTTCTTTTCCGCCGCGATGTCGCGCTTCATGTTGCGGCCGACCGCATCGTTCTCCGCCCACACGCCTTCGCTGCCCGTGTCGGGAATTGTGTAGAAGGTCCACAGCAACTGGCCGGAGTTCGCGTCGAACGCCTTCACGAAGCCGCGTATGCCGTACTCGCCGCCGTTCGTGCCGATCAGCACCTTGTCGTCGACGACGACCGGCGCCATCGTTTCCGAGTAGCCCTCTTCCGGATCGGCGATCTGCGTCGACCACAGCACGTTGCCGGTCTTCGCGTCGAGCGCGACGAGCTTCGAATCGAGCGTGCCCATGAAGAGGCGGTTGCCCGAGATCGCCACGCCGCGGTTGTTCGGACCGCAGCAGAAGGTCGTCACCGGCCCCATCTTGTGCTTGTAATGCCAGAACTCCTTGCCCGTCACCGCGTCGATCGCATAGACGTGGTTGTACGACGTGGTGAGGAACATCACGCCGTTCGAGACGATCGGCGCGGTTTCCATCGACTCCATCACCGCGGTCTGAAAGATGAACGCGGGCCTGAGCTTCGCCACATTCGACGTGTTGATCTGCGTCGCGGGCGCGTAGCGCGTTTCGGCATACGATCCGTTCGAATGCAGCCAGGACGCGCTGTCGCCCGCGGCGCCGTCGAGCTGTTGCTGCGAGATGGGTCGCAGCGAACTCGGAACCGGCGATGCCTGCGTCGTGTTGGCGTTCTGGATTTCCTCGGCGGCCCTGGCCTCGTGGGATGTCACGATTCCGAAAGCACCGAGAGCAACAATGAGCGGAGCGAGCGAGGTACGGGAAAAACCGGTCATGACAGTCTCCCAAGTCGTTTTTGTATCGTCCTCGTGGCGCGCGGCGGAGCATTGCATGCTCTCTTCTGCGCCCGCAAAAAAGAATAGGCAATTTAAAAACGCATTGCCAGATTTCGTGCAAAGACTGCGTTCGATGCGTCACGCGTCGCACGAAGGGTATTTCAGGGGCAGGCGCCCTCCGATTTTTAGTAGTATGGATTGGAGTGCCGCTATGATTGCGCCCATCACGCCGGGAGCGGCTTGCCGCTCGTTCATCTTTCGTTGCGCGCCATGCCCGTATTCGAGCGCCGCATCGACAATCACTTTCATCCGGACGCACCATGCCAACCGTATCCAACGGGCCGCCGAATCCGAATCCCCGCCAGCCGGTGGATATCGCCCGCATCCTGCTCGTCATCACGATCCTGACCGCGCTCACGGTCGGCAGTCTCTACGTCCTGCGACCGTTTCTGCCGGGCCTCATCTGGGCCACGACGATCGTCGTCGCGACCTGGCCGCTCATGCGCGGCGTGCAGCGCCGCTGCGGCAACCGCCGCTGGCTCGCGACGACCATCATGCTGCTGATACTCCTGATCGTCATCGTGCTGCCGCTTTACGAAGCGATTTCGACGCTCGCCTTGCATGGCGGCGAGATCATGGCCGCCATCAAGAGCCTGCCCAGCTACGCGCTGCCGCCGCCGCCGGGCTGGGTGCATGACATACCGGTCGCGGGCGCGCGCGTCGCGACGGAATGGCAGTCGCTCTCCGACGCCGGCCCCGGCGGCCTGCTCGCGAAGCTCGAGCCCTATGTGACGATCGCCGCGCGCTGGATGCTCTCGCATGCCGCTGTCGTCGGTGTGTTCGTGATGCACATGGTGATCACCGTCATCATCTCCGGCATCCTGTACATGAATGGCGAGGCGGCCGGACGCTTCGCCACGCGCTTCGCGACGCGCATCGCCGCGCAGCGCGGCGCGGAAGCCGTCAAGCTCGCCGGCCTCGCGATCCGCGCGGTGGCGCTCGGCATCGTCGTGACGGCGGTCACGCAGTCGGCGCTCGGCGGCATCGGGCTCGCGATCGCGGGCGTGCCGGCTGCGGGCATCATCACGGCCATCATGCTGATGCTGTGCCTCGCGCAGATCGGCCCGCTGCTGCCGTTGCTCGGCGGCGTCGCCTTCCTTTTCTGGCATGGCTCGAATGTCGCCGCGTCGCTGCTGCTCGTGTGGTCGATCATGATCGCGATGCTCGACAACTTCCTGCGGCCCATTCTCATCAAGCGCGGCGTGAATCTCTCGATGCTGCTGATTCTCTCCGGCGTACTCGGCGGCATGTTCGCGTTCGGAATAGTCGGATTGTTCATCGGCCCCGTGATTCTCGCGGTGACGTCGACGATTCTGAATGCGTGGATCAACGAGCAGCCGCCGCTGCCGCAAGTCGAGGCGATGAGCAACGAAGAAATCGCGAAAACCCCTTCCACACGGGATCTCGCGGACGCATCGAGAAGGCGGACTTAATTGAAAAATAGAGTCGCGATTTGTTGTATTTGTTCTCGACAATCAGATTGCGCTTAAATCGAGAATTCGGACTCTTACGAAAATGAGATTATCGGCCGGTTAACACGGTGTTTCACGATTATTCGATGGGGTATATCCGCTACAATGCAATCCATCGCTATTTGCCCGTCTGAGGGCGCAGGGGATTGACCATGTCTTTGCGTGACGTGGACGCCATCGATTACATCGGAGTGAATATTCTCTTCAGGCGCGTCTATGTCGGGCTCTTCGACGAGCTCGACTGGCGCGATGAACGAGAGCATCAGGATTTGCTCACGAAGAAAATCGACCGCTACATTCGTTATATTCGTTCGGGTAAATTGCTGTTGAATTATCCGAAAGTGCGTGGCTATGAGATCGTGGTCGAATACGTGTCGCATCATCCGATGACCGCCTCCGCGCTCGAGTTCTGGAAGTCGCGCGAGCGCGTGCTGAATGACGCCGGCTACAAGGTGCATATTCGCGGCGTGGACGTGCGCCATGCGCTCGGCATCAACGTCGACAAACCGGAGCATGTCAATGCCGAACCGGTCGAGCCGCCCGCGCTCGAAGTGCTCGATCCTGACCCGCTCACGCAACAACTGGCCGATGTCGCCGACATTTCCTATCTCCCGCCGCTTGCGCCCGAAACGCGCCGGCCGCACGCGCTGCCCGTGCTCAGGCGTCTTGCGATGCGGCACGCCACCGGTTAGCAAACCGGACGATCCCCGGCAATCTCACGCAAAAAAGCGGCGCGGCTCGAATCGAGCCCGCCGCTTTTCTTTTGCGCGGAACGTCGCCGCGCGGCACTACGTCACTTCGCGCCGCTCAAAGCCGCTGTCGCGATCGACGGCACCGAAATGCCATTGGTCTTCGCGTACTGCACCGCTTGCGTGAGCGTCTGCACGAGCGACTGCAACTGTCCCGGCGCGGATTGCGCGATATAGGTCGCCGCCTGCGCGGTTGCCGGATTCGAGCCTGCTTGCAGGAGCGACGACATGTTCATCGAATTCGTCACCGCGCCGAGGTTCGACTGCAGGCCGGCGTACTGCTTCACGCCCTGCCCCAGCGAGGCGAGGCCGTCGCTGAAAGTCTGCTTGCTCGCGGCCGTCGGCGGAGTCGTGGAACCGTTCGAGAACGCCTGCATCAACGATTGCGACACGTTCTGCTGCGTGCCGCCCAGTTGCGACAACACGCTCGTGCTCGGCACGCCGCTGCCGCCCGATGCGCCCGACAGCAAACCTGCCGCCGATTGCGCCTGAGTCGCGACGCTCGGCATGCCCATCGCCGATGCGAGATTCGATTGCCCCGAGAGCACCTGCTGGTTCGCGCCGAGATAGTTCTGCACGAGCGAGTTTAGCGCCGAAGGCTGCGCCGCGCCGTTCGCGCCCGCCGCCACGTCGGACTTGCCGCTGCCGAAGCCGAACTGCTGGAGATTGAGTTGTGCGTACGATGCCGCCGGCGCAATCAACGCGAATGCGATGCCGGCCGACAGAAGTGCGATCCGTGACCTACGGTTCGACATGGTCGGTTTCTCCTCTTGAATTGTCCGATGTTAGACAGGTCCCTTTCGACCATCGGACAATTCGACGGTTCGCCGCGGAAACATTTGCTTGCGAATTCCGTCGGGAGATCAGGCGCACAGTTCGGCGAGCGGATGCATCTCCTTGCGCCACGGCGACGAGAGAAAGTGCTGCACGCGCTCGGCGCGCACCTGCGCGAGTGTGGTCGGCGCGAAACGAGGCCGCTCGTCCTTATCGATGATGAGCGCACGCACGCCTTCGACGAAATCGCCGTCATCGATCGCGCGGTACACGACGCCCAGTTCCATGCGAAAGCAGTCCGCGAGCGTCATCTGACGGCCGCGCAGAAGCGCGTGACACGTCACTTCGAGCATGGTCGGCGAATGGCTTTCGAGCGTGGCGAGCGTCGAGCGCGCCCAGTCCGATTCGTCCGTCGCCAGCGACGCGGCGATGCGCTCCACGCCGCCCCTTGCGCGCACGTCGAAGTGACGCCTGATCTGCGCGCGGATATCGTCGAGCGGCGCGTGACGTTCGATGTTCGCGCGCGGCACGAACACGCGCTTCAATTGCGTCATTGCATCCTGCGCGTCGTCCCAGCGCAGCTTTTCGAGGCGCTCGATGAAACCGCGCAGCCATGTCGATGGCACGCATTCGTCCGCGAGTCCGACGCGCTTCGCATCGGCGCCCGACAGACGCGCGCCCGTGAGGCCAACGTACAGCGCGAGATCGCGCGGCAGCACGCGCAGAAAGTGCGTCGCGCCGACATCGGGCAACAGGCCGATGCGCGTCTCGGGCATCGCCATGCGAGTGCGCTCGGTCGCGATGCGCAACGCCGCGCCTTGCGCGAGCCCCATGCCGCCGCCCATCACGATGCCGTCCATCAGCGCAATCACGGGCTTCGCAAAGCGATGCACCATGAAATCGAGCCGATATTCTTCGATGAAGAATTTCAGCCACGGCGTCTCGTGATGCGGATCGTTGCGCGCCGCGTGATAGAGCTTGCGCACGTCGCCGCCCGCGCAGAACGCCTTGTCGCCCGCGCCGCGCAGCACGACCGCCGCGACGGAATCGTCCCCGGCGCACTGCGCGAAGATGTCGGTGAGCAGCGCGATCATGTCGTGCGACAGCGCGTTCAGTGCGTGCGGCCGGTCGAGCGTGACAATCGCCACGCGGTTGACGATCTCGCAGCCGACCTCCGGCGTGGCGCGCAACAGTTCTTGCGTGCTCATGACGCGCTCCACCGCGGCTTGCGTTTTTCGATAAACGCGGCGACGCCTTCGCGCTGATTCGCGCCATCGAAGAGATCGACGAAGCGCTCGCGCTCCAGCGCCAGCGCCGCGCGGCGCGGCATGCCTTCGCGCGCGGCGTGAATCAGCGGCTTCGAGTACGCGACGGCGTCCGGGCTCATCGACGCGACGCGGGCCGCGATCGTCAACGCGGCGTCATAGGCGCCGCCGCTCGCGACCACGTCCTCGACGAGCCCGATGCGCAATGCGGTCCGCGCATCCACGCGCTCGCCCGTCAGAATGATGCGCTTCGCCCAGCCTTCGCCGACGAGCCACGGCAGCGTCTGCGTGCCGCATCCGCACGGCAGCAGTCCGACCGACGCTTCCGGCAGCGCCATCTGCGCATGCTCCTCGGCGATGCGGATATCGCAGGCGAGCGCGCATTCGAGACCGCCGCCCATCGCGTAGCCGTTGATCGCGGCGATCGTCACCGCGCGCGCGTTTTGCAACGCCTCGAATGCCGCGCCGAAGCGTTGCGCGGCGAGGCGCGCGTGGGCCTTGTCGCCATCGGCGAACTGATGGAGATCCGCGCCCGCGCTGAAGAACTTCGGGCCCGTGCCCGTCACGACGATCGCGCGCACCTGCGCGTCGCGGTTCAGGCTGTCGACGGTTTCCTGCAACGCGGCCAGACCATCGGTGGTGAACGCGTTGGCAGGGGGCCGGGCGAGACGAATCGTGACGGCTGCACCGTCGCGCGTGACTTCGATCATCGTGAGGATTCCTTTCAGTCGGCTTTGCTGGTCTGACGCAGCTCCGGGAAATCCTCTTCCCAGAACTCGAACTCGCCGCGCGCGCCGTCCTGCGTGCGCGCGATTTCCTGTCTGCGCAGATCGACGCGGCGGATCTTGCCGGAAATCGTCTTCGGCAGTTCCGCGAACTCCAGGCGGCGGATGCGCTTGTAGGGCGCGAGCCGCTCGCGTGAGAACGCGAACACGCTCCTCGCGAGCTCCGGTCCGATCGAATAGCCGTGGCGCAGCGTGACGAACGCCTTCGGCACCGAGAGGCGCAGCGGATCGGGGCTCGGCACGACGGCCGCTTCCGCGATTGCTTCATGCTCGATCAGCACGCTCTCCAGTTCGAACGGGCTCAGCCGATAATCCGACGACTTGAACACGTCGTCCGCGCGGCCGACATAGACGAAGTAGCCGTCCGCGCCGCGCGCCGCGACGTCGGACGTGCGATAGAAGCCACCGCGCATCGCGTTCTCGGTGGCCTTGGGATTGTCGGCGTAACCGGTCATCAGGCCGAGCGGCGGCGGATCGAGCACGAGCGCGATCTCGCCCTCCTCCGCCGGATTGCCATCGGGATCGAGCAGCGCCACGCGATAACCCGGCAGCGGGCGGCCCATCGAGCCCGGCTCGAGACGCTGGCCCGGCGTATTCGCGATCTGCGCGGTGGTTTCGGTCTGGCCGTAGCCATCGCGGATCGGCACGCCCCACGCCGCCTGCACGCGCTCGACGACTTCGGGATTGAGCGGCTCGCCCGCGCCGACGATCTCGCGCAGCTTCACCTTGTACGATGCGAGCGGCTCCTGCACGAGCATGCGCCACACGGTCGGCGGCGCGCAGAGCGTCGTGACTTCGTGTTGCACGAGCACGTCGAGCGCGCGGGCCGCATCGAAACGGCTGAAGTTGTAGATGAACACGCACGCCTGCGCATTCCACGGCGCGAAAAAGCAGCTCCACGCGTGCTTCGCCCAGCCGGGCGAACTGATGTTCCAGTGCACGTCGCCGGGTTGCAGGCCGATCCAGTACATCGTCGACAGATGCCCGACCGGATAGCTCTGATGCGTGTGCGCGACGAGCTTGGGCTTCGACGTCGTGCCCGACGTGAAATACAGCAGATAGGGATCGTTCGCGTTCGTTACGGCATCCGCGACGAATTCGGGCGAAGCGTCATAGGCGGCTTCATAGGCGAGCCAGCCCTCCACCGCACTGCCCACGGCGATACGCAGTCCAGGCACGTCGATGCCATCGAACTTCTGCATCTCCGCCGCATCGACGATCACGTGCTGCACGCCACCCAGCGCGATGCGGTCGCGCAGGTCGGCGGGCGCGAGCTGCGTGGTCGCGGGCAGGACGATCGCGCCGAGCTTCATCGCGGCGAGCATCGTTTCCCATAGCTCGACGCGGTTCGGCAGCATCAGCAGGATGCGCTCCCCGCGCTTCACGTTCAGGCCGCGCAAATGATTCGCGACGCGCGCGGAGCGCTCGCTCATCTGCGCGAACGAGAGGCGCGTCTCGCCGCCGCTTTCGTTGACGATATGCAGCGCGGGCGCATCGTTGCCGCGCGCCATCGGGTCGAAATAATCGAGCGCCCAGTTGAAGCGATCCAGCGACGGCCATCTGAAGTCGCGATACGCGGTGTCGTAATCGGTGCGATGGGCAAACAGAAAATCGCGTGCGTCGATGAATCCCTGGGCTTCGTTCATTGCGTCTCCATGAGTTCTTTTTTTGGCAGCGAGTCAAACGTTGCGTGCGATCACCATCCGCTGCACTTCGCTCGTGCCTTCGTAGATCTGCGTGATGCGCGCATCGCGATAGTGACGCTCCACGGGATAGTCCTGCAGATAGCCGTATCCGCCGTGAATCTGGATCGCGTCGGAACATACGCGCTCGGCCATCTCCGACGCATACAGCTTCGCCTGCGAAGCCTCCGACAGACACGGAACGCCTTCCGTGCGCATGCGCGCCGCGTGATGGATCAGCAGGCGCGCGGCGTTGATCTGCGTCTGCATGTCGGCGAGCATGTTCGCGACCGATTGATGTTCGTGGATCGGCTTGCCGAACTGCACGCGCTCTTTGGCGTAGGCGCGCGCCGCATCGAACGCCGCGCCCGCGATGCCGAGCGCTTGCGCCGCAATGCCGATGCGCCCGCCCTCCAGATTCGACAACGCGATCTTAAGACCCTCGCCGCGCTTGCCGAGCAGATTCCCTGCGGGAATCGTGCAATCGTCGAAGGTGATCGGGCAGGTATCGGAGGCGCGGATGCCGAGCTTGTGCTCGGGCGCGCCGACGTTGAAGCCGGGCGTGTTCGTAGGCACGATGAAGGCCGAAATGCCGCGCTTGCCCTGATCGGGATCGGTGACGGCGAAGACGATCGCCACGCCCGCGCGCTTGCCGTTCGTGACGAACTGCTTGCTGCCGGAGAGCACCCACTTGCCGTCCTTCTCGACGGCGCGCACGCGCAGGTTGTTCGCTTCCGAGCCCGCCTGCGGCTCCGTCAAACAAAACGCCCCGATGATCTCGCCGCTCGCGAGTTTCGGCAGCCATTCGGCTTTTTGCGCATCGCTGCCGTAGGCGAGGATCGGACCGCAGCCGACGGAATTGTGCACGCTCATCAGCGTCGCGCAGGACGCGCAGCCGGCCGCGATTTCTTCCATCGCGAGCGCGTAGGCGGTGTAGTCGCTGAAGGTGCCGCCAAGCTCGGCGGGCACGATCATGCCGAGCAGGCCGAGTTCGCCCAGTTGCCGCACGACGGCGTCGGGAATGGCGCCGTCCTTGTCCCATTGGCCCGCGTTCGGCGCGAGCACTTCGGTTGCGAACTGGCGAGCCGCGTCGCGGATCATGCGCTGCTCTTCGGTGAGAAATGCGTCGATCATGTTTCGTCTTCGGTGAATGGGGCTGGGGCGGCGCGGCGGGCCGTATCGATCGTATACACTTTCTGGCCGCCGCCGGGTCGTCGATGAAGGGCGGATGGGCCGTCTGAGCACGAGTCTAGGCAATCGCCGGACGTTCGCCGATGCCCAAAACGATCACGCTAACTGAGCGCTTTGGCCACCTAGTGACAACCCCAAGTCCCAAAAAGAAGATCGAGCGCGATTCGATTTCCGTGAGTCTCGTCGAAGCGGCGTTGCGCTGCGCCGAGGCGCGGGGCGTCGCGCGCGCGCATTTGCTGGCCGCCGCGGGGATCGCGCCGGCGACGCTCGATTCGCCGCGTGCGCGCGTGTCGCCGGTGCAGTACGGCAAGCTGTGGAACGCCACCGCCGACGCGCTCGACGACGAGTTTTTCGGCCAGGACGCGCATCCGATGCGGCGCGGCAGCTTCGTGCTGCTATGCCACGCGGCGCTGTCCTCGCGCGACGGCGCGCAGGCGCTCGCGCGCATCGCGAACTTCATGCGCCTCGTGCTCGACGAGCTGACGTTCGAGCCCGAAATCGGGGACATGCGCGTGCGCATCTGGCTCGAGGATCAGGGCGAGCCCAAGACGATGTTCGCCTACGCGACAGGCTTCATCCTCGTGTACGGGCTGCTGTGCTGGCTGCTCGGGCGGCGCGTTCCGGTGCTCGCGGCGCATCTGCGCTGCCCCGAACCCGCCGACAGCGACGAATACCGGCTGATGTTCTGCAACGATCTGCGTTTCGACGCGCCGCGCTCGTTCGTCGACCTGTCGGCTGAATGCGCGGCGCTGCCGGTCGTGCAGACGCCCGCCACGCTCAAGCGCTTTCTGCGCGACGCGCCGGCGAATTTCATCGTGAAGTATCGCAATCCGGATTCGCTCGCGGCGCGCATCAGAACGCGCCTCAGGCAAACCGCGCCGACCGACTGGCCCGAAGCCGAAAGTATCGCGGCGGCGCTCCATATGGCCGAAGCGACGCTGCGGCGCCGCCTGAAACAGGAAGGACTGACCTACCAGACGATCAAGGACGCGTTGAGACGCGACCTCGCGATCGCGCGCCTCGCCCACACGCAGGACACGATCCCGCAGATCGCCGATGCGCTCGGCTTCGCGGAACCAAGCGCGTTCCGGCGCGCATTCAGAAAGTGGACGGGCGTGCGCCCGGCGGATTACCGTCGCGAGGGCTGACTGCGGGGGCGCATCGGGACTGCTATATTGAATCGACCATGACTTCGCATCACGGAGCGCGCCATGACGAAAGCCAGCCGAGATGTACCTTCGAAGCAGGAGCAGCCGAAACCGGATAACGAAGACGATCTGCTCGACGAAGCGCTGGACGAAACCTTCCCCGCAAGCGATCCGATCGCCGTGCACCCCGAGCCTGACACCCCGAAGGACCGCAGGAAACAGTAGTTATTCGCCCGCGTCGGGCTCGTCCGGGCTCGACAGCAGCACCACGAGCTTCTCGACATGCTGATGTAAGAGCTTCACGTGCTTGTCGATCTGTTCGAGACGTCCGGTCAGGTCGGCCTTCGCCGCCTCGCTCATACGATCCGAGGCGATGAGTTCGTCGACTTTCGGCTGCATCCCTTCGACCTGAAGCAGGCCGAGCTGGCGCTCCAGGCGACGCAAATCCTGTGAAAGCAGTTCGCGATTCTTGCGAAAGAGCAGATCGCGACGGTTCGCCTCGGCCTGCTGCTGGGCGAGATCGGCGACGCGGCGGGTCGCTTCCGTCTGGGACAGCAGCGGCTCCGGGCCGCGCAGCACGGAGCGCTTCGGCGCGGGATGGGCCGTGCCGCGAAACACGGCCATCGGCGTTTCCTCGTCGATCGCGCGCAAAACGTCGAGCGGGACTTCCTCCAGCGTGCGGCGCTCGTCCATCCAGTGCGGCGGCAGGCCCGTCACGAGCTCGATGCCGCGCACGAATTCCTCGTTGAAATCGCGCTGACCGGCGACGATCAGCTTCATGAACGTCGGCGAGAAGCTCATCATGCGCGCGAGGCGCCCAGCGCCTCCCGGCGAACCGACCAGAACGTTGAGGTTGGCACGCCAGACAAGGAACAGCGTTTCGTCGAAATCTTCCATGAACAGGCTCCAGGCAGACCGATGCGCCCGACAGTGCGCATCGGCGTTGCGCGCGTCAGATCCGCGCGCATGCATATCCGGTTCCCGAATATCGCTGCGCACCTCGACCGGTGCGCCGTCCACATACCGCATAAAACACCATGTTACCGTCATCGGCAAGCGTGGCGGACGACGGCGTCCCCGTTTGAGGCGAGCGCGCGACAGGACGCCTGCATGAGCGCCGACTTACGGCTCGTTGCGCAGATACCCTTCCTTGCTCGGATCGAGCATGCGCCATGAAACGATGAGCGAAATCGCGCACATCACGGTGACATACCAGAAGAAGGTCGATTCGCTGCCCACCGACTTGAGCCACAGCGCGACATATTCCGCCGAGCCGCCGAACACCGCGTTGGCGACCGCGTACGACAGGCCCACGCCCAGCGCGCGCACTTCCGGCGGGAACATTTCCGCCTTGATGAGACCGCTGATCGACGTATAGAAGCTCACGATCGCGAGCGCGATCACCACCAGCACGAACGCCGTGACCGGGCTTGCCACCGTGGACAGCGCGTGCAGCAGCGGCACCGTGCCGATGGTCGCGAGCGCGCCGAACCACAGCATCGACGCGCGGCGGCCGATGCGGTCCGAGAGCGCGCCGAACAGCGGCTGCAGCAGCATGTAGACGAAGAGCGCGGCGGTCATCACGTTGCTGGCGGTTTTCGCGTGCATGCCCGCCGTGTTGACCAGATACTTCTGCATGTAGGTCGTGAACGTGTAGAAAATGAGCGAGCCGCCCGCCGTGAAGCCCACGACGGTCATGAACGCCGCCTTGTGCTGCATCAGGCCGGCGAGCGTGCCCGCTTCCTTGCGATCGCGCGTTTCGGCGGTCGAGGTTTCATCGAGCGAACGGCGCAGGTACAGCGAAACCAGCGCCGCGCACGCGCCGATGAAGAACGGCACGCGCCAGCCCCAGGCCTTCAGCTCTTCCGTCGACAGGAACATTTGCAGGACCACGAGCACGAGCAGCGCGGCAAGCTGCCCGCCGATCAGCGTCACGTATTGAAACGACGCGAAGAAACCGCGCCGGCCGCGCAGCGCCACTTCACTCATGTAGGTTGCGCTCGTGCCGTACTCGCCGCCCACGGACAAGCCCTGGAACAGGCGCGCGATCAGGAGCAGGAACGGCGCCCACGCGCCGATCGACGAATAGGTCGGCAGGAAGGTGATGACGAGCGAGCCGCCGCACATCATCAGCACGGAGATCATCATCGCGTTGCGGCGGCCGTGCTTGTCGGCGATGCGGCCGAACAGCCATCCGCCGATCGGGCGCATCAGAAAGCCTGCCGCGAACACGCCCGCGGTGTTCAGCAACTGCACCGTCGGGTTGCCGCCCGGGAAAAACGCCGCCGAGAAATACAGCGCGAGGAACGAGTAGATATAAAAGTCGAACCACTCGACGAGGTTGCCCGACGAGGCGCCGACGATGGCGAAAACGCGGCGCCGGGTGTCCTCTGCGGTATAAGCGGGAAGGTCGGTCATGTTGTTTCTGATCTCTTGGTCACGTTCTGGATGGCGTTTGCCGGGGCTCATGGCCCCGGTTCGAGCGCTCTTGGCGGCGTTCGGGCGCAAGTTTATACGAGGGTTCGGACGAAGGCGCGCGATCGTGGCGCGCGCAAGACGGCCGGATGTCGCCGGAAAATTCCGTCGATGGCGCGCTCGCGGCGCTTTCGACGCGATTCACGGCTGCCTTGTCCGTTCGTCATCGGTAATTACCCTGATCAAAGATTTTGCCGATTATTTATCGATAAAGTCTCGGGATCACGATTCGCATCGACGAGGACCGCATGAACCAGCACCAGCCCATCACCCTCGACGCAGCGCTTGCGTCGAAGTTTGCCCAGGTCGCGCTCGGCCATCTGACGCGCGAATATCCGAACAAGCTCGATCACGTGATGGCGAGCGAAGCCGACGTCGCGAGCCCGCGCGCGCTGCATCCGATCTTCTACGGCAGCTTTGACTGGCATTCGTGCGTGCACGGCTACTGGCTGATCGCGCGGCTCGTCGACCGCTTTCCCGAGCTGCCGGAAGCGTCGCGTATCCGCGGGGTGATCGACGAACACTTCACCGCCGCCAACGTCGCGGCCGAAGTCGCGTATCTGCGGCGGCCCGCCGCGCGCGGCTTCGAGCGGCCGTACGGCTGGGCGTGGCTGCTCGCCCTCGCGGGCCAGCTCCACTCGATGCAATCCGATGACGGCGCGCGCTGGGCCCGCACGCTGGCCCCGCTCGCCGATGCGTTCGTCGCGCGCTTCGAGGAATTTCTGCCGAAGTCGACGTATCCGCTTCGGGTCGGCACGCACTTCAACATGGCGTTCGCGCTGACGCTCGCGATGGGTTACGCGCGCGTCACGCAAAACGCGGGTTTCGAGCGCCTGCTGAGCGACACGGCCTTGCGTTGGTTCGAGCATGACGAAGCCTGCCAGGCGTGGGAGCCGGCGGGCGACGAATTCCTGTCGCCGTCGCTGATGGAAGCCGTGCTGATGCGGCATGTGCTGCCGGGCGAACGCTTCGTCGGCTGGTTCGATCGGTTTCTGCTGCGCATCGCCGCGCGCGAGCCGGCGACGCTTTTCGCGCCCGCCATCGTCACCGATCGCAGCGACGGCAAGCTCGCGCACCTCGACGGCCTGAACCTCTCCCGCGCGTGGTGCCAGCGCACGATCGCGCGGGCGCTGCCGGCGGGCGACGCGCGCGTCGCGGTGCTCGAAGCCGCCGCGCACGAACATCTGGCGTCGGGCATCGCGCATGTCGCGGGCGATTACATGGGCGAGCACTGGCTCGCGACCTTTGCGCTGCTGGCGCTGGAAGCCTGAGACGTGTCAGACGCGCGGCTGAAACGCGATCACGCCCATGCCGATGAGCGCGATCGTCGCGCCCGCGACATCCCACGCCGTCGGCCGAATGCGGTCGACGGCCCATAGCCACGCGATCGCCACGCCGATATACACGCCGCCGTAGGCCGCATACACGCGCCCCGCCGCGGTGTCGTGCAGCGTGAGCAGCCACGCGAACAGCGCAAGCGACACCGCGCCGGGCACGATGAGCCATGGCGATCCGCCCGTCCTGAGCCATCGATATGGAAAATAGCAGCCGGCGATCTCGGCGATGGCCGTGACGACATAGAGCGCGAATGTTTTCATGACGCGCATTATCGACGTTCGTGTGAAGTTGCGCGGTTCGCGTCCGCTCCGGACAATGACGCCCTTGTCACGACCCATCAGCCCGAACATCTTGCAGACGACCCCACAAAACGATTCGACCGAAGCCGCCGCGCTGCCCGTGCACTGGCACAAGCGCGTGTTGATGCTCGCGTTTCCGATCGTCCTCGCGAACCTCACGCAGCCGATTCTCGGCGCGGTCGACACGGCCGTCGCCGGGCATCTCGACGGGCCGCAGTATCTCGGCGGCGTCGCGCTCGGGGGGCTCGTGTTCAGCTTCGTGTTCTGGGGCTTCGGCTTTCTGCGCATGGGCACGACCGGACTCGTCGCGCAGGCGTTCGGCGCGCACGACGACGACGCGTTGCGCGCGAGCGTGCTGCGCGCCCTGCTGCTCGCGCTCGTGATCGGCGCGGCGGTGCTGGCGCTACAAGTGCCGATCATCCGCTATGGGCTCGTCGCGCTGGGTGGCAGCACGGCCGTGCAGGACACCGCGAGCGCGTATTGCCACGCGCGCATCTGGGCCGCGCCCTTCGCGCTCGGCAATTACGTCGTGCTCGGGCTTTTGCTCGGCTGCCAGCGCGTGCGGCTTGCGCTCGTTACGCAGATTTTCATCAATCTGGTGAACATCGTCGCGGTGTTGCTGTTCGTGTATCGCTTCGGCTGGGGCATCGCGGGCATCGGCGCGGCGACCGCCTTCGCGGATTTCTGCGGCTTCGCGCTCGGCCTCGCGATCGTCTGGCATCTGCGTCCGCGCGGCCTCGCGCCGCTCGCGCTGCATGCACTCTTCGATGCGCGCGCGCTCAGGCGGCTCGTCGCGATCAACCGCGACATCTTCATCCGCACGATCTGCCTGCTCGGCTCGTATGGCTGGTTCGCGCATCTCGGCGCGCGCCAGGGCGACGCCATTCTCGCCGCCAACGCCGTCCTGCTGAACTTTCAGACCTTCATGTCGTTCGGGCTCGACGGCTTCGCGCACGCCGCCGAAGCGCTCGTCGGCGCGGCGGCCGGCGCGCGCGACCGTCACGCGTTCCGGCAGGCCGTGAAGATCACGATGCTCTGGTCGGCGATCGGCGCGGCGGGCTTTTCCGTCGTCTACTGGATGAGCGGTGCGTGGATCATCGGCCGGCTGACCGATCAGGCCGTGGTGCATGCGGCGGCGGTGCGCTATCTGCCGTGGGCGTCGATTCTGCCGCTCGCATCGGTGGCAGGCTTTCAGCTCGACGGCGTGTTCATCGGCGCTACCCGCACGCACGAACTCATGAAAGCGATGGCCGTCTCGCTCGCTGTGTTTCTGCTCGCCGCCTGGGCGCTCGCGGGATCGCTCGGCAATGACGGACTGTGGCTCGCGCTCACCCTCTTCATGGTGGCGCGCGGCATCACGCTGGCGGTTCAGTTGCCTGCGATCGAACGCGTGTCGTGCGCGCCCGGTCGAGGCTGAGTCACGGCTCGAGCGACTGCATCAGGCGCGCGAGATCTCGCGGCTCGACGCGGATGAGTCCGCCTTTCGGGCTGTCGATATCCGCGATGAGCGCGAGCGACAGGGCGACCGTCGCGGGCAGAATCATGATGAGCAGCCCTTTGCGCAGCTTCCCCTTCGCGCCGTAACCCTGCATGACACAACCGAGCAGCGCGATGACGATCATCAGATACCACGCGCCCAGCGGAATGTGATTGATGCGCGCGGCTTCCGAGTAGTCCTGCGAGTTCAGGACGTCGTTCATGCCGGCGACGACGAGCGCGCCGATCGGCGTCGGCTGGTCCTTCGCCACCTGAGTCGCGAGTTGCCACAGTTCGGTCTCGACATTGGTCGTGTCGCTTACGATTTTCGCGAGCGCCTCGGGTGCGCGCGTGCGGTAGTTGGCCAGTCTCAGCTTCGTGTAGCGAACCAGCGCGGACTTGATCTTCGCGCCGACGGCGGCGCTGGCCAGATCCGCGCGCGAGTACTCGGTGCCGATGGCATTGGCTTCGCTTTCCTCCAGCGTCTTGCGCAGGTCGTAGCGGTTGACCGCCATCGAAAGGCTGAATCCGACCAGAAGCGCGAGCAACGTCAGCGTGGAGGTCTGAATAATGTTGAAGTCTTCGCGGTCATCCGCCGGCAGCACGGCGAAGCGCCGCAACACGAACGCGCCGAACGCCACCGCACCGATGAACAGGACGAGAAGCACGACGAACAACACTTCCGGATGATCGACGAATGTGGTCATTTCACCCCCTATCGCGCAGGTGATGCGTTCACGATGCGGTCCTGTGCGCGGCTCAGCGCTCGTCGATCACGGGAGATTCGGCGTCGAGGAGCATCGCCGTCAGCGTCACGCCGGCGAGCGCCGGTGCGTCGACGTAAAAGAGCGACTGGCCCGACGCCATGTGCGCATCGAGCCGCCCCGCGAGCCACGCGCGCAAGCCCGCTTCAGCCATCACGATGATGTTGCTGCGTCGCGCGACATCCGTGGCCGTCACGTCGGGCATCTCGGGGACGATATCGGGATCGAAACCGTCGGTAGTCGCGTGGAAAAAGCCCCATGTGTCGCTTTCGACGAGGAAAACGTAGAAGTCCGGCAGCGCCAGCAGCTGCTCCGGGGTATGCGTCTCTTCGACGCGCGCCTGCAGCAGATTCAGCGCATCGATCGAGGACATGCGCGCGCGGGCCGCGGCGAGCGGCCCTTGCTCCGCATCGACGGGATCGATCAGCCCGGCCTCGATAGCCTTGCGCGTGGCAACTGCAACCGTCAACGCCGCCGGATGACCGACGCCGAACTCGATCCTGAAATTGCAGATGGCGCACATGACGGATCCTCAGGGCGTAACGATATTGAAGTAGAACTCGAACGTGTCGAGCCAGGTGAGAAACTCGCCGAGCTGCTGACTGTTGCCTTCCACCTTCGCGCCGCCCGACATCACGAGCTTTTGCATGTTCGTCGTGCCGAGCATGATGTTGTTCAGATCCTCGCGCGTCATCGTGATCGATGCATCCGCCGTATCCGAGATCTTGCCCTTCGAGTAATGGATCGCGCTGTTCTCCACGCCGAGCGCGACTTGCTCCTTCGTGTCGGTGAGCGTGAGATTGAACGCGACCGTCTTGCCGGCGGCGCGCTCGCCATTGAGGCGGATGCCGAGAAAATCGAGGAACATGTCGAGCGGCATCGCGCGGATCGTGTCCGGGCTCTGCGGCTGCGGCGCAGGCACTTTCTGGATGCCCTTGCGCAACTCCATCGCGCCCGTCAGATAGAAGTTGCGCCACGGCGCCGACTCGGCCTGATAGCCGAGCTGTTCATAGGCGTCCGCGAGCAACTGCTTCGCCGCCACGTTCTGCGGCTCCGCGAACACGACATGATTCATCACTTCGGCGACCCATCGATAGTCGCCCTTGTCGAACGATCCATGCGCCTTCTTGATGACGGCCGCCGCGCCGCCCATGTATTCGACATATCGCTTGCCGCTTTCGGTCGGCGGAAGCCTGTGCAGATTCGCGGGCACACCGTCGAAAAATCCCAGACGCAGGTTGTACTGCGCGACCGCGTCGTGATAGACGGTTCCGTAATAGCTCCTGCAGTACCAGTGCTTCGCGAGACTGTCGGGCAGGCGAATCACTTCGCCGATTTCGAGCGGCGTCTGCCCCATGTTCGCGAGCCGCAAGGTCTGGTCATGGAGATACCGGTACATGTCGCGCTGCGCACGCAGGAACGGCTGGATGCGGTCATTGCCCCACGTCGGCCAGTAATGCGACGCGAAGAGCACCTGTGCGTCCGTGCCCCACATGTCGATGGACGTTTGCAGATACTTTGACCAGAGCAGCCCGTCGCGGACCTTGGCGCCACGCAGCGTGTAAAGGTTATGCAGCGTGTGCGTCGCGTCTTCGGCGGCGCAAAACGCCTTGAACTTCGGCAGGTAGAACATGAATTCGGAAGGCGCCTCGGACTCCGGCGCCATCAGAATCTCGATATCCACGCCGTCGAGCGTCATCTTCTGCCCGGTCTTCTCGGCGAACATCGATGGAAAGGCGAGCGTGATCGTGCCGACCGACGTCGTCTTCCCCAGTCCGCCATCGACGATGCCAGTCGGGCTGCGCGGCAGAAGCGAGCCGTACATATAGCTCGCGCGGCGGCCCATCGCGTTTCCAGCGATGACGTTCTCGCCGACGGCCGCCTCGGTGAAGCCGACCGGCGCGACGATCTTCACCTTGCCGGACTGCAGGTCCTGATCGCTCACGAGGCCGCGCACGCCGCCGTAGTGATCGACGTGGCTGTGCGTGTAGATGACATGCGTGATCGGCTTGTCGCCCAGATGCGGGATGACGAGCTGCTTCCATACGGTCGATGCGACCTCCGTCGTGATGAACGGATCCACCACGATATAGCCTTGATTCCCGCGGATGATGCTCATCACGGAAAGGTCGTAGCCGCGCACCTGCCAGATGCCGTCGACCACCAGGAACAGGCCGTGATTCATGTTGAGCTTGGCATTGCGCCACAAGCTCGGGTTGACCGTGGGCGGCGCGTTGTTCTCGGGGCCGCCGTTCACGAAGGCGAACTGCTGGAGATTCCAGGCCGGAATCGTGCCCTGCCCCTGTATGACCACCGGCTCGGGCAGCGTGGCGATGAGTCCACGGCGCGCATCCTCGAAATCCTGTGCGTCCGCGAAGGAGAGAAAGCTGGCGTACTGCTGGTTGATGTCGAGGGTCGAGCGCGTCGCCGGCTTCGACGCCGCGCCCGTGGGACTCGACGACGACGCGTCAGTCTGTGCGATCGCATCGCCGACCACGCCCGACAGGCCGGTCGCCATGCCGGCGACCGCGACGTTCTTGAGAAACACTCTGCGCGCTTCTCCGTCGGCTGGATGTTTAGGCTGGGGCATGTTTTCTCCTGGTGAGAAATCCCGGCATCAACTCATGCAGCTAATAAACGTCCCACCGGGTGAGCGCTGAAACGCGAATGGGAAGCACGTCGACGTGTTGAAGCAATACTTGAAAAGCGTTGCATCGGCCGATGATTACGTCTATCGGCCGATGCCCTTCAATCGATGGATGTTATCGCGGGAGGGCCCGGCGCAAAAGGCGGGCTGCAGGGTTACCGGACTGCCGCCAGCCCTTCCAGCAGCGCCTTATGAAACGCCTGCGGATCCTGCATCTGCGGCGCATGGCCCAACTCGGGAAACTCGACGAGCTTCGCACCCTCGATACGCTCCTTCGCCAGTTTCGCGAGATCCGGATAACGTCCGAGCGTCGGACGAATCTCCGGCGGCGCGAAGTCACCGCCGATCGCGGTGGTGTCCTTGTCGCCGATGAGCAGCAGCGTCGGCGTCTTCAACTGATCGAACTCGTAGACGACCGGCTGCGTGTAGATCATGTCGTAGAGCAGCGCCGAGTTCCACGCGACGATGTCCTTGCCCGGCCCGCGATACATGCCCGCGAGCATCTGCACCCACGGTTCATAATCGGCGCGCCACTGGCCCGAGTAGTACGTGCTCGTCTCGTAACGGCGGATGCCATCGGCGCTCGTTTTCAGCTCGCGCGCGTACCAGTCGTCGATCGATATCGACGGCACGCCTTTCGCCTTCCAGTCTTCGAGACCGATCGGATTCACGAGCACGAGCTGTTCGGTCTCACGCGGATACATGAGCGCATAGCGCACCGCGAGCATGCCGCCCGTCGAATGCGCGATGAGCGTCGCCTTCGAGACGCCGAGCGCCGCGAGCAGCGCATGCGTGTTGCGCGCGAGCTGCTGGAAGCTGTACTGATAACGCGCGGGCTTCGTCGACTTGCAAAAGCCGATCTGATCCGGCGCGATCACGCGATAGCCCGCATCGGTCAAGGTGTCGATGGTCTGCTTCCAGGTCGCCGAACAGAAATTCTTGCCGTGCAGAAGCACCGCGGTGCGGCCGTTCGGATGCGGCGGATGCACGTCCATATAGGCCATGCGCACGACCTGGCGCTGCGACGTAAGCGCAAAGTTGGCAACCGGGTACGGATAGTCGAAGCCTTGCAACTCGGGGCCGTAGGCGGGGCCGTCGTTGCTGGCTGCCTGCGCGGCGTCTTGCGCATGCGCGTGAACAGCGAAGGCCATCGCAAGAGAGAACACCAGCGAACGAAAGAAGGACGGATTCATTTTTTGGATTCAGGATGACGTCGGCCGACGCATTCTAGCGCGCCTGATATTCACAAGCGCCCGCGCTCTGCCCCGCCCCGCGCGCCGTCTTCAGCGCTTATACTTTGCGCCCCGATCGTCGTCAGGACTCTCTCAAGCATGCCATTCCGTATCAGGGCATTCGCCGCCGCGCTCCTCGCATTCGTCTGCGCTGGCGCATCCGCGAGCGACTGCCCGCAGTTCAGTCCGAACGGCCGCGCGCCGGTCGTCGTCAATGCGAAGATGCGCGCGGCGACGCAGGAAGTCTGCTACACCGACTTCGCGCTCCTGCACTCCGGCATCACGAAAGGCCCGCTTTGGTCGGCGGAACATCTGACCACGACGAGCGTCGAGGAGGCGAAGAACAATACCCGCACCAATCGCTTTTTCGTCGAGAAGCGCCTGCCGCCGGGCGAGAGCGCGCAACTCGCCGATTACAAGAAGAGCGGTTACGACCGCGGCCACATGAGCCCCGCGGGCGATCGCGCCAGCAAGAAAGGCATGGCCG
Organism: Caballeronia megalochromosomata; assembly: GCA_001580565.1. Taxonomy (GTDB): domain Bacteria; phylum Pseudomonadota; class Gammaproteobacteria; order Burkholderiales; family Burkholderiaceae; genus Caballeronia; species Caballeronia megalochromosomata. Next base: position 28,248 of record LRBF01000127.1, on the reverse strand, counting down.
AATCGTTCTCGCTCGCGAACATCGTCCCGCAGGATCCGTCGAACAACCGGCGCATCTGGTCGCGCATCGAGGAAGCGGTGCGCCGGCTGACGGAGGAAACGGGCGAGGCGTTTGTCGTCACGGGCCCGCTCTTCTCGGGTCGCCAGTTGCAGACGATCGGCGAATCGCGCGTGTTCGTGCCGACGCAACTGTATAAAGTGGTCTATCTGCCGCAGCGTCAGATTGCGTTCGCTGTGGTGGTCGAGAACACGCCGACGAGCACCTATACGATGAAAACCGTGCGCGAGCTGGAAGCGATGAGCGGCCTCTCGTTCCCCGGCATCCCGGACGCACTGAAGGACAAGCGAATTGGAGGATTGCGTGGTGTTTAAGCCATTTGCGAACGATACGGATGTGATGAACATCGCGGGTGACGCGATCAACATCGAGAACGGCGTGAAGCGCCTCACGATCAGCGGCGATTTGACGATCGCACGCGACAAGGCGGGACTCGCCAACGCGCTCGCGCTTCAGAAGGCGATCGGTGCGATCGTCGAAGCCCTGCAAGGCGATGCGTCGCTGCCCGCGAAGCTGCCCGACGAACCGGGCGCGCCATCCGGCACCGCCGACAACCCGTTCATCTGAAGCGGCGCTCGTCGAAAGACGACCGCGCGGAGAATCGAAGTGATCGAATGCCATGTCGGCCCGAGCCCGCTCGGGCACATCCTGTATCGCGCCGAGAACGACTGTTTGACGGGACTCTTCTTCGTCGGACAGAAGCATTTTCCCGACGGCCTGCGCGAGTCGACGCTGTCCGAGACGCCGCCCAGATCGCGGGTGATCGGCGAGGCGCGCGAGCAGATCGGCGAATACTTCGCGGGCGCGCGCAGGGAATTCTCGATCGCGCTGCAGCTCGACGGCACTGCGTTTCAGCGGCAGGTCTGGGATGCGCTGCGGCAAATTCCTTTCGGCGACGCATGGACCTACGGCGATCTGGCGCGCCGGCTGGGTTTGCCCGCGGGCGCGTCGCGGGCGGTGGGCGGCGCGAACGGGCGCAATCCGGTGGCGATCATCGTGCCGTGTCATCGCGTGATCGGCGGCGATGGCGAATTGACCGGCTACGCTGGCGGCGTGGAGCGCAAGCGTCACTTGCTGACGCTCGAAGGCGGCCCGGGGCGCGAGCAACTCGCGCTCTTCTGATCCGGCCGTATTTGCCGCGCAAGCAAAAAAGCCCGCGAACCAGATGGTTCGCGGGCTTTTTTTCGATGCCTTACTTCGGCGAATTACGGCGTGAGCGTGACTTCCACACGACGATTTTGCGCACGGCCCTCGACCGTTGCGTTCGACGCGACCGGATTCGACTTGCCGAAACCCTTCATCGAGTACTTGTCGGCGTTCAGGCCGTGGCCCTTCAGGTATTCGAGCACAGCCTGCGCGCGACGCTGCGACAGACTGACGTTGTACGCGTCCGGACCCGTCGAATCCGTATAACCCTCGACCGTGACGGACGAAAGCTTCGTACCCTGCGAGTCGACGACGAGCTGGTCCAGAATGTTCTTCGCCTTGGGCGTCAGCACAGCGCTGTCGAACGCGAAATTCGTCTTCTCGTCCAGCGTGATCTTGCGCGGGGCCGGAGCCGGTGCGGGAGCAGGCTGCGGCTGCGGTTGCGGCGCAACGGGAGCCGGCTGGGCCGGCGTCGCGCAATTGAAGATCACGTTGCGCGGATCATTGGGCGTCTTCGTGCCGGCGAGCGTCTGGAGCACATTCACTTTTTGATCGCCGCACATCTTCTGAGCGGCAGTCATACAGGCGCTGCCATTCTCAAAAACACCGTAGCATTCGGCGCGGAAAGCCTTCTGGCCATCCGACGTCTGAATCTGGCTGATATTGAATGCCGGTCCCGTGGTGGACGAGCAACCCGCAAGTACAGCAGCGGCGATAAGACTTATAGCGAGGGTTTTCGTGAGCATCTTGGTGTTCATGCGAGTCAGTTTGAAAGCGCGAAGCCGCTGAAAGCGCGCCTCATTTCCAGGCCCGGGGTCATTTCCACAGGCGGAGGGCAGATTCATGGATCGATTTCGGATGCGTTCGACGATCAATAAGCAATCCAAAAGCTGCGGGATTGTAGCGTGGGGGTTCGCGCGCTTTAAGCGGACAACTCCCAAATTGAAGACATCTGTTGCGTATCTCAAATTCCTATCTGGCTGGCGCGGGAAGATCGCCGTTGGACTGCCTTTGCAGTTCCTGCACCCGAATCTGCAGCGCGCGAAGCTGCACCTGTGCGGCCGCCTGTTCGGTGCGCAATTCGCGGATTGCGTTCTGCTGCTCCAGTTAACACGCGCCAGAATCTGTTTTGCTGAAACAGCGCGACGTAATACGTCATCTGCTCTCCGTAATACGACAGGCTCGCGCCGTAATTGCCATTGAACGCCTTGCGCAATTCCGTGATTTTCCCGGCGGCATCCAGACTTTCGAGTTCAGCGACATCGCTATTCACTGCAGCCGCCGGGTCCGGGATATTCGGCGATGGCTCGGCACAGGCCAGCATGAGCGGGGCGAGCAAACCTGCCGCGCTCAGCATTGCGATTCTTCCGTAACGGCAAAGCACGTCGCTCGGAAAGAATTATGGCGCTGCGAAGCCGCCAATTCCAGACGATCGAATCACGCATTCAACCGCAATGAAAATGCGCGAATTCAAATCATGGGCTGGCGCTTGAAACGGTCTTGCTGAAATCGCGGCTCGCTCGCGTCGCGCAGGGTTTCGATCGGCTTGAGGATGCGCGAATCCCCCGGCTCGGCGGGCATGCGCGAAAATATGTCGCGGTCGGCCTGGTACGCGAAGGGCGCGGCAGACAGAATGCGCGCGTCGGGCAAGGGCTCGACCGCGTGCACCGGCGCGACGGCCGTGGCGAATAACATGAAAAAGCTGGCGACGAGCGCAAAAGCGCCCGGAGTCGAATGCGAACGGTGCATGGCAAGGAGAAAGGCAATGAAGGCGCGTGAGCGCCGGAATGGAGCGGCCGGAAGAAAGACACGGCGTCCGTGTACGACATGATTCGCTATTTCAACAGCAGACGCGCCGGCTGCCCATGAGACAGTTCTCAAAGAAATCCTGTTCGCGGGCAACTTCTCTCATCCGCAAGTCGATCAGGCGTGAAAAATGCGGGCAAGTAGCATTCGTTTGCGTGCGCAAACGCTGTCGGCGCGCGTCCTTATGACCGCTGCGCCGGCGCAAAAAGCAGCACGCAAAGGCACGGCGGCGGCGATCATCGGCCAGGCAGGCAGCCAGAGTTGCCAAGAGTCAGCCATAATGCGCCTTCGCAAAAAGCCGGAACGCCAAGTAAAAACGAAAATGCCATGACTCAAGACGACAAGCACTCGACCGATCAACCCAGGCAGCCCGCCGCAGGCGATGGCAACGTGACGACCGGCGTCGCGGGCCTCGACGACATCCTGGGCGGCGGTTTCGTCGAAGGCGGCCTGTATCTGATCGAAGGGATGGCGGGCGCGGGCAAGACGATTCTCTCGTCGCAGATCGGCTTCCACCGCGTCGCGCAGGGCGACATGGTGCTGTACATCACGCTGATCGCCGAATCGCACACCAAGCTGCTGTCCCATCTGCGGGCGCTTTCGTTCTACAACGCCGACGCCATCTCCGACCGGATGCTTTTCGTCTCCGGCTATCACGAACTGATGCGCGACGGCCTGTCCGGCTTTCTCGCGCTGATCGCCGCGACGATCAAGACGAGCCGGCCGCGCTTCATGGTCATCGACGGTTTTCGCAGCGCGCGCGAATTCAGCTCGACGGAGCTCGAACTCTCGCAGTTCATCCACGAGCTTTCGGCGTTCGTGAGCGCCGCGCGCTGCACGACGCTGATTCTCGCGCCGCTGTCCGGCAACGAGCCGCATCCGGAGCACACGCTCGTGGACGGCCTCATCGAGCTGAACCGCTACAACACCGGCATGCGGCGCGCACGCGAGATCGAGGTCCACAAGCTGCGCGCGCGCGATCATCTGCTCGGCAAGCACTTCTTCAAGATCACCGAGGCGGGTCTCGTGACCTTTCCGCGCATCGAGGCGTCACCCGCGAACGATCAGGCCACGCCGGACTTCAAGAGCAAGTTCGGCTTCGGGTTTCCCGATTTCGATCAGATGCTCGGCGGCGGCGTCGTGCGCGGTTCGACGACCACGCTCATCGGGCCATCGGGCGTCGGCAAGACGCTGCTGTCGCTCAAGTTTCTGCAGGCGGGCGTGGAGCGCGGCGAACCGTGCGTCTATTTCGGTCTCTACGAGTCGCCCGAGCGACTTCTGGCGAAGGCGCAGTCAGTCGGTATCGATCTCGCGCCGGCCGTGCAGGACGGACGCCTGTCGATTCACTGGCATCCGGCGGTCGAACTGGCGATCGACGAACTCGCCGTCGAGCTGCTGAACGCGGTCCGGAACGCGAAGGCGTCGCGGCTCGTCGTCGACGGCATCGACGGATTTTTTCAGTCCGCGAACCGCACCGAGCGTTTCGGGCTCTTTCTCAACGCGCTCACCCACCGCCTGCGAGACGCGGGCGTGACCACCGTCCTCACCGAGGAGCTGTCGCTCTACGGCGAATCGGCGCCGCCCGCGACGCTGCGCGCGTCCGCGATGACGGAGAACATCGTGCTCATGCGATATGTGGAGGCGAATTCCGCGCTTTACCGCATGGTTTCGGTCGTCAAGCAGCGCGAAGGCCCGCACGATTCGGCGATTCGCCGTCTCACGATCGACGCGCGTGGCCTGCATATCAGCGAAGGCTTCATTGGTCCGACGGGTCTGTTGTCCGGACACCCGTCGATCGCGCCCGCGCTCTCTGTGTCGGACCCCGGCGCGCGCGCATGAAAAAAATCCTCGTCGTCGACGATGAATTCGACATTCTGACCACGTGGCGGCTCGTGCTCGAAATGGAGGGCTACGAGGTTTCGACCGCGTCCAACGGGCGCACCGCGCTCGATGCGGCGCGCTCGAATCCGCCCGCGCTCGTCATCACCGACTGGATGATGCCGCACATGGACGGCGTCGAGCTGATCCGGCAACTGGCGGCGAGCGACGGGCTCGCACGCGTGCCGGTGATTCTGATGAGCGCGGCGGCCAATGCGCCCGCGCTCGAGCATCCGCGCGCGCAGTTTCACCGCAAGCCGCTGTCGATCGACGATCTGATCGATGCGGTCAAAGGCCTGATCGGACCGGCGTGAGCGGATCTGGGCACGCGACGTGCTGCAGAGGTGCATTCCGGCGAATCCGGATTCACGAGAAAACCGCTCAACCGAAGGGAGGCACCATGGTGCAGGATCAAGTGGAAGGCGCGGCACAGAAAGTCGTCGGCAAGGTGCAGGACGCGGTCGGCGCACTGACGGGCGACGAAGCCACGCAAGCCGAGGGCAAGGTGCGGCAGGCGTATGGCAACTTGCAGCAGAGCTATGGGCAGACCGTCGACAACGTGCGCCTGGCCGTGGCGAACCAGCCGATTCAGGGCGTGCTGATCGCCGCGGCGGTGGGCTTCCTGCTCGGCGCGTTGTGGAACCGCGATCGTTGATTGAATGCGCGGTTCGCCGCGCGTATGACGAATCGGGACAAAGCCGGCGTGGGAAACCATGCCGGCTTTGTCGTTCATGGCGTCGCGCGCGCCATGCCGACGAGCGCCGCGGACCGCGCGCATCCGATCGCGATCGCGACCGCCGCAACGACGAGCGCGCCATGCGTGGCGGCGATCGCCGCCGCGACGGCAAGTCCGCACGCAGCCGCCGCGCTCAGCAGGCACGCGAGCGGCGCGAGTGCGCTGCCGGCCATCGCGAGCGACAGGTGCGCGCCAATGAGCGCGACCATCGCCATGACCGACACCACGGCGAGCGCGCCCGGTTGCGCGCCGAGCACATAGGCGAGCGCCGCGCACGCGCCGGCGCAGGCGAGATGCAGCGGCTGCGCCCGCACGTGCATCGAGGGACCCGAAGCGCGCCGGCCGGACCGGAATCCGCCAACGCCCGCGACAGCGGCAAGCAGGAGCGCCGCGGCCAGCACATCGGACATGCGTTGCTCCTTCAGACGGCCAGCACGTTCGACAGCGTGCCGATGCCCGCGATCGACACATCCACGCGAGCACCATCCTTGATCGAACCGACGCCGATCGACGTGCCGCACGCGATGACATCACCCGGCACGAGCGTCATGTCCTGCGACAACATGCTGACCTGCTCGGCGGGCGAGAAGATCATGTCGTCGAGCGGATAGTTCTGACGCTCGACGCCTTCGAGCGTCGTGACGACGTTCGATGTGCGCCAGTCGAAGCCGTTGCCCGGCGTGACGATCGCGGGACCGAGGCACGTGAAGGTGTCGAAGCCCTTCGAGCGGCACCATTGCGCGAAGTTGGGATCTTCCTGCAACAGTTCGATCGCGGTGACGTCGTTCACGCACGTGTAGCCGAAGATCGCCGCCTCGGCTTCCTCGACCGACGCCCCGCTCACCGTCTTGCCGATCACGATGCCCAGTTCGCCCTCATACGCGATCTTGCCTTGATAACTTTTCGGCCGGCGGATCGACTCGTTCGGCCCGATCACCGACATCGGCGGCTTGATGAGAAAAAGCGGATGCTGCGGCGGCGCCTTGTCGAGCTTCTGCGACAGCGCGTAGTAGTTGTTCCACAGCGCGATGACCTTGCTCGGCTGGCATGGCGCGAGCAGCGCGAGATCGTCGGCGGCGAAGGAGATGTCGGTCGGGCGCGGGCGGTCGAACATCGCGCCTTCGTGCTGCACGACGCGGCCCGAGTGCTGATCGAGCGTGCCGAAGCCGATGCTGCCGCCGGCATCGCGAAAGCGAATCCAGTGTGTCACGTTTGTCTCCTGGGTAAAGGAGCGCGGGCGTGCATGGCCCGCGCTCTCGTCTCCTCCTCCTTACATCAGATCGAACCCGCGCCGAGCACCGCGACGGGCAGTTCCGTCGAGTACGCGTAGGCAAGCACGCCATGCTCGTAAAGATATTCCGCGGCTTCCTCCACCTGGACAAAGCAATTGCGTGAATCACGCCTAGATCGCGCCGAGGCTTCTCAGCGTGGCGACCTGTTCGGTCGTGTAGCCGAGTTCGGCCATGACTTCGTCGGTATGCTCACCGAGCAGCGGCGAGCGCTCGACTTCCGTCGGGCTCTCGGACAATTTGATCGGATTGCCGACCGTGAGGTACTTGCCGCGCACCGGATGATCCACTTCGACGACGGTGCCGGTCTTGCGCAGCGACGGTTCTTCTGCGATTTCCTTCATCGAGAGAATCGGGCCGCACGGAATGTCGTGCTTGTTGAGGATTTCCATCGCCTGGAACTTGGTCTTCGACATCGTCCAGCGCTCGATCTCCGCGAAGATGTCCTTCAGGTGCGGCAGGCGCGCGTTCGGCGTCTTGTAGTCCGGATGGTCGATCCATTCCTCCTTGCCGATCACCTTGCAGATTTCGCCCCACACCGGCGCCTGCGTGATGAAGTAGATGTACGCGTTCGGATCGGTTTCCCAGCCCTTGCACTTCAGGATCCAGCCCGGCTGGCCGCCGCCCGATGCGTTACCCGCGCGCGGCACCGCCTCGCCGAAACTGCCGTTCGGGTATTGCGGATACTCCTTCATCACGCCGGTGCGTTCGAGCCGCTGCTGGTCGCGCAGCTTCACGCGGCAGAGGTTGAGCACGCCGTCCTGCATCGCGGCGAGCACTTTCTGGCCGCGTCCGCTCGTGTTGCGCTGATACAGCGCCGTGACGATGCCGAGCGCGAGGTGCAGCCCCGTGCCTGAATCGCCGATCTGCGCGCCGGTGACGACCGGCGGGCCGTCGTCGAAACCGGTGGTCGAGGCCGCGCCGCCCGCGCATTGCGCGACGTTTTCGTAGACCTTGCAGTCTTCATACGGTCCCGGGCCGAAGCCCTTCACGGAAGCGACGATCATCCGCGGATTCAGCTCCTGGATGCGCTCCCACGTGAAGCCCATGCGATCGAGCGCGCCCGGCGCGAAGTTCTCGACGAGCACGTCGCACTTCTTCACGAGCGTTTCGAGCACCTTCTTGCCTTCGGGATTCTTGGTGTCGATGGTGATCGAGCGCTTGTTGTGGTTGAGCATCGTGAAGTAGAGGCTGTCGGCGTCGGGAATGTCGCGCAGTTGCTCCCGCGTGATGTCCCCCGCGCCCGCGCGCTCCACCTTGATGACGTCCGCGCCGAACCACGCGAGCAACTGCGTGCAGGTCGGTCCCGATTGAACGTGCGTGAAATCCAGGATGCGCACACCGTCCAGCGCTTTGCCAGATGTCTTCAGCGTCATGTCGTGTCTCCAAAATCTTGCGTTCGACGTTTATAGGTTCACGTTTATTTGTACATCTTCGCGAGCTGGCCGTAGCGGATCTTGTTCATCGCGGAGTTGTTGCCGATCACCGCGATGTACGCACACCGCACCGTCGCCGTGTTTCCGTCCGGTTGATGTGATATACAATATTCCACACACAGTATTAGTCAACTCTAGTCCGATCCGAAAAAACCCTGTGATGCGCTGCATGATCGGCTGGATACGCCGTCACACATAACTTTCGTCGCTCATGATGCTGCGCCGCATCAATCGCTGTGTTTCCCTGAAATTTGGTAAATGTCCGCTTCATATCGCGCCAGATGCCCGAAGAAAATTTTTTTGATCGCTTCTGAATCTGATATACAGTATTTCAGCGCGACGTCGGATTCGCTTTCCTGCCCGCGCCCATTCCCATCAGAGGACATCCAGGAGACGCAATGAACATCCACGAATATCAGGCGAAGACGCTGCTGCGAAAGTACGGCGTCGCGGTTCCAGAGGGCCGCGTCGCCTTTTCGGCGCAGGAAGCCGCCGACGCGGCACGCGCGATCGGCGGTCCGGTCTGGGTCGTGAAATCGCAGATTCACGCGGGTGGCCGAGGCGCCGGCCGCTTCGCCAATGATTCGGACGGCAAAGGCGGCGTGCGGGTCGTGAAGTCGGTGGACGAGGTGCGCGAGAACGCGCAGAAAATGCTGTCGTCGGTGCTCGTGACGAAGCAGACCGGCGCGGCGGGCAAGGAAGTGAAGCGTCTCTATATCGAGGAAGGCTGCGATATCGCGCGCGAGCTGTATCTCGGCATGCTGGTCGATCGCGCCACGTCGCGCATCACGATCATGGCGTCGACCGAAGGCGGCATGGAGATCGAGGAAGTGGCGCATCGCACGCCGGAGAAGATTCTCAAGGTCGCGGTCGATCCGGCGACCGGGCTTCAACCGTTTCATACGCGTCAGATCGCGTTCGGACTGGGCTTGAGCGGCAAGCAAGTGAGCGCGGCATCGAAGTTCATTACCGCTCTGTATCAGGCCTTCGTCGATCTCGACGCGTCCATCGTCGAAGTGAATCCGCTCGTCGTGACCGGCTCGGGCGATGTCATGGCGCTCGACGCCAAGCTCAATTTCGACGACAACGCGCTCTATCGCCATCCCGACATCGAAAAGCTGCGCGACGAGGACGAGGAAGATCCCGCCGAAATCGAAGCCGCGAAGCACGGCCTCAACTACGTGAAGCTCGACGGCAACATCGGCTGCATGGTGAACGGCGCCGGCCTCGCGATGGCAACGATGGACATCATCAAGCTCTACGGCGGCGAGCCCGCAAACTTTCTGGACGTCGGCGGCGGCGCGACGCAGGAGCGCGTCGCGACCGCGTTCAAGCTGATTCTGCGCGATCCGAAAGTACAAGGGATTCTCGTCAACATTTTCGGCGGCATCATGCGGTGCGACGTGATTGCGCAGGGCGTGGTCGCGGCCGCGCGCGAAATCGATCTGAGCGTGCCGCTCGTCGTGCGCCTCGCCGGAACGAATGTCGATGCGGGCCGCGAGATTCTGCGCACGTCCGGCCTCACCATCATCCCCGCCGAAAATCTCGCCGATGCCGCCGACAAGATCGTCGGCGCCGTCAACCATTGAGAGGAAGCCCGACATGAGCGTCTTGATCAATAAAGATACGAAGGTGATTTGCCAGGGCTTCACCGGTGCGCAGGGCACGTTTCACTCCGAACAGGCCATCGCCTACGGCACACGCATGGTCGGTGGCGTGACGCCGGGAAAGGGCGGCACGACGCATCTGGACCTGCCCGTGTTCGACACGGTCGCGGACGCGGTCGCCAAAACCGGCGCCGATGCATCCGTGATCTACGTGCCGCCGCCCTTCGCCGCCGATGCGATCCTCGAAGCCATCGACGCGGAAGTGCCGTTCATCGTCTGCATCACGGAGGGCATTCCGGTGCTCGACATGCTGCGCGTGAAGCGCGCCCTGAGCGGCTCGGGCAGCCGGCTCGTCGGACCGAACTGTCCAGGCGTCATCACGCCGGGGCAATGCAAGATCGGCATCATGCCGGGACATATTCATCGGCCGGGGAAGATCGGCGTGGTGTCGCGCTCGGGCACGCTCACGTATGAAGCCGTCGCGCAGACGACCGCGGCCGGGCTCGGGCAGACGACGTGCGTCGGCATCGGCGGCGATCCGGTGAACGGGACCAACTTCATCGACTGCCTCGCGCTCTTTCTGGAGGACGATGCGACCGAAGGCATCATCATGATCGGCGAGATCGGCGGATCGGCGGAGGAAGAAGCAGCGCAGTTCCTGAAGGACGCGAGGACGAAGAAGCCGGTCGTCGGGTTCATCGCCGGGACGACCGCGCCGCCGGGGCGCCGCATGGGCCACGCGGGCGCGATCATCTCGGGCGGTTCGGGCACCGCGAGCGCGAAGATCGATGCGATGAAGTCGGCGGGTATTCATGTCGCCGATTCGCCCGCCACACTCGGCGAAACGATGGTCCGCGCGATCCGCTAATCATCGAAGGGATGCGGCGCAATCCAACGCCGCATCAATTTTTACGTTTGTCTTACGAGCGCGGCTTACAATATCCGGTTGATCAACACTCGCTCAACGGAGTTGCCGTGATCCGCCTGTTCTACGCTTCAGTCGCCGCGTTGCTGCTTTCGATGACGATCGAGCACGCGCTGGCCTTCACTGTTCTGTAACCCGGAACGCAAAAAAGCCGCACGGCACACGCCATGCGGCTTTTTATTTTCAAACCTCAATCCGGCATCAATCCAGAAAGTCGCAATTCGCCTCGACGAACGCCGCCAGATCGAGCGAATGCTGCTTCACGAGCCGCTCGACCAGCTCGGTGTCACGCTTCTCCAGCGCCTCGATGATGCGCATGTGATCGACGATCGAGCGCGACGCCCGGTCGCTCTGCGAGATCGTCATCTTACGAATCGCGCGCACGTGCACGAAGATGTTCTTGATGGTATCGAAGATGATTTCCGACTTCGCCAGTCGCACGATTGCCGAGTGGAACGCGATATTCGCTTCCGAATACTCGTCGATGTGCTCGGCGGGTGTGGAGTCGCGGAAATTGTCGAACATATGGCGCAAGTGGGCGATTTCCTCGTCCGTTGCGCGCTGCGTCGCGAGCCGCGCCGCCATGCTCTCCAGCGCCGCCCACATATGGATCATTTCGACGATCTCGCGCTTGGTCTTGCGCAAGATATAGACGCCGCGGCGCGGCACCGTGCGCAGAAAGCCTTCCTGCTCGAGCAGCGTCATGGCCTCGCGGATGGGCGTGCGGGAAACGCCGAGCGCTTCGGTCAGTTCCTTCTCGTCGAGACGGATTTCTTCGCGCGAGCGGTAGATGTCCGCCTCGGCGATCGCCTGCCGCAGCTTCGCGTACGCCTGATCGCGCAGCGAAACCGTGGCATTGATCGGCTCCAGCGAAAGCGTCAGCCCTGACGGACGAACCTCGGGGCGAACTTCCGGCCTATCTACAGATTGAGTATCAGATGGCATTGATGGCTTGATTTCCCAAGTGCGGACGGCGAGCGTCGACACGCTTGCCCGAACCGCCGTTCTGATCGTCCGCCGCGAGACCGGCGAAGCGACCGTGTTCCTGTGCGCGCTGCAGCATGCTCTGCGGCACCGCCGACGCAATCATAAACGTAACACCCACACCCACGGCAACCAGCGCGAATCCGACAACAACCAACAGGGCGATGCTCATCTCAGGCTCCGGTCAAATCACTCAAGAGCCCTCAGTATATGCTGCAACGCAACAGGGCGCAACATATTTTGCATCTTGTATATCAGAAACAACGCTGGTCCCTTCGTCTGCAGTTTAGGCGGCTTTTTGCGATTGCGGGAGCGGCAGCGCCTTTGCCGTGCCCTGATTCACGCCCTCACGAAGCTTGATCAATGCGAGGACCGCATCAAGCATCGGCGTGTCGACGTGCACCAGGCGGCCGATTTCCTGCACGACGGTCATGAGCGGATCGATTTCCATCGGGCGTCGGGCTTCGCAGTCCATCAGCATCGAGGTCTTGTGCGCGCCGACCGCGCCCGCGCCGTTGATGCGCCGCTCGACATCGACCCGAAAGTTCACGCCGATCCTGTCGCCGATGGCCTTCGCCTCCAGCATCATCGCCTTCGAGAGCGCGCGCGTGCCGGGATCGCTCGTCAGGACGTCGAGCGTCGCGCCGGTCAGCGCGCTGATCGGGTTGAAGCACAGATTGCCCCAGAGCTTCAGCCAGATTTCGTCGCGGATGTTGTCGCGCATCGGCGCTTCCATGTCCGCCTTGGCCATCATGTCGTGCAGCGCCTGGAGACGCGGCGTGATTTCACCGCTCGGCTCGCCGATCGGAAACTTCTTGCCGTAGTGATGCTCGATGACGCCCGGCTCCGCGATCTCCGCCGCCGGCAGCAGCACGCAGCCGATCGCGCGTTCCGGCCCGAACACGTCCCATTGCCGGCCGCCCGGATCGACGCTCTGCAATTTCGTGCCCTCGAGCTCACCGCCGTGCTTGTAGAAATACCAGTACGGCAGCCCGTTGACGGCCGTGACGATCGCGGTCTCCGGTCCAAGCAGCGGCGGAATCAGATCGACGACACCGGGAATCGAATGCGCCTTGAGCGCGATGATCACGTAATCCTGCGGGCCGAGTTCGGCGGGATTGTTCGTGCAGCGCACCTTGACGACGTGCTCCTCGCCATCGATACGCAGCTTGACGCCGTTCGCCTGCATCGCCGCGAGATGCGGCCCGCGCGCGACGAAGCTGACGTCCGCTCCGGCACGCGCCAGTTGCGCACCCATATATCCACCGATCGCGCCGGCGCCGTACACGCAGATTTTCATGATTCGTCTCCTGAGGGTTGTAGCGTTATATCTTTCTGATATACAAGATACTACATTCCGTATTGAGCAAGAACAAGGCGAATCGTGCGTTCGCGGACGAGCGAAAACCCGCATGCGCGAGGCGCGCCGCGGGTTCAGCTACGGATGGAAAGGCGTCGGTCAGACTTCGACAGGCTGACCCGAGATGAGAGTATGCGACGAGGACGCGACGATGTGTGACCAGACACTCGCCGCGCTCGCGCGCAACGCGCGGCTCCTGCGCCGCACGAGCATGACCGCGCGCGATGCGTCCGGCAACAGCGGGATGAAGCGCACCTGCGGGCTGTCGCATGCGGCGCGCGCGTGCATCGGCAGGATACCGACGCCGAGACCCGCTTCGGCCATGCGCACGACCGCTGTCGCCTGCGTGAGTTTCTGGCGCACTGCGCCCGTCACGCCATGCAGCGCGAGCGCGGCTTCGATGGCGCCGAGACTGCCGGTATCGTCGTCGAGCAGAAGAAGCGGCGTGCCGCGCAGTTGCTGCCAGTCGATGCGCGCCGCCGCACCCAGACGATGCGATGTGCTGACGACAGCCGCGAGTCCATCGGCGAAAAGCGGCTCTGCGGTGAGTTCGTCGAGATTCTCAGGCGCAACGACGACGCCCAGTTCCGCCTCACCCGAGCGCACGAGTTGCAGCACGGCGTTCTGCGGCCGATCCATCATCACGATCGTGATATCGGGCAAACGCTCGCGGCACGACACGAGCATGGCAGGCAACACGCTCGCCGCGAGCCCGCCACTAATCGCGAGATTCACGACGCCCGGCTCGCCGCCCTCCTGCGCCCGCGGCCGCAGCGTCGCCTCCAGTTCCTCGACGAGCGGCGCGATGCGCGCGAGCAGCTTGCGCCCGGTGTCGGTGAGCGCGACCTGGCGCGTCGTGCGATCGAAGAGCCGCAGCGCGATTTCTTCTTCGAGTTCGCGGATGCTGCGGCTGACCGCCGATTGCGTGATGCCGAATTCGTCGCCCGCGCGCGTGAAGCTTCGATGCCGCGCGAGCGTGACGAACAATCTCAGTTGGTGCAGCGATACGCTGAGTGACGGCGTGACATGCGCGTTCCGGTTCGCCTGATCGCGCATGCCGTCGCCTTATTGAACCGTATTGCGCGGTGCGTCCCAGCCGGTCTGGAACGACGCGTTGATCGTCGACGATTCGGGCGACGTTTCCGCGTGCGTGTTTTCGATCCAGCGCTTGCGCATCGGCGCGAGGACGAACTTCGCGCACAGTCCCGCCGCGATCGACGTCACGGCCGCCGTGATGAACACCGCGTTCCAGGAACCGATCGACGCGAGCACCGACGCGAGCGGCACCAGCATCGACGCCGTGCCTTTCGCCGTGTACAGCGTGCCCGCGTTGGCGGCGGCGTATTTGCTGCCGAAGGTGTCGGCGCAGGTCGCCGGGAAGATCGAGAAGATCTCGCCCCAGCAGAGGAACGTCATCGCCGCGAACAGCATGAAGAGATACGGGTTGTGCCCGAACTGCATCAATCCGAGCAGCGCGACGCCTTCGCCCAGGAAGATGATGAACATCGTATTCTCGCGGCCGATCCTGTCCGAGATAAAACCGCACAGCGGACGCGTGAAGCCGTTGCACAGATTATCGATGGACAGCGTCATCGCGAGCAGCGGCAGCGTCACGCCCAGCAGGCTCACCGGCATCTTCGCGAAGCCGTATTCCTTCGCGATCGGCCCGAACTGCGCGGTCGCGATCACGCCGCCTGCCGCGACGAACACGAACATCAGATACAGCACCCAGAAGAGCGGCGAGCGCACCATCTGTCCTGTCGTGTAGTCGATCTTCGTCGACACGATGCGTTTGGCGGGCACGATGCCCTTGGGCGGATTCGGGCGCACGAGCATCAGCGCGAGCACGAAGATGCACGCGCCCTGCAGGATGCCGAAGAACATGAACGCGTGCTCGTAGCCCGAGCTCTGGATCATGTTGGAGATGGGAATCACCGTGACGGCCGCGCCTGCGCCGAACCCCGCCGCCGTCATGCCCGCCGCGAGACCGCGCTTGTCCGGGAACCACTTGAGCGCCGTGCCGACGCAGGTGCCGTACACGCAACCCGCGCCGATCCCCGCCACCACCGCCGCGATGTAGAGATGGATGAGACTCGTCGCGTGTGCGTCGATGATCCAGCCGATCGCCGCGCAGATCGAGCCGCCGATGACGACCGGCCGAGGCCCGAACTTGTCGACGAGCCAGCCCTCGACGGGCACGAGCCAGGTTTCGGTGACGATGAAGATGGTGAAGGCTGTCTGAATCGCCGCCTGCCCCCAATGATGCTTCGCATCCATCGGAACGACGAAAAGGGTCCATGCGTACTGCAGGTTGGCGACCAGCCCCATGCATATGATGCCGATCACTAGCTGGAACCATCTGTTGTGGTGACGCCCGTGCGATTGCCCGGACACAACCGTGTCTGCGCTTGCCATGTCTGTCTCCGTTATGTTTTGTAGCGCTCGTGCGGCGCTTGATGTGCT
Organism: Caballeronia megalochromosomata; assembly: GCA_001580565.1. Classification (GTDB taxonomy): domain Bacteria; phylum Pseudomonadota; class Gammaproteobacteria; order Burkholderiales; family Burkholderiaceae; genus Caballeronia; species Caballeronia megalochromosomata. The sequence goes on along the minus strand of LRBF01000127.1, from coordinate 12,561 downwards.
GCGAGAAGCCGGCGCGGCGCGCCGGCGGCGAGCGGTCGGTCAGGGGAAATGCTCGGTCCAGGCGGCGTGGGCGTGAGGCCGCCTGTCGCGCATGTCGCGCGTTTCGCAAGAATTGAGGTGGGCGATCGATTCGCACATCTGGCAAACATCCGCGTCAGGCGATCGAAGAATCATTTCGAGCGATTCCCAATAGAGTCCGGATGGTTGATGCGGCCCTTGCAGGCGTCGTGTGCTTCGCTGTCGTGCTCGTGATGCCGCGCGGAACGCTGACCGATGCCCGGGGTTCAGCATGGTCGTTCGTGCTAACCGCGACTGTCCGCCTTACAACTATCGGGGACGTGAAAGCATCGTGGGGGAGAAAAACGATTAAGGAAAGTTAGAAAAAATTATTGTATAAATTAGCTATCGTTAATGGATGAAGGATCGCCGTGCTGCGTAACGCCACCCTGCGTCAGTTGAAGATCTTCGAGACCGTCGCCCGTCGACTGAGTTTTTCTCGCGCCGCCGAGGAGCTTTACCTGACTCAGCCCGCGGTCTCCACGCAGGTGAAGCAGTTGGAGGAGCACGCCGGCCTGGCGCTCTTCGAGCAATTGGGCAAGAAAATCTACCTTACGCCGGCCGGGAATGAAATGCTTCATTACAGCCGCGCGATCCTGGAGCAGTTCCGCGAAGCCGACGATGCGATGGCGCGGCTCAAGGGCATTTCCGGCGGAACGCTCAACGTCGCGGTGATCAGCGCGGGCGACTACTTCTTTCCGCGTCTGCTCGCGGCGTTTACGCAGCGTAATACCGATGTCAGGCTCAAGCTTGCGGTGCACAACCGCGAAGAACTGCTGCATCAGCTTTCCGACAATCTCACCGACCTCGCCGTGATGGTGCGCCCGCCGCGCGACATGGATACCGTCAACGTTTCTTTCGCACCGCATCCGTATGTCATCGTCGCGCCGCCGGATCATCCGCTCGTCGGACGCAGGAACATGCCGCTCGAAGCACTTGAGGACGAACCGTTCATCGTCCGCGAGCGCGGATCGGACACCTGGAATTCGATGGAGGAAGGTTTCGCCGGCCGGCTCGCGAATCTGAATGTCGCGATGGAAATCACCAGCACGGAGACGATCAAGCAGGCGGTGATCGCGGGCATGGGCCTGAGCTTTCTTTCCGCGCATACGATCAGCATGGAACTACAGGTTGGCAAACTGGCGGTGCTCGATATCGAGGGTTTTCCCGTGATGCTCAACTGGTTCGTCGTGCATCGGAATAACAAGCGTCTGCCGCCAGTGGCGCTCGCGTTCAAGGAGTTTCTGATCGAAGAAGGCGCCGCGCAGATTGAAGCGATCACGCAAATCGTCGCGAAGACGGGCAAGCCCAATACATAACGCTTAATGAATAATAAAGCGAAAAAAGTTTAACTATCGTCTATGGATCGCTTTACCTATCCTGCATTCAAGCCCCACGGCCATACAGGAGACGATCATGATCCATGCAACGTACAACGAAGACCGCGAAGTTCAGACGCAGGTCTGCGCGTTCAATACAGCTTTCGAAGAACTCGATCTGATGTTCCGTTGGGATGCGCAGACCTATCGCTCGCTCGCCTCGGCGGACAGCGACTACGGGAAGATCGCGCAGTACATCGAGACGCACTCGCCGCATCTGCTAAAGGCGTACAGCGCGGAGTTTCTCTGCCAGGCGATCGTCGAGCGGAAGAATTCGACCGTCGAAGCGTGCCGGCAAAACACGGTTCAATATGAGGACAGTGCGCAGCGAGCGCGGCTCTGGCGAGCGCGCAACGAGGAAACGGCGCGCGCCTGATGATTCTTCACCATCGAAAAGGGCGGTCCGGAACATTCCGGACCGCCCTTTTTGCGTGTGTTTGCGTATATGGACGCGCCGCGGTTGCCCGCGGCGAGTTCGATGTCAGGACGTCAGCGAGACCCAGACCGCCTTCGGCTCGGTGAAGTTCTCGATGGCGACATCGCCATGTTCGCGTCCGAAACCGGAATCGCCTCCGCCGCCCCACGGCAGGCGCACATCGGTGAAGCCGTAGGTGTTCACCCAGACCGTTCCCGCCTTGAGCTCGGCCGCCATGCGATGCACCCGGCCGATATCCGCGCTCCACACGCCCGCCGCGAGACTGTACGCGGTGCCGTTGGCGATGCGCAGCGCGTCGGCTTCGTCGTCGAAGGGAATCACGCTCGCCACCGGCCCGAAGATCTCCTCCTGCGAGATGCGCATTTCGTGCTCGACGTTCGCGAACACCGTCGGCTCGACGAAATAGCCGCGCTCGCCTGAACGCCTCCCGCCTGCCACGAGCGATGCGCCCTCTTCCTTGCCGATGTCCACGTAGTTCAGCACGCTCTTCATCTGCTTGGCGGAGATGAGCGGGCCCATATTGGTTTCGCGTTTCGACGGATCGCCGAGCTTGATCGTCTTCGCGCGCTGCGCGAGCCGCTCGACGACGTCGTCGTAGACGGCGCGCTGGGCGAGGATCCGCGATCCCGCCGAGCAGACCTGTCCGGCATTGAAGAAGATCCCGGAGGCCGCCGCACGCACGGCGCCATCGATATTCGCGTCCGCGAAAATCACGTTGGCGGACTTGCCGCCGAGTTCCAGCGTGACGCGCTTGAAATTGCCCGCCACGCCCTGCAGGATGCCGCGCCCGACCGACGGCGACCCGGTGAATGTCACCTTGTCGACACCCGGATGCGCGACGAGCGAATCGCCGACGACCGAGCCCTTGCCGGTCACGATATTGAGCACGCCCGGCGGCACGCCTGCTTCCAGTGCGAGCCGTCCGACCATCAGCGCAGAGAGCGGCGTGATTTCGGCGGGCTTCACGATCAGCGTGCAGCCGCACGCGAGCGCGGGCGCAATCTTCCACATGCCTATCATCAGCGGGAAGTTCCACGGCACGATCGCCGCGACGACGCCGACGGGTTCGCGCACCGTGTAGGTCAGCGCGTCGGGGCGCGCGGGCACGACCTGGCCGTTGATCTTGTCGCACCAGCCGGCGTAGTAGGCGAGTGTATCGATGGCGGCGGGCACGTCCTGACGCTGAACGCCGGCGATCGGCTTGCCCGCGTCGAGGCTTTCGAGCGCCGCGAGTTCTTCCTGATTTTCGCGCAGCAACTCGGCGAGTTTCATCAGGATCCGGCCGCGCTCGGCGGCGCGGATTGCGTTCCACGGCTTGAGCGCTGCGCGCGCCGCCTGCACGGCGCGGTCGACATCGGCGGACGTGCCTTGCGCCACGCGAGCTATCGGGTTTTCGGTGGCGGGGTCGAGGTTGGTCGAGTATTCGCCTCCGCTCGGTTTAACGAATTCGCCGTTGATCAGCAATTCGTAGCGCTTCAGGTCCGCCGTGCTTTCCATGTCTCGCTCCATTGTGTTTTTCAGGATCACCTCATGTTGGGGCAGAAAAACCATCCATGAAAGCAAAACATTCTTATCGTTTATATAGAGCGGCGTGTATGGACGGATATAACGACCGATCCATCGAGGGTTTGTAAATATTACGAATTCCTTTCCTGTATGCGCCGCTGCCCTCGCGCCGCCGACGCTATACTCTCCGCCTCGAATCATCAAGGAATACGTATGAGCGCACTACCTCCCTGTCCGCAATGCCAGTCGGCATTCACCTATGAAGACGCGGGTATGTACATCTGTCCCGAATGCGCGCATGAATGGTCCGCGCAGATGAGCACCGCATCGGAACCCGCTGCGAAGGTCTACCGCGATTCCGCCGGGAACACGCTTCACGATGGCGACACCGTCACCGTGATCAAGGATCTGAAACTCAAAGGCGGCGGTGGCGTCATCAAGATGGGCACCAAGGTCAAAAATATTCGCCTCGTCGACGCCGATCACGACATCGACTGCAAGATCGACGGTTTTGGCGCCATGAGTCTTAAGACGGAATTTGTCAAAAAGGCTTGAGGCGTTTCCGGCGGCGGGCGGCACGCATCGAGAGGATTCGACGCCATCAATGGCGGTTGATATTGTCAGGCCTACTTTTCTTCCGCCTCGCAGACTAACTATCCATGTTCAAGCCTTTTACTGCCTTGATCGCCGGCCTTTTCTTGTTATCGGCTTGTGCGCAGCCGTCGCCTCAGGGTGCATCCACAGATGCAAGCACTTCGCGCATAGGCCTTGCCAATCCGGCGTCAGTCAACTGCACGCGGCAAGGCGGGACACTACAGATCGTCGATACCGGCAGCGGCCAGATTGGCATGTGCAGATTCCCGACTGGCCAGTCGTGCGAGGAATGGGCGCTTCTTCGCGGCGAATGCGCCGCGGGCCAGAAGTAGTGTGCCGGTGACCCGGTTGTAAGGCCGAAATTTTTGAGATGCCTCCGATGGAGACCGAATCCGCTTCATCTCAAAATTAAGCCTGTCCAAAACACAACCGAGGTGAAGCCATCATGAGCCCCTTCTTTCTGATCGATGTCGCTGCACTGTCCCGCCAAGCCGACCTGCCGCGCAATCCTCTTCAAGAAGCAGTCCCGACGACGATGATCGAAACGCTGGTGCGCCTGCTCACTTCACTGTTTCAATAATCGACATTGACGTATCGGCCGAGTTGGATGAAAAACCGCTAGTGCGAACCTGGCGCGTCAGGTGACGCACCGGCCGGCATCTGCGGTAATGGCGTTGTCGATGCATCGTTTGTCATGCCGCTGCTGCCGGTCGCGCCCGTTTGCCCGCGATGCCCTCGATGCGAACCGCGCACTGTCGTGGGCTCGCTGGCCGCCACCGGCCGCATGGGCGGATGCGCAATGTACTGAAAGTTTGCATTCACCGCGCTGTTGCCTGTATCGAAGGTCGGGTGGACAAGAACGCTGCTATCAACGGGCGAACTGGATTGCGCGAAAACCGCCGGTGCGATCGACATTATGGCGCTCCAGGCAATCATGTGCGTCAGCGGGCCAACGCTACGGGGTGTCGGGCATGCTTTCAAGTTGGGCTTCCTTCGGTACAAGTCCAAGGCAGTCTAGGCTGGATTGTGAAGAAGAAGATTTCATGGTGAGTTACAGGTATTACTCAATATGAACGTCTCGTGATGTCAGGATTAACGACGCGAATTGCGTCATCGCCAACACATATTTCCGAGAAGCATCGCCATGACCATTGAGTTGACCAAAGAAGTTCGAGCCGATGCGATTGTCTCCATCCAGAAGTACTTCGAGAAGAACATGGAGGAACCGATCGGCAATATCGCCGCTGGCGCGTTACTTGGCTTCTTTCTCGAGGACATCGGACCCGTCATCTATAACCAGGCGGTGGCCGATGTGCAGGAGAAGCTTCGACAGCGTGTCGACGAACTCGAATATGAAGTCCATGAAGAAGAATTTCGGTATTGGAAGAAGTATGAGGCGAAACCACGCAAGTAGCCGTGGCCTGCAGACGCCCCGCTTCATGGACGCCTCGTAGGGCATCATCGGCACCTCGAAGGATAACTAATCGACGGAGCACGCGGCGCAAAGGAGAAGCCGCGTTGGCACTCGAAGCCGATAGCGTGAATGCTGCCGACGATGCCGCGCCTGCCGACAGTATTTGCGCGAGAAGGCCAAAGATCGCTCGCGTGTTGGTGCTGCGAAAGACCATTGGCAGTGCAATGGGGCTTCTTCGCGCCCATCCCGAATTTCTCTGATTTGTCCGATAGGCGCGGATCTGATGCCTTCTTACCATCTCATAATTCGCACTCAGTGGCAGAGAGGTAAGGGTGGCTTCAGTCGTCTCGCGTTCGAAAAACGATCTGTATATTGTGATGCGGCGCGGCGCGCTGCGCTCCATCATTGGCACCGCCTGCTCGGCGGTCGCGCTCGCGCTGGCTGCCGGCCTTGCGCTGGGGCACTTCAGCGCCCCACCGCCGCCTCTCCGCCACGAGTCCACCAAGGCTTCCACCGCCCCGTCCGCCGCTGCATCGTCTTCCTCCGATACGACAGCCGAGTTCGCGCGCCTTCGGGCCGCGAATGCCGCGCTGGATGCGCGTGCCGAGCGGCTCGCCGCTCAGTTGGATGCGCTTGGCGCGTTTGATCAGCGCCTGCGCGCTCAATCGCCGCGAACGACCGCCGCCAAGGCCGTCGCGGGGGCGTCGGCGCAAGCGTCCTATAGCAGCGCCGCCGGTGGTCCCGAACTGCCGCCCCGGCCTTGCCAGACGACCGGCGCGCATCCGGATCCGCAAGTCGCCCGCGGCGAGCTCGACTGCCTGGCGGCGACGCTCGCCGCGCTCGAACAGGGCGTGGCGCAGCACGAAGCGGCGTGGCAGGCCTTCCCGGGCCGCCGTCCGCTCGCGCTCGGGCGCACCGGTTCAGCGTTTGGCAACCGCCTCGACCCGTTCACGCACCACCCGAGTTTCCATCCGGGCGTGGATCTGGTCGCCCCAACGGGCACGCCCATCCTCGCGGCGGCCGGCGGTCGCGTGATCCACGCCGGGCCGATGCCGGGCTATGGCAACACCGTCGACATCGATCACGGCAACGGCTTCATCACGCGCTACGCTCATGCCTCGAAGATCAAGGTGCGCGTTGGACAGCGAGTGCAGCCGCGCGAGGCGATCGCCGAGGTGGGTTCGACCGGGCGCTCGACGGGCCCGCAGCTGCACTTCGAAGTGCGCGTGGGCGGCCAACCGGTCAACCCGGCCGACTATCTCGCGCTATTTGCGAACGATTCCGCTGCGTGACGTGCGTCTTCGCTACGTCACGCGCATGTTGCAGGGCGGCATGACGCCTGCCTTCTGCGCACGCCGACTCTGCCACATCGTCGAGGTGCCAGTAAACGGTGCTAACAAGCAGACCTTATTCGGAAGAATCGTGTTCTTTCATTCAACTGACTCTCTTAATCTAAACCCGGACCTGCTGTACTACCAGGCAGGTGAGGCTAAGTTCATCAGCAGTCTTTAGGAGATATCAAATGAAAAAAATCGTCCTTTCTCTCGCTTACGTGTCTGCCATCTTGATGTCGAGCCACGCAATGGCCTGCAATTACTGGGAGGTTGAATACTACGGAGACTGTTATAGCGGGTACGAAAACTACTATAACAACTGACAAACTCACTGCCTGAGTTATCACCTGTCCGCCGCAGTGGGTGGCCGCGACCGCCATCGGCAGAATCGCCGCCCCGGCGGGCACTACAACGCGTCGAGCCCCGGAATGACCGATCCACTCACGTAGTCAAAAGTTCGGCTTTCGCCCCAGCCCCGCCGGAACTCGGGACGCCGGAAGTTTAGGGCTTATCCGATGGGACGCCGATGCTCGGATAGCCAGAATCGTTCAACGCCGACATGATTTGCTTATCACTACAACGGCAGCAGCATTCGGCTCTTCGACATCCCTGAGCCTTGCGTCCCGAACGACAGAGGGAAAAACGTGTTTCTGACATCCGCTCAACGCAAGTCCCTGATGGAAACCGCCATGCAGCATAAGGGCACCGGCAGCCGAATTACCGCCATCGATGCCGTCGTGGCACGGCTGTACCACGAAAATCCTTGCGCCTTTCACACCGTCGCGTCGCTCGAACAGCGAGTGTTCTTTCACGCACCGGACAGCGACATTCCGTATCTCGCTGCTATCAAACCACACGTTCCTGCACCGCGACAAGAAGACGTCTCCGCGGCCTAGAGCGCGGTCAACGTTACATCCGACATCCGCATCGGCTCGCCGCGTGACGGCCCGTGACAGCGCATCGAACGGTTTCGACGTCCACCTGAAACACGCAGTTTCCGACGCCGCGCGCCGTCGTCGCCTCGGCGGCGCGCGCGGTGGGACCATTCCGGTCGAAGGCCATTTTCCATGCCCCTTGACGATTAAAGTCCCATTTTCCCGCGTCACTGCCGTGAGTCGATCCAGACGCTAGGCATTCGTGCCGCCGTCGATCGTAAGGTTCGCCCCGGTGATGTACGCCGCCTCGTCACTGGCAATAAAAGCAACAATTGCCGCGATTTCATCGACCTTCCCGTATCTCTTGAGCGCGGTCATCGCCAATTGAGGCGCCGCCCAATCACCCGCCGCAGGGTTGAGATCCGTGTCGATCGGGCCAGGTTGAATATTGTTGACTGTGATACCTCGTTCGCCCACCTCTCGGGATAGGCCTTGCGTGAACATCCGTATGGCCGCCTTCGTCGCGGAATATGGGACGAGGCCTGGAGTCATCATTCGCTCTCCAACGCACGAGCCAATATTGATGATGCGACCGCCGGCCTTCAAATGCTTGAGGGCTGCTTGCGTTGTCAGAAACACGCCTCGAATATTAAGGTTGATGACGTGATCCAATTCCTCCAGAGTCGTCTCTTCGAAGGGTTTCGGAATCGCCGTCCCTGCATTATTGACCAGAATGTCCAGGCCACCGTATGCGGCAATCGTCTGCTGCACCGCCTGGTTGATTGCTTCGGGCTTCGCTGCATCCGCCTGGATCGCAATCGCTTCTCCGCCGGCGCTTTTAATTGCTTTGACTATATTTTCAGCCGCATCGCTGCCCTTGGAGAAAGTAATCGCCACACGCGCGCCGTCTGCGGCCAGCCTTTTGGCAATGGCAGCGCCGATGCCCCTTGAACCGCCCGTCACAAGGGCAACCTTATTACTTAGCTTAGTCATAAGAACTCCATGTTTTCGTTTAGTCGAACGGTGCGCTTCAGCTTCAAGATGAGAAAGCGCGCCGGGCGGCGATGTCGAATCGACACCGACTCCATTGGTTGGAACACCGCTACAAAACAGGACCACTCGAAGTGTTACGTAAATGGAAGACATGACCGACAGAGCGCTTGTCGCCGACAGCATATGCAACAGACGAGGCGTTCTCGTATCGGCCGCGTTCTCCCTGCGGAGACAGACAACATTCTCAATCGTGCTGATCTTGCAGACGCCATCCCCTTTCAAGCCACGTTATTTATAGGCGGTCGAAGGGTCGTGAACCGTCTTTCCTTACGGCGAATGTTCGGAGGCCAACATTTCTTGTTGATCTGTCAGCAAGCGTTCTGATCTAGGAACAGCGCCGAGATCCCGTTTGACGAACATCACCACACCGATGCGGCCTCGGCGAACGAAAGTGATTTCGGATTCCTGACGACCGCATAGTCCGGTACGACGATGGGTCCGTGCGCCACATCGGTTCCGCGCGGTTGATACCGATGGCATTGACCTTGACGCGCACATTACAAAGCCGGTTCGGTTTGGGCGTTCAATTGATACGCGGGGAAATCCGAGTAGTGCTTTTCGTCGCCGCCCCAGAATGCTGCGCGGACATACGGCGTGAGCGGCAACTTGCGCTTGAGGCGTGAAGGCAGGTCGGGGTTTGACGAGAAATGCCTGCCGAACGCAACCAGGTCCGCATCGCCCGACGCCACGATGGCTTCTGCGCTTTCGCCGTCGAAGCCGCCGGCAGCGATGATCGGCCCTGAGAAGTGTGCGCGAAGGTATTTCGTCGCGACCGGCGCATGCCCTTCGTGCAGCGTGTCGTCGCCTTTGACACGCGGCTCGATCACATGCAGGTAGGCGATCTTGTATTCGTCGAGCACCCTTGCAACATGGCTGAACGTCGCTTCAGGGTTACTGTCGGAGATCCCGCCCCATTCGCCCGACGGGGAGATGCGCACGCCGACTCGATCCGCGCCCCACACGGAAACCAGCGCTTCGACAGCTTCGCGCAGGAAGCGGACGCGGTTTTCGATCGGGCCGCCGTAAGCGTCGCTCCGCTTGTTGGTGCCATCCTGGATGAACTGGTCGACGAGATAGCCGTTCGCACCGTGCAACTCGACGCCGTCAAACCCGGCGTCAAACGCGCGTTGTGCGGCAACGCGAAATTCCTCGATGATGCCGGGGATCTCTTCGATCTCGAGCGCGCGGTGGGGTGAAGCCGGCACGAAGCCGTCCTTCGTCAACGCGACGCCTTCGAATGGCACGACCGAGGGCGCGACCGGCGCGACGCCTCCCGTCATGTCGACATGGCTTTGACGTCCTCCGTGGATCAGTTGCATGAAGACGCGCCCTCCCTTTGCGTGAACCGCATTGGCGATCGCCTTCCAGCCCTCGACCTGTCCGTCGTGGTAGAAGCTTGCCGCACCGAGATACGAGCGGGCGGTCTCGGAAATGCTGACGCCTTCAACGATTTCGAGACCACCGTCGGATGCGCGCTGACCGTAGAAGTCAGCCATCATCGGGCTCGGAATGTCACCTGGCTGTATCGTGCGCAGGCGGGTCATCGGAGCCAGAACGACACGATGCGAGAGCGAGTATGCGCCGAGCTTCGTCGGAGTGAATAAGCGTGACATGGTCTTTCCTTGAGGGTTACGGGCACGTGGCGCGCAATCCGCGGAGATCGACTCAAGGCATGGGACTGCTGAGCCCCAAACTCTGTCCTGAAGATCGACTATCCGTTGCTACGCCGTCTGACAGACAATTTAGCGAGCCGGGAGGAAAAGTAAAAAGACCTTCTGGGCTAGGGGGTATGCCTGTCAGGCATGACTGATGGGCGCAGGCATGGGCAAATGGCTGGTTGAGTGCCCGGTGCGCGGTGAAGTCTTCAGGGCGAAGGACCGCGCTCTGGCCATGTGCGCTCAAAATCCGGCCGCGGCACAGAAAATGTAGTTTTACCCGTCCGTTGTCGCTAAACAGAACCTACTCATGTCGTTTTCGGAGGGGTGGCACGTTGCGTTATCGCAACAAAATCATGTGCGATCCCTACCCGTGTCGCAAATCACGCGCCAACTGACCTACCCGCGTCGCGAAATGTCATTTTGCCGCGGTGCCGAAGAATCCACGCTGCGCTATAGCTGGCAGCGAGACTGCCTGCAACTCGGTCAACGGGGTGCGGTCTCGGCCAGGCGTGTGCCTCGGAAATACCTCTGCTTGCTATTGTTGACGTAGGAGGTTTCACGCTCGCGCGTGCGCGCTTAGTGACGTTGGCGGACTGCGCACTCGTTCCGATGTGCACTTCATCGACACGCGACGACAACCTCGTTAGCAGATTTTAGAGGAGAGAGTTTCTTCAAGCTAATAATCCATGACGACGAGCCAGTTCCGCTGGCCGCCGGTAGCATTCTGCACAAAATCGTGATTTCGCTGCTTTTGTGCACTCGGCGCGCTTATATAGAGAAGTCTTCCACTAACGTACATCGGGACGCCCGGCAAGAGATTCGCTCTTCAAGCTTGCGGCATATACACGCGTCACATGCGCTGGCGAACGGCGTCGAACTGGTCGCCGCCCGTGACAATTTGCGGCACGCTTCGATCTCGACCGCTTCCGCCTATCTTCATGGCGCAGATGCGCGGCGCGCGCACCAGTTCGGCGCCGCATTCCGCCCACGTGTCACACGTCGATAGAGCGTGCCCAAAGTACAGTTGATGGACCGGCGCCGGACTAGATGTCGCATCGCGCATTCCCGAACTTGCTGGCGAGACGGCGGCTTCGCCGCGAATAATCCGCGCCACGTCCGTCATGGCGGCGTATGAGGCAAGTGCAGCGCCCTTCCTTTTAGCCGCTCGTCCGCTCCGGCACAGAGCACCGGCCTCTCCAACGTGTATTGACCGGAGGCCTGCTCGTGGCCATCGTTTCCCAGCAAAACAGCCCGATGGCATCGCGATCTGTGCGCCGTCGCGATCATCACGCACGTTTGTCGAAAAAATTCCTGACCGGGAAACTCCAGACACGCAGGCCAGTTTTGCGAATCCGTCGTGCGTCGATCTTCCAGATTCGCTGTTTCGCCTCTTCCATGCGCTCTCCGCGCGCTTATACGAACAGGTCTGCAGTTGCAGACATCGGGATGTGTTCGATGAACAACTCCCGAACAACAACGAGTCCATATTCGAAGAGGCTACTTTAATGACATGCAGCTCTGAAATTTCTATTGGCGGCTATGAACTGGATGTATGGAGACACTCCTACACCCTGTGGGAGCGTTTCGAAAAAAGAGACCGAATCATCCGCTCCCGCAAGTCTTTCCTTTGTAATGGTGAAGAGAGACTCTGGGTCGAATTTGCCTATTCGGTCACCGCTGACGTGCTTCGCAGACGTCTCGCGCGCGCGGGATTCACATGGACGACGCTGGAGCAGGAGTTCCTGAGATTTTACCAGGCTACTTGCCGACAATCGGGGACCCTGTTCTTCAACCCACATCCCGATGCAGAGAAGGCTCAGGCTCGTGCCGAAGCGTTCCGCGCCGCTACGCTGGACGACTGGCTTGAGGCGCTCGCGAAGGCAGTCAACGCGAACGTCACACGCGTTCGACGGAATGCTGGGGAGGTCGCCCATCCCAAGGACATCCTGGTCGACATCATTACGGGTTCGGATAGTCCGGATGACCGTGAACGGATGCCTTCGCACAGTCTTCTTGGCTTCCCGTGCCGCTCGCTAGACCACGCCGCAGTGGCACTGTTGGAGGTCGTGTCGGGAGACGTACTGTGTGAGCAGGAAGTGTCCATGTTTGTCAAGTATCAGGGCGATACGACGTTCGATGACATGCGGTTGAAGATGCCGGATTCAACTCTCACTCAGGCGGTGTTTCGTGACGAAGAAGACATCTAGCATCACGCATTTCAACGATGTCGTCGCAAATACTGGACATGGGCCGAG
>LRBF01000126.1 GCA_001580565.1 Caballeronia megalochromosomata | reverse complement strand
TCTGGCACGAGCGCTGTCATTACTCCGATGAAGTCCGCTGGCTGCGGGGGCTCGTCGGGGAGGCTACGCGGTCGCTGATCGATCAACCTTGAGCTTTTTTTGTTCGTGAAACTTTTGTTCGTGTCGGTTTATTAGCACTGCCCCTGTGCGGGGCGGCACCTACTTTCTTTGCTGCTGCAAAGAAAGTAGGCAAAGAAACAGCTTGTCCCAGCCTAAGCACTTCATACCGGCCGCGGCACAGGCGATTGACCTAATGGCCCGGCTGTAGCGAGTGCCCTCACAGAACTCACCGGGCGTGGATCGCGCACGGTCTGACACCTCGCACCACACAACAAACTGGTTCAGCACAAAAGAGCACCAGCCCGCTTCGCGGCAGACCGGTCAATCGGGTGTGCGTGTGCTTCTGCACGTCTCCTTCGTCGGTTTCCCTCGCTACCCAACGGCAGCGCGTAGCGCTGTGCCGGAACTCTTTCGTGCTGAACCCGCGCCCTAAACCTACTAGCTCGTCAGACCGTGCGCGGTCCAAGCCCGGCGAGTTTTGTGGGGGCACTCGCTACTGCCGGGCCATTCAGCCAATCGCCTGTGCCGCGGCCGGCATGAGGCACTTTGGATGGAAAAGCTGCTTTCTTTGCCTACTTTCTTTGCAGCAGCAAAGAAAGTAGGTGCCGCCCCGCACAGGGGCAACGCTAATAAACCGACGCGAAATCAGGATTCCACACAAGCCCAGGCGAAAGCAAAAATCCTCACGAAGCCTCAACCAGCCCCCGCGCCAGGCGATTATGGCGCTCCACCACCGCGCCAAGATCGACCGTCGTCAGCCGCCCTTCCTTCACCACGATCTTCCCGTCGATCACGCTAGTGGCAACCTGCGACGGCGCACAAAACACAAGCGCCGCCACCGGATCATGCAACGCGCCCGCGAACGCGGCCTGCGACAGGTCGAACGACACGAAATCCGCCGCCATGCCCGGCGCGAGCGCACCGATGTCATCGCGATTAAGCACTTTCGCCCCGCCGAGCGTCGCGATTTCGAGCGCCTCGCGCGCGGTCATCGCGTCCGGACCGAAGCCGACGCGCTGCAAAAGCAGCGCCTGACGCACTTCCGCGACCATCTGCGCGCCATCGTTCGACGCCGACCCGTCCACGCCGATGCCCACCGGCACGCCCGCGTCACGCATCGCGCGGATCGGCGCGATGCCGGACGCGAGGCGCATGTTCGAGCACGGGCAATGCGCGACGCCCGTTCCCGTGCGCGCGAACAGTTCGATGCCCGCCTTGTCGAGCTGCACACAGTGCGCATGCCACACGTCGTGGCCGACCCAGCCGAGATCCTCGGCATATTCGGCGGGCGTCATGCCGAATTTCTCGCGGCTGTACGCGACATCGTTCACGTTTTCGGCCAGATGCGTGTGCAGCGACACGCCGTACTCACGCGCGAGCAACGCCGCATCGCGCATCAATTCGCGGCTCACTGAAAACGGCGAACACGGCGCGACGACGACCCGCAGCATCGCGTAACGGCCCTCGTCGTGATACGTCTCGATCAGGCGCTGCGAGTCCTTCAGAATCGCGTCTTCCTTTTCGACAACCGAATCGGGCGGCAAGCCACCGTCCTTCTGCCCGACGCTCATGCTGCCGCGCGCGGCATGAAACCGCATGCCGATTTCGCGCGCCGCCGCAATACTGTCGTCGAGCCGGCTGCCGTTCGGGTAGATATACAGATGGTCGCTCGACGTCGTGCAGCCGGAAAGCAGCAACTCCGCCATCGCGGTCGTGGTCGAGACGTTGATCATCTCGGGCGTGAGATGCGCCCAGATCTTGTAGAGATTCGTGAGCCAGCCGAAAAGCTCGGCATTCTGCGCGGCGGGAATCGCGCGCGTCAGGCTCTGATACATGTGATGGTGCGTGTTGACGAGGCCCGGAATGACGAGATGGCCGCGCATGTCGAGCACTTCGTCGGCGGATGGCGGAAGTTCACTCGTCGGTCCTGCCGCGACGATCCGGTTGTCTTCGATATACAGGCCGCCGTCGCGAATCTCGCGGCGGTTCTCGTCCATCGTGACGAGCATGTGGGCGTTCTTGACCAAAAGACTATGTGGCATCTGCTTTGTCTCCAGAGACGGTTGAGGGAACCAGAAAAGCCCCGGTTACCCAGCGTGTGCCGCCGTCTTCGGGACGCCGCCAATATCCATCGATATCGCGCGCATCACCACTGTCCGTGGACAAAAAATCGGACGCAATCAGACCGCCGGCATAGTCGTCTTCACAGCCGCAATATATTCCCCAATTTTGGCGCGGGTAGCATCGCCTAAAGCGCCGTCGGGACGCCTTCGGAAGGGTCGACGACGCTTTTGCCGCAAGGCTTACGGGCCGCTGTCATGCGTTGGGCATTATCTTTCCTATCGCGGGCGCACAGCGCGTCTCAAATTCCTACAATGCTGTACACGGCGCGCATCCGAAACGCCGACGGGTATGTAGCCACTGACGTGGAGCCTCGATCCGCCGAGAGACGCACTGACATGACAGGGTGTCGACATTCGGATCGATGCGCAAAGCCGGATCTCGCACAACTCAAGGAAACTGCGAATGGGCAAGCTCACCACCCACGTCCTCGACACCGCGCACGGCCGCCCGGGCGCGAACATCAAAGTCGAACTGTTCGCGCTCAACGGCGACGACCGCCGCGCGATCAAGACCATCCACACCAACGACGACGGCCGCGCCGATGCGCCGCTGCTCGAAGGCGCCGATCTCGAAACCGGCGAATACGAACTGGTGTTCCACGCAGGCGATTACTTCGCCGCGATCGGCGTGAAAGTGCCTGAGCCGCGCTTCGTCGATCGCGTGGTGCTGCGCTTCGGCATCGCGGATTCGGGCGCGCATTATCACGTGCCACTGCTCGTGTCGCCGTGGGCGTACAGCACGTATCGTGGAAGCTAAAACATATATATCGCGCCGTCCCCGCGCATAACGAATCGGTAGTGGAGGAGAACATGGAAGGCTTTGTCACCGACTGGCTCAATCTCGTATTGCGCTGTCTGCACGTCATCGTCGCGATCGCGTGGATCGGCGAATCGTTTTATTTCGTCGCGCTCGATAACAGTCTGAAACCGCCCACGGACCCGAACGCGCGCCGTCGCGGCGTGTTCGGCGATTTCTGGCACGTCCACGGCGGCGGTTTCTATCACATGCAGAAGTATTCCGTCGCGCCGCAGGACATGCCGGAAAATCTGCACTGGTCGTTCTGGCCGTCGTACACCACGTGGATGTCGGGCTTCGGCCTCTTCTTCGTGCTGTACCTGTTGTCGCCGAGCACCTATCTCATCGACAAGAGCGTGCTCGACATGGGCCCGGTCGTCGCCGTCGCCGCCGCGCTCGGCTTCCTGATGGCCGGCTGGATCGTGTACGACACGCTGTGCCGCGTGCTCGGCACCAACGACAAGCTGCTCGGCATCTGCGTCGGCATCTACGTGCTGATCGCGGCGTTCATTGCGTGCCATGTGTTCGCGGGCCGCGCGGCCTACCTCATCACCGGCGCGATGATCGCGACGATCATGTCGGCGAACGTGTTCTTCGTCATCATTCCGGGCCAGCGCAAGATGGTCGCGGCGATGCTCAAGGGCGAAACGCCGAACGCGATCTACGGCAAGCGCGGCAAGCAGCGCTCGGTGCACAACACGTATTTCACGCTGCCGGTGGTGTTCGCGATGCTGTCGAACCACTACGCGATGACCTACACGCACAAGTTCAACTGGCTGATTCTCGTGCTGATCATGCTGGCGGGCGCGCTGATTCGCCAGTTCTTCGTGATGCGCCATCGCGGCCAGGTGCTGTGGTACATGCCGGTTGCAGGTCTGGTGCTGGTGCTCGGCGCCTTCGCCTGGACGATGCCCGCGCCGACCGTACCGGTCGCACAAGCCGCAGGCGCGCCGACGATCAAGGTCGCCGACATCCAGCCGATCATCCAGCAGCGCTGCGCGGTGTGCCACTCCGCGCATCCGACGATGATGGGCAGCGCGCCCGCCGGCGTGTTGCTCGATACGCCCGCGGAGATCAAGCAGAACGCCCAGCGCGTGCATCAGCAGGCGGTCACGCTGAAGGCGATGCCGCTCGGCAATGTCACGCAGATGACGGACGCCGAGCGTCAGAAGGTGGCGGCCTGGTTTGCAGGCGGCGCCGTCGAATAAGTTGCCGTTCCGAGTCGAGAAATGCCCCGCTCAGGTTTCGAGCGGGGCATTTTTCATTCAACGCGCGAAGTAGTCCTTCACCGCGCGCAGGACGGTGTCGATGTCCGCGCGCGACACGTCGCGATGGGTGACGAAGCGCGACGCGTAGAGCATCTGCATGAGAATGCCGCGCTCCTTCAAGACGGCTTCGAGCGCTGCGCAATGCGCCTCGGGAACCTGCGCGAAGACCATGTTGGTGGCGTGCGACAGCACGTCGATTTCATCGATCCCGGCGAGACCGGCGGCGAGATACGCCGCGTTGTCGTGATCCTGGGCGAGACCATCGACGTGATGATCGAGCGCATGGAGACACGCCGCGGCGAGCAGGCCCGACTGACGCATGCCGCCGCCCAGCACCTTGCGCCAGCGGCTCGCGACATCGACCAGATCTCTCGATCCGACCAGCACCGAGCCCACGGGCGCGCCGAGACCTTTCGAGAAGCAGATCGACACGGAGTCGAACGGCGCGCAGAGATCCTTCACCGGCTTGTCCGACGCCACCGCCGCGTTGAACACGCGCGCGCCGTCGAGGTGCGTGGATAACCCGCGATCACGCGCGAGCCGCGACGCCTCAGCCACATAACCGGCCGGCAGCACCTTCCCGCCGATGGTATTTTCCAGCGCCAGCAAACGCGTGCGCGCGAAGTGATTGTCGATGGGCTTGATCGCCGCCGCGATCTTGTCGAGCGGCAACGAGCCGTCGGGCGCGTTTTCGATCGGCTGCGGCTGAATGCTGCCGAGCACCGCCGCGCCGCCGCCTTCGTATTTGTACGTGTGCGCCGACTGCCCGACGATGTACTCGTCGCCGCGCGCGCAATGCGCCATCAACGCGGCGAGATTGCTTTGCGTGCCGCTCGGGAAGAACAGGCCCGCTTCCTTGCCCGTGCGCTCGGCGAGCGTGGCCTGAAGGCGGATGACGGTGGGATCGTCGCCCCAGACGTCGTCGCCGACAGCGGCGGCCGACATGGCGGCGAGCATGGACTGGCTGGGACGGGTGACGGTATCGCTGCGAAGGTCGATCATCGTTGGGTCGGGGTCGTCGGAAATGAACTGCCTATCTTAACGCCCCAAAAGCAAAAGGACCGGCCCTACCGCACCGGTCCTTCCCTTGCCCGAAAAAAGCGCCTTAACGCAGCGCCTCTTCCGTCAGCCACAGCGATTCCTTCAGATCCAGCTCGCTGAGGTTGTGCCCTTCGCCACCGCCGCGATCGACGACGATGTAATCGCTCACCTTCCCCAACGCGAGCAGCGGATGGTGCCACACGCCCTTCGCATAGTTCACGCCCTGCCAGCCGCTCGTGACGAACGCGCGAATCTTCGACTCGTCGAGATCGCCCGCGGGCGCGACGACGACGAGATACGGCCGGTCATCGAGCGGAATGAACGCCTGGCTGCCGAGCGGATGCCGTTCCATCATCTTGCATTCGAACGGCAGCGTGCGCGGCTGCCCGCGAAAGAGATTGACGATCGCATGGCCGCCCTGATCCGTCACGTCCACGTTGCACAGATCGTGAAAGCGGATCGTGGTGCCGAGGTTGATCGGGATCTGCTTCGCGCCATCGAGTTCGATGACATCGCCATAAGGCTTGAACGCAGCGCGCGTCAACGGTTCGATAGCGAGCTTTTTCATTATGCAAGGGTTCCGAAGAGACGAAGACGCGACACGCCGCCGTCGGGATAAATATTGAAGCGCACGTGCGTCACGGGACCGAGCGCAGCCACTTCCGACTCGAAGAAATGCTGCTTGTCCATCTGCAGTTTCTGCTCGCCGAGCAGCACCGGCCAGAACATCGCCTGCGTCACGAGGGAACTGTCCGTGCCGCCCTTCACGTAAGCCGCCTGAAGCGAGCAGCGATCCGGGAAATTGCCCTTGAAGTGCGCGGTATCCACTTCGACCTTCTTGATGATCCCCGGCTGCGCCAGCGCGACGATACACCAGTCGTTGCCCGGCTCGCGACGGCGACGGGTTTCCCAGCCATCGCCCATGTTCACGCCGCGGCCCGGCATCAGCAACGTCGATGCGAGACCGAAGTGCTGGTTGTTCGTGCCGACCATGTACGCGCCGTTTTCCATCGCGCCGAGATCGACGAGCTGGTTGCGGTCCGCGTTGCTCCAGTCGAGCTGCGGCTGGCCGTACACGCGCAGGCGCGCAATGCCGCCATCCGGATAGATGTTCACGCGCAGATGCGTGAACGGCGCTTCGGCCTTGACTTCGAGATAGTGGTGCGTGTTGCCCTGAAGCGTCGTCGAGGGGACGATTTCCGTCCATTGCGTCGACTGGTTCGGCGAACCGTCGGCGACATGCGCGCCTTCGATCGACGCCGCCGGCGGGAAGTTGCCGGTGAAGTGGCTCGTGTCGAGGTCGATGCCCTTGATCACGCCCGGACGCGCCAGCTTGACGATGCACCAGTCATAGCCCGTCGTGCGCTTGCGGCGCGTTTCCCAGCCGTCCATCCACTTGCCGTGATCGTCGTACTTGCCGGGAATGAACACCGCCGGCTCGGGGTTCAGCATGCGGTCCTTCGGCGCGAAGAAATCGTCGCTCGCCTCGAGTGCCTGCGCGCCCAGACGCGGGTCCGCGAGGTTCACATAGCGGCGCGTGAATTCGGGCGCGTTGGGATCGAGTGTCGGAATTGCCATTGTCTGCTTCCTTGCTTTTCGTTCGGTGATGACGGTTGATGCGGATTACGCGGCCTGGATCAGGTCGTTCAGCCTGAAACGCGCGATCCGGTAAATCTGGTCGAGACTCGTGCGCAATTCTTCGGCGCGATCGTGATTCACGCGCTTTTCGAAGTTCGCGATGATGCCGTGCCGGTCATACCCGCGCACCGCGAGAATGAACGGGAAGCCGAACTTTTCGCGATACTGCGTGTTCAGCGTCAGGAGCCTGTCGAACTCTTCCTGCGTGCAGAGATCGAGGCCCGCGCCGCTCTGCTCGCGCGTCGATTCGGCCGTCAGTTCGCCGCGCACCGCCGCCTTGCCCGCGAGCTCCGGGTGCGCGTTGATGAGCGCGAGCTGCTTCTCGTCGCCCGCGCTTTCGACGATATGCGACATCGCCGTGTGCAGCGTGTCGATGTCCTTGAAGGGGCGTTGTTGCGCCGCCGCTTCCGGCACCCACGGCGAGTGCTCGAAGATGCCCGCGAGCACCGTCACGAACGTGTCGGCGGGCATGGTGTTGAGTTGGTCGAGTGTGTATTGCATCGCCTTCATGCCGCCGTCCCGTTGTTAGCTTTTTCGAAAGGATGTTGTTCGCGCCAGTGACGCGCGATGTCGACACGCCGCGTGACCCACACGCGATCGTGTTTCTCGATGTGGTCGAGGAATTTCTGCAGGCCGCGGAAACGCCCGGGGCGTCCGAGCAGACGGCAGTGCATGCCGATGGAAAGCATCTTCGGCGCTTCGTCGCCTTCTTCGTAGAGCACGTCGAACGCGTCTTTCAGATACGTGAAGAAATGCTCGCCGGTGTTGAAGCCCTGCGGCGTCGCAAAGCGCATGTCGTTGGTGTCGAGCGTGTAGGGCACGATCAGGTGCGCCTTCTTCCCGCCCCCCGACACTTCCACTTCGGTCCAGAACGGCAGGTCGTCGCCGTAATTGTCCGAGTCGTACAGGAAACCGCCGTATTCCGCGACCAGCCGATGCGTATTGGGACTGTCGCGCCCGGTGTACCAGCCGAGCGGACGCACGCCCGTCACGCGCTCGATCGCTTCCATGCCGAGGCGCATGTGCTCCGCCTCGCGCTCCGGCGACATGTCCTGATAGTGAATCCAGCGATACCCGTGACACGCGATTTCGTGTCCCAGCTCGACGAACGCCTTCGCCAGTTCCGGATGCCGCTCAATCGCCATGCCGACGCCGAAAATCGTCAGCGGCATGCCGCGTTTTTCGAACTCGCGCAGAATGCGCCACACGCCCGCGCGCGAGCCGTATTCGTAAATCGACTCCATGCTCATGTGGCGCGAAGGATACGCCGCCGCCCCCACGATCTCCGACAGGAACTGCTCCGAGCCCGGATCGCCGTGCAGCACGCAGTTCTCGCCGCCTTCTTCGTAATTGAGCACGAATTGCACGGCGACGCGCGCGCGCCCCGGCCAGTTCGCCTGCACCGGGTGGCGGCCGTAGCCGATCAGGTCGCGTGGATAGTTCGGATCGAGTGACATGGCGGCGTTGAGCTCAAGCGTTGAAAAAGCGGGATTGTTGACGATTCAGTGTAGCGAAAAGACCCGGACACGCCCATACAGCAGGGCAGATAATCCGGGTCACGTCATCGGTATGTGGCCCTTCGAAACGCCATCAGCGCGGGCTGAAATCCGACAGCACGCCGTCGTACCGTTTCGCGAGCGGTCGTGCGTAATCCCCGCGTTTCGCCGTATGGAGCTTCAGCGCAATGAGCGCCTCGGCCCATTTCACCGCCGCCGTCACGCCCTCCACCACCGGCGCGCCGATCGCGTCCTCCACCTCGCGGCAGAATTCCGCCATGCCCGCGCAGCCGAGCACGATGGCGTCCGAGCCGTCCTCGTCGAGCGCGCGCCGGCATTCGTCGATGATCGTCTGACGCGCCGGCGACCCCGGCACGTCCAGTTCGAGCACGGGAACGTCCGTCGCACGGACGTTCTTGCAGAAGCGCGTCATGCCGTAGCGCTCCGCCAGATGCCAGGCCATGCCGACCGTGCGCTCCAGCGTGGTGACGACGGAAAAGCCCGGCGCGATCACGCTTGCCGCATGCATCGCCGCTTCCGCGATGCCGATCACCGGGCCGCGCGCCAGTTCGCGTGCGGCGTAAAGGGCCGGATCACCGAAGCAGGCGATCACGTAGCCGTCGAAACCTTGCTTTTCACCGGCTTCGATTTCAGCCAGCAGCCCGAGCGACGCGATCGCTTCGTCGTAATAGCCTTCGATGGACGGCGGGCCCATCGTCGGGCTCACGGCGACGATTTCCGTGCCGGGCGCGGCGACCTCGCGGGCGCAGCGGCCCATCGAGTCGGTCATGCGCTGCGTCGTGTTCGGGTTGATCAGTTTGATGCGCATTGCTGTTCTCCACACTGCTTTGGAAGGTTCTCTCAGGTTCTATCGTTCGTTATAGGTCAAACGTTCAGACCGGGCGCTTGCGATCCGCAAGGAAGTAGTAGAAAACCGCGGCCAGGCCCGCACCGATGAACCACGAGAAGTTCGCGGCGCCTTCGAGCGACGGCAGCATCACACAGAGAATCGCGATCACGGCGGCCGGCAGCAGCGCCATCACCGCGCGGCGGTTCACGCCCTTCGTGTACCAGTACTTGCCTTCCTCGGACACCGAGTAGAGATCGTCCACCACGAGCTTGCCGCGCTTCACGAGATAGAAGTCGAGGATCAGAACGCCGTACAACGGTCCGATGAAGCTGCCGAGAATATCCAGCGTGTAGTGGATCACGGCCGGGTTGTTGAACAGGTTCCAGGGCGTGATGAAGATCGACGCGGTCGCGGCCATCATGCCGCCCATACGCCAGCTGATGAGCTTCGGTGCGACGTTGGAGAAGTCGAACGCCGGCGACACGAAGTTGGCCACGATGTTGATGCCGATGGTCGCGATCGTGAAGGTCAGCGCGCCGAGAATGACGGCGGTCGGATGATCGATGCGGCCGACCGTTTCGACCGGATCGGTGATCAGCTGACCGAACACCGGCAGCGTCGCGGCGGTCGTGATGACGGTGACGAGCGAGAACGCCAGGAAGTTGACCGGCAGACCCCAGAAGTTGCCGCGCTTCACGCTGCGGAAGCTCTTGCAATAGCGCGAGAAGTCGCCGAAGTTCAGCATCGGACCGGAGAAGTACGACACGACGAGCGAGATCGCGGTGATCATCACGGGAATCACTTCCATGCCGTGATACTTCACGCCGCCCAGATTCAGGCCGATGTTCTTGATGCCTGCGCGCCACACCATGTAGCCGGCGAGCATGAACATCACGACATACACGGCGGGACCGGCGAAGTCGATGAACTTCTTGATCATCTCCATGCCGCGCCAGAACACGATGGCCTGCAGCACCCAGAGCAGCATGAAGCCCGCCCAGCCGAGCGCCGACAGTCCGACGAAGCCGTACTTGTGCACGTCGGCGTACGGCATCAGCGACGGCACGAACTTCAGCACGACGATGACGAGGGCGCTCGACGCCAGATACGTCTGGATCCCGTACCACGCCACCGCGATGAGCCCGCGAATCACGGCGGGAATGTTCGCGCCGAGCACGCCGAATGTGGCGCGGCACGCGACCGGATACGGAACGCCGGCCACCTGGCTCGGCTTCGCGATCATGTTGCACAGCGCGTTCACGAACCCGATACCGATCAGCAGCGACACCAGCACCTGCCAGCTCGTCAGGCCGAGCGCAAAGAGACTCCCGGCGAACACATAGCCGCCGACGCTATGCACGTCCGACATCCAGAACGCGAAAATGTTGTACGCGCCCCAGGTCTGGTTTTTGAGCGGAGCGAGGTCTTCGTTGTAAAGCCGGTCGCTATAACCGGCGGGCAGATGCGGATCGTGCTCCGATGTCTGCTCTTCGTATTGCGGCAGGGTTGAGCTGCCGGGTGCACTGAACTGGGCCATGACGTCTCCTTCATTGGCTGCTTGCGTAATGAAAAACTGCAAATGCTGATGTGACGAGCTTCGATCTGATGCCTTCGCTGATATCGAATCAGCGCGGCATTCTTCGGATTTGCGTTTTCGCCTCGTGGCGTGAAGCCAGGAGCGCACGAGGCGGATTTCATTTCACGCTCACATGAGCGCCCTGTTCGATACTGCGCACGCGGCGGATTTTTTTGCGCGTGCGACTCTCCGCGCGCCCGGCGCGGCGCGCGGGGCACGGTCTCCAATTAATTAGTTGTGCTGCATTCAGCCGATGGCAGATATTCCGATCTGCCGTACCGCCGCTGCCTACGTACCGAGCGCCTTTTCGCGCTCGGCGGGCCTTGTGAACACTTCCTTCAAATCGACCGCGCCACGCGCCGGCCGCTCCAGCATCTTCAGCTCGACGTCGCGCAGATGCTGCGCCATCAGGACGGCGGCCTTCGTTGCGTCGCCGGTATCGAGCGCGGCGAGAATGTCTTCGTGATCCTCGAACGAGCACGAACTCTTGCCGAGCGATTCATACAGCGCCGATATCAGCGTCGAACGCGCGACGAGTCCCGACAGACATTCGCACAACACGGTATTGCCGGTGAGCGCCGCGAGCTCGGTATGGAATTCGCCGGAGAGCCGGATCCACGAGGAAAAATCGTGGCTCTCGAAAGCGCGGCGCTCTTTGCCGATCGTCGCGCTGATCGATTTCAGCCGGCGCATGCCGTGCCCCTGCGCGATCCGCTCCACCACCGCCAGCTCGATGATGCGGCGCATCTCGAACACCTCATGCACTTCCTGCAGCGACGGACTCGCGACAAATGCGCCGCGATTGGGTTCCAAATCGACGAGCCGCTCGTTCGACAATTGCGCGAGCGCCTGACGGACCGTGCCGCGTTTCACCGCGAACACCTCGCACAACTGCGCTTCGGTCAGCTTCGCGCCCGGCGCCAGGCGATGCTCGAGGATCGCGGCGCGGATGTTCTCGGCGATCGACTCGGCATTCGCCCCGTTGGGAGCGGCCGCTGACGCATTCGATGCAGCACTACGGTTGGTGTCGGACATGATGTGCTCGCTTGCATGTTAAGCATCTTAGAATCGACATAAAGATTGTCAACAATTCATTTGAAAAATCGCTGCCTCAAAGCTGTTTTTCGGGCAGCGCGTCTGGCTCAATCTCAATAAATACGGGCATCACGGGGAATTTCTAAAGTTTTTGTCAGCATTGCCAGCACTTTTTTGTCGACAATCGATGTCTCGCATTCGGTGCGCGCCAGAATCCCGGATGGTGTCTAAAAAGACCGTTAGTTGCGAAATTACGTAAAAAACAAGGCGCTCGCTGGGAGCGCCTTTCTGTACTCGCGTCAAGCCAGATGCGGGTAATCGGACAGCTTCATCGTGAAACCGCGCTCGGTCGCGACGAGGTGCGCCGTCGCACCGAAAGGCAGCGTCAGAAGATTCTCGACGTGGCCGAATTGCAACCCCGTCACCACCGGAATGCCGATCACCGATCTGACCTGCTCGATCATCGCGTCGAGCGAATAGCCGTTGTCGTAATCCGAGAGCCGGCCGCCGGAGAATTCGCCCATCACGATCGCCTGCTGACGGCCGAGCACGCCCGCCTGATGCAGTTGATAAAGCATCCGCTCGATCCGGAACGGATGCTCGTTCACATCCTCGATGTAGAGAATGCCGCCTTCGACCGGCGGCAGATACGGCGTGCCGACGAGCGATGCCAGAATCGCGAGATTGCCGCCCCACAGCATGCCGGTCGCGTTCACGGTCTGCCGTTGCGGCGTGTTGCTCGTCACCGTGACGCTCGAATGCGAGACCGCGTTCCAAAAGTGCTGCATGGTGAACGAACTGACCTGTTCGGCGCCGAAATCGCCCGCGAACATGGGGCCGCCGAAGCTTTTCACGCCGGCGTGCGCAAAAAGTGCGCACTGAATCGCCGTGAAATCGCTGTGGCCGACGATCGCGACCGGCTGATCGGCAAGTCGGCGCAAGCCGAGATAATCGAGCCCGTGAAGGATGCGCGACGCGCCGTAGCCACCGCGCACCGCAAGTACGATGTCAGGCAACGGGCGCGAGGCGTCGGCGAGGCGGTTGAGGTCGGCCGCGCGCTCGGCGTCGGTGCCGCCGAAGCGCTGAAAGCGCCGCCGCGTCGCATCGACGTTTTCCAGGCGATGCCCTTCCCTGTGCAAGCGCCCGATGGCGCGTTCGACGGCAGCCGGATCGTGCGGATAGCCCGAAGGCGCAACGAGATCGATGGTGCGTGATTTCACGATGTTTTCGTTGGATTCGTTATCGGATCGGAGGAATCGGTTACGGCGGGCGCGCCGGCTTCGCGCGCGCGGCGCGCATCGCGCTCTTCACGCGCCAGGCGGCGTCGTTCTGCGAAGAAATTCTTGAGCGCGTGCCCGCATTCGTCGGCGAGCACGCCGCCCGTCACCGTGGTGTGATGATTGAGCTGCGGATTCGCGAACATGTCGACGACACTGCCGCACGCGCCCGTTTTCGGGTCCGTGGCGCCGTAGACGACGCGCGCGATCCGCGCGTGCATGATCGCGCCCGCGCACATCAGGCACGGCTCGAGCGTCACATAGAGTTCGCAGCCCGGCAGACGGTAGTTTTCGAGCTTGTGAGCGGCGGCGCGCAGCGCGGCCATTTCGGCGTGCGCGGACGGATCGTGGCCGCGAATCGGATGATTGAAGCCGGTAGCGATGACTTCGTCGCCGAGCACGATCACCGCGCCCACCGGCACCTCGCCCGCGCGACGGGCCTCGTCGGCGGCGTGCTGCGCGAGGGCCATGAAGCGGCGATCGCGTTCGCTGGAAGGATCGGCGATGAAAGCGCTGGGCGCGGGATCGGGCGCGTCCGGCATCCCGATCACTTGGCTTCCACCGCCACGCGCGACTGTGCCCGCTCGGAGAGCCGTTCGGCGATGCGCCGCCGGTACTCGTGCGGCACGCAGCCGCCTCCTCGCAGCGATTCAAGCGCCATGTCGAGCGCGAGCATCCTGGCTTGCAACTGGCAACGGGCCGCAGGGTCCGTTACCTTGTCGAACTCTTCCTGGAGCCCGCGCAGCGCGCGTAGCTGTTCGACGGCGGGCGGGACGAAGCCCGCGTTCTTGAGGATTCGATTGGCGACGCGTACTTCCTCGGGCACGAGGACGTCGTCGTCGAAGTGAAGCGGAGCGCCCGCGCCCGGCAGGTTGTTGAACTCGCCACGCGTAGCGGCTTCGTTGATCCGCTGTTCGACCAAAGCATCTAGCAATTTCATCGGGGATTACGACCGGCTTTCACCCGCGAACGGGCGCGGTCTGTCACGATTTCCGTTGGTTAGCTCGAAGTCGGAAGGCAGCCGGAAAACCACGCTCACGCGTTGTTCGGCACGTCTCGACAATCCAATCCTTATTCTATCAGTGGCTGCCGAGTGGATTTCGCCCGAGGCGCGCGTGTTCGCGGCCCATTGCCGTATACCGGGCTTATTGCGGTCGTTATGCGTCGTTTGCGCAACATTCGTTGACTGCTCGGCAACAAATGTGCTTGTACGATGACTTATGCGCCCTGCCCGCCCGCCTGACGCATCGCGCTGTCGCGCGCGTAGCCCTGGGTTGCGAGCAAAAGGCGCCGCGTGTATTCGTGCGCGACGTCGTGCGAGCGCACCGCGTCCACCCCAAGTTGCTCGACTATCTCGCCGTTGCGCATGACCGCGACGCGCTGACACAGAAAGCCGATCACCGCGAAGTTATGGCTCACGAGAATCATCGTCAGCTTGCGCTCGCGATGCAGACGGCGCAGCAGGTTCAGAATCTCGGCCTGCACGGAGACATCGAGCGCGGAGGTGGGCTCGTCGAGCAGCAGGACGCGCGGCTCCACGATCAGCGCCCGCGCGATCGACACGCGCTGGCGCTGCCCGCCCGACAACTGATGCGGATAGCGAAAACGGAACGCGGGACCGAGGCCGACTTCGGCGAGTGCAGCGAGAATGCGCGCATCTTCGTCGCCGATGCCGTTCATCGCGAGCGGCTCGCGCAAGGTCTTGTCGACCGTGAAGCGCGGATGCAGCGCGCCGTACGGGTCCTGAAACACCATCTGCACGTCGCGCCTCGCGGGACGCGAACCGATGCGTATGCTGCCGCCCGCGAGCGGCGTCAGGCCCGCGAGCGCGCGCAGCAACGTGGACTTGCCGCTGCCCGATTCGCCGACGAGCCCGAACACTTCGCCCTCTTTTACGTGCAGGGAAACGTCGCGCACGGCGTCGACGCGTCCGGTCTTCGTCCTGAAGCGGATGAGCGCGCGCTCGATGTCGATCATCGCGTGATCCCCTCGTCGAGCCATGCCGGATCGCGGCGCAGCGTGGGCAATTCGTCGGGCGGATTGTCGAGCGGCGGATTCGCTTCGAGCAGCCCGCGCGTGTACGGATGCGTCGCGTGAACGAGATCGCGCGCGGCGCACGTCTCCACGACGCGTCCGCCATACATCACCGCTACGCGGTCGCAGAACGACATCACGAGCGGCAGATCGTGGCTGATGAACACGAGCCCGGTGTCGTGGCGCTCGATCATCTCGTCGAGCACGGCGAGCACCTGCATCGACACGAGGACGTCGAGCGCGCTCGTGGGCTCGTCGGCGATCAGGAGGCGCGGGCCGGCGGAAACCATCATCGCGATCATCACGCGCTGGCCCATGCCGCCGGAAAGCTCGTGCGGATAGGCATCCGCGACGCGCTGCGGATCGCGGATATGCACCGCTTCCAGCGCCGCGACGATGCGTTCACGAAGCGCGCGCCGGCTCTCTTTCACGCCTTGCCTCACGAAGGTTTCGCGCATCTGTTGCGCCACCGTCATCACCGGATTGAGCGAAAACTTCGGGTCCTGCAGGATCATGCTCATGCGCGTGCCGCACAGGCGCCGGCGCGCTTTCGGACGCATCGCGAGCAGGTCCTGCCCTTCGAAGCGCAGCGCTTTGGCCGACCAGTGCGCCTCGGGCGGCAAGAGCCCGAGCAGCGCGCGGCCCGTCAGCGATTTGCCCGATCCCGATTCCCCGACGATCCCGAGCCGCTCGCCCCGCCGCACCGTCAGCGATACGCCGCGCACCGCGGGCGTGAGCGCGCCGTCGTGGCCGGCGAACGCCACTTGCAGTCCGTCGATCTGCGCGAGGACATCGGACAAGTCAGCCTCCATGACGCGGATCGAAGACGTCGCGCAGACCGTCGCCGAGCAGGTTGAAGGCAAGGCTCACCGCGAGGATCGCGAGGCCGGGAATCGTCGCGACCCACCACGCGTCGAGCAGCACATTGCGGCCCGCCGCGACCATGTAGCCCCATTCCGGGCTCGGCGGCTGCGCGCCCAGTCCGAGAAACCCGAGACCCGCGACGGCGAGAATGATCCCGGCCATGTCGAGCGTTGCGCGCACGATCACCGACGACGAGCACAGCGGCACGATATAGCGCAGCAGAATGCGCGAATGCGATGCGCCTTGCAGACGCGCCGCGTGGATGTAATCCGCCTGTGCGAGGCGCAGCGATTCCGCGCGCGCGAGACGCGCATACGGAGGCCATGCGGTGATCGACAGCGCGATCACCGCGTTGAGCACGCCCGGCCCGAGCGCCGCCGCGAACGCCAGCGCGAGCACGATCTTCGGAAACGCGAGCGCGACATCGGTCACGCGCATCAGCGCCGTATCGACGATACCGCCGCAATAGCCCGCCACCGTGCCGATCATGAGGCCGACCGGCACGACGATCACGACGACGAGCGTCGCGATCGCCAGCGTGAGGCGCGAGCCGTATACGAGCCGCGAGAGGATGTCGCGGCCGAGCTGATCGGTGCCGAACCAGTGCGCCGCGCCGGGCGGCGTGAGGCGTTCGGCGAGCACCTGCTGCAAGGGATCCTGCGTGACGAGCATCGGCCCGACTGCCGCGACCACGACGAGCAGCAGCAGAATCGCGAGTCCGAGCATGCTGAGCGGATTCGCCGAGAAGCGACGCCAGCGCCGGTAAGCCCGGCCGAGCGCGGCCTGGCGCGGGGACGCGGGCGTATCGGTGAGCAGCCACGTGCGCAAGCCCGTTCGCGCCGGTTTCATCTGCGCAAAATCCTCCATGTCAGCGCGTGCGTGGATCGAACACGCGGTAGAGCGCATCCGTCAAAAGATTGAGCGCGATGAACGTCGCGCCGATCACGAGCGTGCTGCCGAGCACGGCGTTCATGTCGGCGTTGAGCAGCGCGCCCGTCAGATACGAGCCGATGCCCGGCCACGCGAACACGATCTCGGTCAGCACCGAGCCTTCGAGCAGATAGCTGTACGCGAGCGCGATCACCGTCAGGAGCGGCACCGCGATATTGCCGAACGCGTGCCGCCAGATCACGCGGCGCTCGGGCAGGCCTTTGGCGCGCGCGGTCGTCACGTATTCCTGGCTCAGTTGTTCAAGCATGAACGAGCGCGTCATGCGCGACAGATACGCGATCGAGTAAAACGCGAGCACGCCCGCCGGCAGCGCGATATGCGAGAACGCGTTTTTGAAGACGTCCCATTCGCCGGCCATGATCGAATCGATGAGCAGGCTGCCCGTGCGCGTATCGACCATGCCGTCGTAGACCGGATCGATGCGCCCCGGCCCCGACACCCAGTGCAGCCGCGCGTAGAACAGCAGGAGGCCCATCAGCGCGAGCCAGAACACCGGCACCGAACTGCCCGCGAGCCCGATCACGCGCGCCATATGATCGACGGCGCGATTGTGCTTCACCGCCGCCGCGACGCCGAGCGGCACGCCGATCGCGATGCCGATGAAGGTCGAAAGCGTCGCGAGTTCCAGCGTCGCGGGAAAGACGCGTTTGATGTCATCGATCACCGGATTGGCCGTCAGCAATGAGATGCCGAGATTGCCGTGCAGCACGTCGCGCGCGTAGATCACGAATTGATCGATGAGCGGCTTGTCGAGCCCGAGTCTCAGGCGCGCGGCCGCATACGCGGTCGCGGAGGCGCGATCGCCGAGGATCGCGAGCACCGGATCGATCGGAATCTTGCGGCCGATGAAGAACGTGATCGCGAGCAGGCCCGTGAACGTGATGACGAGCATCGCGATCCAGCGCGCGAGCGCAAGCGCGATGCGCACGCTGCTGCGCTGCGCGCTCACGGCACGCACGCGGTCGATGAACGTGGCCGCGCTCACTGCTTCTTGATGTTGCGGTACGACACGAGATCGTTGATCGGCCCGACTTCGAGACCGGTCACGCCGGGACGCGCCGCCACCTGCGACACCTTCTGGAACATGATCACGAATGGCGACTGCGCGAGCACTTCACGCTGCATCTTCTCGTAGAGCTGCGCGCGCTTCTTCGTATCGCTTTCGGCGAGCGCCGCGTTGGTCTCTTTCGTCAGTTGCGGAATGTCCCACGCGTTGCGCCACGCGAGCATCTTGTAGCTCGACGCATCCGAGTTGTCCGGATTCCACACGAAGCCCTGCGCGTTGCTGTGCGGATCGATGTAATCCGCCGACCACTCGCCGATATAGATATCATGCGCACGCGCGCGATAACGTCCGAGCGTCTGCTTGTTGTCGCTCGGCATGAGCTGCACCTTGATGTTCGCGAGCGCGAGATTCGCCTGCACGGCCTGCGCGATCTCGCTGTACGGATAATCGTTGCGCACGTCCATTTTCACGGTGAAGCCGTTGGCGAGACCCGCCTTCGCGAGCAAGGCCTTCGCCTTCGCGACATCCTGGTGATACGGATTCTCGTTCAGCGCGCCGAGAAAGCCTTCCGGCAGAAACGTTTCGTGGACCTTGTAGGTCGTGCGGATCACGTTCTTCTGGATGCCCTGATAGTCGATCAGCCACTTCATCGCTTCCCAGACTTCCGGCTTCGCGAGATTCGGATTCTTGTTGTTCAGGCCGAGATACATCAGCGTAGCCTGCGGCACGGCCGTCGCCTTGATGACGCCGTTCTTCGAGAGCGTGTCGAGATCGTCGGGGCTCAGATCGCGCGCGACGTCGATGTCGCCGTTCTGGATCATGAGGCGCTGGCTCGCCGCCTCGGTCACGTGACGCAGCACGATGCGCTTCATCGCGAGCGGAATGCGGTAGCCCTCGAAGCGCTGCAGCACGATGCTGTCGTTTGCGGTCCACTTCACGAGCTTGTACGCGCCGGAACCGGCTTCGTTGGTCTTGAGCCACTCGTTGCCGTAGTCGTTGCCCTTCGCGTGCGACTCGACGAGCTTGCGATCCACCGCCGACGCCGGCCACGAGCCGAGCACGTTGAGCACGAAAGTCGGCGCGTAACGTTGATCGGTGGTGATGGAGACGGTCGTGTCGTCGACCTTCTTCACGTTCTGCAGCGCGTTCGCCTTGGTCAGGCCGATGCCCGCGAGCACCGCGGCCGCGCCCTTGTCGAGCAGCGCCGTGCGCTGGATCGACCACGCGACGTCGTCGGCGGTCAGCGGATTGCCGGAGTGGAACTTGAGGCCCGGGCGGATCTTGAACGTGAACGTGAGGCCATCCTGACTCACGGTCCAGGACTCGGCGATATCGCCATTGAATTTCGACGGGTCTTTCAGATCGACCCGCACCAGACGGTCATACGTGTTCGCGACATATTCCTCCGGCACCAGCTCGTAGATTTCGCCGGGATCGAGCGAGGTGAATTCATCGAGCAGCGTCGCCATGACGAACATGTCCTTGGGCGTGGCGGCCTGCGCGCTCGGCAAGCCCGAAAATGCCGTCAGCGCCGATGCGAGCATGACCGCTGCCAATGCCTTTTTCATGTGATGTCGTCCTGTGGGTGTCGGGTTCACATCAGCCGCAGCGGGCCGCTTTCTTCGTTGTCGATCAGAGCAAGTTCGTGCGAGCCTGGCAATTCGTAATGCCA
Organism: Caballeronia megalochromosomata; assembly: GCA_001580565.1. Lineage (GTDB taxonomy): Bacteria > Pseudomonadota > Gammaproteobacteria > Burkholderiales > Burkholderiaceae > Caballeronia > Caballeronia megalochromosomata. Next base: position 35,663 of record LRBF01000126.1, on the reverse strand, counting down.
CCACTCGCTTTTGATGTGCGTGAAGCCCGCGCCTTGCATCACGCCGAGCAACAGCGTGCGATTGCGCTGGACGTGCTCTGGCAGGCCGAAGTGAAAATGCTCGGATTCGACGACCATCGCGTCGAATCCGGTGCCCATGTCGAGCTCGTTGCCATCGCGATCGACGAGCGTGAGATCGACGGCCGTGCCGCGGCTATGGTTCGAGCCGCGGCCGAGTTCGGCGATGAAGGTCGGATCGGGCAGGAAGTCCCACAGCACTTTTTGCGCTTGCGGCGGGCGATAGGCGTCGAAGATCCGCAGCGCCATGCCGATGCTCCGCGCGATATCGACGGCTTTTCGCAGCGCGGCTTCGGCGGGTTCCAGCAGCAGGCAATGCTGCGCCTTGTAAATGGGCTTGCCGGTGAAGTTGCGATCGGTCGCGTAGACGAGATCGATCTGGACGTGGTGGGTTTCGGGCGTGATGTGCAGCAGGCGGGATCGGGTCATGTAGGCGTTTCGTATCGATTCATTCCGATACACGAACCTTAACGCGTTAGAAAAATCCGCGAAACCCTTAATTTCGGGTGGTTCCGCCGCCTCACGATACGAGCGGCCAGCGCGCGAGGACTTCGTACTTCGATTTGCCGAGCAGGCTGCGCACGAGCGCGAACTCGCGCGCGGTCCATGCGACGGGCTCGACGCTTTGGCGCGCGATGCGGTGCTCGTCGTAGAGCAAGGTCACGTGGGGCGTGAAATGAGGATGGCGTTTGAGGGTGATGCCGGCGGCGTCGAGCGTTTGTTGGAGTGCGGCGAGTGGCCCGGTGGCATCGCCCGAGAGGACCAGCGGACGCTTCGTGCGACGGCCGGAGAAGCTCTCGATCCGGTCGAGCGTCACTTCGACCGGTGGCAGCGCGATTTGCGAGGCGGCGGCGCGTGCTTGCCTGAGCACATCGGCGGGGACGCCCGCGAAGGCGCCGAGATAATGCAGCGTGACGTGGAGACGATCGGCGGGAATCGCCCTCGCTTTCAGCCCGTGTTCGATGAGCAGCCGCGCGGCCAGTTCGGCGATGCGCGCGGCGGCGGGGGCGTCGGGGTAGAGGGCGAAGAAGAGTGAGTCGGTGGGGTGTGAGGACGGAGAGCGCTCAGAGATATCGACATTCATGCTCCACGATCCTCCGAATTCGCATACGCCGATGAACGCCTACTGTGTTTGCGAGCCACTACGTCCTTCATAAGCTGTCAAGATCAGCGGTTTGCTCTGTTCGAATTCATCGAAACTGCCGATCGACAACTCCAGATCTCCCGTTCCCCAGTGACCAAATTTTCGCGCGTCACGGGCATTGCCCGGCAACGGATCGACTTTGTCAGGATCGAGATGAAGAAACAGCAGAAACCTCGCCTTCTGCGGGACGATGGAAGCGAAGTTCTTTAACCGTTTGAACGCGACGTAAAGTTTGAGTTCTTTTCGCTGAACATCGTCCCCTAAGGAGCCGATGAAGTCTTCCATAGACGTCAATAGTTCCAGCATTTGAGGCGGATACTGTTCTACCCATTCAGCATAGCTCTTGTCACCACCCGGACTTGGCGACTTCGACGCGACCGTAGGTGTTATCGGTGGCACCTGCTCTGTCAGCGTGCCCGAAACCGACGGAAATACTGGCTTCGTAGGAAGCTGCGCCTTTGAAGCTGCCGCCTTTGGCTTGGCAACGCTGGTTGCGTTAGCCAACTCGAACAGCAATAGGTCCGCCCCGAACCGGCGGTATCGAATCAACTCGACGTTACGATTGATCTGTTGCACTGCGTGGACGTCGTATCGAGTGAAATCGGCCGCAATACAAAGGAGCCGGGGAACACTCCAATCGATCAGGGCCGCCGCCTCATGACCCAACTTGTCCATCACGAGCAGCTTGAATTCGGCTTGATGATCCATCAGCCAATCAAGATAGAAGAGACCCTGATTGATTACGTTCTCGCCCACGGAACGCTTGTACTCCAGGATCACTGGACTGTTATTCTCGTCCAGGCCCAATGAGTCGATCCTTCCAGAATGCGTCTTGCCAGTCGCGTATTCCGTCGCCAGAAAGCGAATTCCCAGAAGCGCTTCCAGGTTTTGTTCGATCAGGGATTGCAACGGCTTCTCAAGATCGGAAGCGTGGCCGTCCAACTCCACGGCCACCCCCTCGACCAGTTTAAAGAGCTTGATGTCACTCATTATTTTTTGCTTGGCTGGCGAGCGCGGACCGTCAAATTCGCTCGCCTTGGTGTCGTGGTTCAAAAATTCGCTTCATCAATCCGCTTTACGCCCGGCAGAGGCAAAGTGTTGATTGAATAGGCGTTCGGATTCTCGCAGTCCTTCTTCGGTCAGGATCACGGACTTTGCCTTGTTGACCGGATCACCGATGAGACCGCGCTCGTAAAGTCGATTGAGCGCGCCCCAGTCGAAACCCTTCCAGGCTCGGTTGTCGTCGTGCAGCGTCAGGTACAGCAGCGCGAGGACAGCATCGTCGATGGCAGCGGTATTGATATCCATGGCATTCACTCCGAGGGGCAAATTCGAACGCAGCGCACTTTGATTGTAATGCACTTCTGCATTACACTACAGATCTTGATCGACAGAGGTAACGCCATGAGCACGTTAACCGTCACCGCGCGGGGCCAGGTGACATTTCGGAAAGAGGTATTGCAGCACCTGGGCATCAAACCCGGCGACAGGATCGAGCTGGATTTGCTGCCTGACGGCCGCGCCGAGTTGAAGGCCGCGCAAGCCAAGGGTTCGTTCCGGGAACTGCGGGGCATCCTCAAAGGCAAGACGAACGGCGCCCGGTTGAGCATTGAGGAAATCAGTGACGCGATAACCGACGCCGGCGCTGCTGCCGGGGCCAGTCGCGCATGAAAGTGACTGCCGATACGAGCGTCCTGCTTCGCGCCATCGTTGACGACGACGAAGCCCAGACAACACGCGCAGTCGAGTTGCTGGAAACGGCCGACATGGTAGCGGTGAGCCTGCAAACGCTCTGCGAGGTCGTATGGGTGCTGCGCGGCCGTTACGGTGTGGAGCGCAAGGATATTGCCGCCGCGATCCGCACGCTGTTGAGCACGAGCAATGTCGTGGTCAATCGCCCGGCGGCCGAGGCCGGCCTTGCGTTGCTCGATGCAGGCGGAGATTTTGCCGATGGTGTCATCGCCTACGATGGCACCTGGCTCGGCGCGGAAACCTTCGTTTCCTTCGACAAGAAGGCAGTGTCGCTGCTGACCAGGCAGGGGCAGGCCGCACGTCCGCTTTAGCGGCGGGATTTCGGCGGCAGGTCAACGCAAAAGGCCGGGCTTGTTGACCCGGCCTTTCGCTATCTGACACTACGCGTGCAAATCAAACTGCAAGCTCAGCCGGTGGCCGATGACTCTCACTCCCACTCGATTGTCGCAGGCGGCTTCCCGGAAATGTCATACACCACCCGATTGATCCCGCGCACTTCATTGATGATGCGATTGGAAACGTGCCCAAGCAACTCATGCGGCAGATGCGCCCAATGCGCGGTCATGAAGTCGAGCGTCTGCACGGCGCGCAGCGCGACGACATACTCATACGTGCGCCCGTCACCCATCACGCCGACGCTCTTCACCGGCAGAAACACCGCGAACGCCTGGCTCGTGAGGTCGTACCACGACTTGCCCGTTTCCTTGTCGATGGTATTGCGCAGCGTCTCGATGAAAATCGCATCCGCGCGACGCAGCAGATCCGCAAATTCACGCTTCACTTCACCGAGAATCCGCACGCCCAGACCCGGTCCCGGGAACGGATGGCGATAAACCATCGCGGGCGGCAGCCCGAGCTTCACGCCGAGTTCGCGCACTTCGTCCTTGAACAGTTCGCGCAACGGTTCGAGCAACTTGAGATTCAGCGTTTCCGGCAATCCACCAACATTGTGGTGACTCTTGATCGTGTGCGCGCCTTTCTTGCCCTTGCCCGCCGATTCGATCACGTCCGGATAGATCGTGCCTTGCGCGAGCCATTTGGCGTCGGTGAGCTTGTCCGATTCCTTGTGGAACACCTCGACGAACTCCGCGCCGATGATCTTGCGCTTGGCTTCCGGATCGGTCACGCCCGCGAGCTTCTGCAGAAATTCGCCGCTGGCGTCGACGTGAATCACCTTCACGCCGAGATGATCCGCGAACGTCGACATCACCTGCTCCGCCTCGTTCTGACGCAGCAAGCCATGATCGACGAACACGCACGTCAGCTGATCGCCGATCGCGCGATGCAACAGCGCCGCCGCCACCGACGAATCGACTCCGCCCGACAAACCGAGAATCACGTGCTCATTGCCGACCTGCGCGCGGATCTTCTCCACCGCCTCGTCGATGTAATGGCCCATCTCCCAGTCCGCCTTCGCGCCGCACAGCTCGAGCACGAAGCGTTCGAGCATCGCGCGGCCCTGAACCGTGTGCGTGACTTCCGGATGCCATTGCAGGCCGTAGAAGCGGCGGTCGTCGTCGGCCATCGCGGCGATCGGGCACGACGGCGTCGAGGCCATCAGCTTGAAGCCGGTGGGCAAGTCCACGACCTTGTCGCCGTGACTCATCCACACCTTGAGCATCGATTCCGACTTCTCGCTTTTGAAGTCTTCGATGCCTTCCAGAAAGCCCGTGTGATTCAGTGCCTGCACTTCCGCATAGCCGAACTCGCGCACGTTGCCCAGTTCGACCTTGCCGCCGAGCTGATCGGCCATCGTCTGCATGCCGTAGCAGATGCCGAGCACCGGCACGCCGAGATCGAAAACGATCTGCGGCGCGCGCGGCGACTTGGCTTCGGTGACCGAACTCGGGCCGCCCGACAGGATGATCCCCTTCGGCGCGAACTCGCGGATGAACGTCTCGTCGACATCGTACGGATGGATCTCCGAGTAGACGTGCGACTCGCGGATGCGTCGGGCGATGAGCTGGGTGACTTGGGAGCCGAAATCGAGAATCAGGATTTTGTCGTGCATGGCTGCGGCCAAAGGCTAAGTGAACGAATAATGTAGGTGCGGCCGGGACACGACGTCGCGCGGCCGGCCTGCAAATAAATCGACGGCCGGCGCAAAGGCCGACCGTGCATGTCCTGCGTGTTTGCGCTGCTGGGCTCGCGTGGCTCGCGGCATGCGCTTCGCATCCTCAACGCGGTGCGCGGCTCGCGTCGGGCGCGAGCGGATCGGTTCGTCGACCCGTCGCCGGATCGATCTCGCCGCTGATGACAGGTTCGATGCGCTTGCCGGTGACCGGATCGATCGCGCGGCCCGTCACCGGATCGAGCGTGCCGCCCGTGACGGGATCGACTGCGCCGTCCGGGTGCGCGCGCACCGCGGCGGATGTGATCGGCGACACAGGATCGAGCGGACGCCCCGCCGAATCGATCGTCCGACCGGAAACCGGGTCGATCGCCGTCGCTTGCGGCGCGCGAGCTGCCGGGCGCACCGCCGTATCGATCGGCTCGACGCGCGCCGAAGGGACCGTGCCGTTCGCGCGAACGTCGTCGCGCTTTTGCGCCGCCTTCTTCTCGGCGCGCTGAGCCGATGCCGCGCCGGCCAGCGCCGCGCGCTCGCGCCGCCGCACCGCCGACGACAGTCTCACGCTGCCCAGACCGAGCACGAGAAGCACCGCGCCGACCACCGCCGCGCTGATCTGTCCGAAACCATCGACCTGCGGCGTGTGCAGCCCGAGCAGCCAGACCAGTACGACGACGCCCGAGAGCCACTGCACGTGGCCGGAGACGCGGGCGGCCCGGGCGGTCAACGCGCCATCGACGGCCGCATGAAACGCGAGCCACGAAAGACCGATGAGCGCGATGCCGAGCAACTGCCCGGCGAACACCGGCTGCACGCGAACCGAATCCAGTTGCAACGCGCCGTACAGGCCTGCCCACGGCGTCAGCAGAAACAACAGTCCGAACGCCAGAAAAATCAGGGCATTGATGACGAGCACGACCCGCAGCAACGGTTTCATGATCGGTCCGTTTGATTAATCGACGTGATAGTTGGGCGCTTCCTTCGTGATCTGCACGTCGTGCACATGCGACTCGCGCATGCCGGCCGCCGTGATCTGCACGAATTCCGCCTTCTCGTGCATCTCGCCGATGGTGCGGCAACCGCAATAGCCCATGCTCGCGCGCACGCCGCCGACGATCTGGAACAGGATGGCGTTGACCGAGCCCTTGTAGGCCACACGGCCTTCGATGCCTTCCGGCACGAGCTTGTCGATATTCGCCGAGTTGTCCTGGAAGTAGCGGTCCGCCGCGCCGTCCTTCATCGCGCCGACCGAGCCCATGCCACGGTACGACTTGTACTGGCGGCCCTGATACAGGAACACGTCGCCGGGGGACTCTTCCGTGCCCGCGAGCATGCTGCCCATCATGACGACGTTCGCGCCCGCCGCGAGCGCCTTGGAGACATCGCCCGAGAAGCGCACGCCGCCATCGGCGATAACCGGCACGCCGGTGCCGCGCAGCGCCTCGGAGACGTTGGCGATCGCCGTGATCTGCGGCACGCCGACGCCCGCGACGATCCGCGTCGTGCAGATCGAGCCCGGGCCGATGCCGACCTTCACCGCGTCCGCGCCGTATTCGACGAGCGACTTCGCCGCCGCCGCCGTCGCGATATTGCCGCCGATGACCTGCACGTGCGGGTAATTCTGCTTGACCCAGCGCACGCGCTCGAGCACGCCCTGGCTGTGGCCGTGCGCGGTATCGACGACGATCACGTCGACGCCCGCCTGCGCCAGCAGATCGACGCGCTCTTCGTTGTCCGCACCCACGCCCACGGCCGCGCCCACACGCAGCTTGCCGTCTTCGTCCTTGCAGGCGTCCGGGTTTTCGGTCTGCTTGGTGATGTCCTTGACCGTCATCAGGCCGCGCAGTTCGAACGCGTCGTTGACGACCAGCACGCGTTCCAGGCGATGGCCGTGCATCAGCGCTTTCGCTTCGGCGAGCGACGTGCCTTCCCTGACCGTCACGAGGCGCTCGCGCGGCGTCATGATGTTGCGCACCGGCTCATCGAGACGCTCTTCGAAACGCAGGTCGCGGTTCGTGACGATGCCGATCAGTTGCGCGCCTTCGACCACCGGAAAGCCCGAAATGCCGTGCTGTTGCGTGAGCGCGATGACGTCGCGCACGCGCATCTGCGGCGGAACCGTGATCGGATCGCGCACGACGCCCGACTCGAAGCGCTTCACTTTCGCGACTTCGCGGGCCTGCTCTTTGGCAGTGAGATTCTTGTGGACGATGCCGATGCCGCCCATCTGCGCCATCGCGATGGCGAGCCGGCCTTCGGTGACCGTGTCCATGGCGGCGGACACGAGAGGCATGTTCAGGGAAATATTGCGCGTCAGCTGCGATTTCAGGCTGGTGTCGCGCGGAAGAACGCTGGAGAACGCGGGAACGAGGAGCACGTCATCGAACGTGAGTGCTTTCTGGATCAGACGCATGGCAAATCCTATGGGCGCAAAAGCAGATTATACCGATAGTTCCCTGCATTTTCACTGCCCGAACAGCAGCTTAGGCGGCTCCCTCGCAAATTCCGGGCCGTTCGCGCCCGCGCGCCGGGCGCTCGCACCGTTGCAGTTTTCGACAAGACGGCCACCCGGGGCCGCGTGCTACGCTTCGCGCCGTCAGGTGAAATAACGACAGGAGTCGGGCAATGCAGCGCGGTGTGATGTACGGAATGGCGGCGGGTGCGATCTGGGGTTTCATCTTTCTTGCGCCACGGCTCCTGCCCGATTTTTCGCCACTCACGCTGAGCGTCGGGCGCTATCTGATGTACGGCGCCGTGTCGCTCGCGGTCGCGCTGCCGTTCGCGCGCAGGCTCCTTGCCAAGCTCACCCGCGCCGATTTCGTCGCGCTCGTGAAGCTGGCGCTGGTCGGCAACCTGCTCTACTACATGCTGCTTGCGAGCGCGGTGCAACTGGTGGGCGTCGCGCCTTCGTCGCTGATCGTCGGGATTCTGCCCGTGACCGTCACGCTCGCCGGACGGCGCGACCACGGCGCGGTCGATCTCAGGCGGCTCGTCGGGCCCTTGCTGCTCGTGCTGGCCGGCATCGCATGCATCAATCTGGACGTGTTCAGTGACGTGCTCTCGTTTTCGGGCGCCGGCGAGCATACGGCCAGCGTGCTCACGCGCCTGACGGGTCTCGCGTGCGCCCTCGGCGCGCTGGCGTCGTGGACCTGGTACGCGGTCGTTAACGCGCGTTATCTGCAAGCGAATCGACACTTCGACGGCAACGAGTGGTCGGTGCTGTGGGGCATCGTGACGGGGCTGCTCGGCGTCGTGCTCGGCGCGATCGTGTGGATGCTGCCCGCGGGCACGGTTCAGGCGAGCGTGCCGGCCGCGCGCTGGCACCTGTTCTGGATCGTCTGTTTCGCGCTGGCTACCGGTGGTTCATGGCTCGGCAACATGCTGTGGAATGCCGCGTCGAAGCGCCTGCCGCTCACGCTCTCAGGCCAGATGATCGTGTTCGAAACGCTCTTCGCCCTGCTCTACGCGTTCGTCTACGACGGCCGCTGGCCGCGCACGCCCGAAGTGCTCGCGATTGTATTGCTGTTCGTGGGCGTGCTTTGGTCGGTCAGACAGCACACGCTGGAGCCCGCGGCGGCGGGCGCAAAGGAAGCGCCCGCGCATTGAAGCCGCTTCAGCGCGACTCCTTCGACTGCCACTTGCGCCCTTCGATCGAACCCGCCTTGCGCGCCTTGTCGACGCGGCGCTGGCGCGCGGCCTTCGGATCGACCAGCAAGCCCCGATAAATCTCCACGCGATCAAAATCGGTGAGCGCCGCGTCGAGCGCCTTCACCTTGCCGAACACGCCGACCTTTTGCGTCGTCAGATCGATATCCGGATGGGCGCGCAGCACGCCGCTCGCCTCGATCGCATCGCGCAGCGTCGCACCTTCGCGCAACTCGACGCGCTCGAGAAACGCGCCATCGGGCAGGCCATAGCAAACGTCGACATGCATCATGGCTTGCCGTAGCGCTGGTCCGCGCGCTTCACGAAGGAATCGACGAACGTATTGGCGATATGACTGAACACCGGCCCGATGAGCTTCTCCAGAATCACGTTGGAGAATTCGTAGTGCAGCGCGAATTCGATCTTGCACGCGTCTGCGCGCAGCGGCGTGAAGCGCCAGTAGCCGGTGAACTTCTTGAAAGGGCCGCTCAGGAACTCCATATCGATGGTGGTCGGACGCTTCTGCGTGTTGCGCGTCGCGAAATGCTGCTTGATGCCCTTGAAGCTGATGTCGATCTTCGCTTCCATGCCGTTCTCGTCCTGGCGGCCGATTTCGACGCCGCCGCACCAGGGCAGGAAATTGGGGTAGTCGGCGACATCGGTGACGAGGTCGAACATTTCTTCCGCTGAATGGCGGATCAATACGGTTTTCTGGACGTCTGCCATATAGGGCGCAGCGGTGGCTGAATTGGGCGGCAACGCGCAAGATAAACCGGCAGGAGTTCGAATGCCCGCCGGCGCGCTGCTAAAATCGTGATTTTAAACGAGTTGGGCACTTTCCATTCATGAGCATCATAGACAACAGAAAAGCCTTCTTCGATTACTTCGTCGAAGAGCGCTACGAGGCCGGTCTCGTGCTCGAGGGCTGGGAAGTCAAGGCGTTGCGCGCGGGCCGCGCGCAGATCAAGGAAGGCTATGTCGTGATCAAGCAGGGCGAGCTCTTTCTGATCGGCACGCATATCAGCCCGCTGCCCGAGGCATCGAAATTCGCCAATCTGGACCCGGTGCGCACGCGCAAGCTGCTGTTGCATCGCGACCAGATCGACAAGCTCATCGGCAAGGTCGAGCAGCGCGGGCATACGCTCGTGCCGCTCAACTTCCATTACAAGGACGGGCGCGTGAAGTGCGAGATCGGGCTCGCGAAGGGCAAGAAGCTGCACGACAAGCGTGAGACCGAAAAGAAGCGCGACTGGGAACGCGAGCGCGGTCGGCTGATGCGCTCGGCATCGCGTTAAACGAATCGGGGCGCTTTGAGCGCCCCGATTGCTTTTCCGCGTCAGCTCTTCTTGATGACGCCGCCGCCCTCGCCTCTCACGATGGTCAACGCCGACGCGATCATCGAGCTCATATCCGACAGGTTGCCCGGCACGATCAGCGTGTTGCCCGTCTTCGCGATATTGCCGAACGCGCCGACATACTGCTCCGCGATCTTCAGGTTCACCGCTTCCATGCCGCCTGCCGTCTGAATGGCCGTGCCGATTTTCTGGATCGCCTGCGCATTCGCCTCGGCGACCGCGAGAATCGCCGATGCCTCGCCCTGTGCCTGATTGATCGCCGCCTGACGCTCGCCCTCGGACTTCTGGATCGCAGCCTCGCGCGCGCCAGCGGCGAGATTGATCTGTTCCTGCTTGCGGCCTTCGGACGCGGCGATCAGCGCGCGCTTTTCTCGCTCCGCGGTGATCTGCGCCTGCATCGCGTGAAGGATTTCCTTCGGCGGCGTGAGATCCTTGATCTCGTAGCGCAGCACTTTCACGCCCCAGTTCGACGCCGCTTCGTCGAGCGCATTCACGATGCTCTGGTTGATGAAATCGCGTTCCTCGAAGGTCTTGTCGAGCTCCAGCTTGCCGATGACCGACCGCAGCGTGGTCTGCGACAACTGCGTGATCGCGAACACGAAGTTGCTCGAACCGTACGACGCCTTCATCGCATCGGTGACCTGGAAGTACAGCACGCCGTCGACCTGCAACTGTGTGTTGTCGCGCGTGATGCACACCTGACTCGGCACTTCGAGCGGAATCTCCTTGAGCATGTGCTTGTAGGCGATGCGATCGATGAACGGCAGCACGATGTTCAGACCCGGCGTGAGCGTCGCGTGATAGCGGCCGAACCGCTCCAGCACCCAGGCATGCTGTTGAGGAACGATCTTGACCGTGTTCACGATGATCACGATGGCGATGATGAGCACGATGAGCGCGAAATACATTGTGTGACTCCTTTTTATTGGGCGAGCTTGCTAGCGTTTGGCCGCGACGATCAGCCGGTTCCCGTCCAGCGCCGTGATGCGGTAGTAGCGCGCCCCTTCGGTTTCTCCCGGCGCGAGTTCGATGTCCCACTGCGCGCCGCGATACATGGCGCGCGCGTGGCCATCGCGCCACTGATCCACTTCCAGCGTCGCGCCGATATCGAGATTCACGGCCGCGTCCCGCGATGCATCGCGCCCCTTCCAGCTACCGAAGCGCGAGCGCCGCAACACCACGACGGCGATCAGCGCGATGACGGCCGCCGCGCCCATCTGCACGTGCGGCAACGCGCCAGACACGTCAGCGATGCCTCCCGCGATCATGCCCAGCGCGATCATGAGCAGATAGAACGTGCCGGTGAACAGCTCCGCTACGATCAGCGCGCCCGCCGCGATCCACCAAATCAGTCCACTCGTCAGCATCGCCGGTCTCCAAACGAAAACACCCCGGAGAAGTCCGGGGTGTTTTTATAGCACGCTCGCGCCTTTCCGAAAGCATCCGGAAAGGCTTCGTCGACTTATTTTGACAACGCCTTCGCCAGTTGCTGCCAGGTGGCGATGATCGTGTCCGGATTCAGCGACATCGATTCGATGCCCTTCTTCGCGAGCCACTCGGCCAGATCCGGATGATCCGACGGCCCTTGACCGCAAATACCCACGTACTTGTTCAACCTGAGACACGTTTCGATCGCGCGCTCCAGCATGAACTTCACCGCTTCGTCGCGCTCGTCGAAGTCCGCCGCGAGCAACTCCATGCCGGAGTCGCGATCGAGGCCGAGCGTGAGCTGCGTCAGGTCGTTCGAGCCGATCGAGAAGCCGTCGAAGCGCTCCAGGAACTGCTCGGCGAGAATCGCGTTGGACGGCACTTCGCACATCATCACGAGCTTCAGGTCGTTCTTGCCGCGTTCGAGGCCGAACTTCTTCAGCAATTCGACGACGCGATCCGCCTGCTTCAGCGTACGCACGAACGGCACCATGATCTGCACGTTGTCCAGACCCATTTCCTCGCGCACCTTCTTCAGCGCGATGCATTCCATGTGGAACGCCTCGGCGAAGTCTTCCGCGATATAGCGCGACGCGCCGCGGAAACCGAGCATCGGATTCTCTTCATCCGGCTCGTAGCGCGAACCGCCGATCAGCTTCTTGTACTCGTTCGACTTGAAGTCCGACAGACGCACGATGACGGGCTTCGGATAGAACGCCGCCGCAATCGTGGCGATGCCTTCGGTCAGCTTGTCGACGTAGAACGCACGCGGCGACGCATGACCGCGCGCGACGCTTTCGACCGCCTTCTTCAGGTCGGCGTCGACGTTCGGGTACTCCAGAATCGCCTTCGGATGCACGCCGATGTTGTTGTTGATGATGAATTCCAGCCGCGCCAGACCCACGCCCGCGTTCGGCAACTGCGCGAAGTCGAACGCGAGTTGCGGATTGCCGACGTTCATCATGATCTTGACCGGAATCTTCGGCAGTTCGCCGCGCTGCACTTCCGTCACTTCGGTTTCGAGCAGGCCGTCGTAGATCTTGCCTTCGTCGCCTTCCGCGCACGACACCGTGACGAGCGCGCCTTCCTTCAGGATGTCGGTGGCGTCGCCGCAGCCGACGACCGCCGGCACGCCCAGCTCACGCGCGATGATTGCCGCGTGGCAGGTGCGCCCGCCGCGATTCGTCACGATGGCCGAAGCGCGCTTCATCACCGGTTCCCAGTTCGGATCGGTCATGTCGGCGACGAGCACGTCGCCCGGCTGCACGCGTTCCATTTCCGACGGATCGTGAATCACGCGCACGGGGCCCGCGCCGATCTTCTGGCCGATCGCGCGGCCGGTCGCCAGCACGTTCGACTGGCCCTTCAACTTGAAGCGCATCTCGGCCTTGCCGGACGCCTGGCTCTTCACCGTTTCCGGGCGCGCCTGAAGAATGAAGATCTTGCCGTCGCGGCCGTCCTTGCCCCACTCGATGTCCATCGGACGCTCGTAGTGTTTCTCGATGATCACCGCGTACTTCGCGAGCTCGATCACGTCTTCGTCGGTGATCGAAAAGCGGTTGCGCTGCTCGTGCGGCACGTCGACGGTCTTCACGCGGCCCGGCTCACCCGGCTTCGTGAATTCCATCTTGATGAGCTTCGAGCCGATCGAGCGGCGGATGATCGGGTACTTGCCCTGTTCGAGCGTGGTCTTGAAAACGTGGAATTCGTCCGGATTCACCGCGCCCTGCACGACCGTCTCACCGAGGCCGTAGCTCGACGTGATGAACACGGTTTCCTTGAAGCCCGATTCGGTGTCGATGGTGAACATCACGCCCGCCGCGCCGACGTCCGAGCGCACCATGCGCTGCACGCCCGCCGACAACGCGACTTCGGCATGCGTGAAGCCCTTGTGGACGCGATAGGAAATGGCGCGGTCGTTGTAGAGCGACGCGAACACGTGCTTCATGCGATCGAGGACGTCCTCAATGCCGACCACGTTCAGATAGCTTTCCTGCTGGCCCGCGAACGATGCGTCCGGCAAGTCCTCGGCAGTCGCGGACGAGCGCACGGCGAACGAAAGCTCTTCGGGCGAGCTGTTCTGGAGCGTGTCGAAGCCGCGGCGGATTTCGTCTTCGAGGCGCGGCTGCATCGGCGCGTCGATGATCCACTGACGGATTTCCTTGCCGGCTTCGGCGAGCGATTTCACGTCGTCGACGTCGAGCGTTTCGAGACGCTTGGCGATGCGCTCGGTCAGGTCGTTGTGCTGGAGGAAGTCGCGGAATGCGAGCGCAGTTGTGGCAAAGCCCGTCGGCACCCGAACGCCGGCTTCGGAAAGCTGGCTGATCATCTCGCCGAGCGACGCATTCTTGCCACCGACGATTTCCACGTCGGTCATTCGCAACTGCTCGAATGGAACTACATACGCCTGATCCTTTGCGACATCTTTCGCAACATTGACTGCGTTAGTCATACAAGCCCCTAAGGTGGATGGAATTCACGATCGCACGAGTGGGCTCATATGCGGCGGCGCTCATTGGAAGCGCCGGCGCATCTCGTACAACCTGTTTGATAAACCATCGGGGGAGCGCGTCGCCGGAACCGGCGCGCGTTGCAAAAAGAAGCGGGACGTCTGAAATCTGCTCGAAACCGTGGGTTTTTGCTGCCAAAACCGACGAACCGACCTCGATTTGACGAAAATCCGAATCAATTTGTCCGCAATTGCTTATCGAACAGGTTGCCGCTATTCTACCGTGCCGATTCTCAATTTGTTTCGGCAGAGACAGTAATTCCACGGCAAAATTGAAGTCTTTCACGCCGCACGGTTCGCCGGCGCACACCGCTGGGCAACCAATGTAACACAGGCGCTTTTGTCCGCCGTGCCGGGCATTCCCGCGGTCTATTTCGCGTGTTACCGTTTGAGCGTGCCCGCCCCAACTCGTTCCCCATTTGGTCTTTTCGCCGATGCCGCCCTCCGTATTCATCGTTTCCGACGGAACCGGGATCACTGCCGAAACCTTCGCGCATTCGATCCTCGCCCAGTTCGATCAAAAATTCCGGCTCGTGCGCGTGCCCTTCGTCGATTCGATCGACAAAGCCCGTGCGACCGTCGAGAAGATCAATGAGGCCGTCACGCTGGACGGGCGCCGGCCGATCGTGTTCACCACGCTCGTCGACAGCGCATCGAACGAAGTCGTCAAGGGCTGCAGCGCGCTCGTGCTCGACATGTTCCAGACCTTCATCGAGCCGCTCGAGCACGAGCTGGAGATGAAGTCGACGCACGCCATGGGCCGCGTCCACCAGAACGCCGATACCGAGGAATACAAGAACCGTATCGAGGCGATCAACTTCTCGCTCGCGCACGACGACGGCCAGTCCAACCGCAATCTCGCGGACGCCGATGTCATTCTGGTCGGCGTATCGCGCAGCGGCAAAACGCCGACGAGCCTCTATCTCGCGATGCAGTACGGCGTGAAAGCCGCGAACTATCCGCTGATCCCGGAGGACTTCGAGCGCGGCAAGCTGCCTACGCCCTTGCTCGAGCATCGGGCGAAGATGTTCGGCTTGTCGATCGATGCGCAGCGGCTCGCCGAGATCCGCAACGAGCGGCGCCCGGGCAGCAAGTACGCGGCGCTGGAGAACTGCCGCTACGAGATCAACGAAGCGGAAATGATGATGAAGCGCGAGGGCGTCAAGTGGCTGTCGTCGACGCACAAGTCGATCGAGGAAATCGCCACGACGATCCTGCAGGAAATCAAGCCGGAACGCCCGTCGTACTATTGATTCGCCCGCTCAGCGCTGCTGGCGGCACTGCTCGAAAAGACAGATCGCCGCCGCGGCCGCCACGTTGAGCGACTCCATGCCGCCCGGCTGCGGAATGGTCACGCGATGCGTCACGGCATCGCGCCAGATCTGCGACACGCCCGCCCCTTCGTTGCCGAACACCCATGCGAGCGCGCCCGACAGATCGCAATCGTAGAGTGCGACGGCGCCGTGCGAATCGGTGATGGTTACAGGCGCATCGAGCCGTGCGATCAGATCCGCGGGCTCCACGTCCTCGAAAATATCCAGCAGGAAATGCGCGCCCATGCCCGAGCGCAGTACTTTCGATGACCAGGCATACGCCGTCCCCGGCGCGCAGAACACACGCGTGATGCCTGCCGCCGCCGCGCTGCGCAGAATCGAGCCGACATTGCCCGCGTCCTGAATGCCATCGAGGATCACGCAGGTTTCGGCGACACGCGCTGGCAGCCCGGCATCGATCTTCTCGACGAGCAACAGCATGCCCACGCCATGCACGACGCTCGAAAGCTGACCGAAGAGCGCATCCGGCAACACGACGACACGCTTCTCCTCGATCCGCGCGACGATTTCGCGGGCTTCCGCGTGCGTGAGCGCGCCTTCGGTGACGACGCACGTTTCGGGCTGTCCCGCCGCATCGAGATAAGCCGACGCGAGATGCAGGCCTTCGAGCAGCGCATGGCCGCTGCGACGCTGCTGCGCGGTCGAGCCGGCGAGCGCCTTGATGCGCTTATAGAGCGGATTGTCCCGCGAAGTGATGGATTTCACGTTGAATTGAGTGTCGCTCAGAAGGCGAGCGCGTCCGGATCGTCTTTAAGCGTCGCGGCGACCTGGAGCACTTCAGGCGCGACCTCGGGCAGCACCGAGCCGAACCGGATATGCGCTTCCCGCACCGGCGCGAAAGAACGCCGATGGTGCTCGCACGGGCCGTGCTCGCGCAGCGCCTTCAGATGCTGGGGCGTGCCATAACCGGCGTGCGCATCGAAGCCGTACATCGGGAAGACTTCGTGAAGCTCGACCAGCATGCGATCGCGCGTGACCTTCGCGAGAATCGATGCCGCCGAAATCTGCTTGATGAGCGCGTCGCCGCCGATCACGGCTTCGGAGCGGATCGAGAGCACCGGGCAACGGTTGCCATCGACCTTGACGAGCGTTGGCGCGATCGAGAGCCCTTCCACCGCGCGCTTCATCGCGAGCATGGACGCGTGCAGGATATTGATGGTGTCGATTTCCTCGACGCTCGCCGACGCGATGCAATACGCGAGCGCGCGATCGACGATCTTCTCGTAGAGCTCTTCGCGCCGTTTCGCGCTCAGCGCCTTGGAATCGTCGAGACCGTTGATGCGCGGTTTCGCGGGATCGAAGATCACGGCCGCCGCCACGACCGGACCGGCCAGCGGACCGCGCCCGGCTTCATCGACGCCGCAGATGACGTCGAACGGGGAACTGAAATCGAGTCCTGCCTGAGCCGATCGTATTGCCGCCATTATCGCGGCCTCCGCGTTTCGAGCACGCGCGCGACGGCCTCGGCCGCCTTCTGCGACGTGTTCTGACGCAGCGCGATGTGCATGTCGGTGAAGATTTCCGTCAGGGTACGGCGGTTGGCGTCGTCGTTCAACTGTTTCAGCGTGGCGTCGGCGAGCGCCTCGGGCGTCGCGAAATGCTGGAGGATTTCCGGCACGACGAAGCGGCCCGCCAGGATATTCGGCAAACCGACATACGGCAGATAACCCTGCCGTTTCATGATCTGGCCCGTCAGCCAGGGCACCTTGTACGAGATGACCATCGGCTTCTTGAGCAGCGCCGCTTCCAGCGTCACCGTGCCGCTTTTCACGAGGATCGCGTCGGCGGCGGTCATCGCGGTTTGCGCGCGGCCGTCGGTGATCGTCAGCGACAGATTCGGATGCGCGTCCACGAGCGGCTGCAGCAGTTCGCGCAACGCCGGATTCGCGGCGGGCATCAGGAAGCGCACGCCGGGCTCGCGAAGCTGCATCAGCTCCATCGCGTCGAAGAAGGTCGGGCCGATCAGCGAGATTTCCGAGCGCCGGCTGCCCGGCAACACGGCGATCACCGGACCGCCTTCCGCGATGCCGAGTTCGCGGCGCGCGCCCATCACGTCCGGCTCGAGCGGAATCTCGTCGGCGAGCGGATGCCCGACGTAGCTCGCCGCCACGCCCGACTTCTCCATGAGCGCGATCTCGAACGGAAACACGCACAGCATGTGATCGACCGCTTTCACGATCTTCTTGATGCGGCCGCCGCGCCACGCCCAGATCGACGGACACACGAAATGCACGGTCGGAATGCCCGCTTCGCGCAGCGGCTGCTCGAGGCCGAAATTGAAATCGGGCGCGTCCACGCCGATGAACACCGACGGCGGCTCCACGAGCAACTGACGCTTGATCTCGTTGCGGATGCCGAGGATCTCGGGGATATGTTTCAGCGCTTCGACATAGCCGCGCACGCTCAGCTTGTCCATCGGCCAGTGCGCCTCGAAGCCTTCGGCCGTCATGCGCGGGCCGCCGATGCCGCTATAACGCGTGCCTTCCGGCAGGGTGTGCGCGAGGCCCTTGAGCAGCGAGGCCGCGAGCAGGTCGCCAGAGGGCTCGCCCGCGACCATCGCGATGCGTGGCGGGTTGGTGATCAGGGTCATCGGGCGGCGTGTCTAGCGGATGATGCCGCGCTGCGACGCCGCGATGAAATCGGAAAACGCCTTGACGGGTTCGTCGCCCTCGCCGCCTGCCGTGCTCAGTTCCTTCAACTGCACCTTCGCCTCTTCGAGCGAGAGCCCGCTCTTGTAGACGATGCGATACGCCGAGCGCAACGCCGAAATGGCGTCGGGCGTGAAGCCGCGGCGGCGCAGCCCTTCGACGTTGATGCCGTGCGGCTCCGCCTTGTTGCCGGCCGCGATGACGAAGGGCGGCACGTCCTGCACGAGCGCCGAGGCGCCGCCGAGCATCGAATGCGCGCCGATGCGCACGAACTGATGCACGCCCGACATGCCGCCGACGATCGCGTGATCGCCGACGAACACGTGTCCGGCGAGTTGCGCGTTGCTCGACATGATGACGTTGTCGCCGAGCCGGCAGTCGTGGCCGACATGCACGTACGCCATGATCCAGCAGTCGCTGCCGATGGACGTCAGGTCCTGGTCCTGCGCCGTGCCCGTGTGCAGCGTCGTGAATTCGCGGATGGTGTTGCGGTCGCCGATTTCGAGGCGCGTCGGCTCGCCCTTGTACTTCATGTCCTGCGGACGGCCGCCGATCGATGCGTAATGGCCGATGCGGTTGTCGCGGCCGATCGTCGTGTGGCCTTCGAGCACGCTGTGCGAGCCGACGGTCGTGCCCGCGCCGATCACGACGTGCGCACCGACGATCGCGTACGGCCCGATTTCGACGGACTCGTCGAGTTGAGCGCCCGGCTCGATGATCGCGGTTGGGTGAATCTTGCTCATGCGCATTTCGCCTATGCTGTTCGTGCTGCTTGCTTGTTCCGATGAACGCGGAGCGGACGCAAATGCGCGCTCAGGCGTCCGTGCTCTTGACGGTACACATGAGCTCGGCTTCCGCGGCGGTCGCGCCATCGACTTCGGCACGCGCCTTGAACTTCCAGATGCCCCGCATGTACCGCTCGAAGTGGACGTTGAGGATCAACTGATCGCCCGGCTCCACCACGCGCTTGAAGCGCGCACCGTCGATGCCGACGAAGTAATAGAGCGTATTGGTCGGATCGTGCGGTTCTTCCGCGAATGTCAGCAGCGCCGCCGTCTGCGCGAGCGCTTCGAGAATCAGCACGCCCGGCATGACCGGCCGCGTCGGGAAGTGACCCTGGAAATACGGCTCGTTGATCGTCACGTTCTTCAAGGCTTTGATGCTCTTGTGCGGCTCGAGTTCGAGCACGCGGTCCACGAGCAGGATCGGATAGCGATGCGGCAGCAGCGTGAGGATCTTGTGGATGTCGAGATTGATTTTTTCTGTGCTCATGGTCGTTCTGCTCACGCGCGCGTCGGGCGCGGAAATTTGGATGGCGGGCCGTACCGGACGCCCGCCCGGGATTGCTATCTCGCTTCGGCGGCTTGAACCGGCCCGCTCTGCTCGAAATTCGTTCTTCTGTTCGAAGGCCGGCGCCTATGCGCCGGCGCTCTTATCGTCACGCCTGCCTGCATCGGCGAGCGCCGTCTCCAGCGCCTTGATGCGCTCGCGCATCTTGTCCAGATTGCGCATGATCGCCGCGCTCTTGTTCCAGTCGGCGTGCGGCACGGCCGGAAACGCGCTGGTGTACATGCCGGGCTTCAGGAGCGACTTCGAGACGCCCGATTGCGCCGTGACGATCACGTAATCCGCGAGCGTCACGTGGCCCGCGATACCCACCGCGCCGCCGATCATGCAATGCCTGCCGATGCTCGTGCTTCCGGCGATACCCGCGCAGCCCGCAATCACCGTGTACGCGCCGATGCGGCAGTTGTGGCCGATCTGCACGAGGTTGTCGATCTTCACGCATTCCTCGATGACGGTATCGGCCATCGCGCCACGATCGATGGTCGTGTTCGCGCCGATTTCGACATCCTCGGCGATATCCACCGCGCCCACCTGCGGAATCTTCACCCAGTTGCCGGTGCGCGCGTCGCCCTCGCCGACGAAATCTGGCGCGAAGCCGAAGCCGTCCGCGCCGATCACTGCGCCCGCGTGCACGATCACGCGCGCGCCGAGCTTGCAGCCGTGATAGACGGTCACGTTGGGATACAGATGCACGTCGTCGCCCAGCTTCACGCCGCGTCCGACCACCACGCCCGCATCCAGCTTCACGCGCTCGCCGACGACCGCGCCCGCCTCCACCGTCACGTGCGGTCCGATCACGGCGCTCGCCGCGACCTTCGCGTCCGGATCGACATAGGCGCTCGGATGCACGCCCGGCCTGGCCTTGGGCGTCGCCAGGTCGATGAACGCCTGCGCGACGCGCGCGAAATAAGCGTAGGGATTCGGCGTGACGATGAAATTACTGCCCGCCCGATTGGCCACCTTCTCGAGATCGCCCGGCGCAATCAGCACTGCGCCGGCACCCGTCGTCTCGACTTGCGGCAGATACTTCTGGTTCGCGAGAAACGCGAGTTGCGCGGGGCCGGCCTTGTCGAGCGGTGCGAGACTCCCGACCGCGTGCGCGCCGTCGCCGACCACCTCGCCGCCGAAGCGCTTCACCAGTTCGTCGAGCGTGATCGCCATGCCTGATGCCATCTCGTCTCAGTCCTCGTCAGTTCGGGCTCGTGAGCGAGCCGGTGCCCGTCGCACCCGCGGCCAGCGCCTTCAGCACCTGATCCGTGATGTCGATGCGCGGGCTCACGTACACCGCCTCCTGCACGATCAGGTCGTAGTGCTGCTGCTCGGCGATCTGCTTGATCACCTTGTTCGCCCGGTCCAGGACCGCCGCGAGTTCCTCGTTGCGGCGCTGGTTCAGGTCCTCGCGGAACTCGCGCTGCTTGCGCTGGAAGTCCGCGTCGAGTTGCGCGAGGTCGCGCTGGCGAGCCGCGCGGTCGGTCGGCGCCATCGAGGCACCGTTCTTGTCGATGTTGTCCGACATCGCCTTCAGGCGCTGCGCCATGTCCTGCAGCGCCTTGTCGCGTTTGGAGAATTCCTGCTCGAGCTTCGACTGAGCGGCTTTCGCCGCGGCAGATTCGCGCAGGATGCGGTCCGAATTGACCGCAGCGATGCGCGCTTCCTGAGCACTGGCGGAGATCGCCGTGCCCAGGCCGAGAACCATCGACAACGCAAGCGCCAGCGCCATATGTTTCGAATGCTTACCGGTTCCCAAAGTGTTCCTCACGTTACGTCTGAATGAATGAAGTTCGTGTCTGCCGGGGCGCCTTTAGAAGGCCGTACCGATCTGGAACTGGAACTTCTGATACTGGTCGCCTTCGTGCTTCTGCAGCGGGAAGCCGAGGCTCAGCTTGAGCGGGCCGATCGGCGAAATCCACGCGAGACCCACGCCGTAGCCGTAGCGCAAGCCGTTCGCGCCGCCGCTCGTGCCGCCCTGGTTCGGGTCGCCCCAGACGTTACCGGCATCGAGGAAGGTGAACACGCGCAGCGTGCGGTCGTAGCCCGTGCCCGGCAGCGGGAATGTCAGCTCGATGTTGCCAACCGCCATGCGCGAGCCGCCGATCGGGTCGTTCGTCTTCGCGTCGCGCGGACCCAGCGAGCTCGGCGAGTAACCGCGTACCGAGCCGATACCACCCGCATAGTAGTTCTTGAAGATCGGGTACGTCTGGCCATCGAGGCCCTTGCCGTAACCGCCCTGCAGGTTGAAGCCGAGCACGAAGCCGCGCGCGAACGAGTAGTAGTACTGGAACTGCGCGTCGAACTTCGCGTAGGTCGTATTACCGATCGGCGTGCCGTACTCCGCGTTCGACTGGATGTAGTAGCCGCGGCTCGGGACGAGCGCGCTGTCGCGATTGTCGCGCGACCAGCCGACGGTCAGCGGATAGTTGTTCACCACGCGGCCGAATTCGTTCACGTAGTTGATGTACGACTGCGGCGTATTCGAGTCGACATCCATCGTGTTCTGTTCGGCGCCGACGCCGAAGAACACCGTGTCCTGCTCGGAGAACGGGATGCCGAACTTGGTGTCCGCGCCCATCGTCACGATCTTGAAGCTCGAATCGGTCGAGTAGTACAGCGGCTGATACGTGCGGTAGTACGCGTCGGTGATGCGCTTGATGCCGTCGATCGTGAAGTAAGGATCGACCTGCGTCACGGTCAGCGTGCGGTACGTCTTCGCCGTGTTCACATTGACCGAGAGACTCGTACCCGAACCGAACACGTTGTCCTGCGACACGCCCGCCGACAGCACCACCTTGTCCGTCGACGAAAAGCCCGCGCCCAGCGTGATCGCGCCGGTCGGCTTTTCCGCGACCTTCACGTCCACGTCGACCTGGTCGTTCGTGCCTTCCACGGGCGTGGTCGTGACGTCCACGTCGGTGAAGTAGCCGAGACGGTTGACGCGGTCCTTCGACAATGCGAGGCGGCTCGAATCGAACCACGAGCTTTCGAGCTGGCGCATTTCACGACGCACCACTTCGTCGCGTGTACGCGTATTGCCGACGATGTTCACGCGCCGCACATACACGCGGCGGCTCGGGTCGACCTGCAGCGTGAGCGCGACGGTATGGTTCGCCTGATCGATCTGCGGCTGCGCGTTGACCTGCGCGAACGCGTAACCGTATTCGCCAAGCTTGTCGACGATCGCCTTGGTCGTCGACTGCAGCTTCTCGGCGGAGAAGCGCTCGCCCGGCTTGATCTTGATGAGCTTGTTGAGCTCGGCCTCGCGGTCGAGCAGATTGCCCGCGAGCTTGATGCTACTGATCTTGTACGGCTCGCCTTCATGCACGGCGATCGTCAGATACATGTCCTTCTTGTCCGGCGAGATCGACACCTGCGTGGAGTCGATGCTGAACTCGAGGTAGCCGCGGTTCAGGTAGTACGAGCGCACGTTCTCGAGGTCGCCGGTGAGCTTTTCCTTCGCGTAGAGATCGCTCTTCGTGTACCAGGAGAACCAGTTCGGCGTGGAGAGCTGCATTTCGCCGAGCAGCGTGCCCGAGCTCACCGCCTTGTTGCCGACGAAGTTGATCTGGCGGATCTTCGCGCTCGGCCCTTCCGCGACCGAAAACAGAATGGCGACGCGGTTGCGGTCGACCGGCGTCACGGTGGTCGTGACTTCCGCCGCGTAGTAGCCGCGCGTCAGGTACTGGCGCTTGAGCTCCTGCTCCGCCTTGTCGACGAGCGCCTTGTCGTACGAGCGGCCCTGCGACAGACCGACCGAACGCAGCGCCTTCGTGAGGTTGTCCTTGTCGAACTCGTGCAGGCCCGCGAAATCGATGGCCGAAATGGCCGGGCGCTCCTGCACCTGCACGACCACCACGTTGCCTTCGGTGGCGATCTGAACGTCGTTGAAGAAGCCCGTTGCGTAGAGTGCGCGAATCGCTTCGGAGGCCTTGTCGTCGGTGAAGGTGTCGCCTTGCTTGATCGGCAGATAAGCGAACACGGAGCCCGGCTCGATGCGTTGGAGACCGTCGATCCGAATATCCTGCACGACGAACGGCGTGGTGGCGTGTGCCGCCATACCCGTTGCGGCGAGTGCCGCGGCCACGGCCGTCTTAGGAACAAAGCGATGAGGTTTGAACAACGTGCTTCCCCAGTATTTAAAGCTGCATTCGTTCCGGCGGTCGCTCTTGAGACGCCGCCAGAAATTGTCAAAGTGGATCAAAAACGAATCAGGCGCGCGAGGTCGTTGAACAGTGCAATCATCGACAGCGCGACGATGCAGACCAGGCCCGCCCTTTGCAGAACCAGCTGCCAGCGGTCGGATACAGCCTTGCCGGTAACAGCCTCAACCAAATAATATAACAGATGCCCACCGTCCAATACCGGAATCGGTAACAAGTTCAACACTCCGAGACTGATGCTGACGAGTGCGAGAAACGAAACGAAGGCCGCCACACCGAGCCTTGCGCTCTTGCCCGCATAGTCGGCAATGGTGACCGGCCCCGAGAGATTCTTGAGCGATGCCTCGCCGACCACCATCCGTCCGAACATGCGCAGCGAGTAGAGGCTGATGTCCCAGGTGCGGTTCACGCCGAGACGCAGGCTCTCGAGCAGCCCGTAGCGCACGTCCACGCTCGGCAACTGATTCGCGAGCGCGGCGCCGATGCGGCCGATCTCCTTGCCCGTCGATGCATCGTGCTTCAGGTCCGGCACGATCTGCACGGACTCCCGCTTGCCGTTGCGCTCGATCACGAGCGTGACGGGCTTCGCGCCATGCGCCTTCACGTAATCGATGAAGCTCGTCGCGTTGTCGACGCTGCGGCCGTCGATCGCGCGCAGCATGTCGCCCGGCTTCAGCCCGCTCTTCTGCGCGGCGCTGCCCGCCTCGACGCCCGCGACCGTCAGCGTGCCGCCGCCCGGCGTAAAGCCGAGCTTGTCCATGAAGTCCTGATCGGCCTGCTCGTCGGTGATGCCCGCGACGCTCACCGGGAAGTCGAAGGTGCCGTCGTGGTTCTTCGCCGTCAGCACGACGCGGCGATGATCGAACGACGCGTCGAGCAGCTTCCAGCGCAGATCGGACCACGAGCGGATCGGATGCGTCTCGCCGCCTTGCGCGTCGCGCATCGAGAGAACGGTTTCGCCGCCTTCGAATCCGGCGCGCGCCGCTGCCGTGTCGGGCGCGGGCTGCGAGACGATCGCCGCGGGCTCGGTCACGCCGCCCGCGAACACGGCGGAAAAGAGCGCGATCGCGAGCAGGAAATTGGCGATGGGCCCCGCCGCGACGATCGCGATGCGCTTGGCCACGCTCTGCCGGTTGAACGCGCGCGGCAAGTCCTCGGCGGGAATGGTCGTGCCGCTGTCGGGATCGACCTCGCGCTCGTCGAGCATCTTCACATAGCCGCCGAGCGGCAGCGCGGCGATCGTCCATTGAACGCCCGTCTTCTTGCTGACCCATTGCACGAGCGGCTTGCCGAAGCCGACCGAAAAGCGCAGCACCTTCACGCCGCACAATCGCGCGACGCTGTAGTGACCGAATTCGTGGACGACGACGAGTACGCCTATCGCAACGACGAAGGCGACGATTTCGGTCAGAAAGTTCATGACGGCCTCAATGGGCGATGGGTTCGGCGCCCGGCGCGCTCGCGGTGAGCTCAGCGACGAAACGGGATGCGAGACGGCGCGCGTTCGCATCGGCGGCGAGGACGTCGGACAGCGTGGCGGCGCTCGTGTTCGGCAGCGCGTTCAGCACGCGCTCCACTACGCCGCCGATCGCCATGAAGCCGATGCGGCGTTCGAGGAACGCTTCCACGGCGATTTCGTTCGCCGCGTTCAGCGCGGCGCTCGCGATGCCGCCCGCTTCCAGCGCCTGGATGGCCAGCGCGAGGCACGGGAAGCGCGCGAAATCGGGCTTTTCGAACGTGAGGGTCGCGATCTGCGCGAGATCCAGCGGCGCCACGCCCGAGTCCACACGATCAGGATACGCCAGTGCGTGCGCGATCGGCGTGCGCATGTCGGGATTGCCGAGTTGGGCGAGCACCGAGCCGTCGGCATAGGACACCATCGAATGGATCACGCTCTGCGGATGGATCAGCACCTCGATGCGCGAACCCGGCAGATTGAAGAGCCAGTGCGCCTCGATCACTTCGAGGCCCTTGTTCATCATGGTCGCGGAATCGACGGAGATCTTGCGGCCCATCGCCCAGTTCGGATGCTTCACGGCTTCCTCGGGCGTGACGTTCACGAGCGTCGCCGGCTCGCGCGTGCGGAACGGGCCGCCCGACGCCGTCAGGATGATCTTCGAGACGCCGCCGTGCAGTTTCGCTTCCTTGTCCGCGCAAGGCGGCAGGCACTGGAACACCGCGTTGTGCTCGCTGTCGACCGGCAGCAGGATGGCGCCGTTGTCGCGCACCGCGTCCATGAAAATCTGGCCGGACATCACGAGCGCTTCCTTGTTGGCAAGCAGGATGCGCTTGCCGGCGCGCGCAGCGGCGAGCGTGGGCGCGAGGCCCGCCGCACCGACGATGGCCGCCACGACCGTGTCGCACTGGGCCGTGCGGGAAACCTCCACGAGCGCTTCGGGGCCGTGCGTCACTTCCGTCTTGCAGTTCTGCGCGCGCAACGCCGCCGCGACGCGCACGGCCGTTTCGGCGTCGCCGACGACCGCCACTTCGGGCTGGAATTTCAGGCACTGGGCGACGAGCTTGTCGCCGTTGCGGTGAGCGGTGAGCGCGTAGACCGAGAAGCGGTCCGGGTGCCGCGCCACGACGTCGAGCGTGCTGTCGCCGATCGAGCCCGTGGAGCCGAGCAATGTGAGACGTTTTTGCATAGATTCTTCTCTAGCCGATCAGCCAAGCATGAGCAATGCGATCGGCAATACAGGCAACAAGGCGTCGATGCGGTCGAGGACGCCGCCGTGACCCGGCAAGAGGCCGCTCGAGTCCTTGACGCCGGCCTGGCGCTTGAGCAGCGACTCGAACAGGTCGCCCACCACGCTGAACGCGACCAGCACGGAAAGCGCGACAAACGAGCGATCCCAGCCGAGATGCTCGACGAAGGCCGTGAATACGGTAGGCGCATAAAAGCCGGTGGCGGCGGCGAGCGCGCCGATGACGATGACGGCGAGCCACCCGCCGACAGCGCCCTCCCAGGTCTTGCCCGGGCTGATCGACGGGGCGAGCTTGTGGCGGCCGAGCGCTTTTCCGGCGAAGTATGCGCCTATATCAGCCAGCCAGACTACTAGCAGAAGCGATAGCACGAATGCCACGCCGCGCGTGCGCGCATCGACGACTGCGTGCCAGCAGGCCAGAAGCACGACGATCCCGGCAAAAAGCAGGAACGCGCGCCACGTGTGAGCGGCCAGTGTGGGCTTGCGCAGCAATGCGTAGGGACCCGCGAGCACCCAGAAAATCGCTGCCATCTGATACAAGGGCGTGGACTTGATGCCGAGAAACGTGCTGAAAAGCAGCGCGACGCCTGCCACGAGCGCGTAAGCAACCGGCCCCGCCCCGTTCAGCTTGAGCAGACGCCCCCATTCCCAGGCCGCGAACACGACGACAAAACCGATGAGCGCCCCGAACGCGCCGATCGGCGCGAACAGCGTGACCGGCACGAGTACCGCGAGCAGGACGATTGCCGTGATGACACGGGTTCTTAGCATGAAAGGGTGTCGGCCTTCTGCGTTTGGGAAGCGAGTTGCGCGCTCGTGCGCCCGAAGCGGCGCTCGCGGTCGCCGTAGGACGCGATCGCGCGATCGAGCGCGTCGGCGTCGAAGTCGGGCCAGTAGGTGTCGGTGAAATAAAGCTCGGTGTACGCGAGCTGCCACAGCAGGAAGTTGCTGATGCGCTGCTCGCCGCCCGTGCGGATGAAGAGATCCGGCTCCGGCGCGTAAGCCATCGCGAGATGCGCGGCGAACGATTCGTCGTCCACACGCGCGGGCACGCCGGTCTCGAGGGACTCGGCGATGAGCTTTTTCGTCGCCTGCATGATGTCCCAGCGCCCGCCGTAGTTGGCGGCGATGGTCAGCGTGAGGCGCGTGTTGCGGGCCGTCTTGGTCTCGGCGCGTTGAATCAGCGCGCGGATGCGGTCGTCGAACATGGAGATGTCGCCGACCACGCGCAGACGGATGCCGTTGGCGTGCAGCTTGCCGATCTCGCGTTCGAGCGCGGTGACGAACAGGCGCATCAGGAAGGACACTTCGTCGGTCGGACGGCGCCAGTTCTCGGAGCTGAACGCAAAGAGCGTGACGAATTCGACGCCGCGCCGCGCACAGCTTTCGACGGTCGCACGGACCGCATCGACGCCGCGTGTATGACCGGCGACGCGCGGCAGACGCCGCTCGGTCGCCCATCGGCCATTGCCGTCCATGATGATCGCGACGTGGCGCGGGACAGCCGCGACATCGGGCACGGTAACGGTAGAGCTGGTATAGGTCATGGCCGCTGAATCTGGGAATCTGAAAGAGTGAGAGCCAGCCTGGATGTATAGACGCCCCAGGCTGGCAAGACCGTCTTTACGGCCTCACACCGTCATGATTTCGGATTCTTTGGTCTGAACGAGCTTGTCGATCTCGGCGACGAAGCGGTCGGTGAGCTTCTGCACTTCGTCGCTGGCGCGGCGCTCGTCGTCTTCCGAAATCTCCTTGTCCTTCACGGATTTCTTCAGTTGATCGTTCGCGTCGCGGCGCAGGTTGCGCACGGCGACCTTCGCCGTTTCGCCTTCGCTTTTCACGACCTTCGTGAGTTCGCGGCGGCGCTCTTCGGTCAGCGCGGGCATCGGCACGCGGATCAGGTCGCCCTGCGTGGCCGGATTCAGACCGAGATCCGACTCACGGATCGCTTTTTCGATCACTGCCACCATCTTCTTTTCCCACGGCTGCACGCCGATAGTGCGCGCATCGACGAGCGTCATGTTCGCAACCTGGGAGATGGGCACGTTCGAGCCGTAGTAGTCGACCTGGATGTGGTCGAGCAGCCCCGTGTGGGCGCGGCCCGTGCGAATCTTGGCGAGATCGGCCTTGAACGCTTCGATCGACCGCTGCATCTTCTGGTCGACGCCTTTTTTGATGTCAGCCACACTCATTTTGAACCTCCAAACCTGGGTTTTACTGGCGAAAAGCGGCGCATCACGCGCGGGGCTCCCCGCCTGCCGCGCAGCGCCTGATACCGCGAGAGTTTACACGTGGACGAGCGTCCCTTCGTCGTCGCCCTGCACGATGCGCTTCAATGCGCCCGGCTTCGTGATCGAGAACACGCGAATCGGCAGTTTCTGGTCGCGGCACAGGGCGAACGCAGTGGCGTCCATCACCTGAAGGTTCTTGCCGATCGCCTCGTCGAAGCTGATCGTGCTGTAGCGCGTCGCGTCCGGGTCCATCTTCGGGTCGGCGGAGTATACGCCATCGACCTTGGTCGCCTTGAGCACCACTTCGGCGCCGACTTCCGCGCCGCGCAGCGCGGCCGCCGTGTCGGTCGTAAAGAACGGGTTGCCCGTGCCGGCCGCGAAAATCACGACCTTGCCTTCTTCGAGCTGGCGGATCGCGCGCGGGCGGATATACGGCTCGACCACCTGATCCATGCGCAGCGCCGACTGCACGCGCGCTTCGATGCCCGCGTGACGCATGGCGTCCTGCAGCGCGAGCGCGTTCATCATCGTGGCGAGCATGCCCATGTAATCGGCGGTTGCGCGATCCATGCCGGCCGCGCCGCCCGCCACACCGCGAAAGATATTGCCGCCGCCGATCACGACGGCCAGTTGCGTCCCGATCCGCACCACCTCCGCGACATCCGCCACCATCCTTTCGATCGTTGCGCGATTGATGCCGAAAGCATCGTCGCCCATCAGGGCTTCGCCGGAGAGTTTGAGGAGTACGCGTTTGTAGGCTGTGGGCATATGAGTTTCCGATCGCGCCGAGGAGGGTTGCAACAACGTAGAACTGTAGGGGTGAAACATTACTTACCGCAAGCGGGCCGGATCGGGCGGCGGGCGCGGTGGATCAGGGTTTACCCCTATCCTGCCGCGCCCGCTGCTTGTGCGAACCGGATCGCTGAATGCTTGCGGCGGAACGTTCCGCCGCGGGTACTGCGAACTCGCCACGTAGCCGCGTCATGACAGCACACGCGCCTTAAGCGAGCCTTAGCGTGCCTTAGGACTGCTTGGCCGCCGCGACTTGCGCCGCCACTTCGGCCGCGAAGTCGTCCTGACGCTTTTCGATGCCTTCGCCGACCACGAACAGCGCGAACTTCTGCACCGACGCGTTGCCGGCCTTGAGCATCTGTTCGATCGTCTGCTTGTCGTTCTTCACGAACGGCTGATTCAGCAGCGACACTTCCTTCAGATACTTCTGGACCGAGCCGTCGACCATCTTCGCGACGATCTCGGCCGGCTTGCCCGATTCAGCGGCCTTCTGCTCGGCGATGCTGCGCTCCTTGGCGATCAGATCGGCCGGCACTTCGTCCGACGACAGCGAGACCGGCTTCATCGCGGCGACGTGCATCGCGACGTCCTTGCCGACCTGGTCGTCGGCGCCCGTGAACTCGACCAGCACGCCGATACGCGTGCCGTGCAGGTACGACGCGACCTTGTTGGCCGACTCGAAACGCACGAAACGGCGGATCGACAGGTTTTCGCCGATCTTGCCGACAAGCGCGAGACGCACGGCGTCGACCGTCGAGCTTTCGAGCGGCAGTGCCGACAGCGCGGCCACGTCGGCCGGATTGTTCTTGGCAACCAGTTCGGCGATCGTCTTGCCGAAGGCCAGGAAATCGTCGTTCTTCGCGACGAAGTCGGTTTCGCAGTTCAGCTCGACGAGCGCGCCTACGCCGCCTTCGACGTGCGCCGTGACAATGCCTTCAGCCGTCACGCGCGATGCCGCCTTGCTCGCCTTGTTGCCGAGCTTCACGCGCAGCAGCTCTTCCGCGCGCGCCATGTCGCCGTCGGCTTCCGTCAGCGCCTTCTTGCATTCCATCATCGGCGCATCGGTCTTCGCGCGCAGTTCTGCCACCATGCTTGCGGTAATTGCCGCCATCATTCGCTCCTTGAGTCTGTTTGATACGTGCCGCCGGCTTTACGACTCGCCCACGGCAAGAAAATTGGCATTTCTATCGCGCCGACTAAAAAAAAGGGGCCTTTCGCAAAGCCCCCTTTTTTGTCGGCCACAGGGCTCGATTACGCCTCTGCGTTGACCTCGACGAACTCGTCGCCTTCGCCGTTACGGACGGCCTGAACGACGTCGTTCACCGCGTTCGCGCGGCCTTCGAGGATCGCGTCAGCAACGCCCTCGGCGTACAGCGCCACGGCCTTCGACGCGTCGTCGTTACCCGGGATCACGTAGTCGATGCCTTCCGGCGAGTGGTTCGTGTCGACCACGGCGATGACCGGAATGCCGAGCTTCTTGGCTTCGGTAACAGCAATCTTGTGATAGCCGACGTCGATGACGAACATTGCATCAGGAATGCCGCCCATGTCCTTCACGCCGCCGATGGACTTTTGCAGCTTGACCATTTCGCGTTCGAACAGAAGCGCTTCCTTCTTGCTCATGCGCTCGGTTTCACCCGATTCCAGCGCCGCTTCCATGTCCTTCAGGCGCTTGATCGAAACCTTCAGCGTCTTGAAGTTGGTCATCATGCCGCCGAGCCAGCGGGCGTTGACGAACGGCATGCCTGCGCGCGCTGCTTCCTGCGCGATGGTGTCGCGCGACTGGCGCTTCGTGCCGACGAAAAGAATCGTGCCGCGGTTCGCTGCCAACTGGCGCACATACTTCAGCGCGTCGTTGTAGAGCGGCAGGGTCTTTTCGAGGTTGATGATGTGAATCTTGTTGCGATGACCGAAGATGTACGGGGCCATCTTGGGGTTCCAGAAGCGCGTTTGGTGACCGAAGTGGACACCCGCTTCCAGCATTTGACGCATCGTGACTGCCATGGAAATTCTCCGCGAGGGTTGGGTCTTAAGCCGGCTGCCGCATCCAGCGCCCGTTTTTCTTTTCCGGACGCCGGACACCCTGGGTGCGCCGGCTTGCGAATCGACTTAAAAACAAGTTTCCAAGCCGTGATCCACCGCCCTGATTGTCATACGACATCATGACGGCAATATGGATTACGACTTAGCCTTCGAGTATAGCATGTGAGGATTGATCGGCTCAAGCCGCACGACCGATCCGAATTCGCGCCCTTGCAGCCGGCGCCTTTGCTGCCCGCCTCGCCCGCCCCGAAACTATCCGGGTGCGGCGCATTTCCTAAGGTGCGATAATGCCGCTTTCGCGGCTCACTGCCGCATACACGCATTTCCGGGCCAAGTCATGTCCATTACGCTGAAAAACGAACACGATATCGCGCAGATGCGCGTCGCCTGCCGGCTCGCCAGCGAAGTGCTCGATTTCATCACGCCGCATATCGCCCCCGGCGTGACGACCGAGGAACTCGATCGCCTCTGCCACGAATATATGGTGAAGGAACAGGGCACGGTTCCCGCACCGCTCAACTACCAGCCGCCCGGCTATCCGCCGTACCCGAAGGCCACCTGCATTTCAGTGAACGACGTGATCTGTCACGGCATTCCGGGCGAAAAGGTGCTGAAAAACGGCGACGCGCTGAATATCGACATCACCGTCATCAAGAACGGCTATTTCGGCGATACGAGCCGCATGTTCATCGTCGGCGAAGGCTCGATTCTGGCGAAGCGCCTCGTCCAGACCACTTTCGACTGCATGTGGCTCGGTATCGATCAGGTGCGCCCCGGCGCGCATCTGGGCGACATCGGCGCGGCGATTCAGAAACATGCCGAGTCGCAAGGTTACAGTGTCGTGCGGGAATATTGCGGGCACGGCATCGGACAGGTGTTCCACGAGGATCCGCAGGTGCTGCATTATGGCCGTCCGGGCACGGGCATCGAATTGCAGGCCGGCATGATTTTCACCGTCGAGCCGATGATCAACGCGGGCCGCCGCGAAATCCGCACGATGCCGGATCAGTGGACCGTCAAGACGCGCGACCGCAGCCTCTCGGCGCAATGGGAGCACACGGTGCTCGTCACGCCGACGGGCTACGAAGTGCTGACCGTCTCGGCGGGTACGCAGTCGCCGTCGCAACTGATCGCGGCGACGGCCTGATTCCGCGTTCTTCGGCGCCTGCCCTGTTCGCACGCGGGCGCATTCCTTCCGCTGTCATCGCCACTTTCCATCCATGAGCGTAATCGCCGCCGTCGCCACGCCCTGTGAAACGTTGCGCGCCGCCTACAAGGCGGCGAAGGCGGCGCTCATCGAACGCTTTCAGGCGGCGTCGAACGTCGAGCCGCTGATGCACGCGCTCGCCCGCGCCACCGACGACGCGCTCAAGGGCGCATGGACCGCCTGCGACATGCCCGAGCACGCAGCGCTCGTCGCGGTCGGCGGTTACGGGCGCGGCGAGCTCGCGCCCTACTCCGACGTCGACATCCTCGTGCTCCTTCCCGACGCTTCGCCGCCGCAAGCGAACGATGCGGAACTGAACGGCCGGGTCGAGCGTTTCATCGGCATGGCGTGGGATCTGGGACTTGATATCGGCAGCAGCGTGCGTTCGGTCGAGCAATGCATCGCCGAGGCGGCCAACGACATCACCGTGCAGACCTCGCTGCTCGAAGCGCGGCGTATCTGCGGCGACATGCCGTTGTTCCAGCGCTTTGGCGCGCGCTATCGCGAGACACTCGATCCGCGCGCGTTCTTCCAGGCGAAAGTGCTGGAAATGCGCCAGCGTCACGCGAAGTTTCAGGACACGCCCTACAGCCTCGAGCCCAACATCAAGGAAAGCCCGGGCGGCCTGCGCGATCTGCAACTGATTCTGTGGATCGCGCGGGCGGCGGGATTCGGCAGCAGCTGGCGCGAGCTCGACATGCGCGGGCTCATCACCGAACGCGAAGCGCGCGAGCTGCGCCGCAACGAAGGCTTTCTGAAGGCGCTGCGCGCGCGGCTGCACGTGATCGCGAAACGCCGCCAGGACATTCTCGTCTTCGACCTGCAGACGCCGCTCGCGGAAAGCTTCGGCTTCGAGGCGACCGCCGCCAAGCGCGCGAGCGAGCAGCTGATGCGCCGCTACTACTGGGCGGCGAAGGCGGTCACGCAACTCGCGACCATCCTGATCCAGAACGTCGAGGCACAGCTTTTTCCGTCGACGAGCGGCATCACGCGCGTGATCAGCGGGCGCTTCGTCGAGAAGCAGGGGATGCTGGAAATCGCCCGCGACGATGTATTCGAGCGCGAGCCGCACGCGATTCTCGAAGCATTTCTGCTGTACGAGCAGACGCGCGGCATCAAGGGATTTTCCGCGCGCACCTTGCGGGCGATCTACAACGCGCGCGATCTGATGGACCGTGATTGGCGCCGCGACCCGGAAAATCGCCGGCTTTTCATGGAGATCCTCAAGCAGCCCGAAGGCATCACGCACGCGTTTCGCCTGATGAACCAGACGAGCGTGCTCGGGCGCTATCTGCTGAACTTCCGGCGCATCGTCGGACAGATGCAGCACGACCTGTATCACGTCTATACGGTCGATCAGCACATCCTGATGGTGCTGCGCAATCTGCGACGCTTCGCGATCGCCGAGCATGCGCACGAGTATCCGTTCTGCAGCCAGTTGATGGGCAACTTCGAGCGTCCGTGGGTGCTCTACGTCGCGGCGCTCTTTCACGATATCGCGAAGGGCCGCGGCGGCGATCATTCGACGCTCGGCATGGCCGACGCGCGGCGCTTCTGCCGCGAGCACGAGATCGGCGCCGACGATACCGAGCTCGTCGTCTGGCTCGTGCAGCAGCATCTGACGATGAGCCAGGTCGCGCAGAAGCAGGACACGAGCGACCCGGAAGTCATCAAGCAATTTGCGTCGGTGGTGAAGACGGAGAGGCGGCTCACCGCGCTTTATCTCCTGACCGTCGCCGATATCCGCGGCACGAGTCCGAAGGTCTGGAACAACTGGAAAGGCAAGCTGCTCGAAGACCTGTTCCGGGCGACGCAGGCGGTGCTCGGCGGCGCGCAACCGGATACGCATTCGGAGCTCAAGTCGCGGCAGGAAGCGGCGCTCGCGCTGCTGCGCCTCGAAACCGTGCCGGAACACGCGCAAAAACGCTTGTGGGATCAACTCGATGTCGGCTATTTCCTGCGCCATGATCCAGCCGATATCGCCTGGCAAACGCGCGTGCTCTACCGGCATGTGGAGAGCGACGAGCCGATCGTGCGCGCGCGGCCCTCGCCTATCGGCGCGGCGTTGCAGGTGCTCGTCTACGTGAAGGACCGGCCCGATCTCTTCGCGGGCATCTGCGCGTATTTCGACAAGAACGGTCTCTCCGTGCTCGATGCACGCGTGACGACGACCCGCCACGGCTACGCGCTCGACAATTTCCTCGTCGCGCATCCGGATCACGATGGCAGCTATCGTGACATCGCCAATCTCGTCGAGCAGCAACTGGCCGCGCTGCTCACGGACGAACGCATTCTGCCGGAACCGTCGAGGGGCCGCGTGTCGCGGCTCGTGCGCACGTTTCCGATCACGCCGCGCGTGGACCTGCGTCCCGACGACCGTGGCCAGTACTACATCCTGTCCGTGTCGGCCAACGACCGGCAGGGCCTTCTTTATTCGATCGCGCGCGTTCTGGCGCAACACCGGATCGGTGTGCAGGCGGCACGGATCAACACGCTCGGCGAACGCGTCGAGGACGTGTTCCTGATCGACGGCAAGAGCCTGTCGAATAACCGCACCCAGATCCAGGTGGAAACCGAGCTGCTGCGCGCGATCGCAGCCTGAGACTTTATGCGCGTCAAACTGACAGCCAAACATCCGCGTCCCACCTCGGCGACGCGCTCACCGGTTCGAGCCGGCACGACCACCGGGCGCAAGCCCGTTCACGCGGCGGCGCCGGATGAGGCGCGTGCCAAGCGCGCAAGTCAACCCGCCGCCGACAAGCGCGAGGCGCGCCCGTTCAAGCCGCGTGGCGATGATTCGCGTCCTGCGTTCGGCGAGCGCGGTCCGCGCAAGTCGTTCGAAGGACGGCCGCCGGCGCGTGGTGAGCGCCCGGCGGGCGGCGACGAACGTCGCCCGTTCAAACCGCGTGGCGACGATTCGCGTCCGGCATTTGGTGATCGCGGTCCGCGCAAATCGTTCGAAGGACGGCCGCCGGCGCGCGGTGAGCGCCCGGCGGGTGGCGACGAACGTCGTCCGTTCAAACCGCGTGGCGACGATTCGCGTCCGGCGTTCGGCGATCGCGGTCCGCGTAAATCGTTTGAGGGCCGGCCGCCTGCGCGCGGTGAGCGCCCGGCCGGTGGTGACGAACGTCGCCCGTTCAAGCCGCGTGGCGATGATTCGCGTCCGGCGTTCGGCGATCGCGGTCCGCGCAAATCGTTCGAAGGTCGACCGCCGTCGCGCGGTGAGCGCCCGGCCGGTGGTGAC
>LRBF01000125.1 GCA_001580565.1 Caballeronia megalochromosomata | reverse complement strand
GTCATACAGGGCTTCATGCTTTTCGTCCAGGCGCTTCGGCTTTCGCCGGATCCCGTATTCGTGTCGGTCTATTGGCACTGCCCCTGTGCGGGGCGGCAGTCACTTTCTTTGCTGCTGCAAAGAAAGTAACCAAAGAAATGGAATGAACGCTTCCCCCTGCTCGGAGATTTGCGAGGGGAGATGACGAAGGGATGTAAGGCAGTGGACCCTCGCAGGCCGACGGCATCGAGTGCCAAAGAGGGAAGACAATGGTCTTCCGGGCAAACAGGAGGGTCCAGTCATGAAGTCTACGCCAGTCGGAGTTGATATTGCCAAGCAGGTGTTTCAGATTCACTACGTGGATGAGCACAGCGGCAAGGTAATCAGCAAGACATTGAGTCGGGCCAAGTTCGTCAGCTATTTCGTGAACCGGCCGTCGTGTCTGATCGGCATGGAAGCCTGTGGAGGGGCGCATCATTGGGCGCGCGAGTTTCAGAAGCTCGGCCACGAGGTGAAGCTCATGCCGGCGCGCTACGTGAAGGCGTTCAATACAGGCAACAAGAACGATGCGGCCGATGCGCAAGCGCTCTGGCGGGCGGTGCAGCAGCCGTGCAAGGGCGTGGCGGTGAAAAGCGAAGCGCAGCAGGCGATCCTGGCGCTGCATCGAATGCGCGCGCAGTTGGTGAAGTTTCGTACGATGCGCAGCAACAGCCTGCGTGGACTGCTCACGGAGTACGGCGAGGTGATGGCGCGTGGGCGCCGGGCGCTGGACAGCGCGATGCCGACGCTTCTGGCCCGGCTTGCCGAGCGCCTGCCGGCGATGCTGGTGCAGATGTTGAGCGAGCAGTGGCAAGGGCTTGCGCGGTTGGATGAGCAAATCGAGGCAATCGAGCAGCAGTTGAACGCGTGGTTGCGCGAGACGCCGGCAGTCAGGCGGGTGGCGGCGATCCCGGGCGTGGGGGTGCTCACGGCCACGGCGGTGGTGGCGAGCATGGGCGATCCTGGGGCGTTCGGCTCGGGGCGGGAGTTTGCGGCGTGGATCGGGTTGGTGCCGCGCCAAACGGGTACGGGGGGCAAGGTGCGGCTGCTGGGGATCAGCAAACGGGGCGATACCTATTTGCGCACGCTGCTGATTCACGGAGCACGCTCGGTGCTGCAGCACGCGAAGGATCCGGGCGCGTGGGTGAGACAACTGCAATGCAGACGCCCGGCGAACGTGGTGACGGTGGCGCTGGCCAACAAGATGGCGCGCATCATCTGGGCGCTGCTGGCGCACGGGCGGGAATACCGGCGAGAGCATGTGAGTATGCTAGATGTGTAAGCGATTGAGCGATCGAGAGAAGCTCAGGCGGCGAGGTGAGTAGAGAAGCGAACGGGAAGCGCACGATTCAGGGTTGCGCAGGCAAACAAGTGAGATGACACGAACAGGTCGGACCGGGATTCGCCAAGCCTGGTTAGCTGCAGGGGCGCAAGATGAGCCCGGCAAAGAAATGAGGCGCGAATCAGCGGATTTCATCGGGGCCGGCAGTCATGTGACTGCCACAAGGCCGGATATAAAGCCGCAATCCAACCACGTGTCAGTTCATCGAGGGAGCTTGCACAAACGGGAAG
Organism: Caballeronia megalochromosomata; assembly: GCA_001580565.1. Classification (GTDB taxonomy): domain Bacteria; phylum Pseudomonadota; class Gammaproteobacteria; order Burkholderiales; family Burkholderiaceae; genus Caballeronia; species Caballeronia megalochromosomata. The sequence continues at coordinate 19 of LRBF01000125.1, read as the reverse complement.
CGTTCATATAAAACAGCTT
>LRBF01000124.1 GCA_001580565.1 Caballeronia megalochromosomata | reverse complement strand
GCTAATAGACCGACACGAAACCGGGATCCAACGAAATCAAGACGCCGCAGACGGCGACCTCTCCCGCTGCCAGCACCGCAAACCAAACAGCGGCACAACGCCATAAGCATGATCGAGCATATCGGACTGCAGACTCTCGTATCGCTCCCAACGTATCTCGTTGATGAAAACACTGATCTCCAGCGCGACAACCGCCGACGCCGACTGCACATGGCGAATCACGACCGGCATGTCACGGCGCACCGCCGGATGCTCACGAAAATATCCGCTGAGATAAAGCCGATACAGGCCGAGATTCGTGCGAGGCTCACCTTCGGGCACCGCGAGCGGCCGCTCGATCGCCGCATGCAACCGCGCCAGCAATGCATCATCGGGGAAGCGGATCGTGTCCACGTCGAAGTGAATCGCGTGCCGCAGACGTCGCGCGCCGGACGCGATCATGCCACGCCAGTTCTTCACGCTGTTGGTCAGCAGAATCTGGCTCGGCAACATCACGATGGTGTTGTCGAAGTTACGTACCTTGATCGTGTTCAGCGCGATGTCGATCACGATGCCATCGGCGATATAGCCCGGCACTTCGATCCAGTCGCCCACGCGCAGCATGTCGTAGGCCGCAAGCTGAATGCTGGCGACGAAGCCGAGCAGCGAGTCGCGGAAGATGATGATGAGCAGCGCCGTCATGGCGGAGAGACCGGTGAGCAGATAGACCGGCGAGCGCTCCAGCAGCAACGACACCACCGCGATCAGCGCCACCAGATACACGACGATCGTGGCGATCTGCAGAAAGCTCTTGATCGGCCGTTCGCTTGCGGATGGAAAGTGGCTGTAGCGCTCGTCGATGCTGTCACGCAACGCGAGCGCCGCGCGCACGAGCGTGTAGACCATGTAGCAGGCGGCCAGGATGGCCAGCGGGTGGCCGAGCGCCGGGATGACCGGGAACGTGAGGCCAGAGAGCAGCGGCGCCGATGCATAGATGATTCCCGCGGGCACGAGCGGCGCGAGCCGATGAAACACCCGATGACGCTCCGCCGCGATCAGCCACTTGCGCCCTTCCTTGCGTGCGAGCCGGCTGACGACGAGAAGCATGATCGAGCGCGTCGCGTAGTAGCAGATCACGCTCGCCAGCAGAATCGCCACGAGCAACGCGACCACCAGCAATGTCGCGACGAGCCAGCTCTCGGTGGCGACGTGCACCTGGTAGTCGGGTCCGACTTCGAAACGCAAGGTGTTGCCGAACATGGACGCTCCCGGTGTGGGCGAAGCGAGAGGAATAGTCAGGCGAATCGGACGTGACGCTTGCTTTGCAGGTCATTGTAGTAGCGTCGCCTGATTTCCCGGCAGCGAATCGATGCAGTAAGGCCCTTCGCATTTCACGATTTCTTCGCTACAATTCGGTCCCCTTTGCCCAGGTGGCGGAATTGGTAGACGCACTATCTTGAGGGGGTAGCGCCGCGAGGCGTGCGGGTTCGAGTCCCGCCCTGGGCACCAGTCGCATCGGCGACGGCTTCCGTCTTCTTCTGTTCCCTGCGTCCCGCACGCGCCTTGTGCGTTTCCAGCGGCGCCGTCAGGCCCGCCACGGCCGCACCCGAGTGCATCAGAAACTCCCTGAACGCACTGGCGATCTGAGGCAGGCGCCGCTCCGACATATGCACGACATGCCACGCCCGCTCGATCGGCGTCGATGGCACGGGAAGCGTCGCGAGCAAGCCCGCCTGCATCTCGAGCGCGCACGCGTGCAGCGATAGAAACGCGACGCCGAGCTCCGCTTCGACGAGCTGCTTGATCGCCTCGTTGCTCGACAGCTCCGATGCGGCATGCAGCTTCAATCCCGCCTCCTTGAAAAGCCCTTCGATCGCGACACGCGTGCCCGAGCCGCGCTCCCTCACGAGCAGATTCGCCGCCTCGACATCGCTCAGGCTCAGGTGTTTCGCGCGCATGAGCGGGTGCGACGGCGCGGCGACGAAGGCCATCGGATGCTTGGCGAATGCCGCGGCGCTCGTGCGCAGCTCGCGCGGTTGTCGTCCCATGATCGCGAGATCGATTTCATTCGTCGCGAGCATGCGCACGATGTCATCGCGATTGCCGATGCGAAACTGCAGCTTCACACCGGGCCGCTCTTTCGTGAATCGCACGAGCAGCGGCGGCACGAGATACTCCGCCGTCGTGATCGCGCCGATGCGCAACGTGCCGCCCAGTTCGCCGCGCAGCGCCGCCACTTCTTCGCCGGCCTCGTTCCAGAGGCTCAGGATCTCATTCGCATAACGCGCCATCACCTCGCCCGCGGCCGTGAGTTGCACTTCGCGCCCTACTCTGCGCAAAAGCGGCGTGCCCGCCGCCTCGCCGAGCAGCGATATCTGCAGCGACACCGCCGGCTGCGTGAGATGCAGTTCCTCGGCGGCGCCCGAGATGCTGCCCACGCGCGCGACGGTCTGCAGCGTGCGCAACTGCCGGAAGGTGGTTGTCTTTAACATTAGTGAAAACTTATGAGTCGGCGATAAATACTAAATAGCGCAAATGTTTTCGCGACCTTATATTTTTTCCAACGAGGTCGTCAAGCATCCAACTGCACTTCCGGGAGATCCATGATGTTGAATCCTTATGCGCAACACCAGGCGGATTCGCCCCATCGCATCGTCATCGTGGGCGGTGGCGCCGCCGGGCTGGAACTCGCCACGCGTCTGGGCAATGGCGTCGGCAAGCGGCGCCGCGCCGAAGTGGTCCTCATCGACCGCTTCCCGACGCACTTCTGGAAGCCGCTGCTGCACGAAGTCGCGTCGGGCCAGATCGATGCGTCGAGCCATCAGATCGACTACGCCGCGCACGCGAAGTGGAATCACTTCCGCTTCGAACAGGGCGCGCTCGCGAGCATCGATCGCGGCCGCCGCGAGATCGTCATCGACGAGACGACCGATGTCGACGGCCGTCCGTTCCTGCCGAAGAGAACGCTCGCTTTCGATACGCTCGTGCTCGCGCTCGGCAGCGTGACGAATTTCTTCTCGATTCCGGGCGCCGAACAGCATGCGTTGACGCTGGAAACCGTGGAGCAGGCGGAGACGTTCAGGCGGCGTCTGCTGTCGAGCCTGCTGCGCGCGAGTCACGCACGGCAGGCAGCGCCCGGCGCGCAGCGCACGCCGGTCTCGGTGACGGTGATCGGTGGCGGTGCGACCGGCGTCGAACTGGCCGCCGCGCTGCGTGGCTCGGCCGAAATGCTGCGCGACTATCACCTCGCGTCGCTCGATCCGGCCGACGACATCCGCATTCGTCTGCTCGAAGGCGCGCCGCGCGTGCTGCCCGCGCTGCCCGAACGCATCTCGACGCGCGCTCAGGACGTGCTCGCCGGACTCGGCGTCGAGGTTCGCCTCGGCTGCCGCGTGCGCTCGGTGGACGCGAATGCCGTATCGACCGCGGACGGCGAAATGCTCGCGAGCGACATCACGATCTGGGCCGCGGGCGTGGAAGGGCCGCCCGTGTTGCGCACGCTCGAAGGTCTGCCGTTGAACAGGCTCGGGCAGGTCATCGTCGATGGAACGCTGCAGATCGAACCCGGCTCGGGCATCTATGCGATGGGGGATTGCGCCGCGTGCGCCGCGGCGAAGGGCGAGGCGCTCGTGCCGCCGCGCGCGCAGGCCGCCTTTCAGCAGGCCGTCTATCTAGCCGATGCGCTCGCGCGCCGCCTCGACGAACGCGCCGTGCCGTTGTTCGCCTATCGCGATCAGGGCACGCTCATTTCCTTCGGACGTGCGGGCGCGGCGGGTGCGCTGATGAGCGAACTGCTGCGGCAGCCGCTTTTCATCGACGGATGGTTCGCGGCGTCGTGCTACCGGCATCTGTATCGCCGGCACATCATGGGGCTCACGGGCGTGCGGCGAGCGGTGATGTACGCCGCAAGCCAGTGGCTTCGCGAACGCGTGCGGCCGACGGTGAAACTGAACTGACGGGTGAAATCGGGCGCGAGACGCGCCCGATCAGAAAACGCGGATCGTCAAAGTTCCGTCCACAAGGACTCGTAGACCCGCATGCCGAGACGATACTCCGATGAATCGCGTGATTCGCACAGGAGCGGCTCGATCGCATTTACGTCGAGGGCGGGATCTCCCGCGAACAGGAGCCGTCGAACTGCACTGATAAGGGCGATGTTGCGATTATTCAGAAGCTGCGACTGATCAAGCTCCTGATAGGAGATCGTCGAGGGGCTCATGTATTTCGCCGTAGCAAGAAACGGCACGGTAATGTTGGCTTTCAATGCGCCGGAAGCGATCCAGTCCCGATAAAGGATGTCAATGGGATATCGGATATCCGGTCCTGCCTCAAAGAGCTTTCGCAGGGTTTCCTTGCCTTTGGGCGTAACGACGTAAGCTGCGGCGCAGAATGCATAGACCGAATGCGCATTGGGAAAGGCCAGTCCTCTCACGGCGTGGCGGTCAGCACCGTTCAAATCTGCCTGCGCCCGGCTGGTCATGCTTCTCTCGGCCGCCCTCAGGAGTTGCGGCACCTGATCATAATAAGGAGCGCAGTCCAGAAAGAACATATCGATTCCCGAATGGGACTCGATTATGTGTTCTATGATTCCCTCGTTGATTATCTCCGGGAGATATCGACTGAGTTCTACGTCGTCTTCCAGGATAATCGTCGCGGCGTCTTTATCGGATTCCAGAATGGCCCGCTCATGCGAACGGCGGCATGCCCATACGTTGTTTTCCCCAACGTTGTCGAAGGGACCCTCAAGCCTGCCGTCCACGGCTGGAAACCGCTGAACACGCTGAGCCCAGCCGATTTCCTCGAGTTGGGATATTACTGAAGCAAGCCGATCCTCGCTCCGATCCAGATTAATAAAATAACCGTCTAACTTGATCACGAATTACCGCTCCGCCCGAATCAACATTTCACACAGAAGTGCCGAACGGCAGCTTATCCGTTCATGCGGAACCGTGTCCAGATCCGGAGAGCAAAAACGACAAATAACGCTGTTTCGATTATGAAAATAATCAACGGCTGAGCCCGTCGCGTCGATATTTGTCGCGAACTCGAAACAGCGTCTTTCGATAATTATCCGCGCCGGGCAGTTTCACCGCATCGCCATGGTCTCGCCAGACTGCGAACGGCCGGACACGAGGCACTGCGACCTGAACGCATCGCGCTGGCTGCTCGCGGCGGCATGGCTGAACCCCTTGCTCAACGCGTCGAACTCGACTTGCGCGGCGCTCTGGGCGCACGAGGCCGCGGGGATGTCGCGTCCCTGCGCGTGGAGCATGGCGCGATCGGCGACGAGGTATGCGACGAGTGCGAATACGGCGGCCTTGAATATCTTCTTCATGCTTGTCTCCTTTGCGCTCTAGGCTAAGGGGCCGCCGGCGCCGGGCAAATCAGGGCAACCCCGGAGCGAACGAATGGTTTTTTCGACGCGACGTCCGGTGGACCGACAATCGGTAAAAATGTCAACGCCGCCGGACGCAATGAATTTGATCCCGGGCAATGCCCCCAAAGTCTTTTCTTTTGAGTTATGCTCGTTAACCCTTAAGCCTACGCTGAACGCGTTCGAGTCACGCACCCGGACCCTCCGCGCACGCGCCCGCCTTACATTCCACTGTCATCTGCGCTGCTCCAGCGAGCACGTTCATCGCGTGCTGGCCGCGCTTTGCGTTCGATTGAAAAAAAGCCCATGCATCTGCCGTCCGTTCTCAGCTTTCTCATCTGGATCCCAGTGGTGTCGGGCATCTTCGTCCTGACGTTCAGCGCGTCGGCCACGCTCTCGCGCGCCGTCGCCCTGTTCGGCGCGATTCTCGGCCTGCTGCCCGTCGTGCCGCTCCTGTCGCGCTTCGATGCGTCATCGGGGGCGATGCAATTCGTCGAGCGCATCGAATGGCTGCCGCAGTTCGGCATCTCGTATCACCTGGGTGTCGACGGCATCTCGCTGTGGTTCACCGTGCTGACGGCGGTGACGACGCTCATCATCTTCATCGCGTCTTGGCAGTCGGTCACGAAGCAGGTCGCGCAGTACTACGGCGCGTTTCTCGTGCTCTCGGGCTGCATGCAGGGCGTGTTCGCGTCGCTCGACGGCATGCTGTTCTTCGTGTTCTTCGAGGCGTCGCTGATTCCGCTGTATCTGCTGATCGGCACGTGGGGCGGCGAGCGGCGCGTGTATGCGGCCATTCGCTTCTTCTTTTTCTCGCTGCTCGGTTCGCTCGCGATGCTGGCCGCGCTGATCTATCTGTGGACGCAGGCGCATACCTTCGACATCGACGCGTGGCGCCATCTGAAGCTCGGTTTCGCGCCGCAGATCGCGATCTTCGTCTGCTTTCTCGCGGCGTTCTCGGTCAAGGTGCCGATGTTCCCGGTCCACACGTGGCTGCCCGACGTGAACTCTGAAGGCCCCACGGGCGCGGCGGTTCTGCTCGGCATGCTCAAGATCGGCGGCTACGGCATGTTGCGCTACGTGTTGCCGATCGTGCCCGATGCCTCCCATTTCTTCGCCCCGGCCATGATCGCGCTGTCGCTCGTCGCGGTCATTTACGGCAGTCTCGTCGCGCTCGCGCAGACGGACATGCGCAAGCTGCTCGCGTACTCGGCGGTCGCGCACATGGGTCTCGTGACGCTCGGACTTTTCACCTTCGACCGCATGGGCACCGAAGGCGCGGTCGTGCAGATGCTGTCATACGGCATCGTGTCGGGCGCGATGCTCCTGTGCACGGGCGTGCTGGTCGAGCGCACGAAGAACGGCTCGATCGATGCCTACGGCGGCGTCGCCAACACCATGCCCCGCTTCGCCGTCTGCGCCATGCTGTTCTCGATGGCCAATGTCGGCTTGCCCGGCACGTCGGGATTCGTCGGCGAGTTTCTGGTGCTGATGGGCGCCATCCGCCTGAACTTCTGGATCGGCGCGGCGGCCGCTTCGTCGCTGATCCTGAGCGCGGCCTACACGCTGTGGATGGTCAAGCGCGTGATCTTCGGCGCGGTGAAGAACGAGCGCGTGGCCGGCCTGCGCGATCTCGGCAAGCGCGAACTCGCGCTGTTCGGGGCGATGGCCGTGCTGGTGCTCGCGATCGGCGTCCATCCGAAGACGTTCACGGACGCGATGGGCCCGTCGGTGGAAAGCCTGCTTTCCGCGACGCAAGGCTCGACGCTGCCCGACGATGCCAGCGCGCCTTCGTACAACGCACGCCATGAAGCGGTGGCGGAGCGCACGCCGGGCTGATCCTGTCAGCCGGTCGCGGCATGCCGATGCACGAGCGGCAGCCGCACCTGGAACGTCGTCCCGCCCTCGTTCGCGACGACAGTAAGCCGGCCGTCATGCCGATGCACCACGGTCCGGTACGCAATGTGCAAACCGAGACCGTTGCCCTTGCCGGGCGGCTTGGTCGTGAAAAACGGCTCGAACAGCCGGGGCAGGACATCGGCCGGAATGCCCGGCCCGGTGTCCGAGATTTCGATCACCGCGCAGTTGCCCTCACGATGCGAGCGGATCGTGAGCTCGCCGCTTTCCTCCATCGCATCGACGGCGTTGTCGATCAGATTGGTCCACACCTGATTGAGCTCGCTGCCGTACACCGGCACGGGCGGCAGCGCGCGATCGTAGTCGCGCGTGACGGCGACGCCGTGCTTCAGACGATGCTGCATGATGGTCAACGTGTCCTCGATGCCGTTGTGGATGTCGACCACCTGTAGCGGCGCCTGATCCATGTACGAGTACGACTTCATCGCCTTCACGATCTCCGAGATGCGCGCCGCACCCAGCCACGTCTGCTCGGACAGAAAGCGCATGTCGAAAGTCGCGGCGAGCCAGCGGATGGCCGCGCCGAACTGCTCGCGGCTCACGCGCGATGCCACGGCTTCGAGTTCATCCGGCGCGAAGCCGGCCGCCACGAGCCGCGGCGCGATCATCCAGGGCTTCTCCAAACCGCGCGACGCAAGCCATTGCGCGAAGCGGTCTTCCGCATCGCTCTGCCGCAACGCGCCCTGAGGCGTGGCATCGACGGCGGGCGGCGGGCGGCTCGCCCATGCGTCGAGCGACTCCATGATGTCGGCGGGCAGCGCGCACAGGACGAGCGCGCGCGTCGCCCGATGCAGGCTGTCGAGCGCATCGCGCATACCGTCCGCCGCGCGCGCCACCGCCGCCGCCGGATTGTTCAGCTCGTGCGCGAGCCCCGCCGACAGCCGGCCCAACGCGGCCAGCTTTTCGCCGCTGAGAATGAAGGTGTCGTAGGCGCTGATGCGGCCGTACATCGAACGGAAGATCTGACTGCTGAAGGACTCGCATTCGTTCATCAGCGTGCGCACGACGCGCTCCGTCAGCGAGACGAGATAGCAGTCGGTGTTCGCCGTGAAGGTCAACGGCAGCGGCATTCCCGCGAGCAGCGAAGCCTCCGCGATCGATACCGGTGCGGCGCGCGTGTCGTCGATCACCTGTCGGCCCGCGACGCGCTTTTCCGTCAGCAGCTCGCCTTCGAGCAGGATGAACTGATGCGTGACCGTCTGCCCTTCGCGCATCAGGATCTCGCCGCGCTTCAGGCGATGCTCGCTCAGATTCGAGCGAAGCCACTGCTTGCGCTCGGCGGACAGTCCCGCGAAGAGCGGCATCTCGAAGAGCATCGATGGATCGCTCATGGATTCGCGAGATATTGATGAATGAAATGTACCGCGATCGAGCCTTCGCCCACCGCCGCCGCGACGCGCTTGACGGAATCGGCCCGCACGTCGCCCGCCGCGAAGATGCCGGGCACGCTCGTTTCGAGCAGGAACGGATCGCGGCCGGGCTCCCATCCGGCGGGCGCGCGACCGCTTTTGACGAGCGCGCGGCCCGTCAGCAGAAAGCCGTGCTCGTCGCGCTCGACCACGCCGCGCAGCCATTCCGTGCACGGCGCCGCGCCGATGAACACGAAGAGGCCGCTCGCCGGGACGGTTTCCGAACGCCCGGTCTGCACGTCGCGCAACGTGATCTCCGCGAGATGGCCGTCGCCGCTCACGCTCTCGACCTCGGTATGCGGCCGCACGCGAATGTTCGCGGTCTCGTGAATCTGCTCGACGAGATAGTGCGACATGCTCACGCTCAAGGACGGCCCTCGGCACAGAATCGTCACCGAGCGCGCGTACTTCGACAGAAACATCGCGCCCTGACCGGCCGAATTGGCACCGCCCACGATAAACAGATCCTGATTCGAGCAGGCCACCGCTTCGACCAGCGCCGCACCGTAATACACGCCGGCGCCCGTGAGTTCCTGCACGCCGCGCGCTTCGAGCTTGCGGTACGACACGCCGCTCGCGACCATCAGCGCGAGACAGCTCACTTCCGATCCGTCGGAGAGCCTGACGAACTTGTACGGCGGCTCGATGCGCAACCCCACCGCGTGCTGCGTGAGGATCATCTCGGCGCCGAAGCGCCGCGCCTGCGCGAGCGCGCGCCTCGACAGATCCGCGCCGCTCACGCCCGACGGAAAGCCGAGATAGTTGTCGATATGCGAGCTCGTGCCCGCCTGCCCGCCGGGCGCGTCACATTCGATGATCGCGACATGCAACCCTTCCGATGCGCCGTACACGGCCGCCGCGAGTCCGGCTGGCCCGCCGCCGACGATGACGAGATCGTAGAACGGCGTCGTCGATCGCGTGTGCAGCCCGACCTTCTCGGCGATCTGCGCGATCGTCGGGCGGCTCACGACGGTGCCGTCCTCGAACACGACGACGGGCAACTGACGCAGCCCTGGGGCGAGCGCGCTCAGGAAGGGATCGGCCTCCGCATGGCGCTCGACGTCGAGCCAGCGAAACGGAATGTGGTTGCGCGCCATGAAGTCGCGCAACTGATGCCCTTGCGGCGACCAGCGGTGATCGAGAATGCGGATGCCCTGAAACGCCGAGCGCGAGGACGCGTGCCAGTCGGCGAGCAGATCGTCGAGCGCGGGATAGAAATTCTGTTCGGGCGGATGCCAGGGCTTGAGCAGATATTGATCGAGATGCACGGTGTTGATCGCGCGGATCGCGGCATCGGTGTCGGCGTAAGCCGTCAGCAGCACGCGCTTCGCTTCGGGGAACAGTTCGATGGCCTGCTCGAGGAACTCGATGCCGCTCATCTTCGGCATGCGCTGATCGGCGATAAAAAGCGCGACGGAACGATTCTGAAGCCGCAAATGCTGCGCCGCCTCCAGCGCCGCCGGGCCCGAGTCCATGCGCACGATCTGGTAGTGCTCGCCGTAGGCGACCTGCAGATCGCGCGCGACCGCGCCGGCCACGATCGGGTCGTCGTCCACGGCGAGAATCACGGGCTTGTCCATGAGGGTTCAGGCGCCCATGCGTGCGGCGCGGCATCCGTTGCAGACATTGTAGACGCTGTGGGGACGGGGCCGTGTCTCGCCACGCGTATGGAGCACCTACTTCGATGCGCGAAACGGTTGCACTGTGCCATCCATATATTTCGACATCCTAAGCATTCGACGATGATCACGAACCCATGTGTTATCGCCCGCACGCGACGCCCCATTCCGGATCACGCCGAAAGGCTTATGATAAGCACCTGCGGCCCTCGTCCTCCCGCGTCCGGAAAACGTGGAAGCGCGCCGCGCCCGGCAAAGATCGAAAAGCAACGCTAACATCTGATCATTCGCGGAGCACCTGTCCGCGTTGCGTCGCCTGCTCCACCCGAAATTTGAAATGCAATCGTTCGATATGCAGTCAATGGAGGCCTGGACATGAACAAGAAGAATTCCGCAGCCATCTGGATCCTGGTCGGGATGGTCATCGGCATCGGGGTCGGCTACATGATCTACACGAGCTTCCCCGACAAGAAGACCGCCACGGAAGTAGCCGGCTACATCTCGCTCGTGTCGGACGTCTTTCTGCGGCTCATCAAGATGCTGATCGGACCGCTCGTGTTTTCCACACTGGTCGTAGGCATTGCGCACATGGGCGACGCGGCCTCTGTCGGGCGCGTGTTCGCCAAGGCGCTGGGCTGGTTCGTCACGGCTTCCCTCATTTCGCTGCTGCTCGGCCTGCTGATGTCGAATCTGCTCAGGCCCGGCGACAACCTGGGCTTGCCATTACCCGATATCGGCGCATCGGCGAACCTCGCGACCTCGAAATTCACGCTGAAGGACTTCGTCGGCCACATGGTGCCGCGCTCGTTCGCCGAAGCGATGGCCAACAACGAGATCCTGCAGATCGTCGTGTTCTCGATGTTCTTCGGCGTCGCGCTCGCCGCGCTCGGCGAGAAAGGCAAGGTCCTGCTTGCCGCCATCGACCAGCTTTCGCACGTAATGCTGAAGATCACCGGCTACGTGATGAAGCTCGCGCCGCTCGCCGTGCTCTCCGCGATGGCCGCCACCGTCGCGGTCAACGGGCTGTCTATCCTGCTGAAGTTCGCGGTCTTCATGGCCGATTTCTATCTCAGCCTGTTTCTGCTGTGGGGACTGCTGGTGCTCGCGGGCTTCGTGTTTCTCCGCCGCCGCGTCTTCAAGCTGCTATCGCTCATCAAGGAAGCGTTCATGCTGTCGTTCGCGACCGCGAGTTCCGAAGCCGCGTACCCGAAGATCCTCGACGCGCTCGACCGCTTCGGCGTGAAGCGCAAGATCTCCAGCTTCGTGATGCCGATGGGCTACTCGTTCAACCTCGACGGCTCGATGATGTACTGCACGTTCGCGACGCTGTTCATCGCGCAGGCGTACAACATTCATCTGCCGCTCAGCACGCAGATCACGATGCTGCTGATCCTGATGCTGACGTCGAAGGGCATGGCCGGCGTGCCGCGCGCGTCGCTGGTCGTGATCGCGGCCACGCTCAATCACTTCAACATTCCCGAAGCGGGCCTGTTGCTGATCCTCGGCGTGGATACCTTCCTCGACATGGGCCGCTCCGCCACCAACGCGGTCGGCAATTCGATCGCGAGCGCGGTGGTCGCCAAGTGGGAAGGCGAGTTGTTGTCGGAACCGGAAGCGGCAGCGAACGCGGCGCGCATCGAGTCCGAACAGGATGCCTCACTGGCCCATCCGGCGCAGGTCTGACGGAGGCAAGCCATGAAGACGCAGCGCTTCTGGGCGGGGCTGGCTCTGGCCAGCCTGATCGCCATGGCCTCCGGCGCGCGCGCGGCCGAGGACGTGCAGACCCCTCCGCCGAACAACGACGCCTTCGCGCCCGCGACGCTCTCGGGCACGCTCGCCAAGGCGCGCGACACGGGCACGATCGCGATCGGCTATCGCGACTCGTCGGTGCCGTTCTCCTATCTCAATGCGCGCAAGGAACCCATCGGCTATTCCATCGAACTGTGCAAGGCGCTCGTCGCGGCGATCGGCAATGCGGTCCACAAGAGCCTGAACATCCAGTGGGTGCCGGTGACGTCGGAAAATCGTATCGATGCGGTCGTCGATGACCGCGTCGATCTCGAATGCGGCTCGACCACGAGCAACGTCGAGCGCCAGAAACGCGTCGCCTTCTCGCCGATCTTCTTCGTGGCCGGCACCAAGGTGATGGTCAAAAAGGGCTCGCCGATTCGCTCGTTCCGCGATCTGGCAGGAAAGAAGGTCGCGGTGACGGCCGGCACCACGAACGAAAAGGCGTTGCGCGACATCGACAAAAAGTTCGGGCTCGGCATTCAGTTGCAGGTCGTGCCGGATCACGCGGAAGGCTTCGCGCGGGTGGCGAACGGCCAGGCCGATGCATTCGCCACCGACGACGTGCTGCTGTACGGCCTCATCGCCGAGAACGCGGCGAAGGGCGGCGCGTATGTGGTCATCGGCGATTATCTGTCGTATGACCCGTACGGCATCATGTATCGCAAGAACGACCCGCAGCTCGCGCAAGTGGTGAAGGACACGTTTCAGGAGCTCGCGGCGGATGGCGAAATCGAGCGGCAGTACAAGCGCTGGTTCCTGCAACGTCTACCCTCGGGCACGAGCCTCGACATGCCGATGAGCGCGCAACTCGAAAGCATCATCGAGACGATGGCGGGCGGCGAGGCGCAGTGAGGGCGCGCCGCTATTCGTCCACCAACTGGCGGACGCGAGCGGCGAGCGTTTCTATCGCGAAGGGCTTGGTCAACACCTGCATGCCGGGCTCGAGGCGGCCGTTGCCGATCACCGAGTTCTCCGCATAGCCGGTGATGAAAAGCACCTTCAGATCGGGACGCGTCTGCCGTGCCGCATCGGCCATCTGGCGGCCGTTCATGCCGCCGGGAAGACCGACGTCGCTGATCAGCAGGTCGATCCTGACATTCGACTGCAACAGCTTCAGGCCGGCCACGCTGTCGGCCGCTTCGATCACCGAGTAGCCGGCCTCTTCGAGGACATCGACGATCAGCATGCGCACGCTCGGTTCATCGTCGACGATCAGCACCGTCTCGCCCGCCTCCGCGCCCGTGACGGGCGATGCGGCGTGATCGGCTGCGTCGCCGTCGACATCGCCGTAAAAGCGCGGCAGATAGATGCACACCGTCGTGCCCTGCCCGGCCTCCGAATAGATCCGCACCTGACCGCCCGACTGCCTGGCGAAGCCGTAGATCATGGACAGACCGAGGCCGGTGCCCATGCCGATAGGCTTGGTGGTGAAAAACGGATCGAACGCCTTCGCGATGACCTCGGGCGTCATGCCGGTTCCGGTATCCGTCACGCACAGCGACAGGAACTGGCCTTCGGGCATGTCGTGCGTCTGGGCCGCGCGCCGGTCGATCCACCGGTTGGCCGTTTCGATGGTGATGCGACCGCCATCGGGCATCGCGTCTCGTGCGTTGATGCACAGGTTCAACAGCGCGTTTTCGAGCTGACCCGCATCGACCAGCGCGCACCACAGGCCCGCCGCGCCGACAGCCTCGACCTTGATGCCCGGCCCGGCCGTGCGCTGGATCAGATCGGTCATGCCGTTCACGAGCGCGTTGACATCCGTGGGCCGCGGATCGAGCGTTTGCCGGCGCGAAAAGGCGAGCAGCCGGTGCGTGAGAGCAGCCGCGCGCCGCACCGCGCCTTGCGCCGCGACGACGTATTTATCGACCTCGGCGACCCGCCCCTGGCTCAGCCGTATGCTCAGCAACTGCAGCGAGCCCGACACGCCCGCCAGCAGATTGTTGAAGTCGTGCGCGAGGCCGCCGGTGAGCTGACCGACCGCTTCCATCTTTTGCGCCTGCCGCAGTTGCTCTTCGGCGCGCATCAGTTCAGCCGTGCGCTCCGCGACGCGCTGCTCGAGCGTCTCATTGAGCGAGCGCAGCGAGGCGTCCGCGCGATCGCGTTCCGCCTCGGCTTGCTTGCGCGCCGAGACATCGCGAAACAGGACCGACACCTGCCGCAGACTCTCCGGTTCGACGCGCGCCGCCGACACTTCGATGTGCCGCCCCGCCGTCAAAAAGTAGCGCTCGAAACGCGCGGGGACGCCGGTGCGCAGCACGTTGCCATACAGCTCGATCCAGCGGTCCGCCTCGGTCGGATCGATCTCGCGCAAGGTCTTGCCCTGTACGTCCGGAATGCCCGTATGCCGCTCGTATCCCGCATTCGCTTCGACGTGAACGTAATCGCTGAGCGGCCCGTGCGGGCCGTCGAAGAATTCGATGATGCAGAAGCCATCGTCGATCGCGTTGAAGAGTGCGCGATAGCGCGCCACGGCGGAGAGACGGTGCGCTTCGGAATCGGGGTTGTGGGTCATCGGAGGGAATACGGTTGATCGCGCGGCGAGAGCTACGGCAACCCTAGCACACGGCGCACCCGATAAAAACGTCTCGTGCGCGCGACGAACTTTCGTCCAGTCTTCCGCGGTTATTTCAGACGGGACTCGCCAGCCTCACCCGGTTGCGTCCGCATGCCTTCGCATCGTAGAGCGCCTCGTCGGCGGCGCGGATGAGCGCGCTCACGTCGTCATCGTGTTCGGGCCGCCAGCTCGCGAGGCCGATGCTCGCCGTGACGCGGCCGAACTCGCTGCCCGCGTGCTCGATCGACAGATCGCTGATGGCCGCGCGAATCTTCTCGGCGATTTGCGCGGCGCCGTCGGCGGGGGTGTCGGGCAACACGACGACGAACTCCTCGCCGCCGTAGCGCGCCGCGGTGTCGCCCGGCCGGCGGATGTTGTCGCCGATGCAGCGTGCGACGGCCGCGAGCGCATCGTCGCCGGCCTGATGGCCGTAGGCATCGTTGAAGGCCTTGAAGCGATCGATATCGACGAACAGCAGCGAAAAGAGACTGCGCGTGCGACGCGCCCTGCGCCACTCCTGATCGAGAATCTCACCCAGCGTCCGGCGATTGTGCAGCCCGGTCAGCCCGTCGGTGCGCGCGAGCAACTGCAGCTCCGATTCCGCGCGCATGCGTCGCCTGAATTGCGCGGCGAGCACGAACGACAAGGTGATGAAGCCGAGCGCGAGCACGCCCATCAACGAGCCGATGATGATCGCGCGCTGGCGCCACGCCGCGTAGATGTCCTCTTCACCCTCGGCGACCATGATGATCAGCGGCAGGTTCGGAAAATTGCGGAAATAGTAGAGGCGGCGCTTGCCGTCGATCGACGATGTCTCGCTGAAGCTGCCCCGATCGGCCGCGCGAAAGTGCCTGAAGGTGTCGGCGTGGCTGATGTCGCGGCCGATCACGCGGGGATCGAAGGGTTGACGCATGATCATCAGGCCGTCGCGGTTGATCAGCGATACGGCGCCGTTCGGCCCGAGCGAAAGCCCGCCGAAAAGATTGCGAAAGTATTCGAGGTTGATGGCGAGCATCGCGATGCCCGCGAACGATCCGTCGGGATGCGACAGCCTGCGGCTGAGCGCGATGCTGGGCGAACCGTCACGCAGCCGCGACGCGTACGGGCTGCTGAGGTAGAGCCCGGTGCCGGGGTTGTCGCGCTGAACCGTAAAGTAACGGCGGTCCGCGAAATTACCTGGTCTGGGCGTGAGGCTGCCGGAATCGATGACGATTTTGCCGGTCTCGTCGAGGACGAGAATCGATCCCAGATCGCGGGCGCTCGCGGCGCGATCGAACAGCACGTCGTTGCGCAGCCGGGGCGGGAGGCTCATCACGTCGTCGCGTTGCACGCCTTCCACGACAGCTTCCAGCGACAGGTCGTACAGCTCGAAATTGCGTTCGATGTCGCGCTCGGCGAGGAGCGCGAGATTGCGCGACGTATCGCGCGCGCGATCGAGCGCGTCGACTCTGCCCTGATACAAAACCAGCGCGCAAAGCCCCACCATCACGAGCGCGATGAGTGTGCCGCACAGCACGATGACGTTCGGCGTCGAGGTTCGCGCGCGCGCCGGCGCCTGTGCATTGAGGCTCGGGTTGCTGATATTTTCGGTTGCCACTATTTGGAGGTCCCGGAATCCTGGCTCGCGAGTTTATCTTTGCTCAGCACGGTCCTCGGTCAGCGAGCTAGGCCGTTATTCTCTCCTATTTGTCTGATTTGGGTGCGAGGAAGCGTTTGCGCCTTCAAAAGCGAGCGACGTCGAGGATCGCATCGGCGAATGCGCGCGGCGCTTCCTGCGGCAGGTTATGTCCGATGCCGCCGCCGATGTTCCGATGCTGAAACTTGCCGGTGAACTTTTTCGCGTAGGCGGACGGCTCGGGATGCGGGGCGCCGTTCGCGTCGCCTTCCATCGTGATGGTGGGAACGGCGATCGTCGGCGCGGTCGCGAGGCGCGCTTCGAGTGCATCGAATCCTGGCTCGCCCTGGACGAGCCCCAGCCGCCAGCGATAGTTGTGGATCACGATGGCGACGTGACCGTGAACATCAGAGTTGCGCGGTAAATTGAAATCCGACCGTCACGCGCGAGGAAGGGAACCCTGACGGTTTGTAGATCGGTGTGCCCGCGAACAGGTCGTAACTGAAACCCGCATACTTCGCTGGAAGACCGCCGCGAACACCGACCACCGCGCCCACGAGCTGCGTGCCCGCGAGATACGCCGTGTTCGGGCCGAACACATGCCCGTAGTCGATGCCCGCATAAAGCGACTGGCCCGTCTTGCCGATCGGCGCCTGCAACTCGTTGCGCCAGTAGAAGCCTCGCTCCGCCGCCAGCATCTGCTCGCCATCGAAACCGCGCACCGTGTAGCGGCTGCCGATGGTCAGATCATCGATGTAATACAGTGTGTCGTTCGTGTATTGGCCGTGGAACGTGGTCACATATCGCAGCGGCTGCGTCGCGACCGCGAACGGCACCGACAAGTTCATGTCGAGCACGGCCATGCTGAAACGATACGTCGGGCCGCTCGGCTTGGTGGCCGGCGTCGGCGCAATGTCCGGATCTGGCGGCAGCGATGGATCCGGCGTTGCGCCAAACGCGCCGATGCCTTTCCGATAGGCGAGCGTTCCGTCGAACTGCGCATTGCCGAAGTAGTGACGATCGGTCAGTCCCAGTTCGAGGAAGGTGTTGTTGCGATGCTGAAGCTCGATCTCAGTATCGTCGATGAAGCTCGCGCCGAAGCGTTTGGATAGCTGCACGTAGCCGCCGAACACATCGCTCTGGCTGCGCCGCAGCACGCGCGCCAGCTTGAACCCAGCCGTCTGCGAATTGCCGCTCGACACGAACGTCTGATTCACACCGGCGATCTGTTGGTAGTACGTGTT
Organism: Caballeronia megalochromosomata; assembly: GCA_001580565.1. Classification (GTDB taxonomy): domain Bacteria; phylum Pseudomonadota; class Gammaproteobacteria; order Burkholderiales; family Burkholderiaceae; genus Caballeronia; species Caballeronia megalochromosomata. The sequence continues at coordinate 11,314 of LRBF01000124.1, read as the reverse complement.
CGTGTTGCCGAACGGGGTCGCAGTCCAGTAGCCCCACGGCACGGAATACGAGACGTTGAAACCGTGCGAGCCCAAGCCCTTGTCACCGAACTCAAGGTCCTGATTTGCGCCGACGGTGAAGATGTCGTTGAGTCCCAGCGGATTGTCGATGCCCAGACTCAAGTTGCCTTGCAGCTTGCCCGTTGCGCGACTGCCCGAGTTGTCGATCAAGGCGACGAGTGACCACGGCTTGGCACGCCTAAGCGTGAGCACAACGTCGCTTTCGCCCGGTATGTCGATCGGCTCGATCTTCATGCCGACATCCTGGCTCGACACGCGCTTCATCTGTTCCAGACCTTGCTCAAGGTCACGCAGGTCGAGCACGTCGCCGGGTCCTGTCGGAAAAGCGGTTTTCCATGTGCCCCACGAGAGCGGCTCAGCGAACCGAACGTTGCAAATGACGCCCGGCACCAGCGCGAACTTCAACGTGCCGCCGGACAAATCCTGTTCGGGCAACAGCACGCGCGTGGTGATGTAGCCGTGTGAGAGGATTGCTTGCTGCAATCCCTTGGTCAGCACATTTACTCCGTTCTTGCCGACGCATAGGCCCTCGTAGTGGTCGAGCCATTCACGGGCGAAGGCGAAGGGATCGAGCGGAAGCGCCGATGCGCCTTTGGCACGCATGGCATCGGGTAGCGTCGGAGGCACATCCAGTGCGAACGTGTCGATGCGAAAGCACAGCGTCTCCGAAGGAAGAGTTGGAAAGCCGTGATCGTCCGGGACGGTCGAACGCACTGTCGGCGCTTGAACGACCGACTCGCGCTGCTGAGCTTCGCGTTGCTGTTGAATTTGCTGATCCTGAATCGCATTGGCGCGCGCGGCGGCGGCTTCGTCAGTGGGTCGGGGAGATTGCTGAGCGTAAGCAGCGAGCGATACCAGGGCTGCCAGCGGCACAGCCGCGAGCCTCATTTTATGAATCATTATCTTGCTTCTCAAATTTCAATAAAACGCACAGCCGTCGCGAACAGCGACACGCCGCAAGAGACGACGTCCAAGCGCCCTCTTTCGCTGCGACCGCGCAAGACACCGCCGCCGTATCCGTGGATCAAACTCGCCGGACGATGGCTTGAACAGGAAGGCTTCGAAGCAGAGCCGAGTTTAAGAGTGCAGGTTGAGCGCGGCAGGCTCAAAATCACGCCAGACTGAACCACACCAGTGACAACAAACCCAGCGCGAAGCTGGGTTTGTCTTATCAGGAGCGCTTTCTTAGCCTGATGTATTGCACGACCGAAAACACGCCGAAAACGACGCCGAGCAGTAGACCTTGTTTTACGACATCCTTCAAATCAGACCATCCCCAAACGTGCTGTAAGCCGTAAAACAGTTCTGCCATAAAAACGACCGTGACCTTAATTGCCGATACACCTAATATCGAAACTGCAAATCCAATTAAGATAAGGAACAAGAGACGCATCACTTCTTACCTCCAATCTGGCTTTTAAGGTCGTTTGTCTCCTTGTTTCCGAACTCACCGGCAATGTTGCCCCCGACAGAAGAATTGATCGCTGGCAGATTGTTGGGCGTGAAGATATTTCGGCCAGAAGGACCAACCCATTTCCCTACATCCGCCCAATCTGAACTGTTGATTGATGGACTCAGACTCGAGCGAGTGCCGATCTCCAACCCTTTCCCGACTCCGTAACCAAATGCCGAACCCGCCGTACTGACAGCACTGTTAAAAGGGATACTGTCATTCTTTCCGCCAAAAGCATTATTGATAGCCGTTGTCGCGGCACCACCAGCCGCATTAACGCCCATGTTCCAGATCAGGCCGCCGCATGTCCCCGCTGCGCCAGCCGCGAACGCTCCAGCCAAATCTACCGGATTAACACTACCGTTCTGAACGTACTGGGAACCGGCATTGATACCCACACTGATCGCGCCCGTTCCCGCCGCTGAAGCCATTGCACCTGAACCCAGCACACCATCAATTCCAAAGATCGGCGCGCCCGGAATCAATGTCAACGCTGGAATCGCCGCTGCCGCCGCTACCGTACCCGCCGCGACCACCGCATTCTTACCAGCCGCCGCATTCATCTGGTTCTGTGCCGCAACCAGTTGCTTCACCTGTTCGTCCGTGCAGTTGCCCTGCCCACAGGCTGCCTTGACCAGATCAACACTCAGCGGATTCTTGTTGTCTCCCAGAATCGAGAGCCGATTGGTACTCGCATCGTCACTGCCTTCGCACTTGTCATTCGTACAACCGTGGCTGCGGTTATACATATCGGTGTTCGAAGCCGTCGACGCGCCCGTGCTACCGCCAACAACTGCACCCGCGCCCGTGGCTAGCACATTCGCAAGGATATTACCCAACGCCCGATCCGCATCCGCGTTACCGGTCGGACTCGCGCCCTTCACCGCGTTGCTCACGTCGTTCAGATAGCCCGCTGCCGCCGCCGAAATCCCCGCGCCTGCAGCCCCACCCGCGACACTGCCACCACCCAGACCCGCCACCGCCGCCCCACCCGCGATATGCATCGCGATCCGATACGCCCCACCTTCATCGCAGAATGATCTCGCATTAACCCAAGCCTGAAGGTTGGGTTTGCTGTTTTTTCAGAGCCGTTTGTTTATGCCATTAACGCTTCGACGCTGTTTCGATCACGTTCTTTAAAGACTACTTGCAGAGAATGCTCTTCCCCTAGTTTCCAATCTAAAGCTGCGTCGCGCAAGATTTCAAGATAAATCTTCATTTCAGACGGCTCAAGTTCAGGCAATTTGTCATGCACAATAATGACTCTCGTCTGACCAATCCAATGGAAGTCTCTCAAACAATCGAAGAGCGCATTCCAATTGAATCCGAAATAACTTGGTAAAGATAACGACTGATAAAGCACGTCGAACAGTTCTTTGGGCGTTCGCAAACACCCATCAATTCGACTTATCAGCGCGTTTTCATTATTAAGCTTATGAGTATCTTCCTCGAAATAAAATACTTCCGTCGCCTTCATAACTTCCTCACTTCTTTACTGGCACAAATGTTTGATAGTGATCCGGGGTGTAGTACATATCTCCGTTCTTCCCTACCACAAGACGTTGAGGCCCTGGCCCATTCGCACCCGGAGTAGAAACTACATATTCCGTATAGTATCCAAGCGATTGGGCTGGTAAAAGTTGCACTCCGTTTACGGGTCGATTATTGAACGTGGTTCCGTCATTTCTCGAAAGTTGGGTTCCGCCATTTGCAATTCGATCAAGAGTCGGCTGAAGATCAACGATTCCCTGTTGAGTATTACCCGTGAATTTATCTGTTACCGTGACCCCGCCAATCATCGGGGTAGCGCCAGAGGTAATTGTAACTGCCGGGGTTCCCGTTTTGGAACCGCGCCCTGCAACTGAACCCGCCGGAAAGCGCACCGTCGCCGCACCACTATCGGCTTGCTGCACCGTCCTCTGACCGAGCATCGCCCGCTCTTGCTCCAGGATCTTCCGGAGTTCCTTCTGTTCTTTGGCTGCTTCCGACTCTTTCTTATCGTTCTGCTGGTTATACAGATTTACGCTCGATGCAGTAGCCGCGCCCGCCGTCCCACCGATGATGCCGCCGCTCATCACGTTGAGCGCGTCGCCCGCCAGGTTGCCGATCAGCCCACCCCCCATGCTGTCAGCAAGCTCTTTCGTGTAGCCCGCCATGTACGAGGACATGCCCGCACCGGCCGCACCTGCTGCCGCGCCTCCAATACTTCCAACACCCAAACCGCCAATCAGACCACCGCCAATCACATGTAGGGCTGCACGATTATTGAGCCCGCCCTCAGACCACGAATCCGCCGTGGCCAGATAGCTTTGCATTGCATCAAGATCACCGCGCTCATGTGCCGCCTTCGCTCCCGCCATCGCCTCATCGCGCTTGCCATCCGCATAGTTCCCGATCTGCGTGGCCACCGTCTGCGCAACAATCGCCGTGGCCTGCTGCACGCTCGCCTGCTGCGCGATCAGATTCTGCAAGTCCGGCAGCTTCGAGACCGTGCCGTTCAGATCGCTCGTATCCCGATTCAGACTCGCCACATCCTGCTTCTGATTCGCCCCATCCGTGACGGTGATCGTCCCCGCGCCAATCGCGCTCTTGGTCGTCGCACTCTCATTGCCGCTGTCATGCTGCGCGACCATCGGCGACACGCCTCCGCCATTGGAGAGCGAGGTGACGCCATTGGCCTTTGCGCTGCTCGATGCCCCCATCGATCCGCCCGCGCTGAACCCACTGCTCTTCGCGTCGCAGTTCGACGCATTCGCGATATCGCTGAAGCTCAGCGTGCCTGTCGTGAGCGTGTTTTTCGAAGCATCTGCATCGCTCGAGATGTACGCACCCGCCAGATCCGTATTGCCCTTCACGCTGATGTCGAACCCACCTTTTCCAGCGTGAATCCCCGACTGTTCCTCGACCCCCGCGTAATCACCATGCGCGTCACCCTTCTGCTGGCTGTAGCTCGCGCTGCCGCCCGCCTGACTGATGCTGACACCCGCACTCTGGCTCTCCTGATGCGCCGCGCTATGGCTCGTATCCTGCACGCTCGCAATGTTGAGATCGCCACCAACGAGCGCCGACACCTGCCCGCCATCGACTGTCGCGCCCTTGATGTTCGTGTCACCACCCGACACGATGCTCACGCTGTTCGCGCCGCTGATATGCGTATTGTTATGCGACGTCGAATCCGAGTTCGCATCGCCGTGCGCGCGGCTACCCGAGGCCGAGATCCCATATCCCTGCGAGCCATACGACACGCCGACGCTTCCGCTCTTCGATTCGTTATTGCTGCGCGTGCTGTCCGTATCAGTCGAATGAATCAGGTTCACCTGATTGTTCGCCGCCAGCACCACGTCGCTCGCGTTTACGTTCGAGCCAGCAATGGTCACATTGCCGGTTCCCGGCGCACCGTTACCCTTCGCGATGAACGCCGCCGTGCCGCCCGCTGTGATGTTCGAGCCATTACGCTGCGTGCTGTCCTCGCTGAAGGTCGACCTGCTGCTCGATGAGCCGAAGCTCAGTTCCACCTTCCAGTCCGGCGCCTGGCCCTGCATCATCGGACTGGCGCCGTTCAGCAGGCTGCCTCCCGCAGCCAGCGCGTTCAACGCATCGACACGCGCGTTGCCCGAGCCATCCTCCGCCGCGCGCGCTTGCTGACCCGCCGTCTGGATCGCATCGATCACCGAGGACTTGAACGCCAGCGTAAAGCCCGAACTCTTCGTCTCATGCGTCTCATCGTGGTGACGGTCGTTCTGCGCGGCGTCGATCATCACCTCCGCGCCCGTCCCCGTCACATTGCCCGCCGCAAGCACATCCGAACCTGTGATGTGCAGCGTGTTGCCCGCCTGCATCGTCACGTTGCCGCCCGTACTGCCGACCAGACTCGCGTTGTTCGTCACCGACAAATTGTTGACAGTGTCCTTCTGGTCTTGCGTGCCATACGAAATGCCAACGCCCGCCGTGCCGAAACCCGACTTCCGTTCCTCGTGGGACGTGCTCGACTGGCTCGTGTCCTGGGTTGTGGTGATGTTCACATCATGCGCGGCGTTCAGGCTGACATCGTTGGTGGCCACGATCGTGCTGCCCGCCACGTTGATGTCCTTGCCGCTTGCGATCGTCACCGCATCGGCGGCAATCAGGCTGCCTTGAGAGAACGTCGCACTCGTATCGTTCGAACTCGCAACCTGCTTGCCGCTCACCACATTGCTATGGCTGTGCTGCTCTTGCGAATTCTCGACATGCGTTTCAGTGTCCGCGCCAACGTTCACATTGCCCGCCGCCGCAAGCGTCGCTGTCCCCTTGTCGAGGTTGATCGCGCTGCCAGTAAGGTTGATATCCTTGCCCGATACCACCGTCAGCGAATCACCCGCATTGAGCGTGGTCGCTGTGAGCGTATCGTCCGACCGGTGCAAGGACTCCGAATAGCTGCCGTGGCTGTCGCTGCCCGAACTGTTGCTGTTGACGGTGGAAGTCGCCTTCGCCGCCTGCAACGTCACATTGCCATTGGCCGCGATGAGACCACCGCCGCCCAGGTTGATGTTCGCACCCGTTGCCGTCAAATCACCACCCACACCGATCTGCGACACGCCGCCAACCTTCACCGAACTACCCGTCATCAGATTGATGTTGGTATTCGATATGCCGTTCGCGCGCTCGACGACCTTTTGCTCGCCGGTCTGCGCCGCGCTCAGATCCCAGTTGCCGCCCACGATCATGCCGAGGCTGCCGCCTACGTTCAGGTTGCCCGCGTTCTGCTCGAAGTTGCCACCCGTCACGATCGCGGCGTTACCCGCCACATTCAGATTGGCAATGGGGCCGAGCGTACTCGTCGTGCGTGTAGCGCCCGTGGCGCTGATCTGATCGAAGGTCTTCACCGCCGTATTGAGAATCAGGTCGCCGCCCGCACTCAACGCGAGACTGCCGGCATTCAGCGTCGCCGATGTGAGATCGACATTGCCCTTCGTCGTCAACGACATGAGGCCGCCGCTTTGCAGCGTACCGAACGCGTTGTCGATCTGCTGGCCCTGAATCGACAGCGTATTGCCCGCCTGCACCGTGCCGCTGTTGGTGAAGGTCTGCGCGTTCTTCAGATCGATGTCGGTCGCGGCGATCAGCGGCCCATTCATGTTCTGCTGGCTGCTCTTGGCCAGATACACCACCGGCACCAGCACAGACTGCCCGTCGACGATCTGCGTCTGCATGATGATGACGTTGGAGGTGAGCGCAGCCACCTGTTCAGGCGACAGGCTCATGCCGAGTGGCAGGTTCAGCGACTGCGCGAGCGACGCGCCTGCTCCCAGCATCGCCTCATACATCGCCTGAAGGTCGGTATAAGGCCCGAGCACGGCCTTGCCGGTCAGCGACGTGATCTGGTTGCGCACGAGCTGCTGTTCGTAGAAGCCATCGCCCAGACGTTTCTCGGTCTTTTGCGGATCCAGGCCCAATTGCTGCAGATAGTAGTCGCTCGAAATGAACGTCTTCTGGTTCGTGAAGGCCGGGTTGGTCGCGATCAGGTAGGTGGCCCCGGGAATCGTGGCTCGACTGAACAGACCGCCCGGAGGGACCGTCAAGTTACCGAGGACATTGAGCGCGGTGGCGCCAGCGATGATTGGGTCGACCTTGCCCGAAGCGCCATTGACGCTAACAGCGCCAGCCTTCGCGCCGCTCGCATCGCCGCTTGCCCCGTTGATACTGCCGGCCTTCGCGCCGCCCGCATCCCCGCTCACCGCATTGACGCCACCCGCCTTCGTACCGCTCGCATCGCCGCCAACGGCGTTGATCCCGCCCGCCTTCGCGCCGCTCGCATCCCCGCTCACCGCGTTGATCCCGCCCGCCTTCGTACCGCTCGCATCGCCGCCCACGGCGTTGATCCCGCCCGCCTTCGTGCCGCTCGCATTACCGCTCACCCCGCCGATCGTCACGCCCGACAGCGCCAGGCCGGCCGCGAGTCCCAGCGACGGAAGCCCCGCGTTGCCCGCTGTGTTGTTGATGCTGATGCCCGTGCCCGACAGCGTGCCGCCCGCCACGAAGCTCGACTCGTAGCTGGGCAGCGCATAGGTGCGGATATCAGCGGGCGCCACCTGCGTGTAGCCCCCAGGCCGACCTCCCACGAACGGCGCATCGCCGAAAGGCAACGACCAGTCACCGATGCTGTGGTCGTAGTTCGTATAGTGGTAGTAGCCTGAATACGTGACCTGCACCTGCGGTGCCGTCTGCCCCTGCCAACTGTTCTGATCGAGCGTGGCGGGCGCCGCGATGTTGCCCACCGCCGCCACCGCGCTCCAGTAGTTCTGAAAAAGCCCCACCGACGCGGCATTCAGATCGCCGCCCGCGATAATCTGCGCCTGCGGACTGAGCGAGGCGACCAGGTTCGCCACCGCCACACCGGTGTAGGTCGTGTATTGGTAGCCGCTGTTCCACTGCCCGCCGTGCGGCGGCTCGGGATTGACGCCGCCGATCATGTCCGGAGTAGCATCCGACCAGCCCACAAACTCACCGGAGCATGCAGGCATATTGAATGCCGTGCATCCCGACATGCTGATGCCAAGCTGCTCCAATACAGCCGGATCGACTGGCTGGTTCAAGCCGGTCGTCGTCACCGTCGTGCGAGTGTTGGTGAGCTGATTGGCGTGCAGTTCCATGTCGCCCGCCGATTCGATCAGCGCCGACTGGTTGCGGATCACATTCGCATTCGTGTAGTTGCCGCTCGCATCCTTGCCACCCGCGAGCACGACCTTGCCCAGACCGAAGATCGCGGTCGTGGCCTGCGTATCGGTCATCGTCGTGTCGTCGCGGTTCTCGATGTCGGACGCGAGCAATTCGAGCGTGCCGTTGTAGTCCGTCGCGCCAATGAGCGCGGTCGGACCTACATTGGAAATCGTGCTGTTTGCGTTGAGCGAGACACTGCCGCCGACGATGGCTCCGGTGTTCGCCAGCGTGTTCGAATGTGTGGTGAGCGTACCGCCCGCCATCATCACACCGCTGTTTTCGATAACGCCCGCGTTGATGCCGAGGTTGTTCGCCGCCTCCAGCGCCGCGTAATTGCTGAATGTGCCTGGCAGCGTAAAGGTGAGATCGTGACCCGCGGCGAACTGCAAATCCGGAGTGGGCGCAAAGTCGCCCTGTACGCTTATCGCGACGTCGTGCGCTGCGCTGTACGCGCCGCCGGTGAGCACCGCCGCATTGACGGACAAGTCGCGTGTTGCACCGATCTGCCCGTTCGTGTTCGTGATCGCGCCGGTCGTCGTGATGGCGACATCGCCATTCGAACCCGCAAGGCTGCCGATCTGGCCCGCACTGTTGTCCACCGCGTTCGCCCGCACCGCGACATTCGCGCCGCTCAACTGCGCGCCCTGCGTATTCACGAGCGTAGGCGCATCGACCGCGACGTCGCCGTTGCCGGTGATGACGCCGCCTGTACTGACTATCTGGGTGCCGCCTTGCACGCGCGCACCGCCCGTGCCGAGGTTGCTGATGAGGCCGCCGCTGTTATCGACAGCCGTGGTTTGGACATTCAGTGTGCTGGCATCGCCCGGCGCACCCGTGCCGGACTGGATCTGCCCGTTCGCGTTGGTCAGCGCGCCGCCGCTCGTGAGCGACAGCGACGACAGCGAACGGATCGCGCCCTGCGTGTTGTTCACATTGCCCGCAATGTTGGCCGCGATATTGCCCTGCGCGGCGAGCACGCCGTTCGCGTTATTCAGACTCGCCGCTTGCGCCGCGATCTCGCCGGCCGCGATGATCTTGCCGCCCGCATTCGAGAAAGCGCCCGCGCCGTTGCCGGGTGCAATCGTCAGCGTGCCAGTTCCCGCCGCGAGAATCGCGCCACCGTCATTGATGAGCGTGGCAGGCGTAAGCGTGAGGTCGGTACTGTTCGTCTGGAGCGTGCCGCCGTTCGAATTGTCGAACGTACCGTTGACGGTGAAGCCCATCGCCGATGCGCCGTACTGCGTCATCATGCCGTCGCGGTTCAGCAAGTCGGTCGCGCTCAGTGCGAGCTGGTTCGCCTCGATATCGCCGCCGCTGTTATCGAGCGTGCCGGAAGTCGTCAGCGTGAGGTTCGGGGCCACAATCGAGCCACCGTTGTTCGTCAGCGACCCGGTGCGGATGGTTTCGTTCGCGCCCGCGCCGATCTGGCCGCCGTTATTGTTCAGGATGCCGCTCGCGACACTCAGGTCCGCGTTCGACAGCAGCTTGCCCTTTGTGTTGTTGAACGCGCCGCTTACCGTGGCCGCGAGCCCCTTCTGGCCGATCAGCGTGCCCGCTGCGTTGTCGAACGTGCCCGCCCGGGCTGTGACTTGTCCATTGCTCTGGATCGTGCCACCCACGTTCGACAGCCTTCCCGCGCCTTTGCCCGCATTGACCGACAGCGTGCCATTACCGGCGTGCGTGATCGTGCCGCCATCATTGATCAGTGCGCCAGGCGCAAGCACGAGGTCCGTGCTGTTGCTCTGGAGTGTGCCGCTGCCTGAGTTGTCGAACGTACCGCTGACAGTGAAGCCCATCGGCGATGTGCCGTACTGCGTGATCGCGCCGCCGTGGTTCAGCAAGTCGGTCGCGCTCAACACAAGCTGGTTCGCCTCGATATCGCCATTGCTGTTATCGAGCGTGCCGTCCGTTGTCAGCGTAAGGTTCGGCGCTACGATCGAGCCACCGTTGTTCGTCAACGACCCGGTCCGAATCGTTTCGTTCGCGCCCGCGCCGATCTGGCCGCCGTCATTGGTGAGCGTGCCACTCGTAACGCTCAGATCGGCGTTCGAGAGCAGCTTGCCCTTCGTGTTGTTGAACGCGCCGCTTACCGTGGCCGCGAGACCCTTCTGCCCGATCAACGCGCCCGCTGCGTTATCGAGCGCGCCTGCTTGCGCCACGACCTGCCCATTGCTCTGGATCGTGCCACCCACGTTCGACACCGTTCCCGCGCCGTTGCCCGCATTGATCGTCAGCGTGCCGCTGCCGGCGTGCGTGATCGTGCCACCGTCGTTATCGAGCGTAGCGGCGGCGAGCGTGAGGTCCGTGCTGTTGGTCTGGAGCGTGCCGCCGCTCGAATTGTCGAACGTCTTGCTGACGGTCACGCTCATCGGCGACCCACCATACTGCGCAATCGTGCCGCCGTGGTTCAGCAAATCCGTCGCGCTCAACACGAGCTGATTCGCCTCGATATCGCCACCGTTGTTGTTCAGCAAGCCGGTGGTCGTCAGCGTGAGGTTGGACGCCACAATCGAGCCGCCGTTGTTCGTCAGCGTGCCGGTACGGATGGTTTCGTTCTTACCCGCGCCGATCTGGCCGCCGTCATTGGTCAGCGTGCCACTCGTAACGCTCAGATCGGCGTTCGAGAGTAGCTTGCCCTTCGTGTTGTCGAGCGTGCCCCCAACCGTGGCCGCGAGACCCTCCTGGCTGCTCAGCGTGCCCGCCGCGTTGTTGAAACTGCCAGCGCGCGCGGTGACCTGCCCATTGCTCTGGATCGTGCCACCCGCGTTCGACAACGTTCCCGCGCCATTGCCGGCATTGACTGTCAGCGTGCCGCTGCCGGCATGCGTGATCGTGCCGCCATCGTTGTCGACTGTCGATGATGCAAGCGTGAGGTCCGTGCTGTTGCTCTGGAGCGTGCCGCCGTTCGAGTTGTCGAATGTCTTGCTGACGGTCACGCTCATCGGCGACGCACCGTACTGCGCAATCGTGCCGCCGTGGTTCACCAGATCCGTCGCCGTCAACGCGAGCAGGTTCGCTTCGATATCGCCGCCGTTGTTGTTCAGCTTACCGTTGGTCGTCAGCGTGAGGTTCGGGGCCACGATAGAGCCGCCGTTGTTCGTCAGC
>LRBF01000123.1 GCA_001580565.1 Caballeronia megalochromosomata | reverse complement strand
ACGAAGGTAGCGCTGCAGGTCGCGATCCCGCTGCCGGGCAATGTCATACCGGCTGCCGCCTGCCGTCCTCTCTATCACAACAATCCACCGAATCCCCCGCCTGCCGCGCCGACAGGAATGGTATGGAATGCGTCGGCCGCGTTTCTCGTGCCAGGCACCACGATCCCCGCGGTATTTATATTCGCGACCGAGGACGGCACCTTTCCGCCTGGGCCGGCGGGCTGAATCCTGCCAACAACGCCGTGATCGCAGCCGATAACTCGGCCAATCCTTCCGCCGTCAATGGCGCGGTCTACAAGGGCCTCGTTTTCGGCGTCAACTCGAAAGGCCTGTTCCTTTTCGCGACCAACTTCCGCTCGGGACGGATCGACGTCTTCGGGCCGAGCGGCGGCGCAAATGGGCTGTACATGAGCGTGACGACGGACGGTGGCTTCGTCGATCCACACATGCCGCCCGGATACGCGCCGTTCGGCATCGCGAACATCGATGGCGACCTTTTTGTCACGTATGCAAAGCAGGACAAACAGAAGCACGACGACGTAGCCGGCAACGGTCACGGATTCGTCGATGTCTTCGATACGGACGGCCATCTGCTGCACCGCTTCGCCAGTCGAGGGACACTTAACTCCCCCTGGGGCGTCACGCGTGCATCGTTCGCTTTCGGCCCGTTCAGCGGCAAGATACTGGTCGGCAACTTCGGCAATGGCCACATCAGTGTCTTCGACAACGACGGGACGTTCGTCGATCAGCTGGAGGATGCGTATGGCAATCCGATTTCCATCGACGGCTTGTGGACGCTGACGCTCGGTGGTGGCCGCAATTCGAGTTCGGACGCCGTGTACTTCTCGGCGGGACCGAATGGCGAGGTCAATGGACTGTTCGGCACCATCATGCCGGCGAACGGGCACTGACAATAGTCGTCAGCGCGTTGCTCCCGAGGCCGCTTCAAGAGCCGGTCGCGCAAGCCGCAAGACGCGATTGGCTCGTCTCGAACGAGCGTGATCGGCTATCGCGATCGCATGAAATCATCCACGAAACAAGTGCTTCCATGCCGGAATAAAACCCATCTCCTCGTTCATCGACCATCAGGGTCCCGGGACAGGAAGAAGTACGGTCATGAAGTCTCTACTCACTGTATTCAGCGTCGTAGCGTGCAGCGCGGCCATCGTGACGCTCGTTTTATGCGGGGGCTCCGGTTCGAACAGTTCAAACCCATAGACCACTCCATTGTCGTTTGCCGTGACGGCGCTCGTATCCGATGGAGCGGTACGCGAGCAAGCTGCGTCCAAGCTTGGCGCAAGGTGTGCCGAAGCTTGCCGCTAGTCAGCCGGCGTACACATGCATCGGTTATTCGTTTGTGCGTAGACAGCAAGTCCTTGATTTACATAGGTATTATTTCAGCGCCAGAAGGCAAAGCCTTGTCGGAACTAGGGCACGCTAACCGGAAATCTGCGCGAAAATCAAAGTCACCCCTAGTTCCAGTGGGGCAATGCGAAGCGACCTCGTGAAACTACATTGCATCGGACCCTGCGAGCGCAAATGGGCTGACCGACTGGTCGCGGTGCACGTGTGGCTGTGATCGTGCAACCGGCGCCGACAAGTCCCCCATGCCTCCAAATACGGGTTATCCCGCATTAACTGGTCTCGCGAAATTGCCGTTAGCCGCGACAAGCCACGAATCGTAACGGCACGCGGAAGCGCTAACGTTTGCGCGAAAGCTCGCCTCCCGCGCAGCTGCGCATGGCATGTCTATGCGTCGTATCTTGCGACGGGTGGGCGCAAAAGCAGATCCGCATCGATGCGCGGAATGCTTAGCTGATAGCGATGACCCGTTCGATAGAAAAAGTACTGCTTCCAGACGGCAATACGACCCTTGGTCGTACGCTCGAGGAGGCAGCTTCAGATAAATGCACACGGCAGGAGACTGGATTGATCCTCGAAAATGAAATTCGGCAACTTGAACGGTCCGTCAACACCCTGGTTTGTCGACCCACATTGATCCGTCGCGAATATTGGGCTGCCCAGACGGAAAAGCTTCTCGTTTTTCCGGGACTGTCCTCCCGCGATCGCCGCCGCTTGACCGCGTTACTTGATCTGCTTGCAATAACAACCCGCGAAGAGATGCCTCGGTCAGGCTCGCCGGCAAAGATTCTCAATATTTCCGCAGAAGCGATTGCGACGTGATTTGCCCGGCTCGCACCCTCTTTTGACCTTGGCAGCGATCATTCACCGACGCGCGTACAAGGTCGCAACGCGGATTGCGAGGCTCACTTTGCGTTTATAGTGCACGTGATTTGCATATTGATCACGGAGACCACACCATGTTCGATCCGGACGCCATTGTCCTTCGCATTTACCGCGCGCCCACCGGTCAATGGGGAGGCTGCTTGTCGGCCGGCAGAGAGGAAGTAGGTCGCGTCGCAGGATGCGACAGCCCACGAGCCGTCGAGCAAGCCGTCCGCGATACCGGGATCACATCGAGCTCGAGGCTTCCTCATGCAGAGCGAATCATCCCTCCGGCGGGTCGTCGTCCGGATCGATAGCCCGGTCATGATCTTGGCCAATCTATTTTCCCTCGCTCTTTTCGCAGCTGTGATAGCTTTCCGCCTTTTCGTTGAATCCGATTCCGAGCCGAACCGTTTGGCGCTCAACGTTTGCGGCACCTGTCGCCTGGTGTAGAGGTAGCTTTCCCCCACAAGATGGCCAATCTCAGAAAGACGATAAGAAAACCGAGATCTGCAAGGGGTTCAGGTGCCTTCTGGCAGTTTGTGTCGAAGGCAACGCTGAGCGTTGCTGTGGCAGGCGGCACCTTGGTCATGATCGCGGCCGTTAGCATCGGCGACCACCTGGCGACAGATGCGATTGGGAAGAACGAGCGCCTGATCGGAAATGACCTAGTCGCATCGGTCGACCGCGTTGTCTACAGCGCAAGCGCCCAAAGTCGTGCGAACGTGGAAGTTCTCGTCGGCCTTCCGTGCAATGCGATCGAGCGCAAGCTCGCGGAACTGGAAACGCGTCTGCTTTACATACGCGCGGTTTCACTGGTCGAAAATGGTCGCTTGTACTGTTCCTCGGCGCTCGGGTCAGTTGATGTTCCACTGTCCGCTTACCTGAACCCTAAGCCTGGCACTCAAGCCATTGCGCTTCTCGGACAAACGCCGGCTCAGCCAGACATCCCGGTGCTTACATTGTTCATGCCCACCAGTGGTAGTAGCGGCGTGCTGTATGTCATCGAAGGCGAGTATTTGGAGGATGTGCTGGTGCATGGCGTCAGATACGGCGCCCAACGCGCTGCCGTTGCAATTGAAGGCAGCGGCTTGCTTGACGATCACGGTCGGTTCGTTGCAGGGGTAAACTCAGGCGACGACTACTCGACGAAGGTTACGTCGCACGCCTGGCCGTTCGCAATTTTGGTCGCGTCATCGCCGCGGCTCATCATGCAAAAGCGCTGGAGCTATCGACTGGCCTTTGGTGCCGTCGGACTACTTTTGGATGGCCTCATAGGCGTCTTATATCTGCTTGCGTTTGCGCCACGTCGACTACTGCTGAGTGCCGTGCGGCGTGGGCTGAAACGCGGTGAGTTCCACGTTGTTTATCAACCGATTGTCGCTGTGGCGGACCGCAGAATAGTTGGTGTCGAGGCACTGCTTCGCTGGCGCCATGCGAAGTGGGGGCCAATCAGTCCCTCTGTGTTCATGGATGAAGTCGAGTCGAGCAACGTCCTTCCCGAAGTAACTCGTTTCGTTCTTCAAACAGCACTTGCCGATATGAACGGGTATCGCCTGACCTCGCCCTTGAGGATCGCGGTCAATATCGCCCCGCGTGACTTCGAACGCAAGTGTTTTGTTGATGAGGTCGCAGCGGCGGTGAGAAAGCTGCCACCGAACGTCGAGCTCGTGCTGGAACTGACTGAGCGGTTTCTCCTTTCGGACAGTGTGCGGACCTCGGCCGCGTTCGCCGCATTGAAAGCCGAAGGCGTGAAGTTTGCCATTGACGACTTCGGCACCGACCACAGCAATCTTGATCTGCTCAAGCGCTTTCCCTTTGATTACATGAAGATCGACCGACAGTTCATCGCTCAGATCGATGTGGAAGGAGCCGATTTGATAATGGGGGTCGTCGCACTCGCACGGCATTTCGGCCTACAGGTCATTGCAGAGGGCGTCGAGACAGAAACACAGCACGATGGCTTGAAGTCGGTCGGCGTTCCGTACGCACAGGGGTATTTGTATCAACGACCACTGAAGGCACAACTGCTCGCGGAGGCATTTGAGGCGTCGACAGCGATGACAAGCTAACGCGAGGATCGCTCTCGGACAAAGAATCCTAAGTCTGTCGATCACGTCTGATGGACCTTTTAAGCGTCCCTTAAGCTATAACGGGCAAAATTCGGAGCTATCTGCTTCCTCGGCGCAGTCGACCCAGAATGCCAAGGAATCGTGCAGCCGGCGCCATGCGCCGGTTCTTTTTGGTTAGTTTCGAAGAACCTGAGTCCGAGATCCGGGGACCTCGTGAACGGTCACGAACGCGCGCTCGCATTGCCGTCATAGAGCCAGTGCTCTCTCCATTCAGTCCATCCCATTCCCCGGCAGGCACCGCATTTCTGCACTCCGGGCGCGCCCAGCATTCCGATCGTCGGCGTCAAGACGGATTGACGTCCTCGCATGAGTCCAGAAAGCTGCGAGCCGTTTAAGAAAATTTCGGCAAGACATTGGCGATGCCATGTGACCCCGAACGTCTGTATTTAACGCGTGTGTAACGGACGCCGATGGTCATGCTCGTTGGCGGTATAAAGACAGGCTTTTGCCGGGGTCACCGTGATGATTCACTGCACCGACTGTGGGAGGCTGTTTTACCTGGAAAGGAGGCCCAACATATGCTGCCCGGCTTGTGGCGCGCGCGGTGTTAAGTACTTCGCGACGAGTGAAATGTTTGGGACCGCTGCCAATGATGAAAGTTTTCCGCCGTCCGAGGACGCGGCGGCTCCTGAAAAGCCGTGAGCGCTGTTCAGTTTGGGAGCGCGCGGCCCGGTAGCCGACGTGTTGTTACAGATAAATCCTTCATCCTAGATGGGAGGCGGCAATGCAAAACAAGTTTGAGGGGCTCGACCGGCTGACGCGTCAGCTCGAGGAAGCGTCCCACGTCTTTAGGTCGTTGGGCGGCGAACTCGAGCAAATCACCCTTGAGCCGGGCAATCAGGCGAGTGTGCAAGCGGCAATTCAGCAAGTGGAGACAATCATCGACGAGAAGGCAGCGCCGTATCGAGGTAATGAGCTAGTGGATTCGATGGTCCAACAGCTCAAGAAGCGGTATCGCGACGAGATCATCCGGCGCGGACGGGCATGAACATGCAACGCAACAAGGAGCGTATCCGCGCGCCGCTGCTGGCGCATCGCGGAGCCTCATCAAGAACGCAATCGCTAGACCTTGATCTGCACGAGGCATCGCTGAGGGTTGTTTCGAAGGAAGCAAGCGAAAGGAGGTTGCCTTGAAGCCAATATCTAAAACGCTTCTTTTAGCGCGCGCTCGGATGCACGACGCCGAACGAATCAGCGTTTAAGCCAAAGATGGCCTGGCTGTGGACTTGGAGCGGTACCTCATTTGGCTATCGAATCGTCGATCAACTGCGCACGCATGACGGACGACATGTGGGCAACTTCATCGGGGAGGAGATTTTTGGGGCCGATGGTCTCTACCTGGGCGAGTTGGCTTCTGAGGACCGTTTGATTACCCGACTGCCGAAAATAGGGCGCTTCAAATTGCCGTTCAGGCCGAGAATGAAACGGATGGAACGGACGCAACGAATGGCCCGGGCGGCTCGACTAATGCGCCCGGGTTGCAAGGACTTCCCTGCGCCAGAAAACCTTTAGTGGATGGTCACAATAAAGCCTTGGTCCGCGGGTCGATGCTGGTGCTCGAGTTGGAACCTCGGTCTCGAACCTCATCGTGCGCCCGAGTGCAAACCATTCCCGTCACATTGCGAGTACTCTCACTCCGCTCGAAAGCTCGCCCTCAGCCCAAATTCTCGCGTTCAGCAATCGGGCGGGTTTCAGAGTGGAGAGGTCGTCCGAACGACTGCTATACGTTACCAACGAACGGCAGGAAATGGCCGGCATCGGCGGTTCGGCATCAGGCGTTAAAGAATAATACGCAGCTCGATATACCCTCTTGACCCGATGCCTGACCGCGATGACGGCTTCCACAGGTCGATGCAAGACACTGAAAGCGGCGTAAGCAGTTGGACCAGCGGGAGACCGACGTCGCAGGATTTGGCTACACTCAGTGATTCCCCTTGCGTCGTATCGGCAAGATGCGCGCTGCGCCAATCCGGAGGTGGGTCGTGGGCATCGAGCGACGCCAATTTTTCAAGCTGGCCGCAATCACACAGCCGGCACCTTTCTCGTGGCACGCAGCGCGCATGCCGCAAGTCCGTCTGACAACATGTCAGACCCTGAGGAAATGCAGGCAATCCAGCGCGGCGGACTCTATGTGAGCCTGCGTGATCCAGAGGCGACGCAACTTCCGCCCGAGGCCTACACGCAGCGCTTCACCTATTCTTCCGCGCCAGCCGCACCGACCCCGGGGCACTGGAGCGCCGCCGCGCCCCTGCCCTTGCCACGCAGTGAAATGGCGTGGGCCACGAGTGAAGGCGACCGCATGCACGTAATTGGCGGGTACGGCGCCGGTCGCGTCGCGCGGCCCTATCATCACGTCTTCGACACCTCTCTCGGCCGCTGGATCGAATTGGCGCCGATTCCGCGCGGCGCCAATCACATCGGCGTGGCGGCGCTCGACGGCGTGGTCTATGCATTTGGCGGATTCGTCGAGCAGAATCGCGTCGCGGTGCCCGATTGCTACGCCTACGTGGTCGCGGATAATCGCTGGCATTCCATCCGTCCCTTGTCGCGCGGCACGCGAGGTGCCATTTCCGTTGTTGCGCACGGGGGACTGTTGCACGCCGTCGGCGGACGAGACACGCGCTCCGTCGACTGGCACGAGGCCTACGATCCCAAGGGCGATATCTGGAAAACGCTCGCGCCCGTGCCCGGACCGCGCGATCACGCTGCGGCGATATCGCTGGGCGATCGGATACACGTGGCGGGCGGCCGGATGGACACCTTCGACTTCAACACCGGCATGCATGTCGCATACGACGCAAAAGCCGACGCATGGGAGGAGCGCGCACCAATGCCGACGCCGCGCTCAGGTCATGGCGGCGTCGCGTGGCGCGGCAGGTTCTTCTGCATGGGCGGCGAAGGAACACGCCGCGTGTTTGGGGAAAACGAGGCCTATGACCCCAACTCCGATGCATGGCGAGCTTATTCGCCGATGCTGACGCCGAGGCACGGCATGGGTGCAGCGGTAGTCGGTGACGCCATTCACGTCGCGGGCGGCGGTCCCATGAATGGCGGAAGTTTTCAAAGCTCGGTCCACGAAGTGTTCTCGGTTTAATCGTTAGCCTACGGCACCCGTGAGGCGTTCAAAGCGGCACACGGGACCGAATTTCGCAGAATCGCTGTAAGCGACTCACGTCGGCCGTTCTCGACGTTACGCGCGTGCGTGAGGCATGATCGCGATGTTGATCTGGAGCGTATCGCGTGCGCCGGGTTAGATCCTGTTCCGGGTCGCCGATCATTGACAGGATCTAACTGGCTGCATCGCGGGGTGAACGTTGTATTTCGCTCAAGACGCATACGAATAAAGTCACGCTGATATGGGAATTTCGTTCCCGAGCGATCACTGCAGCACGCCGCAAAATTTCCGAACGTGGGAGCGGCGAAGTCTTCTTCCATTTCAAGAAGGCCGTTTGTGAGGTAGCCACCGCGTTCAAGGTCTGCAGCGCTCGCATGAGGCAGCCATCCCAGTACCTCACGCGATGCCGGATTGGTCACCTCCTCCGAGTTGCGCTGCCCGTCGACACCGATAAATTCTCCATTGATAAAAAGAAATAGTTCCGGATACACAGAACCTCCTGGAAGTTGACGCAAATTTTCTAATCAACCTATCGATGCGGCCGCAGAGGCAAACGAGGACCGCGGCCAGCTAGCCGTGCCCTCCGCTCCGCTGCTTGTGGGGACTGAGGAGGAGCGGGACTTGGATACGAAGAGATTTACGAAAGCTGACGACAGCGGTTCACGCTCTCCGCGTTTTGATGTTCACGATTGGCTAATACGGCACGGCGACCGATGATGAACGCACAGGGAGACGACACGACTCCCGACCCGGCGACAAGGTCTCTTGCGCGGCGAGACAGGGCAGATTTGCTCAGGCATGGGCCGCGCGATCTCGCGGATCGATAGGCCGTCGCCGTAGCGAGTCGGCAGATAGCGACGCCAAAGCGGATCAGCGAGCGGATCTGCATCGAGCGCTGCACGAGCGGGAGCCGGGTCTGCCCGTCGGAAAAATGCGCGACCAGACCGGACACACCCGCTTGCTTCTCGCTGGGGATTTGGGAAAAACGCGCAACAATGGCGCACGCCTGAACTGCTGACAGACGATCTAGCAGGGCTTGACGCACGAGCGCGCATTGCGCACGGGTTTCGAGCCGGGACAGGCCCGAGAAGTCGACCAGCAGTTGCTTGCAACGCGGGCTGACCTCAATCGACTGCGCCAAAAAGTCCATGTGCTGCGGACGACGTTGATAGAAGACGACCGTGCTCCATCTGCTGCGGCAGTTCAACAACGTGAGGAATTGGGAAACGTCTTGCGTCAAGACGAAATTCTTTATGAGCGCATCAGGGTTGAACTTGACGACTTTCCCTAGCAGACGCTTGGGAGGCGGTTGATTCGCCGTAGCTAGTGCGATCGTTCTGGCTGAGTTAAATCGTGAACGAACTTCCGAGATGGTGGTTAGCGCTTCGCGCCGTGATTTTTCTTCTCAGCGGCTGTGCCGCCGGTGGCATGCCATACACAGGAATGCACCTGAGCCCAACAGAGTGTCCTGACCTTATTGCGCTTCGGAACAACGCGTCCTTTACGATGGCGCGACACCAAACCGAACTGGGCGCACTGCGGAAAGCATGCTATGAACCGTAGCCTTGGTATGACGATCCGCACTACCCCGATGATTTACAAGCGGCGCAGCGACTCGTCGACTATTGGTTTCAGACGGAATGCCAGCAAATCCCGCCGAGGTAGGAACGAGGGTGGCTGGGAGTTTTCGGGAGTTCGGCAGGCGCCGATGCGCGTTGGATCGCAGCGAAGATATTGGCCTCAAGACTCTTGCGACGGCCGGGTCGCTTGCACAGAACCACTCAGACAAGAGCGCCGGCAGGCAGACTTACGTCGTGCGAGCGCGACGCTCAGAACCCGACGCCTACACCAACACCCCCTCCGGACCCGAACCTGCCCGCACCCACTGCCACGCCCACCCCGACCCTGGGATCCGGCGCGGGACCATATGCGGGATCGCTGTACCCGTATGGCGGAGCAGCAACGCATCCGGAGAAGGCCGCCGCGAGTGTCAAAATGCAGAGAAGTCTGCGCATAATCGTCTCCCGTGCAGAGACTGCAGCAAAACCTGATCCCCTTTCCGGACTGTTATCCTTCGGAACCCTGGCCCCGTAAAGTTCGGTTAAGGCTGATCTCATCGACATCCACTTCGCCGAGCAATCTGGGCCAGAAGGACCTTTCTCTCCTCCTCGCGCATCGCTTTTCACTTTATCTCGTTCGGCTTCAGTCTGTAGAATTCGAGCGATTGCCGGTATCGTAGGCCTTTGCAGCTGCGAGAGTCGGCAAGCGCAAGTTCAGTCGTTGTTCGCCTGGCCAGTCGTCTGCCTCCACGAACTGCCGGAACCGGCCCGATCTCTGTCATCGGCCGCCCCGTCAAAGGTTCATAGTGACCGAGCGCTTCTCGCTTCGCTGACCGTCACCGATGATTTGGGTCTAGGGTTCAGTGATTCAGAAGCTATGCCGCACCCCCAGCATCGCACCGAGCTGATTAGCGCCCACCGCCGGCGTCGTACCTGCACCGCCCGAACTCACCGTGAACGCCGCCTTCGCACTGTTCTCCAGAAACGCCGCTTGCGCATAGACTGCCGTTCTCTTGGATAACAAATACGTGCAGCGGATCGCGCCCATGGTGCCGCGCGTGTCGTGCTGCGTGACAATCATCCGGTACACCTCTCCGTCCAGAATGAGCGAAGGCGTCGCCTGAAAACTGCCGCCTGCGTAAAACAGATTCGCGCGCACGCCCGTGACACCGGGACCGGTGAGCGTACGCGCGATCCATCCCGCGCCGGTTCTGAAAGCCCCGACCGACGCCCACGCATTCGCTTCGATACGCGTATCCTTGTCGCCGCTCGACGTGATCGGCGTAGGCGTCACCCCATCGAAGAAATTCGCAGCCGCATTGGCGCCCCCGCGCTGCTCGTCATAGACCGCCGAGGCGCCTACCACGCCGTTGTCGTATTTCAGACGCGCGCTCCACTGCCGGCACGCCGTGAACTGTCCGGGCACGCCGCCGGCGCACGTGCCCTGCCCCGGCGAGTTGCCCGTTCCCGCCGAATCGCGGCCGAACGAATAGGTCGCGCCCAAGCTGAAGCCCTGGAATGTCGCGCTCTGAAACGCAACCGAGTTGTCGCTGCGCCCGTTGGGCAGATAGGCATCGAAAGAGGCAATGCCGTAGATGTTCGGTCCGAGAATGTCCGATTCCTGAATGCCGAGATAGGACATCGAGTACTGCCGGCCGAATGAGAGCGTGCCCCATGTGGTTGACTTCAGCCCGACCCACGATTGCCGCCCGAACAAGCGTCCGCCCTGTCCGAGGTCGCCACCGCGCACATTGAAGCCGTTCTCCAGCACGAAGATCGCGGCCAGTCCCCCGCCGAGCGCCTCCGTTCCACGCAGCCCCCAGCGCGACGGAAACTCGCCAGTGATGCCAGGCATGCGAACGACGGAATCCCCCTTTGCATTCGCGTGCGATACATACTCGATTCCGGTGTCGATGATGCCGTACAGCGTCACGCTGCTTTGCGCGATCGCCGGCACGGCGATCGACGCCAGCAATCCTCCAATGATTCTGCGTTTCATCTTGTCATCCTGGTGTTTGAGTTTTATTTGCCGCGCATCAAATCCAATCGGGGCGCGCTTCAGCTCGTGACGCGCCGGGCGCTCGGGTTGAGCGCGATCGCGGATGCGGCAATGACGGCTGGCACGATGCCCGCGAGAAACACTTCACTGGCGCTCCAGTGCATTTGTAGCAACATGCCGCCGATTAGCGGTCCGGAGATCGACCCGATCCGGCCGATGCCCACCGCGCAGCCGACGCCTGTCGCGCGCATCGAGATCGGATAGATTTCCGTTGCCAAAGCATTGAGCCCGGCCTGCACGCCCTGCACGACGACGCCCATAAGAAGACTGACGGCAACGACGACCGATGCATCGCCCGCGGCTTTTGCGAGCGTCATGGCGAGGGCGGCGTAGATCATCAGTTCGCACAGCAGCGCGCGCCGCATGCCGAAGCGATTCATCAGCGGACCCTGCGCGCCGCAACCCGCCACGCCACCGAGGCTGAACAGCGCTACCGCCTTGATCCCTGTGCCGACGCTCTGCTGCGCGCCGACGAGCACCGCAGGCATCCAGCTCACGATGAAGTACAGGACCACGAGGTTCATGAAATAGGGGATCCACAGGAGCGTGGTCTGCATCGCGCGGCCGGGGGCAAAGAGCTCACGCATCGGGACGCGCGTGTCCGGCGTCGTTGCGTTGCCGCGTACGCGCGCAGGATCGACGTCAGGCGCGATGCGTCGGACGATGCGGTCCAGTTGGAGTCGCCTGTCGTCGCGCAGTACGAGAAAGCCCGGTGACTCCGGCAACAGCATCATCGACGCCAGGGAGACGATCAGCGGCAACACACCGCCCGCGATGAATACCGCCTGCCAGCCGTATATCGGCAGCAACGCGGCGCTGACGAGGCCGCCGAACATCGCCCCGAGCGGCATGCCGCACATCAGCGTTGAGACAACGGTTCGACTGTGGCGCTTCGGTGCATATTCCGAAGCGAGCGAGATCGCGTTCGGCAAGGCGCCGCCTAGACCGATGCCCGTCAGAAGCCTCAGCACGAGCAACTGGTCGAGTCGGGAGGCGAACGCGGTGACGAGAGACAGCGCACCGAAGATGATCGACGAGAGCACGATGAGACGTTTGCGCCCATAGCGATCGGCGAGCGGCCCGAGCGTGACGGCGCCAATCAGCATGCCGATCAGGCCCGCGCTGAACACCGGCCCGAAGTGGCTGGCGGGCACGCCGAGATCGCGCGCTATCACGGGCGCGAGCATGCCAATGACTTGCGTGTCGAAGCCGTCGAGCACGGCGGTCAACATGCAAAGCGTTATGGCGTGGAACTGCAGTCGACTCAACGGTCGTGCGTCGATGACCTCGTGCACTTGCAGGAAGGACGATGGCGTGCTCATCAGTGTCTCCGTTGCGGCTTCGCCGCTAATAATGGTTGTCTTGGGGTGCGCGTCGCGGGCTACTCGAGACGCTGTTCGCGCCACAGGCCGAGCGCCTTTTGCGCGGGACGATCCGAGAAGCTGAACAGCACCGAGTCACCCCTGGATCGATGCGATGTCGTACTCCAGGAAGGCGCGACGAAGACATCGCCCTGCCGCCATTCGATGCGTGTATCTCCGACCATGCTCACGCCCTCTCCTTCGCGCACGCAATACACGGTGGCATCGGTCGAACGGAACGGCCGCCCGTCGAAGCCCGCGGGCAAGAGCTGCATCCACGCGGCCATCGTCGGCATCGGATAGCCGCCCGTCGCGGGGTTCGCGTATTGCAGCTTGACCCCGTGACAGGCGTCGGTCGTGCGCGCCCGCTCGATCTGCCTCAGCGCTTCAAGCACGCGCGCGTAGGGATAGTGAAAAACCGGTGACGACACACCTTCGGGTACGTATTCGAGCGGCAGCATGCCGGAGCCGTAACGCGCGTGCGCGTCGCCGGCGGCTCGTTCGATGCGCTGCGTCTCGCCCGATGAATCGCTCTCGGCAAAACTCGCATCGAACAGATTGACGATGGGCACATCGAGACCGTCGAGCCATACGACAGGGTCATCACCAAAATTGCCGTGATCGTGAAACGTCCAAGACGGCGTAATGATGAAATCGCCCGCCGTCATCGGAATGCGCTCGCCGTTGACGGCGGTGTAGCCACCGCTGCCTTCGATGATGAGCCGGAGTGCCGCCGCCGCATGCCGGTGGCTCGGCGCAACCTCGCCGGGCATGATCAGTTGCAATCCGGTATAAAGGCTTTGCGTGATCTGCGACGCGCCGCGAATACCGGGATTTTCCAGCACGAGCACGCGTCGCTCGGCCTCCTTTGCGGTAATCAAAGCACCTGCTTCCATCAGCAAGCCGTGCATGTGCGCGTAGTCCCAGCGATGCGGGATGCAGCGCGGGCGCGGCTCCGGTGTCACCAGTTGCGACATCACCGCCCATAGCGGCGCGGAATGCACCTGGTCAAGTCGGCCATAGAGCGCGACGCGCGCGGGATTATCGAGTTCGGTGCCCATGACGTCACGCTCCCCGAACGTCCACGCGCATCGAACCTATGCCTTCGATCTGCGCGGCCATCACATCGCCTGGACGAATAGAAGCGACCCCTTCCGGCGTTCCGGTGATGATCACATCGCCTGGATGCAGCGTGTAGAACGACGAGGCAAACTCGATCAGTTCGGGCACGCCGAGAATCAGCTCGCTCGTGTTCGATTGCTGGCGAAGCTCGCCGTTCACGGAAATCGAAAAGTCGAGCGCGCCCGGATCATCGATCTCATCGCGCGTGACGAGCCACGGACCGAGTACCGTGTACGTGTCCGGCGATTTCCGGAAGCTGCGTTCTTCCGGTCCGCGAATCGTGATATCGAGGCCGATGCAATAGCCTGCGACATGTTCGAGCGCCCGCTGCTTCGAGACGTTGGCCGCCGTTTTGCCGATCACCACCGCCAGCTCCACTTCGTGATCATTGCGCCGCTCGAGATGACGCAGCGCGACCCCCTCGCCCGCCCCGACGACCGAGCTGGTCGCCTTCAGAAACAGCCCTGCGCGCTGGATATGGTTGATCTGGTTGTCGTGATGCAGATGAGGATCGTTGAGCACTTCTTTGAGGTGCTTTCGGTAGTTCACCGGTGCGGCGATGACCTTGCCGGGATTGGCCACGGGCGTGCGCAATACGACATCGGCGAGCGCGAAGATGCGTGCGTGCGGCGCGAGTTCGGCCGCGATATGGCGGATCTGCGCGAGGTTCGCGATCAGCACGTCATGCGACGGAAACGGATAGCGGGAGGCAGGCAGCGCATCGAGTGCGGCCGTTACGTCGCGCACGACATCGCCTTCGACCAAGCCAAGGCGGTTCTCATTGAAACGGCAAATCTTCATAATGGTGTCTGTTCGATCAGGTTGAGGGCACGCTCATTGCGCGAGCGCGAGCGTCTCGTTCTGCAGTTCTGTGGAACGAATCGCGTCAGGGTCGTAGAGCCAGGCCATGCCGTCGAGGGTCTGTTCGAGGCTGCGTGACTGCAGGAACTGATTGCGCAATTCGCGATTGACGCCGCGCGCGTGATAGAACTCACCGTAGAGGCGCGCGCTCATCTGCACTTTTCCCGTGCGCAAATAACGGCGCTCCTTGTAGCGCAGGAACGAGGCAGCCTGATCCGCGGGGGTGGCGGCCATTTCTTCCGCCAGCACAACGGCGTCTTCCATCGCCATGCACGCGCCCTGCGCCATGTACTGCAGCATCGGATGCGCGGCGTCGCCGAGCAGCGTGACGTTGCCTTTCGACCACTCGCGAATCGGCTCGCGGTCGCACAGCACCCACATCCGCCACGTCTCGATCTTCGATAGCAGCGCCTTGACGGTCGGCACGGCGTCGCGGAATCGCAGATGCAATTCATCCGCGTCGCCGACGGCGTCCCAGCCTTCCACATACCGGTCGCTATGGAACACCGCGACCAGATTGAACAGTTCGCCGCCGCGCAAGGGGTAATGCACGAGATGGGTCTTGGCGCCGGCCCACAGCGTCATCGTGTTGGATCGCAGTTCGGGCGGCACTTCGTCGATCGGCAGCACCGCGCGATACGCGATGTGTCCCGACACGCGCGGTGCGCCATCGCCGACGAGCTGCGCCCGCACCGTGGACCACAGGCCATCAGCGCCGATCAACGCACGGCCGCGCACATCGCCCTGCGACGTGCGCAGCACGACGCTGTCACCGTCGTCGGTGAAACCGTTGACCTTCACGTTGGTCACGATTTCGATGCGCTCCGATCCGAGACAGGCATCCAGCAAAATGCGATGCAGATCGGCGCGATGAATCAGCGCATACGGATGCTGAAAACGTTCGAGGAAGCGTTCGTCGAGCGGAATCGATACGACCTGCTCGCCCGAAATGCCGTCCATCATGACCAGCTTCTGCGGAAGCGCCGCTTTCGCGCGCACGGCCTCAGTCACGCCGAGCCGCTCGAACACATGAAATGCGTTCGGCCCAATTTGAATACCTGCGCCGATTTCCTTGATTTCCTGCGCGCGCTCGAATAACCGCACGCGAAAGCCGGCCTTGCTGAGCGCGAGTGCTGCGGCAAAACCGCCGATGCCGCCGCCGGCGATAAGCACGGGCAGCGAAGCTTGATGGTCTGAAGTCATGCGTCTCCTCCTGATTCGCGATGCATCGTGTGTGCGCCGTCGGTCGACGCCGCTACCTGATGTGTGAATCGATTCTATGGAGGGTGCGATAATCAATCCATATGTAACAATTGATACTGTCTCTCAAAAAATTTGATATGGACGACCGCCATGGACAATCTCGATCTCAAGAATCTGATGGTGTTCGACGAGATCTATCGGACGGCGAGCATCTCGCGTGCAGCGGAAAATCTCGATCTGGGGCAGTCGGCGGTGAGCATGATCCTCACGAAATTCCGCAGGCACTACGGCGATCCGCTGTTCGTGCGTACATCCGAAGGCATGCAGCCCACGCGGCTCGCGGACGACATCGTCGGTCCGATGCGCCAGGCAATGAACATACTGAAGGCTACGCTCGAACACCGCGCTCATTTCGATGCCGCGACCTCCACGCGCATGTTCGGTCTGTGCATGACGGACATTGGGCAGCGCATCGTGATGCCCAGGCTGCTCGAACATCTGCGCCGCGCGGCACCGGGCGTGCGCATCGATCTGAGCTACACGTCGGAGCACACGGCGCGGCAGCTCGAAGCGGGCGAGATCGATCTGGCCATCGGCTTTCTCGCGCAACTCGACGCGGGCTACTTTCAGCAGAAACTCTTCGATGACCGGTTCGTGTGCATCGTCAACCGCAAACATCCACGCCTACGTGGTCCTGCGATATCGCTCGATCAGTTTCAGGCGGAGTCGCATCTGATCGTCGCGACCCAAGGCACCGGGCATGTCGTCGTCGAGCAAACGCTGGCGCGAAATCAGGTTCATCGAAAGGTTGGCTTGCGCATCCCGAACTTTCTTGGCGTCGTCTCGAACATCGCAAGCACGGAATACCTTGCCATCGTGCCGGAACGCTTTGCGCGAATCATCGCTGAAGGCAATCAGATCAAGGTGATGGAATTGCCTTTCCCGGTGCCGAAATATCGCGTCATGCAGCATTGGCACGAACGCTACGCGCGCGATCCCGGTGTCGTCTGGCTGCGTAACACCATCGCGAAGCTTTTTCGCGAATGACCGGAGGCATGATTGGTTCTGTCCAAACTCGCTGCCTGATGGTAGATGACACACCACAGACCTTGCTTAACACTTTCGGACGGCGGCAGATCCTCGCTGGAAAGACCAACGAGGAGGTGAGTAACCTGCTTGGATTGTCCAATCATCGCACAGCCGCCACGGCAACCTGTGATCCGAAGACCAAGGTTGCACGCGTCGAGCGCGCCTAGACGCAGTTTTGTCCAGGAAGGCGGTGCTATTGCAATAACTGCGCATGCTTGTCTGGCGACGCGACAGACGCTTCGACCCAACTCGGTCACTCAAGCATTCTCCTTATCACCGTGTCAAGTCGGAGAGCAAGAGACATTTGGGCTTTGTTTCTTTTTTCGGATAATGGTGTTTGACGCGAGTCGCAACAGCGGCGAGCAATAACAACACCGCGATTACCAAAAACATCGCCGGTTAGGCGAACAAGCCAATCCGCCGGCGGGTGGGACGTTCGAGTTGCGACGTGC
>LRBF01000122.1 GCA_001580565.1 Caballeronia megalochromosomata | reverse complement strand
AGCGTCGAACAACGCGCATTGGCCGGTTACCGCCCGGCGCGGTCGCTCGAAATCCACCTGGATCAGTCTGTCGAATTTCTCGAAAGCGGTCGATCACTCATCGGCGGCGAGGCCACATCGTATTACACCAGTGGGGCGGCAAGCCCTTCCGTTTTGATCACGCGTTGGATCGCAGGTCGCGCTAGCATCCGTTGCAAATACTGTCCGAGCAGTGGCCATTCGCGCGCGGGTTTCGTGAAGCCCCTTGTCCACCGGCAGAGCATGAATGCGTAGGGATCAAGGATCGTGTATTGGTCCCCCAATAGCCAAGGGCCATCGCTCGATTGAAGTTGCGACTCCAACTGGTCAAGCAAGATGCCGATCTTCGATTCAGCATGAGTCTGCACTTGCTTCGCGCCCAGCGTGTTGCCGGCGTCCACCCAACGCTCGGGATAAAAATAGACAATCAACGCTGCTTGCAGTGTGTTCGTCAACCACATGAGCCACTTGTAAAACTCGGCCCGTTCCGGCGTTGCCAGTGCGGGCGCCATGCCGCTTTCTGAATGTGTGTCGGCCAGATGCAGGCAAATGGCGGCCGTCTCATACAGCACCATGTCGCCATCAACCAATACCGGAATCAATCCGTTGGGATTCAGTCGTAGATAGTCTGCCGACTTATGCTCATCGAGCGTGCGATCTACAAGCACTAACCCGAAAGGCTGGCCGATCTCTTCCAGAACAATGTGAGGGGCCATGCTGGCGTTGCTGGGGTAATAGAACAGTTTCTTGGTGGTCATGTTTAGTGTCGATTGCTTATGCATAGATGGTCTTGCGCTTGATGACGCTGCGGTGACTCGCGTCTCCCACAGCGCATATTTATCGCGCAATTGTTGACGATCTACGCACCGATGTCGACTGGCTCCTCATGGCCGAATCCCGAAATTCGAGGCGACCCTGCCACTTGCGACGATCGAGCCGGAAACATTCGGTGCCACACCCACACGAGACCTCCACCTCGCGGACATCTGCCACTTCGGTCCTTTTCCCGGTCCAGACGAACGCCACCATCTGGCTCCCGAAATGCGGTTTTCTGATCCCTGCGGGTAAATGAAAGGCAGAGCGCACCGCACTTCGTTTCACCGTCAACGCCGCGCCCGCTGAAGTCAACGCGAGCGAATGCTCTTTGCCGACGGTACAGTGCACTCTGGACGTATTACGAACCGGAAGTGCGTCGTCTTCTAAGGCGGCAACGTGCCGGCCGACATCTACATGTGCAACAAGCACAGGGGCCTTCCTCGTGCTTGGCGTCAGCTCCTCCGAGGATCCAGATAATTCGCTTGAGGTCGTATGCCGGCACGTGCAAGCTCATTTCAGTCGCGACGTCAGCTACCCGTACCGCCTAGGCGGAGCCGAAGTGTGTTCACCAGAGCGTTGCAGGTGCGCAGCAGCCATGCGAGTTGCTCGGCGAATGCCGTCACCTGCGATGGCGCAGGGGAAGTCGCCGCGCTCGAGCGACCGGTTCACAGAGTGAACGAACGCTCCCTCGTCGAGTTCGGGATGCACGGCTTTGAGCGCAGCGAATATGGGATTTTCGCCAGTCAGGCCACGAGCCTTCTTGAGACGTGCTTCCAATTCGGAATACGTCCACTCGGAAAGCAGCGATGCATATTCGAACAACTGCGCAATGACCTCGCGACGAGCTTCGGGGTTACGCAACAACTTGCATTCGACGAGCACGAGTCGGCCGGTCGCGGCCCTAACGCAGTGGAAGCTCGCGGCAGAGCGGCACAAAGCTCTCGCCGTGGCCGAACATCTTGATCATGAGCAGCAGCGCAGGCAGCTCAAAAATCCGTTCTTGCAGCCAGCGTTCGTTGTGACCGTTCGCGGCGGTCAGCGCGACTGGCTGAAAGGCGGCGGGAGAGCCGGAGGTCTGCTCGTCGTAGAGGAAAGTGGTCACGCGCGGGTCTCGTGGTTCGAAGCCGCCCAGCGTCCAGGTATATGCGGGTGGATGTTATAGACGCCGCCGATTCTACGGTACCGCTTCGCAGTGCCCGCGAGGAACTGTTAGTTTCGAGCCATTGCAATCGATATCTAGCCGAGCGTGGTCACGTTAAAGGGACTGATGTTTCACCAAAGGACAATCAGATTGCCCCAATCCCCTTTCGCATCTTATTCCGGCGTTGGCGACACTGAGCGGTGCTAGTAGCGATCACGTTACGTTAGTATTGAGAATAGCCAGCGGCTCTGGGCAACGCTTTGCGTTGCATTGCAGCAATGGCTTCGCGCGTGCATCCAGTCCTGAAGTGGCGGTCCTTTGATTCGAGGCGGTGTCAACTCATGATGAAAATGACAAAACGGAGCCTTACGGTTATAGCGGTCTGCGTGCTTGCTGTCGCGTCCGGCACTGTCGGTGCGCAGGATGGTAAAGAGCCGGTTGGTGGCCAGCCAGCGGCGGGCAGTCGGCCATCTGCAAACCTCGACTATCAGACACTGCGACAGCGCGCATTCGAAGCGGTAAATTGGGCGCTGCCTGCTGTGGAGATTTACCGCTTTCGACTTGCTGGCGCAGAAGATCTCGGTTTGAGGGACAACGATATCCTCGCGTATTCGAAGCCGGCGACGCCGAACCTCGAAGTAGTGACTGGCAATAGTTCGACGCCCTATATCTCGGCATTTACTGACCTTCGCAAGGGACCCGTAGTGCTGGAAATTCCGCCGTCTGGAGCCGACGGTAGCCTGTATGGACAGGTCGTCGACGCGTGGCAATTTACGATCGCCGACGTCGGCCCGGCTGGATTGGATCAGGGAAAGGGCGGCAAATTTCTATTCACACCGCCGGGTTACACGGGACCGATTCCTGAGGGCTACATCCACGTTGCCTCGCCCAACTACCGAATCACATTGGCATTCCGCTCGATAGTACAACCCGGAAAGACGGTCGACGACGCGTTCAATTTCTCGCACCGGCTGCGGCTGTACTATCTTGCGGACGCTGCGAACCCTCCACAGCAGCGGTTCGTCGACCCAGGCAATCGACGCTATCCGACACTGCCGTTTTACGACGAGCGGTTCTTCAAGGATCTCGCCGACATAGTCAACGTCGAACCCGTGAGGCCGGAAGACAAAGTAATGATGGGTATGCTCGCGTCATTGGGAATCCAGAAAGGCAAGACTTTTGACCCCGACGCCCAAACGGTTCGGGCAATGCGTCAGGGCGCTGCCGACGCATGGTTCAGCCTCCAGTCTTACTTCGATCATCCGCCCAAAGAGGTCCTCTACTGGCCCGACCGGCACTACATTTCCCTATTGCTTCCCGACGAAAAGAAGCAATTCGACTATGTCTATGATGATCGGGTTGACTACGTGGGACGGGCCCGGGCTTTCTTCTGGTGCATCTACATGCCCAAAACGCTGAGCGAATCGCCTGGAACGATGTATATGGTTGCCGTGGCCGACAAGAACGGCAAATTGCTCGACGCAAAAACAAACTACAAGATCACGATTCCGGCCGCGATGCCTGCGAAGCAATTCTGGGCCGTCACTGTCTACGACCATGCGACCTGGACTTACATCTACAGCAACAGCGAACGCACCACGTTGTCTTCGTATGACATGAACAAGATGAAATTGAATGCCGACGGGAGCGTAACGATTTACGTAGGCCCCCATGCGCCAAAGGGACTAGAGTCGAACTGGATTCCGACGGCTGGCCGGCGTCCTGCTCCGACGGTACGGTTCTACGGACCGACGGAGGCGTTAATGAACAAATCGTTCAGGCTCCCTGATTTCGAAGTCGTCGGCAAATAGGGCCGCGGGGAGTCGTGCGTTACCTGTCAAGAATCCTTACGGTCCAACCGAAGCGCTTAACAACAGAACGTTCAAACTGCCGGACTTCCAACCTGTCTGACACGCATCCAGAATGGGCGAGACCTTCGTCGCGAACGCATTGCTAAATGCGTCGACACTGACAGCCGGTCATGCCGAAGGCCGAACCCTTCCCCGTCACAGCGAGACTGCACTTTACGATTTTGCCAAAGTCAAAGGAGTACAGCCGTGAATACATCGCAATCCGTCGTCACCAGGAATTTTGCGGGCGCGCTGGTCGCGCTTGCCGTTGCGGGGTATTGCGCCCAGGCATTCCCTCAATCCCAGCAGCCAACACCGAGTCAAGCTCTTGCCGCCAGCCACGACGCGCTGGCGAACGCGCCGTTTTCCGGGGACTTTCCCACCAATGAATCGGCCGAACTGCTTCGGGACGAACTGTATTTTCAGCGCGCCGTGCAGGTATATTTGTGGTCGCTGCCTGCCATCAATATGTTCGCGATGAAGGAAGGTTCGGAGAAAATCTACGGTGCCGGATACAACGTGCTGCCGGTCTGGAAAGAACGCCTAAATGCACAGACGCAAGTCACCACACCGAACTCCGATTGTCTTTACGCGATGGCATACGTCAACCTTGCGAAAGACGGGCCGATCGTTGTCGAAGTGCCTCCTCAGAATCAGGGCATCCTGGACGACTTCTATCAGCGGCCTCTCTCGGGCCCGACGATAGACGGGAAAACTTATACGGGCGACTTCGGGTTTGCCGGGCCTGACGGCGGAAAGGGCGGCAAGTACCTCATCGTCCCGTGGAACTACAAAGGAGCCACACCGAAAGGCTATTACCTTTACCGTTCCCGGACCAACAACGTATTCGTGTTTTACCGCGGCTTTTTCACCGACCCGAAAGATCTCAAACCTGCTAACGCCCTGATCGCTGGCACGCGCATTTATCCCTACGGCAAAAAGGATTCTGCCGAACCGATGCGGTTTCCCGATGGATCGGCCACACCGGCCGATATGCTGTTTCCGCATGACGGCAGCTATTTCGACATGCTGGCCCGTTTTGTCGATCAGGAAACAGTCGACCCCGCGGATATGGACTGGCGCGGCATGATGGCGGCGATCGGCATCGAGAAAGGCAAGCCGTTCCAGCCTACGGCCCGACAGCGCGAGTTGCTGGACAAGGCGGCGAAAACCGCCTTCGGAATGAGCAAGGTCGAAATCTACAACGGACTGGTGGATCAGCCCGAGGCCAAATACTATCCAGACCGGCAATGGGTCAACGTCTTCGCCGGCCAGAACCCGTTATTTCAGGCGAGCGGATCATTCACCAATCTGGCTCAGCGAGATGCGTACTTCACGACTGCCTACGCGACGAGTCCCGGAATGGTCGTAGACCTCGTCGAAAAGGGCGCGAAATATCCGTCGACCTGGCGCGACGCCGACGGTAACTTTCTGGAGGGAGGCAGCAGCTATCAACTTCATTTGCCGCGCGATATTCCTGCTGCCAACTTCTGGTCGGTCACGGTTTATGACTCGATCACCGCTTCGGGGCTGCAGAACGGCCAACCGCTACCTTCCTTGAATTCCATGGACAAACCGGTGCAAAACGCCGATGGCACATACGATCTTTACTTTGGCCCGAGTGCACCGGCCGGTAAGGAGCGCAACTGGGTGAGGACGGTTCCAGGCAAGGGCTATTTCATCATTCTGCGTCTGTATAGTCCCAAGGAGGCGTTCTTCAAGAAGAGCTGGAAGCCCGACGACCTCAAGCGCATTGCGCAATAGAAATGCGTACGTGACAAGCAGGCCGTTCACTTCTAGCTGAGTGACCGGCCGCTTTCGAAGTTAAACCCGACTTTCGGATGACCGGCAAGCCGCGCATCCAAACGGCCGAATTTGGCCCGGGGACGCCGCGGACGAACGCATTTTGAGCGCCTGGGGAGAGGCATACTGGTTTTCGGCGGATGTATTGAAGAGCCGCGAGCACAGTATCCGCACGCGTGGAGCATGATGCCATTCGGCGTCGCCTGCAATCCGAATCGGCTTTCAGTGTAAATCGGGATGCTCAGACGCCCATGATCTTCGGCGACTGCTTGGGACATAACGTCCCGGCGCGAGCTCCTATCGCCGTGACTCCCCTCAAGCTTACATCCCTGCACTCTCTCGGAAAGCACAACGCAATCCCGCCTTTCTCTCTGTCGTCCATCGGCCCACGAGGAACGACACTGTCATGAAACATTTAGAACTTATCTTTGCGCCCGAGTAAGGAAACTTTGTCCCGTCACCGGTTGCAGGCCACGTCTGTCACCCCACATCGGAGAACAACCATGCAGATGTCGGTTCCTCGGCTGCTGGCGCTCATTGGCGTGCCCATCACGGCCCTCGTCGTCACCGCGTGCCACGGCGATTCGGACTCACCGTCGCCGACACCCGCCGCCAAGGCCGCTTGCGGCGGCGCTACCGTCGCGACCGCCGACATGCATTGCCCGCCCGGCTTCGTCCAGCCCAAGTCCTGACATCGCGCATCCCGCTGCATCGCTGCGGCGGCCTCATGGCGCTCCAAACACGACACCTCAGACATGGCCACTCAATCCCGACGCAATTTCCTGAAGCTCTCGGCCGGACTCGCCGGCGCGACCGCGGCCAACGCGCTGTTCCCCGACGCCATCCGCCGTGCGCTCGCGATCGAGCCGAGCACGGTCACGGGCACGATCCAGGACGTGCAGCACATCGTCGTGTTCATGCAGGAGAACCGCTCGTTCGATCACTATCTCGGCCATCTGAGCGGTGTGCGCGGCTATAACGACCGCTTCCCCGTCACGCTGCCAAACGGCCAGCCAGTGTGGTTCCAGCCGCGCCAGGAAGACGCCACGAAGACGATCGCGCCGTTTCGCTACGACACCACGAATCCAGGCGTGAATGCGCAGTGCATCGGCGGCCTGCCGCACACGTGGGCGACGACGCACGGCGCCATCCACGGCGGCCGGGCGGACAAGTGGGCCGCGCAAAAGACCAACATGACGATGGGCTATCACACGCGCGCGGACATCCCGTTCCACTACGCGCTCGCCGATGCCTTTACCGTCTGCGATCACTACTTCTGCTCGATTCCCGGCAACACGCACCCCAACCGCATGTACCTGATGACGGGCATGGTCGATCCGCTCGGCACCGGCGGCGGTCCACTCCTCGACAACATCGACTACATCGACAACCAGTTCGACACGACCAAGCTCAATCCTTTCACGTGGACGACCTACCCCGAACGCCTGGAGACGGCCGGCATTTCGTGGCAGATCTATCAGCAGGGCACGGACTTCGACAATTACACGGGCAACTACGGCACCAACATGCTCGCGTGCTTCCAGAATTTCGTGAGCGCGCCTGTCGGTTCTTCGCTGCAAGTGCGCGGCATGAGCACACGCAATCTCACGCAGTTGAAGGCCGATGTGCAGGCGGGCAACCTGCCGCAAGTGTCGTGGCTGCTGCCGCCCGCCGCGTACTCGGAGCATCCGAAATTCACGCCGCTCTACGGCGCGAACTACATTGCGACGATTCTCGACGCACTGACGTCCAATCCCGACGTGTGGAGCAAGACCGTTCTATTCATCATGTACGACGAAAACGACGGCTTCTTCGATCACATGGTGCCACCCCAGGCGCCGACGCTGCCCAACACCGGCGCGAGCACGGTCGACATCACGCTGGAGCGGCACACGCTCGTCACGGCCGCACAGCAAGGCACCTATACGGCCGATAACCTGCCCTACGGGCTCGGACCGCGCGTGCCGATGTTCGTCGTGTCGCCGTGGTCCCGCGGCGGCTACGTAAACTCGCAGGTGTTCGATCACACGTCCGTGCTGCAGTTCATCGAGAAGCGCTTCGGCGTGACGGAGCCGAACATCTCGCCGTGGCGTCGTGTCGTGTGCGGCGACCTGACGACATCCTTCGATTTCAGCAAGTCCGATGCGACCTTCCCGACGCTGCCGAGCACGTCGACGTACATCACGCAGGCGGACCAGCAGTGCGCGCGCCCGACCTCGCAGACCGCACCCGCGGGCGGCGCGGCGCAGGCCATCGAGGCCCAGGAAACGGGCACGCGCCCCACGCGGGCCATTCCGTACGAGCTGCATGTGAATGGCCAGCTGCAATCGGGCGGTTACGTCATCACGTTCGCGAACACCGGCAAGCAGGGCGCGCATTTCTGGGTCTACACGAACGACGCGAGCGCGACGCCACGTCACTACACTGTCGAAGCAGGCAAGCAGCTCTCCGATACATGGACGCTCGACGCGAACGGCAACTATGCCGTCAACGTGTGTGGTCCAAACGGATTCTTCCGCCGCTTCATGGGTTCGGCATCCGCCGATGCCGCCGCGCATCCCGACATCACGACGTGCTATGACGTTGCAAACGGGAACGTCTATGTCGCCGTCACCAACACGGGAACGGCCGCATTGACGATAGGCGCCAGCGACAGCGCCTACGCGCAGCCGCCGCAAACCATTTCCGTGCCGGCCGGCAAGACTGTCGAAGCCCATTGGGACCTGTCGTGCAGCGCGCAGTGGTACGACCTCACATTCTCGATTCAGGGCAATCCCGCATGGGCTCGCAGGATCGCGGGACACGTGGAAACCGGTCAGGTCAGCACCACCGACCCCGCGGCAACGGCGCCTGTCGCCAAGGCGGTCTGAGCGCACACCGGACCCGCTCGTCGGCTTGCCTTCCGAACTGCCTGAACGATACGACGGTTACCACGATCAGCGTGATAGCCAGCGCCACGTTTCCCGCCGCAATGCAGATCAGCCGATGATAGGCGACGGCGACGTTGTCGCTGAGCCGGACACCGTCGTGAACGAATGCCAGGATGATGAAGGCGACTGCTGGGATGCGCGCTCGGCTGCCTCGTCGTCTTCGCCGTGTTTCCGTCGACAGCGGGAAGCATCACTGACTGCCTGCTTGCGGTGTGCATCTCGATGGCACATGCGCTGGACGACTTGATATGGCGACCGCGCACCCTGCGCGCTGACCGGCACCATCAACACGACGAGCGCGGTCGTCATGGCCTGAGGGAAGCCATCGAGCGGGTAGCACCACGCGAGACAGGAAAGCACGCCGAACGTGATCGTGCCGATCAACCTGCGCGTCGCGCGGCCGAGCGTACGGCCCGTCAACATGGGCCGCTTCCACGGAACGCTCAGTCTCCGAAGCTGGCTTTCCCGCCGCGAATACAAAAGCAGACATAGAGCCGAGTGCCGTTACGCCGAGATAGGCGATCGTCCCAATCAATGCGTTCAGCCACATCGCCTGCGCTATGGTTTTCGGGTCTGCATTCGGGGCGTCGTGAGTGACCGTCACTATAAAGATCGTGAGGTCGGTCGAGAGAAAGAGCCCTGCTCCGGATAAAAATGCCATCGTTACGACAAGGTCGCAACATCGAGTCCTGCGATGCGTGACAGCAGAACCCCGATAACGGTGCCGCAGAACATGCTGGCAATCTGCTGGACACCCAGGTCGAGCGCAGGCTTGAACGCGAGGCCGGTAAGCGAGAATGCGCAGATAGCGCTCCACCACGTTTCGGTCACACTGAACAAGCGCCCTGCACCGATGGCAATGACGATCGGCAGCACGGCCTCGGTGCAGCGGCGGCTCCGCGATACTACCCTGCGCCAGGACAGTTCCGCCGTCAGAGCGCATAGCGTAGTTCGCAAGGCAAGCAATAGCGTATCGCGCATGACCGTCGGTCGAGCAAGTGCAACTGTCTTCTTTACTCGCAGGCGGCTTCGACACCTTCTACACGGCGAGCGGGCTGCCCATTCGCACAACGCGCTCGAGATAACGGTCGAGGATGAACCCGTCCTGGGCGCCGCCCCGAAGCGCGACAACCTGGTCCGGGCGGATCAGCACGAAGCCCGGCGCCTCGAACCCGTAGCGCTCGGCAGCCTCCCCGGTGCCCGGAAGCCTGACGATCTGGACGGCGTCGGTATAAGCCGCGGCCCGTGCGGCGATGTCATCGGTCTCGCCGAACGCGACAAGCGTATGGAGCACAGGGCTCAACGACGGCCACAGCGTGCGCGTGGTTCCGTCGGCCGGGTCGGTCCAGCGAACATCGCGGGCACGCGTGCCGGGCAGTCCACGTGCGAAATGCCGCGAGTCGCCAGCGAGTTGGATCAAAGGTCCGCCGCGATAGGTGATGTCAGTCTCGGACATCTCCGTACGCAGGCGCATTTGCAGCGCGGGCACGTGGTCGAGCACGGTCACGGCCAGATCGCGAACGAATCGGACCAGCGCATTGCGGGACATGCCCATATGCATCAGCCGCGACGCATGATCAATAACCTGAATGCCGACGGGACGACGCTCGGCCTCATAACTGTCCAGCAACGTCTGCGCGTCGCCGCGACCCTGGAGCGCATAAGCCAGCTTCCATCCGAGGTTGAACGCGTCCTGAATGCCGGTGTTCATACCCTGCCCTCCGGCGGGCGTGTGGATATGCGCGGCGTCGCCGGCCAGAAACACGTGTGCGCTGCGATAGCGCACGGCAAGGCGCTCGTTGGTGCGAAACGATGACAGCCACGCCGGTTGCGAGAGGCGCGTGCCCGGCGGCCCATGACGGTCCATCGCTTGCTGCAGTTCTTCGAGCGTCGGGGGCGTATCGGCGGACGAATCCTGATGATGCTCCTCTGCGTGATCGTCATGAGCAGTCTGCGGCGAGCATTCGCGTTCGACGATGATTCGCCATACGTCATGCTCGAACGGAAAAAGCGCGACAGTTCCTGCGTTGTGCCACCAGATGTGGATGCTGTGGCGGTCCAGATCGCCGCCATCGATGTGCACGTCGCCCAGCAGAAACAGCGCCGGCTCGGTGTAGCCTTCGAATTCGATACCCAGTGCGTGACGCACCGTGCTGCGCGCGCCATCCGCACCGACAAGCCACGCGACCCGCGTCGTTTCCTCATGTCCACTCACATCGCGCAGCGTCACGGTCACGGCGTCACCATCTTCATCGAGCGACACGAGTTCGACGCCTCGCTCGACCCGGCCGCCCGAGGCCACGTATTGCTCGTGGAGAATCTGTTCGGTTTTCGACTGCGGCAGGAGAATCGGCTGTGGATAGGCGCTGTCGATTCCTTCGCCCATGTCGACGCGCGCGAGTCTTTTGGCGCCATCGCCAAAGGTCACGGCGCGCAACGGTGTCGCCGTTTGACTGAATGCGTCATGCATGCCCAGAGAGGCCAACACCTCGAGGCTCGCGGGCCACACGGCGAGCGCTTTCGACAAATCGGCGGGACGTTCGAGCTTGTCGATGACACGGGCCGCGATTCCGTGCTGCTGCAACGCGAGCGCGAGTGTCAGGCCGGTGGGTCCGGCGCCCACGATCAAAACAGGCGAATCGGGCGGAGCGGGCATCGTAGTCTCCTGGGGAAGGGCGCGGAGCGAGTGAAACGTATGAACTGGAGTCTCGAAAAAAAACTGCTCTGCTGTCCAGGCAGAACCGCAATAGCCACCCAAACCGGCAGCGCGGACTTCAGGCTCGAGACCACTGGAACCCCTGCGTCGTTTGGATTTTGAAAGTCGGCATACCCGCAGTCGCCCTTCAGCATACAAACATTACGCTCAGCGGTCCAACATCTCGACACGCTCAGCGATAGGCGCGGCTCGTTGCAATGGTGGTTGGCAAAAGCGTTTCCGATAGTCAGAAGGCGTTAGGCCCATGACCTTGCGGAACAGACGACGAAAACCTGCGACGTCGCCGTACCCGAGACTCCATGAGATCTCTTCTATGGAAGCCTGCGAAAACTCCAACATTTCGCGTGCTCGAGTAATCCGAAGCCGCTGCTGATACTCGCTTGGCTTCATGCCGGTGGCTGCAACAAAACGACGCAAAAACGTCCGCTGTTCAAGATTTGCGCGCTGAGCAAGTTCAGCGACGCTGACGGGTCGCTCGCGTTGCGTGACAAGCCATTGCTGCGCTCTCAATATTGCCTTGTCCCCGTGTTTGGTTTTCGGGTCGAATTCGCTATAGAAGCGCTGCTCCCGTCCAGGCGGATCAACGAGCATAAAGCGCGCTGTTTCCAGCATTACTGCTGTTCCCAAAAACCGCTCGGTGAGTCTGAGCCCGAGATCCGCCCACGCGAGCACTCCGCCGGCCGTGACGACGTCGC
This sequence comes from Caballeronia megalochromosomata, assembly GCA_001580565.1. Classification (GTDB taxonomy): domain Bacteria; phylum Pseudomonadota; class Gammaproteobacteria; order Burkholderiales; family Burkholderiaceae; genus Caballeronia; species Caballeronia megalochromosomata. The sequence goes on along the minus strand of LRBF01000122.1, from coordinate 53,367 downwards.
CATAATCAATGACCATGTGATCAGTTTCCGTTAGCACGTCGGGGAACTGCGCCGCGAAAAGTTCATTGAATGACCAGTGTGTCGTCGCCTGCCGGCCAGCGAGAAGCCCCGTCCTTGCAAGGATAAAGACGCCACCGCATACAGCCGCGAGGACTACGCCTTCGCCGTGTTTTTCACGAAGCCAGTCCAGTAGCGGGCTCACGCTTTCGGTCCTGTCTGGCGCTTGCACATTCCCAGGGATCACGATTAATGACAGCGCGTGAGACGAGCTCGGGCAACTGTCGTATTCGCAGCGGACCTGCTTCGCATCACCGTCCACTCGCCAATGCGTAATGCGGACGGCTGAGCGCGCAGAGTCGCCGCGCCGCTTTGCCGAGAACTCGCCCGCATACGTGAAAAGGTCGGTCAGACCATAAATCCCGGTATTTGAAGTGCCCACATCACAAGCAAGTCCAATCTCAATCCGCGGAACGGACGCCGGTGCCGTTTTTGCCATGATTTTTGTCACTTTCGTCCGTTGTGGTGTTAAGGCGCGTTGAATACGCTGACGACGGCAGACCACATTTCAACAGGAGACGGGCGTGTGCGCCCGGAGCGACCGCCCGTTTTTTTCGGTCAGCCGCTGCGTTCCCGCTTCTCCACTCTCGCTCATATGCTTGCCTCCGGATGCAGTGTCTGCGCCCGTCGAACAGTTATTCCTTCATCAAAACTGACCTTAGAGGATACGAGATGCAAGTGAGTACTGGAAGTTCATACATCACGACCGCAGACGGAACCCAAATCTTCTATAAGGACTGGGGTACGGGCGAGCCCTTGGTATTTCATCACGGGTGGCCGCTTTCCGCAGACGATTGGGACGCACAGCTGATGTTCTTCCTAGATCAGGGATACCGGGTAATCGCTCATGATCGCCGTGGCCACGGGCGCTCCACCCAAACTGTGCGCGGCAATGACATGGACACCTATGCTGCCGACGTCGCCGAACTCGTCAAGGCACTCGATCTCAGGAATGCGGTGCATATCGGCCATTCCACCGGTGGGGGCGAAGTGACGCGGTATGTGGCCCGGCATGGCACCGGAAATGGACGTGTGGCGAAAGCGGTGCTCATTAGCGCAATTCCGCCACTCTTCATTCAATCGGAGAAGAACCCGGACGGCGTTCCAAGGAAAGTCGTTGACGAGATACGCAACGGCACGGCAAGACATCGGTCGCAGTTCTACCAGGACATTACTATTCCGTTCTACGGTTTCAACCGGCCGGGCGCAACGGTATCCGAAGGCATTCGCGAGAACTGGTGGCGGCAAGGCATGATGGGTGGGATCAAGGCGCAATACGATTGCGTCAAGGTTCTATCGGAAACCGAGTTTTACGACGATCTCGCGATAATTGATGTTCCGGTACTGGTGATGCACGGTGAGGACGATCAGATATGCCCTTTCCCGACCACGGGCGCAAAATCGGTCAAGCTTCTGAAGCACGGGACGCTTAAATCGTATCCGGGTCTGCCACACGGAATGCCGACCACGCATGCGGAGCAGATAAACGCCGACCTGCTGGCGTTCATCAAATCCTGATTCATTGCAGCCGCAGCGCAACGCCTGAACCATCGTTCAGGCGTTGCCTCGCCGACCAAGCCCAAGGATCAGTTGCTCGAGTGCTTATCAATCGACCCGATGACCCCCGCTAACTCGATGCCGCTGACCAGGAGCGCCCATACGGGCTTCTCTCGATCGACTGGCGAGCGAAGAAAGTCGAGCTGGAGTGTCCGTCTCTGGTTGGGTCACGATGTGATTTCCCTTCGGTCGCCGGCTGTCCCTCAGACGATATATAAAAGCGCGGTTGCCGCGGTCATCACACAATATGCCTCTGTCTCAGAGCCGGCGGATGAGAACTCGGCAGCTCGTTCGGAGCGTCGACCGCGTACGTTTCGGCATCGGTGACATTTCAGGTGCCTGAAAGGCTCCGCAGTACGTAACTATCGCGTCGTTGCAAGAAGAGCGTTGATTTTGGCGGTGGCGCTCGGTCATCGAATTTCGGTCTCGACAGGAAAGACTTCACGACGTGTGCGAGTTCTTGTCGACCAAACGCCTGCTACTCCGCGAAATCTCACCACGTGTCGGGTCGTGACCAACTGCGTCGCAACGCTGCCCCGGCATTGACGAAATCAAGGCCGCCCGAGTAATTCGCGTAGCAGGCGCCAAGCGATTGCAGACGCTGAAAATCGATGGCGCAGTCAAAGCCGGCTTCTTTGAACGCGACGAGTTCGAAGGCCCGGTTCAGAGCGACACGCCTGATCCAAATTCCTTGCGAGAACTGCTTCCCGAGGACAAGCGCAGCGCGAAGCTTTTGCGGGCGGCAGGACCAGAGTCAGAACTTGAGCCTCTCGAACGACGCGAGCGTGCCCGATCGTGCCATTCCGTCACGGGCAAGTCGCGCGTTGCGAGTCGTGCAGCGCTTGCGTCCGTGACAGCCGCGTACGCGCGCGCATGTTTTCAATACGGTGTGCGGCTGAATCGCCGGCGATAGCGCACTGCACCGGAGATTGCCACCTGTTCGGGCTTGATCGCCGCGCGGATGGCCGCGACATGTGCGGACGCCTGCCCGTAGAACTGTGCGAGGTCCGCCTTCATCTGGGTCCGCGACCCGTTATCCAGATACACCATATGGCCCGACGGGTAATTTCGGAGCGTCAGGTTGCTCGCCAGTTGCGCGTCGCCCAGCGGCATGTTCTGGAAATTGATGAGCGTCTGGAAGAACGGCGTCACCGCGTCGTAATAGCCGTTGGCGGAAAACACTCTCAGATAGGGATTGACGGACATCGACGCCGCGAGATCCCCCGCCGTATAGAGGCTGCCCTGCCCGCCGCGCTGAGCGCCGGTCGGATCGACGTGACTGAAGTCCCAGTACTGGAAGGCCTTGTCGTTCAAGTCCATGAACGGCGACACCGACGTGTACTGCAATTCGTCGTTGAGGTACGCGTTCCACATGGCTGTGTAGACGCCGCCCACCGCAGCCATCGTGGGATCGTTGCCGCCGGCGTTCGGCGCGACATATTCCGCAATACCGGTGTCTTCGCCCTTCACACGCCCGTCGTACGCGCCGATCGCGAATCCGGTGTCGAGCAGCAGGCTCGTCAGGAACGCGGATCCATTTCCCATCGAAGGATTGAGCTGCCAGTACCGCAGGACCTCCGTCGGAATGCCGAGCATGTCGCTTAGCTGCTTCAGCACGTCGGGAGCGACGTTGGGGAACGCGTTCAACGCATTCACATACGGACCGACTGCGAACGCTTCCACCTGCTCCATGAAGGCTTCCAGATTATCGGGCGGCGGCGTGACCGTGACCTTGCCGTGGAACAGGGCGTCGGCGGCGTAGGTCGGCAGCACGCCGATCGGGTTGCCAGCTTGCCCATAATCGAGAATCGACGATTGGAGCACGATGCCGTTCAGATCCACGCCGTCTTCGTGCAGCATCCACGTGAGGACGCAGGTGCGCGGCGTGCCGTACGATTCGCCGAACAGATATTTCGGCGAGTTCCAGCGGTTGTGCACGGTCAGAAAACGCTTGATGAACTGCTTGATGCAACCCGCATCCTGATCGACGCCCCAGAAATCCCTGTTCTTGTGCGGCGCGACGGCGGTGGAATAGCCGGTGCCCACCGGGTCGATGAACACGAGGTCGCTATGATCGAGCAGGCTGTCCGCGTTGTCCTCGAGCGTGTACGGCGCGGGCGGCGTAAATTCCGGCATGCTCGTTTTGATTCGGCGGGGTCCGAACGATCCGAGCAGCAGGAAAACCGACGAAGAGCCAGGGCCCCCGTTATAAAAGAACGTGACCGGACGCTCGGAAGGCGCCGCATTATCGGCGGTAAAGGAGACATAGAACAGCTTGGCTCCAGGATGTGCGCTGTACATGTCGGTGGTGACGAGGTGGCCGGCGTGTGCGGTATAGGTAATCGACTTTCCGTTGATGGTCACCTTGTGATGCGTGATGGCGGACGCCTCTGTGAGGTCGCTGATCGAATCGTCCGGACCGTATCCGTATGGCGTCGGATCCAGCAACGCCTGATCTTCTTCACCCTCGTTATTCAAAATCGCATCCATTGCAAACTCCCGATCCTTAAGTTCTTCGCGGTGACGCGAGGCGACAGAAGCCGAGATCGAGCAGCGCTCCATCGAGTCGGCCACGCTTCTATAGAACGAAGCTGCTTGCCTTTTATTTAACGTTCTCTTCGGATAACCATCTAACTTCGTCTCACTTCGTTTCGTCCTTCTTGCCTCGCGACTCTTCTGCAAGAAAATGTAGTTCACTGCCGTCGCAATTTTTAAATCAATGTAGGTTCCATCCGCCGTACTACCGCTCATCTTCGCCCGCGCGATTGGGGACCTTTCATTGACGGAATGCGTCCGCATTTGCCAGAGCCGGTGTGCGGCAAGCGCGACATCTTAGGAGAGGCTTGAGTGGAGGGGGACGAAAGAGCTGATTGATCCCGTCGAATGACTACAGCTTTTATCTGGCTTCCTAATTTACCGTTAGCCGACCCCATTGCCGATTTGTCGGCAATTTTAAAAAGAATCGAACGAAAATTGAAAGTGAGTTCGACTTGTGATTGGGCGATTCTCAACAACCGCGGCGGCAAGGCGATCTACTACACCGCGGGCAATGCCGGCAACGGGAGCAGCCCGCAGCCGAATGGTGTGATCCTCGGCGCGGGGGCTCAGTTCGTCGGTGCATCCAGCAAACGCGAAGCGAAGCAGACTCCGGGCACGCCGACGCCGCTTGCCAGCTTCTCGGTCACGCAACTCGGCGCGCCGGCGGACAAGATCGGCAAGGACGATAACTTCCGCGGCATGACGATCCACGACAACGTCGTCTACTTCACCAAAGGCAGCGGCGGCAATGGCGTGAACACGGTGTATTTCGTCGATACCACGGGTGGTGCGTGCCCGTCCGGCGTGGGCGTGCCCGCGCCCCACGCGTCGCTGCCAACCGCACCGCTCGCTTATGATCCGGGCTCCGTGCAAACCAGCGGGTTGCCAAGCAACATGTGCATCCTCGCGGGCTTTCCATCGACCCCGAACAGTTCCGCGACCACCGTGTCCTATCCGTTCGGCCTCTGGTTCGCCGATGACGATACGCTCTATGTCGCCGACGAAGGCGATGGCTATGTGGGCGGCAAGGACCTCTATACCCATGCTGCGGCCCAGAGCAGCGCCGGCTTGCAGAAGTGGGTGTTCGACAAGGGCGCGAAGCAATGGAAGCTCGTCTATACGCTGCAAAACGGGCTGAATCTTGGCGCCCCCTATGCGGTGGCGAACTACCGATCGACGTGAACGCCGCGACGAGCTTGCCGTGGACGCCCGCCAATGACGGCCTGCGCAATCTGACAGGACGCGTGGACGACGACGGCAAAGTCACGATCTGGGCCATAACCTCGACGGTGAGCGGAAACGGCGACCCCGGTGCGGACCCGAACATGCTCGTGCGCATTCGCGACACGCTCAGGAACACCAGTGCGGCCCGCAGCGTCAGGGAGCAATTTGCCGTCCTGCGTAGCGCGACCGCCGGTGAGGTATTGCGGGGCGTGTCGTTCACGCCGGGCAACGCATCGAAGGGCGGTGACGACCATCAGTGAGTGCCTTGCCGATGCACCGAACGATCGATCGTCAAACCCTCATCTTTGTTTTGGCGGGGGCTTTGACGGTCACCGAGTCGACGGGTTGGCTATTGACCTTCGGCGGTGAATCGAACCACACCGAGGAGTAGTCCACCACCAGCTCAGACGGGCTCACCGTGACGCGCAGGAACCCCGAGTTGCTATCGTCGGCGAACTCGCGTGCGACGCCCGCCGCTTTGGCCGCGTACGGCAGTTGCACGTTCTCCAGACCGGCCTGCAGCTTGCGCATGGCCCTCGGTGTGTTGGCGTAGCCGCCCGCCCCCGCCACGATGTACGGAACCTCCTTTTTACCGAGCGTGCGCGAGAAGCGCTGGGTGTTGTGCACATGCCCGGAAAAACCACGTCCGCTGTGCGCCCGCTCATGTCGAACGCCTTGTCGAGCGTGTTCAATGTGTCCTCGTAGCCGCCGTGGACCGAGTCGAGCGAGTAGCAGGGATGGTGGACCGCCAGAATGACCCATTTGTCCTGCGGCGCCGCGTTGAGCCGCTGCACCAGCCAGTTCAGTTGGGCGTTTGACCCGCGCGCATCGAGGAGCCCGTCTACGTTCGAATACGCGCCGATGATATGAACGAACGGCGCGTCCAGTGCCCAGTAGCAATACGGCTGGGTCATGGTGGAGCGGTACTTGAAGAACGGCTGCGAGGTCACGCTGCAGAAGTTTTTATGAAGCCGCAGAGCGAAGGCTCGTTGTCGCTCTCGTCGCCCGGACGCGTCTGAGTGTCGCCATCGTGATTGCCCGGAACGGCGAAGATGGGCGCGTTGTAGTACTGGTACGGCTCGTAGAACTGTTCGATGTAGTGCGTGTCATTCCGTTGAAGTACAAGGATTCGCACGGAGTTCGGCTCTATGGGCGTCGCAGCCCGCTATCTCGCTTCTGCCAGAGATTCCCCGTCGGGATTGGCGAGACGGCCCTGCGGCGCTGCATTGGGCGATGGTGCACGATACACGGTCATGCATCGCTGACGACAACAAAGTTACATTTGTACATCGATGATGTCAGACGTCATCAGGACGCCGAGGAAAAGCACTGAATAGATTGGCAACGACCTTGGAATACGACCGGCGATCTGGCGCCTGCTGACACCTGCCTTACTGATGTAGATATGCAATACCTTCAAGACTCCCTATTAACAATCCTGTGCCGGAATACCTAAATCTAGACCGATAAAAGTAGCCTTACTTTCGTTTTGCTTAAGTTAAGAGGCGTCTCTTCATGCGAGTTGAACGGCGCAATGACCTTACGGATCCCAGTCTCACGGCCGCGCTCATCACGACGCGGCCGTACATCGCGCGTTTCAGTTCTCTTCAGTCTGCACCGTCAGATTGTTCCTGACGTCGACGACGCCGCTCACCCCTTTGGCCACCTCCGCCGCCTTCGAGGCCTCGACCGCCGCCGGCACCGATCCCGCCAGCGTGACCACGCCATTCTTCACGCGCACGGTGAGCGCTGCCATGTCGACACCCCCTGCCTTCCTGATTGCGCGCCGGACGTCCTTCGCCAGTTGTCTGTCGGTCGGTCTCGCCTGCGCCCCCGATGCGGGAGCTTTACCCGACGCATTGCTCGCCTGACCGGGTCCCTGAGCCATGACGAGTCCGACGGATGCCGTCAATATGCACGCGATGCCGATTCTTGCGGCCGTATGAAATTTCATGCTGCTCCTCCTGTGTCTCATCGTTGTGGGTATGGGCTAAGACAACGCTAGCGCATGGCGGCGCTCAGATCTTCGAGTTGTCCGGCAAGAAGCGCTGCGTCACTGGAAACGCCATAGACGTAATGATCGGGCCGGACGATCGCAGCGCCGCACTGCTGCTTCTCGAACCATCCCGCGAGCACGCCGTCGATCTCCTGCACGACATGTCCTTCGAACCCGCCGTTGTGCGAGTCCGGCTGAACGCAGGTCCAGTGCGCGCCCAGATTCGCCGCCTTGGCGCGCGCATCTTCGCTGACCAGCGTTGGATCGGCGACCACGATGCGCCATCCGCCGCCTATGACTTCATCGAGCAACTTCACTGTGGCGTTGTCACGCACGCGAGGCTGCGGAAACAGCGTGCCGTTGGCCGCATGCGCCTTGGCGCTCAGCATGCCGCCTCGCAATCCCGGAACGATCTCCTGTCGCGTCACCGTGCGGATCGTCCCGCCTGCCTCGTCGATCAAACGCTGATCGCGTGCGCAAGCTGCCACGGTATCGCGCTCGCAGATGACGCGGCCGAGCTCCTTGATACGCGTCGTCAGCTCGCGAACATGCGCCTTGCGCTCCGTCTCGTAGCTGTCGAGCAGGGCATCGGAAGCCGCACCGCGCATCACGGCATCCAGCTTCCAGATCAGATTGGTCGCATCGCGGATACCCTGACACATCCCCTGACCGATGAACGGAGGCTGCTGATGCGCTGCGTCGCCGGCGATGAAGACGCGCCCGCGCCGCCACCGTTTCGCGACGAGCGCATGGAAGCGATAGCTCGCCGCGCGCCACAACTCGCCATCCTCGGGCGTCATCCATCGTTCCAGCAGCGTCCACACCCGCGGCGCCTGCTGCATGTGGGCAGGGTCTTCATCTTCCTGCAACATGATTTCCCAGCGCCGATGCGCGCCCGGTCCGACAATATAAGTGCACGGACGGCTCGGCTCGCAGTATTGGATCGCCGTCTTCGGCAGCTTCGCAAGCCCTCTCTCGTTCACCTTCACGTCGACGACGAGCCACGGCTCGTCGAACTCCAGGTCTTCGAACGGAATGTCGAGCAACGTGCGCACGGTGCTCGACGCACCATCGCAACCGATGAGATAACGGCACGTCACGCGTCGAATGCTGCCGTCCTCCGAACGGAGTTCGACATGCACGCTCTCCCCGTTCTCGGAGAAGCCGGCGAGCTCAGTCCCGAGCGCCACCTCGACACTCGGGTACGACGCCGCATGCTGGCGCAGTGCCGCCTCGACGGGCGGCTGCGTAAACACCATGGTCGGCGTATAGCCGAGCGGATAGGGCTCCGGCACAGTGTCGATGCGCTTGATCAGCCTGCCATCCACACCGTAGTACTCCGAGGGCGGAAACGCCGCGACGTGCTCCATCACACGATCCGCAACGCCCATCCCCTGAAACACACGCATGATCTCGTGATCGACGGCGATCGCGCGCGGCTTGTCATACACCTCTTTCGCGCGATCGACGCAGAGCGTGCGGATGCCCTTCTGGCCCAGCAGGCAGGCCGCCACCGCCCCTGATGGACCAAAGCCCACCACGACCACATCGAATTGCTCATCGTTGGCCGTCATCGCGTCCGCACCTCGTCTTGCACCACGTTTTCCAGCACGCCGATGCCATCGATCTCGACGGCCACCGTGTCCCCCGGCTTCAGCCACACCGGCGGATTGCGCGCCCAGCCGACGCCCGCCGGCGTGCCCATCACCACGACATCGCCGGCCTCGAGCGTCAGGCATTCAGTCAGCAGCTCGATGGTCTCCGCAACGCTCCAGATCATGTCCGATGTGTTGGCGCGCTGCATCACTTCGCCATTCAGACGCAGCCGCAGATCGAGGCCTTCCGCGCCGGGCGCAAGCTCGTCGGCGGTCACGAGCCACGGTCCGAACGCGCCGGTGCCGTCGAAGTTCTTGCCGATGGTCCATTGGCTCGTGCGCTTCTGATAGTCGCGCACGGACACATCGTTGAAGCAGGCATAGCCGAACACATGCTCAAGCGCGTTCTCGCGCTTCACATGCCTGGCGCGCTTGCCGATCACCATCACCAGTTCCGCCTCGTAATCGAGCTTCTCCGACACTTGCGGCCGGATCACCGGATCGCCGTGCGCGATCAGCGAGCTGGCTCCGCGAAAGAAGATCAGCGGATATTCCGGCTTGAGGTTGCCGCCTTCTTTCGCGTGATCGTAGTAGTTATGTCCGAGGCAGACGATCTTGCCCGGTTCGGGAACGAGCGGCGCAAGCTCGAGCGACGCCAGTGGCACACGCTCGTTCTCGCTGTTATCGACGGCCTTGCGCGCCGCGCCGACGAGATCGACGCCCGCACGCAGCGCCTCACGCAGACCGGCGGGCACGGAGGCGTCCGCCTTTGCCAGATCGATGACCTGCTCCTGGTCCAGCACGCCGAGGCGATATCCCGCCGCGGTCTTGAAAGTGATCAGCTTCAACTTGTGAGTCCTCGAAATGTTTGCGGATTGTTCGAAGCGTCGCGGCGCTCACGCCTGCAACGCACTGTCCTGCGCGAAGAAAATCGCTTTCTGCGCGGCTTTCAGCCGGGCCGACGGCGGTTTGCCGATGCCCCATTGATCGATGCGTCCCGGCGGCCATTTCCAGTCTTCCGGTCCGCCGGTTCTGTAGCTGTCGTCCACCTGCTGCACTTCCGCCGTGTACTCGATGACGAAATCGAAGGGCCCCACGAAATAGGCGAACGCGTTGTTGCCTGGCCCGTGCCGCCCGACGCCCCATTCGATCGGATAGCCTGCGTCGTTCATGCGTCCGCCGCCGCGCATCACGGAGTCGAGATCAGGCATCAGGAATGCGACATGATTGAGGCTGTTCTCCTCGGCATCCGCCAGCGCGATGCTGTGATGATCGGAACTGCAACGCATGAACGCCATGATCCGCGTGCGATCGGAAAGCCGGAAACCGAGCGCCTCCTCAAAGAAGCGCTGCACGACCGCGACGTTTTCGCTGTTGAGCACCACATGTGTGATCTTCACCGGACGGTCGGCGGCGCATTGCGTGTCCGCATGACGCGCATCGCAGGTCACGAAGCGAAAGCGGCGTCCTTGCGGATCGCGCGCGACCAGTTCGACGCCGCCAGCCGGATCGGCCGATGCGTCGGGGCCGCTCAGGATCGCGCCGCCATGCTGCGGAATTGTGCGGGAAAGCGTGCCGAGCGTTTCGATGGAAGGCACGCTAAACACCACCGCGCGCACCTGCGGGGTCTCGCTGCGATGCAGGGCGAGCACGTGATGCGCGTCGCCGGTGCCGCGCAGATAGACCGCATCGTCATCGCGTGCGGCGATCGACAGCCGCCATGTCTCTGTATAGAAGCGCGTGGCCAGATCCAGATCCGGCACGCCGATGTCGATCCCGCGCAATGCGGTGACAAGGCCCTGTGTCATCTGTGACTCCTTCATTGCAAGCCGAGAAAAGACTCGGCGTTTCGATGGATCAACCGCGCGCGAACATCCTCATCCGGCACCGCACGCTCGATGCGCTCTCGCGCGGCGGCATCGGAGAAGGCGAACGGATAATCGGTGCCGAGCATGATTCGCGTATCGCCGAACAGCGCGCGCAAGTGCGCGAGCGTCGGCGCGTCGAACACGAGCGCGTCGTAGTACATGCGGCGGGCCTGTTCGATGGGCCTCATCTCGATGGCATCGACGAGCGGCGTGAATACGGTTCGCGCCTGCTCGAGCCTCGGCAACAGCGACGCGAGCGTGCCGCCGCCATGACTGAACGCAATGCGCAGACGCGGACGGCGCACCATCAGATTCGTGCAGATGGCCGATGCCGCGGCGAGCCCGACATCGGTCGGATAAGCGAGCGCCTGAACCAGTTGCGGCGGACCGATGAGCCGCTCCTTGCCCGCGGGTCGCAGCGCATGCACGAACACCGCCGCGCCGAGCGCCTCGGCCGCTTCGAAAAACGGATCGAACTCCATCGCGCCGATAGGCACGCCGTTCACATTGCTCCCGATCTCGACGCCCGCGAAGCCGGGCTGACGCATCAGTTGCTCCAGTTCCGCGATAGCTGTGTCGACGCTTTGCAGCGGCACCGCGCCGAGCCCGATCATGCGGCCACCGCCCCGCGCCACCATCTCGCCGATGACGTCGTTCACGTAGTGCAGCAGCGGCAGCGCATCGGCTTCGCTCATCCAGTACGAGAGCAACTCGGGCATCGGCGACAGCGCCTGCAGGCCGATGCGCTGCGTGTCCATATCAGCGATGCGGCGCGTCACGTCCCAGCACTGGTCGGACACGGTCCGGTAGCGCTTGCCGTCGATCACGACGTGACGATGGCACGCGCGCGGCGGCTCCATCGAAGGCCAACCGGCTGGCACGCGTCCCTCGACGCTCGCCGGAAACGATGCGGGCACGACGTGCGTGTGAACGTCGACGCCGCCCTTCGCACATGAACAATGAATCGTGGAATACATGAGCGCCTCAACGATGCGTGAAGCCAGCCGCTTCGACGCCGGCGATGCAGATGGCTTCGTCCTCGTCGCCCGTGCCACCGCTCGCGCCGACCGCGCCCAGGACCTGACCCTGAGCGCCGACGATCACGACCGCGCCCGTCTGCGGGACGAACCTGCCCTCTGCGGTCGCCGACAGCGCGCCGAAAAACGCGGGGTTGTCCTTCGCGCGTTCCAGCAGCGTGCGGCTCGCGACGCCCATGCCGACCGCCGCATACGCCTTGCCCTGTGCGATGTCGAAGCGCAGCATGCTCGCGCCGTCCTCGCGCTGCACGGCCTTCACGTGCCCGGCGTCGTCGAGCACCACGACCGTCATCGGCTTGTGATGGCGCTCGCGCGCCGCGGCAATGGCGACTTCGATAATGCGGTTGGCATCGACGAGACAGAGGCTTTGCATGATGTCGTCTCCTCGTTGCGATCAAAGCGTGGCGGGCTGGATCGCCGGCTTCGCGCGCTGCACGAACTCGATCAGGTTGCCCGCGTTGTCGCGCATGAAGAGATTCGAGCCGAAGGGAAATTTCTTGACCCAGACGATATCGGCGCCGCGCGCCTTGAGCTCGTCGGCGAGCGCGAACACGTCTTCCGCCGCGAACGACACGTGCTTGTTGCCGAAGGTCTTGAGATCCTCGTTCGGCAGGCTGCGATCCTCGGCAGGTGGCTTGGCGCCCGGTACCTGAAACAGTTCGAGGCGCAGGTTGCCGTTGATAAGGATCGCGACCTCGGCGGGAATCGATTCGATCGTGTTGCGGCGCTCGACGGTAAAGCCAAGCACACCTTCGTACCACGCGATCGATTCGTCCAGATTGGGCACGCTGATGCCTGCATGGTCATGCCAGAATTCGATGCTGCTCATTTCGCGGATCTCCACGTTGTATTCATGCGTTCGGGACGATGTCATGCGCGGTCGAGCGCGCGCGATGAAAATGGGCATCGTGAAACTCGAGCGCTTCACGATTGAGCGGTGCGCCCGCTTCGATGCGTTCGCCGAAGCGCATCGCGAGCGGCGCTCGCGGCGTGAAGGCGGGCCATTTCGACAGGCCATCGGCGTTGGGGTTGCCGGTGCGCGCGAACGCGACCCAGCTACGTGACATGTGATGGGCGACGCGTTCGTCCTGAGCAGTCCATGCCCACGGCTGCTGCTTCAGGTTATCGAACACGTACCAAAGCTCCGCGCCGTGATACGCGCCGTAGCCGTGGGGCGGCACCGGTTCATGAAAGCGCGCCGTGTCCGGCAAGGGCACGTCGCGCTCGAAATTGAAGAGCCAGGTGTCGGCGACGCCCGAACGCGCTGCGAACTGCGCGTACTTGTACGGCTGATACGCGAACGCCGTGTCGCGACGGAGCAGATAGCTGGACTGCGCGGCCTGCTCGTCCGTCGCATGTGGGTAGAGGCGCAGGAAGGCCTCGGCGTCATGGCCATACGTATTCGACGCGTGGCGCAGGAAACCCTCGCGCGTATGCAAATCGGTCTGCGGATACGGTGCGGCCTCGTTTGCCGTATAGCCCGCGAGCACCGGCACGCGCGTTTCGGCGCCGCGTTCGAATATTGCCTGCACGCTATCGGTGAGAAGCCGACCGTCGACGATCGGATTCCACATGCCGCGGGGACCTGACATCGCATCGGCGGGCATGTTGCGCAGATCTTCGAGCGAATGCGCGCCGATGCCCGCGAGCAGACGTTCTCCGTCCTGCTCCGCCTCTTCCAGCGTCTTCATCGGCGCGCCCATTGGGCCGCCCGCAAAACGTCCAGAGCTATGCACGATCACGCGATGAAACAACCCGCGCGCGATGGGCGACGCCGCGAGCACGTTCACATGCGCAGCGCCTGCCGATTGCCCGAACAACGTCACGCAGGAAGGATCGCCACCGAACGCGGCGATGTTGCGTCGAACCCAGTGCAGCGCGGCCACGATATCGAGGCCGGCGTAGTTGCCCGAAGCGCCCGACTCACGCGTCAGTTCGGAATGCGCGAGATAGCCCAGCGCGCCGAGCCGGTAATTCACGGACACGACGACGGCGCCGAGCTTCGCGAGTTGCGTGCCGTCCGCGACGGGATGCGACGCGCTCCCTACGCGATGCCCACCGCCGAAGATCCACACGATCACGGGCCGCTTCTCGCCGGACGCGCGCGCGCCGCTCCATACGTTGAGATACAGACAATCCTCGCTGATGCCGCACTCCGGCGGGCTCGCGAACGAGAACTGGCGCATGATGCTGTCGCCCGCGATGAGCGGCTGCACCGGCGCCGGGCCGAATCGGTCGGCGCGCCGCACATCCGGCCACGGCACGACCGGCTGCGGCGCGCGCCAGCGCAACGGGCCGACCGGCGGGGCGGCGAAGGGAATGCCTCTGAAGATGCGGCAAGCCCCGTCCTCGCTCACCAGACCCTCGATGCGCCCGCCGTCGATCTCGACAATGTCCGTGCGCATCATGAGCGGTCTCCACCGAACGTCACTGGTTGCTTCGGTTCGACCCCGAAGACGTTGATCGTCATCGAAATCAGCGTGTAGTAGCCCGCCAGGCCGACGAGATCGATTACCGCGTCCTGCCCGAGCACTTCGACGGCGTGCGCATACAGCGCATCGGAGACGGCGCGCTCGCGATGCAGCGCGCTCACGAAGTCATGCACCACCTGTTCATCGCGCGCGGTGAAGCTCGGCACGGCACCGTCGCGAATTGCATCGACGATTTCGGGCGCAATGCCCGCCTGCAACGCGAGCGGCGCATGTGCCTCCCACTCATAGGCAGATTGCCAGATAGCGCCGGTTACGATGATCGCGAGCTCGGACAGCCGCGCGGGCAAACAGGTTTCGTAACGGCAGTACTGGCCGAGCGCCTGCGCATGTGTGGCCAACTTAGGTCGATGCAGCCATACCGCCAGCGGCCCGCGCACGCCGCCGCGCGGACCGGCCGAGATGGCCGCGTGAACGTGCGCCTGTTCCGGGTTCAGCGCGGAAACATCGAGTTCGGCGATTCGTTTCATTGAGATCGGTCCTGTCGTCATGCCAACTCCGCGACAAAACGCCGGAGCACTTCGTTGAACAGTTCGGGTCGTTCGAGATTGGGCAGATGGCCCGCATCGGGAATCGCCATATAGCGCGAGTCGGCGGTTGCTTCGCTCATTTGCTGCATCACGACGGGAAGCGCGCCATCGTTCGCGCCGACGACGTAGCGCACCGGCATGCGCAACTGCGGGTAGTCGGCGCGAAAGTCGTAGGACTGCATCGCGCGGGCGGCGGCGACATAACCCGCCGCAGAGGTCGCACCGATCATGCGTCGCGCGTGCTGCACGCCGTCCGTCGCCTGTGCGAGCGATGTGGGCGTGAACCAGCGCGACACCGTGGGTTCGACGAGCGCCGCCGTCCCTTGGTCCGTGGCGATGCGCATGCGCGCGTCCCACGTGTCGCGAGCGCCGGCGGGTGCGGCCCACTGACCATCGCATCCGAGCACGCCTGCTACGCGCGACGGATACAGCGCGGCGCAGCGCAGCATCGTCACCGCGCCCATCGATACGCCGACGAGCAGCGCGCGCGTGACGTCGAGCGCGTCGAGAATGGCCACGACATCCTGCGCGAGCGTGTCGAAGGTGACTTCGTCCGACGACACGGGCGTCATGCCGTGTCCGCGCTGGTCATAGCGAATCACGTTGCATCGATCCGCGAGCGCATCGACCTGAGCGGACCAAAGCGAAAGATCGGTGGCGTGCGAATTGCTGAAGACGATCGCCGGACCACCGGCCTTGCCATCGACCCTGCCATTGAGCGGTCCGCTCGATGTGTTCACGCGAAAGCATTCGTCGCGGCGCGTTGCATGAAGCATGGTCCGTCAGCCTCGCGTGTAGGGAACGTACAGATTGAACACCGTCGCGCCCTGCCCTTTCAGCGCACCGAGCGTCTCGTGAAGCGCGGCAGCGGAGATCGGCGCATTGAAGCCGACCATCAACCAGAGCGACGTGGCGTCCTCCGCACGCTCTTCGAAGCCGCGAACATCCATGACATCGTCGCGCGCGCCGAGACGGTCGAGAGCCTGCGCGACAAGCGCGTGCGACTCCTTCACGCGCGGATAACAGGCGACGAGCAGGCGGGACACCGGAACGTCATCGCGGTGCGACGGATCAGCGGTCAAAGCCGTCGCGATGACCCGACGCCGACCGCACGTGCGCGCAAGCACGCGCTTGCTCCACGGCGTGGATTGCGCGCCCGATACGGCAAGATAGGCGTCGCTGCGCAGCGCGTCGGACGATTCGAGATCGTAGAGCGCGGCATAACGCGGCCATCCATCCACGCACACCCAGCGCGACGCTGACTCGAAGCCCGGCATCGAGCGACGCTGCGGGAAATGCTCGGTGTCGTACCAGTCGTTGAACTCTTCTTCGAGCGTTGCGGGCGGCTCCATCATCACGAGCAAGAGGGCTTTCGAAGTCATGAGCGCGCTCCGGGATTCACGCGGCAATCACGCGTGAAATCGAGAATGTGTCGAGCGAGCGCATCCGGCGCCTGGACCGGCATCACGTGTGCGCAATCGAGTTCGGCATAGCGCGCATCCGCAAGCAGCGGCACCAGCGACTGCACGTATGACGGCGGACGCAGCGGGTCGTGCCTGCCCGCCAGCAAGAGGCACGGACAGTCGATCGACGTGAAACGCGCATCGAGCGTGAAGTCGATCAACGCGCGATTGGCGAGACCGTAGGACACCGGATCGTTGGCGAGCCAGCGCGCACGATACGTTTCGAAACGCGCACCTGCGCGTTCCTCGACCGGATAGGAGCGGTCGAGCGATGCGTCGGCGATTGCGCGCATGCCCGCTTGCTCCGCGTGACGCATGCGTGCTTCGAGATAGTCGCGACGCGCGGCATCGGTGGAAAGCGCGGGCGCGCAAAGCACGATTCCCGCGACGCGATCCGCGAAACATGCGGCGAATTCCAGCGCGGCGGCAGCGCCCGCTGCGACGCCGACGAGCCATAGCCGCCCGTCAAACGCGAGATGCCGCGCGAGTTGCATCGCATCGTTCGCATGATCCGCCATGCAAAAGGGACGGCGTACTTTTTCGGAGAGGCCGTGACCGCGCTGATCGAAGCGCAGTACGCGAAATTGCGCGCGCAATGGGTCGATGACGCCATCCCAGCTATGAATGCCGCCGCCCAGCTCATGGAACAGCACCATGCCCGGCCCGCTGCCGCAGACGGCATAGTGAAGGCTCGCTTCGCCGTTATCGTGAAAGCCGTTCGCTTCTGCCTGGTGCAAGACTCGTCTCCCTTCGTGCGCGACGCGGCACTGATATGCATGCCGTCGCGAAACGTTGTTTAGAGAGACTGTATGCGAGCGTTCGGAAGCTGCCTACGCCACCTAAAGCAAAGCAGCTATGAGCAAACGGGAACGGGCGGCGACGGACGGCTCAATCGGCGTCGAGCGCGCCGTCGTCCGGCGCGAGGTCGGGGCCTTCCGCCGGAAAATTCCAGCCCATCGCGGGCGCGAGTTCCTGCGCAGCTTCGCGGATCAGCCGCGAAAGGTGACGCACCGCGACCGTCGAAGGCCGCGTCGACGATGCGCTCAGGTAAATCGGCCGCTCCAGCACGGGCTCGACGATGCGCGCCGCGCTCAGCCGTCCGCGCTGAATTTCGGGCAGCACCGACGCCATCGACAGCACACCATAGCCGACGCCCGCGATGACCATCTCCTTCGTCAGCGCGACCGACTCCATTTCCGCGACCACGTTCCAGCTAAAGCCATGCTGGCGCGCAGTGTGTTCGAGGCTCAGGCGCATTGCATTCGGTGCGCCGGGCTGGAGCACCGGCACGCCCGCGAGCCGCGCGAGCGGAATGGTTTCTTCCTGCGTGAGCGGATCGCCGGGCGGCCCGACGAGGCAGAGCTGGATCTTCGCGACGGGTTGCTCGAACACGCAGCCCGCACCTTTTCGCAGCACGAAGCCGAGATCGCAGACGCCCGTCGCCAGCCATTGTTCGATGTTGCCGCTCAGGCCTTCCGACGCGTGAATGATCACATCGGGCAGCGACTTTCTCGCTTCGCTCACGACCTTGGTCATCAATGAACTGGCGATGGACGGCAGGCAGGCGATACGCACGGTGCCGCGCACCGTCCCCGCGCTTTCGCTGATTTCGGCTTCGAGCGACCTGGCGTCGTTGAGCAGCGCGCGTGCTTTGGGCAGAATGCGCTCGCCCAGTTCCGTGAGCGAGACGCCGCGCCCCGTGCGATGCAGGAGGCGCCCACGGCATTCCGTCTCCAGCGCCGACAACTGACGGCTCAGCGCCGACGGCACGAGGCCGTAACGCGCGGCGGCTTTCGACAGGCTGCCGAGCTCCGCGACGCAAACGAACGCCTCGAGTTTTGCGAGGTCCATCGATGTCTCCGGCCGTTCGGGCTCTCGTATTGGAGGACAGACAGTATAGGCGCGGGCCGCGCGAAGTCTCCATTCGCAACAACCCGCGAGAGACGCGTCAGCGCGTCAGTGCCGCTATTTCGCTGGCCTGCTGCGCGGGAATGGGCGCCTTGCGGAACGTGCCGTCCTTCATGATCGCGAGCAGTTTCGCGCGGTCCTGGAGAATCCTGATGTCGTCCAGCGGATTGCCGTCTACGAGCAGGAGATCCGCAAGAAAGCCTTCCCTGATCTGCCCGAGTTCGGAACCCATGCCCATGAGATCGGCGCCCCACCGCGTCGCCGCGACGAGCACGTCCTTCGCATGCCACGAGAAGAGCTTGACGAACAGTTCGAGATCGCGGGCGTTCTCGCCGATCGGGTTCCACGGAAAGCCGTAGTCACCGCCCGGCAGCACGCGAATGCCGCGCTTTCGCATGCGTGCATAGACTTCGATGTTGCGATCGAGCGCATCGAAGAAACCGGACTTCTCCGCCACTTCGCGCGTGAAGCCGAACGCTTCGCCGAGATACGCCTTCGCATACACGATACCGATGGCGGGCGCGGTGAACACATCGTCGCGGCGCGCTTCGAGCAGATCGAGCGCTTCCTCGTCCGCGTGCGTGCAGTGATAGATCACGCGAAAGCCGTGGCGCGCGGCCATCTTCACGGCCTCGGGCGCCTGAGCGTGCGCGGCGAGCCAGATGCCCTGCTCGCGCGCGGCGGCGCTCGCGGCGGCCACTTCTTCGTCGGTGTATTCGACATCGAGCGAGCCGCCCTTGCCGAACGCATCGTCGCCGGACAGAAGCAGCTTGACGGACTGCACACCGTCCTGTGCCGCATGGGCGATGAACTGCGCGAGCGCTTCGGGACCGCTGCGCGTCTTGTCGGAATCAGCGGCGCGCTCGAACGTGGACGGCACGAGTCGCGGCCCCGGCAGATAGCCGCCGTCGATCTCCTTCTTCAGCGCCACTTCGAAACGCGCGCCTTTCGAACCGGCCGAGTAGGCGCTCGTGAAGCCGCTGTCGAGCAGCACGGCCGCGTTGTGCGCCGTGATGAGGAGATGCTCCTCCGCCGGCAGATCGCGCTCGCGAATGATGCGTCCCGTCGACGACGCGAACGAGAGATGCGCGTGCGCCTCGATCATGCCGGGCATCAGCGTCGCGCCATTTCCGTCGATCACGTGCGCATCGCCATCGTCCACGGCTTGCGTGCCGCGCATCACGCTCACGATGCGCTGCCCTTCGATTCTCACCGCACCGGCGAACGGTTCCGCGCCGCTGCCATCGAAAATATTCACGTTCCTGAACAAGACTGAAGTCATCTGGCCTGACCCTTGAAGACGTTTGGAAAGACGCGTGGCGCATTGCTCCCGCGCCCCGTCGATGACATCAGTCTAATGAGCGATAGCGCGTGTTTTAAGGGCTTCGCGCTGCAAACCAGTTGTGCTTCGCATGCACACGTGAAGACCCTCTGCGTTCAATGAACGCGCTCGCGCGACGGCTCGGCGTCCTGCGCATCATGCGCAAGAACAGCGGGCGGCAGCGCGCGCCCGAGGATCAGATCCGACGCTTTCTCCGCGACCATGATGGTGGGCGCGTTCAGATTGCCGCTGACGACGTTGGGCATCACGGATGCATCGGCGATACGCAATCCTTCGATGCCATGCACGCGCAATTGCGGATCGACCACGGCATTGCTGTCGACGCCTATCGCGCAGGTCCCGCACGGATGACACGCGGTACGCGCGTTCTGCCGCAGGAAGGCCTGCAGATCGGCATCGCCGGAACGGGACGGTCCCGGCGCCACTTCATCGGCGACGAGCTTGCGCAGCGACGGCATCGCGAACAGCTCGCGCGTCTGACGGATCGCACGCACGAGCGACTCGCGGTCTTCGGCATCGGCGAGCATGTTCGATACGACCTGCGGCGGCGCCGCCGGATCACGCGACTGAAGCCGCAGCACGCCGCGGCTCTTCGGCCGCAACAGCGCGTTGCGCGCGGTGACGATGTTGGATGTCGGGCCGCGCACGCCGGGAAACCAGAGGCGCGCATCCATCGACACGGGACTGAAGAAGAACTGCACGTCTGGCCGCGCAAGCGTGAGCAGCGTCCTGCGAAACGCCCAACAGGAAAGCGGAATCTGCGCGAACGCCCCGGTGCCGAAGAGCTTCCATTGCAGCACCGCAAGTGCCGCGCGATCGAAGCGCAGGAAGCGGTTGAAGGTCACGTCGCCGAGCGCGCGATACATCATCGCGACCACGACGTGATCCTGCAGATTGCGCCCGACGCCCGCTAGATCCGCGACCGGATCGATGCCGAGCGCACGCAGTTCGTCCGCCGGACCGATGCCTGACAACATGAGCAACTGCGGCGAGTTGTAAGCGCCGCCCGCGATGATGATCTCGCGCTCCGCGAACACGCTCGACGTCGTGCCGTCGCGCCGGTACTCCACACCTACGGCACGGCGCCCGGAAAAGAGGATGCGGCTCGCGAGCGAATTGCATTCGACGGTGAGATTGGGCCGCCGCATCGCGGGCCGCAGATAGCGCTCCGCCGTGCTCGCGCGCCTGCCACCCCCGATGGTGAACTCGACATTCGCGAAGCCTTCGAGCGACGGGCCGCAGTAGTCGTCGTTGATGCGCTCGCCGAGTTGCGCGGCGGCCTGCATCATCGCGGGATGAAAGGGATCGTCGACGGGCTCGCCGCGGCTCACCGCAAGCGGTCCGCTGCCGCCGTGCCAGGCAGTCTCGCCGCGCCAGTTCGACTCCGCACGCCGGAAGTAAGGCAGCACGTTCGCGTACTCCCAGCCCGTCGCGCCGGCGGCCGCCCAGTCGTCGTAATCCTGGCGATCGCCGCGCGCATAGGTCATGCCGTTGATCGCGCCAGTGCCGCCGAGCACCTTGCCACGCTGAAGCGGCAGCGTGCGGTCGTCGGCATGCGGTTCGGCCGCGCTGCTGTAGCCCCACATCAGCGACGGCTCCTTGAGCAGCGCATAGAACGCGGCGGGCATCGGCATGTAGCGATGGCGGCGGTCCGGGCCCGCTTCGAGCAAGAGCACGCGCACGGAGGCATCCTCGGAGAGCCGCGCGGCCAGCGCACAGCCCGCGGAACCGCCGCCCACGACGATGTAATCGAAGCGGCGCGAGCCGGGCAAGCCGCTCATCACCGCGTCTCCGTCGTGAGGAAGGACAGGAACACGCCGCGCGGATCATGCTGCGCGCGCAGTCGTTCGAGCTTTTCGCTGACTTCATCGGAAAGATATTTGTCGGGGCGCGCGAGCATGTTCTCGTCGTTCATCTGGCCGCCGACCGAGAGATCCTCCAGCTTGCGCATCTGTTCGACGGGCCACGCGTCCATTGCGGCGTCTTCGGACGGATCGCTCCAGATCGAATACGCGCCCAGATAGATGTCGCCCTGCACCGAGAGCACGAGATCGCCCAGCGGCTTGACCGGTCCCCAGTTGAACCAGAACACATGCGAGCGCGGCGTCGGCAGCGACGTGAAAAGCTCACGCATGCGCGGAATCAGTTCGCCTGGGGGCGCGTTCGTGTAGAGGTTGTCGCAGGCGTAGCGATAGCCCACGGGATCGGCAGCCGTGCCACTCACATAGCGTTCGGTCAGGTTCGTCGGCTGAAAGGTTTTGCGTTTGGTCGCGCGATCCACGACCGGGCAGCGCTCGAACAGCGCGAGCGCTTCGTCGGCCTGTGCGTCGGTGTCGGTGATGGCGAGCGCGCTCAGCGTCAGACGCACCGGCGCCCAGTTGCCGTCCGGATCGTGCGCCGTCGACGTGATCACCAGTTCGACGAACGGCGGCACGTCGCTCGCGATCTCGCGTGCCCAGGTGAGCAGTTCTTCGAGCACATCGGCGGGATAGACGTAGACGCTGCTCTTCATCACGGCGGGCAGCGGATGCGCCGTCAGCCTGAAGCGCGTCACCACGCCGAAGTAGCCCGCGCCCGAGCCGCGCACGGCCCACCAGAAGTCGCGGTTCGTGTGCTCGTCGGCGTAGATGATTTCGCCCTGCGCCGTCACGACCTCGACCCCCGCGATCTGCGCGCAGCCGTTGCCCCACAGGCGCGAATTCCAGCCGAAGCCGCCGCACATCAGAAAGCCGCCCAGCGCGACGGTCGAATGATGTCCCGTCGGCACGATCAGGCCGTGCGGCTTGAGCGCGTCGTTGACCTTCTCGCCCTTCGCGCCGGGGCCGACCCAGACGTGACGCGTCTGTATGTCCACGTCGATGCCGTTGAGCCGTGATACATCGATCAACATCGCGCCGTCGCGCAGATGCGGCGAGGTCCAGCTATGCCCGCCCGAGCGCACGCCGACCTTCAGGCCATGCTTCGCGGCGTGGCGCACGGCAATCGCGACGTCGGCGGCATCGTCGGCCACGACGATCACCTTCGGATAACGGTTCGGCTTGTTCGCGCGCCATACCGCCGCGCCACGCGCCGCTTCGTAGCCTTCGTCGCCCTGCCAGAAGACCTTGCCTTCGAGTGCATCCAGTTCGTTGCTTTCGTTCACTGCGATATCCATCCGTCTTCTCCGAATCTCTGTTCTGCCCGAGCGCGATCGCGTCAGGAATGCGCCGAGCCCGTTCCGAGCCGGCTGTCGACCTTCACAAAAAGCGGCTCCTGCTCCGCGGGAAAGCGGCGGAAGAACATGAGCAGCGCGGCGGCGGCAAGCAGCACGACGACGAGCGTCCACAAAGCAGGGGCGTAGCCGCCTGCGCTCTGCGCGATGTGCGCCGTGGTGACCGGTCCGATGCCCGAGCCGAGTGCAAACAGCGAGAAGCACGCGCCGTAGATGCGGCTGTAATGCTTCAGCCCGAAGTAGCGGCTCGCCATGTACGCGAAGGTGTCGACTTCCGCGCCCGCCGCGAGGCCGATCAGCATCGCGGCGACGAACGCCGATGACCCCGTCGCGCCGGTGGCGAACATGGCCGCTCCGATGACCGGCAACAGCAGGAACGCCATCGCGACGCGCGCCGCGAAGAAGCGGTCGAGCAGCCACCCGGTGATGACTCGTCCGAACACGAGCGCGCCCCACAGCGACGCCTGGATGATGCCCGCGATGTTGGCCGGATCACCCGCCTTCTTCACGATCGGCACGAGATTGAACATGATGCTCTGCACGCCGAACGCGACGAGGAAGGACACCGCGAGCAGCATCCAGAACTGGCGCGTGCGCGCGGCCTCGTGCAGGCTCATCCCCCAGTCGCGGTTGATTGCCGTGTCGCTGCCCGGCGCGCCGCCGTCGACGCGCAGGCCCATCGAAGCGGGGTCGTCGCGCAGGATCATGAACAGCAACGGCGCGGCGAACAGACCGACGAAGGCCGCGAACCAGCCGAACGACGCACGCCAGCCGATCGATGCGAACATCGTGCTGACCGCGAGCGACCACAGCACGCCGCCGAGCCCCGTGCCCGCGAGCGCCACGCCGAGCGCGAGGCCGCGCCTGCGATGAAACCAGCGCGAGATCATCGTCGTGAAGCCGATTGCCGTGCAGCCGCTGCACAGCAGCGCGAAGGCGGCGAAGCGCGCGTAGAACAGCACGAGCGAATCGCTCATGAAGCGAAACGACAGAATGATGAGCGCCTCGATGACGAACGAGGCGATGATGACCTTGCGCGCGCCG
Source organism: Caballeronia megalochromosomata (assembly GCA_001580565.1). Classification (GTDB taxonomy): domain Bacteria; phylum Pseudomonadota; class Gammaproteobacteria; order Burkholderiales; family Burkholderiaceae; genus Caballeronia; species Caballeronia megalochromosomata. The sequence continues at coordinate 29,508 of LRBF01000122.1, read as the reverse complement.
AGCCGGTCGACGAGCGCGCCGACGAACGGTCCGACGAGCACGCCCGCTGTCGTCGTGAAGATGTTCGCGGCCATGACCTGCTGTATGGACCAGCCGAACTCCCGGTTCAGCGGGCCGACGAGCAGGCCGAGCGTCGCCGGAATCAGCACCGCGAAACTGCAGGCGATGCCGAATCCTGACGCGAATGTAATGATCCAGCCGTAGAAAAAGCGTGACTTCATGAGTGTCGATCCTCTGTGTCGTTCTGATGTGCCGATTTCGATGCGCATCGTGTCTCCTCTTTGCGCATCCAGCGGAGACGCGTTAGCTTCAGCCGGCCATCACACCTCCGTCAACGGGAAAATTGGCGCCGGTGACCCAGCCCGATTCGTCGGAAGCGAGATAGACCGCGCACCACGCGATGTCCTCCGGGCGACCGAGCCGTTTCATCGGAATGCGCGTGAGCAGCCGCTCCCGCACTTCGCCTTGCGTGGCGCCGGCGTATTCCGTCGCGGGCGTCACGATGAGCCCGGGCGAAATGGTGTTGGCGCGGATCGTCGGGCCGCCCTCGAGCGCGAGCTGGCGCGTCATCGCGAGCACGGCCGCCTTGCCCGCGCAGTGCGCGGCCATGCCGAAGCTCACCGACGCGCGAAACGCCGACACCGACGCGAAGTTGATGATCGACGCCGCCGTGCTGCGCTGGAGATACGGCCACGCGAGCTTGCAGGCGAGAAACACCAGATCGACCTCGCCGACCATCGTCGGCGTCCACTGGCTCGCGTAGTCCATCTCGGCAACGGATGCCATATGGGGCGGAATCGCCGCCGCATTGAGCAGCACATCGATGCGCCCGTGACGCTCCCCGGCGTGCTCGATGAAGCGCCGCACGTCTTCCGGTTGGGTAAGATCGCACGGCGCCACGGCATCGATCGACAGACCGCGCTCGCGTGCCTCGCTGGCGATCGCGGTGGCGGTGCGTTCGTCGATGTCGCAGCCGATCACGGTCGCACCTTCCTGCGCGAACAGCATCGCGCATCCCTTACCGATGCCACCGCCGATACCCGTCACCAGCGTCACCTTGCCGCTCAGTCTTCCTGCCATGTCTCGCTCCGTGTTGTGGCGGCCCGCGCCGCCCGTGTCTCACTCGTACAAGCCAGCCGGTTTCGCCCGGTTTTCGAAAGACTGTAGGCGCGCCGCCCGACCTTGCCTATCGCCAATCCGGCAAACCAGTTGTGCGTGGCGCGGAACGCGGCGCGTCGCCAATCCCGCACAACTGGTTTGCTCCTCCAGCAATAGTTTTCCGTGCCGTAGTCCATTAACTTTCGCTCGTGGCAACTCGACGATGTGGATTCACGGCGCCGCTCACTGCAAGCGCGCAATGTGAAGCGACTAAAACAACGATGTCTGGAGACTGGATGAGATCCCAACGACTCGCCGCCGTCGCGGCGCTTGGCACCTGCGTGTCCCTGAGCGTGCATGCGCAAAGCTCGGTCACGCTCGGCGGATACGTCGATAGTTATTTTCAGCACGCCATCACCGGCCAGGGCACGGTGGACGGCCTCGGCAACGGCGCGCTCAATCAAAGCCGCTTCTTCCTGTCGGGCGTCGAGGATCTCGGCGGCGGCACCAAAGCGCTCTTCGATCTCGAAGCGCCGTTCAATCCGAACACCGGCGTCGGCGCGACGTCCTTCTTCAGCCGCAACGCCTACCTGGCCCTGCGCAACGATGCATACGGCGAACTTCGCATGGGCCGCGTGACGACCTTGCAGAACGACATTCTGTCGAGCTTCTGGATGGCGCGCTGGGGCGCTTCCGAGAACGCGTTCCTGTTCCAGGGCTACACCGTGATGAACACCAACAACACGGTGCGTTACGAGTCGCCCTCGCTTTACGGCTTCGTGCTCGATGCCCAATATTCCTTCGGCTCCAACGGCACCGCCGCGGGCAATCTGTGGGAAGTGAAAGGGCAATACGATTTCGGCGGCCTGCGCGTGGCGGGCGGCTTCTATCGCTCGAAATCGCCGCATGACGTAAATTTTCCGAATTCCATGCTGTCGATGGTCACCGCCGGCGCGAGCTACGCCTTCGCCTGGGCCATTCCCTATGTGCTGTATCAGCGCGTCTTCACCACCGACGCCACCGGCACGGCGGCCGTCAATCGCTACAACGTCGACTTTGCGCTCGCCATTCCGTTTGGCGCGACCTCCGTGCGCTTCGACTACGGCTTCACGCGCGATCAGGCCGTTGCCAATGCAAATGCCGATTCGGCGAGCGTGCGCGTGGACTACAGCCTCTCGAAGCGCACCATCGTCTATGCGGGCGTGAGCAAGATCTGGAACGGCGAAAACGCCTACTATCAGGCGACCAGTGCGTCGGGCAGCACGCCCGTTTCCACGGTCACGGCCGCCTATCTCGGCAAGAATTCGACGTCGTTCATTGTCGGCATGCGCACGGCGTTCTAGCCGCACGGCGTCCGTCGCGCGCGCCCCTGCCGGCGCGCGACGGACCAGCAGTCGCAAGCATTTTCGTTGTTCCACGGGTAAACCCCAGAGCGCGTCATCGTGTCTTGAACAGCCAATCGGCACGCGTTAAATTACCATCGATAGTAATAAAGAGCAAAGGAGTCGAAGATCATGGATTTCACCGGGAAGGTGGTGCTGATCACGGGCGCGGGGCGTGGCATCGGCGAAGCGCTCGCGCACCAGCTCGCACATGAAGGCGCGCGCGTCGTGATCGCCGATATCGATCCGCAGCGCGCGAGCGACGTCGCCGCGGCGCTGGCCGAGAGCGGCGCGCAATCGCTCGCCGTCACGTGCGATGTCGGCGACGCAAGATCGATCGAAGCGGCGCGCGGGCGCATCGTCGAGCGCTTCGGACGCGTCGACATGCTCATCAACAACGCAGCCGCACAGCAGTTCGGTCCCGGCGACGTGCGCACGATCGACCTCGATCGCTACCGCCAGTCGTTCGAGATCAACGTGCTCGGCGACGTCCGCATGGTCGAGGCGTTTCTGCCGGACATGATCGAGCGACGCAGCGGTTACATCGTCAATACGGCGTCGTCGCTCGTGATTCGTCCCAACCCGGTCGTGCAGCATCTGATGCCCTACGTGACATCGAAAGGCGCCGTGCTGGCCTGGACCTATGCCTTGTCCTGCGCGATGAAACCACATGGCATCGGCGTGTCGCTGTTCTGCCCCGGCCTCACGGCCACGCGTCCGGATGGACTCACCTATCCGCAGCGCATGGGCTGGTTCGAGCGCACGCCTGTCGAACTGGCGACGCCCGGCAGCGTGATCGATTGCGCGACGCGCCTGCTGCAAGGACTGCGCGAGGAACGCTTCGCCATTTCCTCCGAACCGGACTATGAGCAGGCGCTGATCGACTTCGCACGCGCAGGGCTCGATCCCAACTTCTATTCCGTTTGATGCGGGACACCGATTAATCAAGGAGACATGCAATGCCGCAATTCGATGTCGTCGTCATGGGCGCGGGTCACAACGGGCTCGTTGCCGCCGCTTATCTCGCCAAGGCGGGCAAGAGCGTGCTCGTGCTGGAACGCGCTTCCTTCTATGGAGGCGGCGTGGTCACACGTGAAATCACCCTGCCGGGGTTTCATCACGACACGCACTCCTCGTCGCACGTCATGCTCGCAGGCAATCCGATGATGACCGAAGACGAACTCGGCCTTCTCTCGCGCTTCGGACTGAAGTACGTCGCGATGAACAAGCCGCAAGCCACGCTCTTCGCCGATGGCAGTCACATCGTCACGCATCGCAACTCGGACCAGACCTGCGAGTCGATCGCGAAGCTCTCGGAGAAAGACGCGGAAACCTATCGTCGCTTCGCGGCGCAGAGCGAAAAGCTCCTGCCGATGTTCCTGCAGGGCATGTACGCGCCACCCGCGCCCACTGGACCGTTTCTCGCGATGCTCTCGCAAAGCCCTGAAGGCCGCGACATCTTCCAGATGATGACGCGCAGCCCGCTCGACTTCGTCGACGACATGTTCGAGAACGAGCAGGTGAAGATCCACATGCTGAAGCCGTCGGCGGAACTGCTGCACTTCCCCGACGAGGGCGGCACGGCCATGGGTCTGTTCCTGTTCCCCGCACTGATGCACAAGTTCGGATCGCCGAAGCCGATCGGCGGCAGCGGCAAGCTGTCCGATGCGCTCGTGCAATGCATTCGTCACTTCGGCGGTGAAGTGGTCTGTAATCGCGAAGTACGCAAGGTGCTCACCAGCGGCGATCGCGCGGTCGGGCTCGAAACCACCGATGGCGAGCAATACATGGCCCGCGACGCAGTGATCGCGGCCATCCACCCGAAAGTGCTGGACCGCTTCGTGGATGGACTCGCGCCGCCGCTCATCAAGCGCGCCAAGGCCGGCAAGTTCTCGTCGTTCAATGTGCTTCAGGTGCATATGGCGCTCGACAAGCCGCTCGAATTTCGCGCGGGCAAGTCCCTCGAAAGCTGTCAGATGGTCCAGTACTGTCACACGGACAGACTGTCCGAGTTCCTCAAGGAATACGATCCGCTGCGTCACGGCGAGATTCCGGCAAACCAGATTCTTTCCGGTCAGGACCAGACGCGTATCGATTCGACGCGCGCGCCGGCCGGCAAGGGCATCGCCTTCACGCAAGCCTTCGTGCCTTATCGGCTCGCTGAAGGCGGCGCCGCGCGGTGGGACGAGGTGAAGCACGAAGTCGGCGAACAAGCGCTCGAAGGCGCCCGCAAGTTCGTGAGCAACCTCGATGACGGCAACATCCTCGCTCGCGAAGTGCAGAGCCCGCTGGATCACGAACGCGATTCGCCGAACAGCTTCGTCGAGGGCGACATTCACGGGCTGGGCGGCAACTTCTTCCAGAGCGGCGGCAATCGCCCGACACCTGAACTCTCCGACTATCGCGTTCCGGGCGTGAAGCGCCTCTATCTCGTCGGCCCGTTCATGCATCCCGGCGGCAGTGTGTTCGGCGCGGGACGCAATACGGTGATGAACGTTTTCTCGGACATCGGTCTCAATTTCGATCGCGTACGCAAGGCGGCTGTATGAAAATCTACTCGTCGGATGGCCAGGAAATGATGACGGTGACGTCGTTCGAGCGCGACGGGTCGAGCCTCGTCGTCAAGGGCATGATCTTCGGCGCCATGCCGATGTCGGCGGAATTGAGGCCGGAAGAGGCGCGTGCGGCGCTGAAGCTGCTCGACTTGAAAACGCTCTGGCTTTTGCTGACAATCGCTTTCCGGCGCAGGAAGTCGGACACGCCTTCCGTCGCCGCTCACGAAGGCTCTTGAAGCTCCGCTCATCAACCTCGATACGCGATGCCAAAGTCAGAAACGGTCACACCGCAAGATGGAACAAAGCGCAAACCACGCGCCGTCAAGCGAATGAGCGGACGTCCGGGCGCCGATGCACCGGCGATCGGACGGGACACCATCGTCGAATGTGCGTGCGAGCTGCTGCGCAAGCTTCCTCCGAGCAAGATCACGCGCTCGGAGGTAGCGCGTCTCGCGGGGGTCGATCCATCGCTTGCGCGCTATTACTTTCGCGACGGCCAAAGCATGCTGCTTGCCGTCGCCGAAAGGCTGACAGAGCAGTTCGCGCACCGGGTCGAGCGTTTTGTGGCTGCCTCCGATGGCACGCCACAGGAGGCGCTGAAGGCGCGAATCAGGTCATTGATGGCACTGCAGGTCGAATACCCGTACTTTCACCAGCTCATCGCGCAGGAGGTGGTGAAGTCTGACGATCCGACCGCACGACGCCTGATGGAGAAGCTGACCGATGGCGGCATGCGCGCCTATCAGACGATCATCGACTGCGGCGTCGCCGACCGGACCATGCGCGCAGTGGACGGGCAGCAACTCTTTCTTGCGGTTGTAGGCATGTGCGAGTCCTTCGTCACGGGCTTCCCCATGCTTCGCTTCGCGCGTGGAAAAACGATCGACATGCTGGCCGAAAGCAGACGCTACGAAGAATTCATCTGCGAACTCGTGCTTCGGGGCGTGCTCGCTCGGTCATGAAAGACCACGACGAACGTCGAGATCGGCCATGTCGCTCGTGAGCAGTGGCTGGCTTCGCTTCAATATCAGTAAAAACCCCAATAGTGACATCGATTTTTGTTTGGACTAACGTTCATCCATTCATGCATGGATACAGTTTTACAAAAATTACGATTCGATGCAGGAGGCTGCATGGCGGAATGGCATGGCGTCCACGGCCTGTCGGCGGAAGACGAGGCGTATCGCTATATCGAGCAAGCCATCCGGAGCGGCCGATATCGCGCAGGCCATCGGCTCATCGCAGAAGAGATCGCCGGCGATATCGGTACGAGCCGCATGCCGGTGCGCGAAGCATTCCGACGACTCGCCGCCGAGGGGCTATTGCTGATTCGCGCGAATCGCGGCGCGATCGTGCGCGGGCTCGACGCCGCTGAAATGCATGAGGTGTTCGAAACTCGCGCGGTGCTCGAAGGTCTTGCTGCGGGCATCGCGGCGACGCGCATGACGAAGAAGGATGTAGCAACGCTGCGCCATCTGCTGGAGCGTATGGAAAGCGTCAACGACGACGCCTCCGAATGGGTCACGCGTCATCGCGAATTTCATGAGTATCTGAGCGAGCTCGCGGCCATGCCTCGTCTGCAACGGCAGATATCGAGCCTGCATTCGATTATCGAGCCATACATGCGCATCTGGCTCGAACACGGAGACAAGCCGATGACATCTCGCCAGTTTCATGAAGAGATCGTGACCGCGGTCGAAAGCGGCGACCGCGAAGCCGTCGAGCAGATCGTGCGAGAGCATGTTCGCGCGACGATCGGGCCACTCGTCGAACTCGTGCGTTAATGACATTTATTCGGTATCCGAAATTATTTTTGCTATTTTTTGAAGTGCTACGGTAATCCAAACACGTTTCCCTGCCTCATCGACGCAAGGAGAAAACGAACGTCATGCCGTATTTCGAACAACTGCTGCTCAATGGTCTGGTGATCGGGTCGATCTACGCGCTCGCCGCCGTCGCATATACGCTGGTCTATGGCGTCGTCAAACTCGTGAATTTCGCGTTCGGCGAACTGTTCATGCTGGGCGGATTCCTCACGCTCACGCTGATGACAAAAGAGATTGCGCTCTTCGGCATTCAGGTGCCGATGCCCGCACTCAGCTTCTATATCGCCGCCCCGCTCGCGATCGCCGGTGTCGCCGCGCTCGGCGCACTGATCGACGTGGTCGCGTATCGGCCATTGCGCAACGCACCGCGACTCGCGCCGCTCATCACATCGATCGCGATATCCGTGCTGCTGCAGAGCGTCGCGCAGACCGTATGGGGACCGACGTCCCTGCGCTTCCCACCGCTGCCGGTTGGCGGTTTGCCCTCTCTGTCACTGGGCGCCGATCTGACCGTGACGCCATCGGAGCTCGCGGTGTTCGGCTGCGCAATCGTCGCGATGCTCGGCGTGCAGTTCTTCGTCTCCGCAACGTCGCTCGGACGCGCGATGCGCGCCGCGGCGCAGGATGCGACCGCCGCGTATCTGGTCGGCATTCCCGTGAACCGCATCATCTGCGCGGCGTTCGTGCTCGGCTCGGCGCTCGCAGCGTTCGCCGGCATTCTCTATGCGCAGTCGTTTCAGTTCGTCAGCCCGACGATGGGCTTCGTGCCCGGCCTGAAAGCGCTGACTGCGGCGGTGCTCGGCGGCATCGGCAGCATTCCGGGCGCGGCGCTCGGCGGCGTGATTCTCGGCGTCGTGGAATCGCTGTGCGCGGGCTATCTGCCCAATGGCTCCGTGTATCAGGACGCAATCAGTTTCGCGTTGCTCGTGCTGCTGCTTCTCGTGCGCCCGCAAGGCCTGCTCGGGCGCGCGGATCTCAATGTGAGCGCGCGCGGCAGCCTGATGTCGAGCGGCGGTGCGAAACGCGGCCGGGCGCTGGCGGAAGCGTTCGGATGGCTCGATCGCGCGTTCGCCGCACTCGGACGCTACGGCGAGAAACGTGTCGCCATCGGTGCGCTGGCCATCGCGGTCGCGCTCGGTCTCGCTATTCGCTCCGACTACTGGCTGAGCGTGCTCGTGATGGTGCTCGTCTACGGCATGCTCGCGAGCGGGCTGAACATCGTTGTCGGGCTGGCCGGTCTGCTCGATCTCGGCTTTGTCGCGTTCTTCGGGATCGGCGCGTACTTCTCGTCGCTCATCTTCATCAGCGTCATGCAGAACCACTTCGGCGTCGACACTGCATCGATCTGGTGGCTCTTTTATCCGAATCTGCTCGTGGGCGGACTGCTCGCCGCGCTGCTCGGCGCGATACTCGGCTATCCGACCTTACGCGTGCGCGGCGACTATCTCGCGATCATGACACTAGGTTTTGGCGAGATCGTGCGCATCGTCGCGACCAACTGGATCTCCGTGACCAACGGCCCAATGGGCGTGCGCGGCATTCCCTCCCCGCAGTTCTTCGGCGTGAGCTTCGACGAACCGCGCACGCAGTTCTTTTTCGCTCTCGGCCTGACCGCCGTCGTGCTGTTCGCGGTCGCGCGATTGTCGCGGTCGTATGTGGGCCGCGCATGGGTCGCGTTGCGCGAGGACGAGGACGCCGCCGAAATGATGGGCGTCGCGGGGACGCGCTTCAAGCTGCTCGCTTATGCGTGCAGCGGTTTCGTCGGCGGCATGGTCGGCGTGTTTTACGCGCATCTGCAGCAGTACGTGAGCCCGGCGAGCTTCACGCTCTTCGAGAACATTCTCGTGTTGATGCTGATCGTGCTGGGCGGTCTCGGCACGCTGGTCGGTCCGTTCATCGGCGCGGCCATCTGGATCGTGTTCCTGCAACTCTCGCTGAAGATCCCTTTTGTGTCTGCTTATCCCGAGTCCCGCTACGTGCTGCTCGGCGTGCTACTCGTCGCGCTGATGCTGTTTCGCCCCGAAGGCATCGCCGCGAAAGCGCGTCTTCGTCTCACGATGGAGTGACGCATGACGAACGCCAGAGGCCAATCCCTCGCCATGAACATCGACACCGCGCACACTCACGCCGGTGCCACGCGCGCCGCGACGCAAGGCGGCGTCGGTCTGCCGTTGCGCGCGCAGGGACTCACCGTCACGTTCGGTGGCCTGACCGCCGTGAAGCAACTCGATCTCGACGTTCAGGAGCACGAGATTCACGCGCTCATCGGGCCGAACGGCGCGGGCAAGACCACCGTCGTCAACGCGCTGTCGGGTTTCGTGCGGCCGACCGCGGGCCAGGTCTGGATCAACGGCGCGAGTTCGCCGCACTGGCGCTCGCACACGCTCGCGCGCGCCGGACTCGGACGCACATTCCAGAACACGCGCCTTTTCGGTTCGATGACCGTGCTCGAAACCGTGCTCGTCGGCGCGCACAGCCGCTTCGACTGCGGCGCGCTCGCGGCGCTGCTGCGCACGAAGAAGGCGCGTGAGCAGGAGAAGGCGGCCGTTGCGGATGCGCATCGGCTGATCGAATTCGTCGGACTCGGCGCGCATGCCGCGACGAAGCAGGCGAGCGCGTTGTCATACGGACATCAGCGTCGCGTGGAGCTGGCGCGCGCGCTCATCTCACAACCGCGCGTGCTGCTGCTCGACGAACCGCTCGCGGGCATGAACGTCAGCGAGAAGCTGGAGTTGAGTGAACTGATCCGGCAGATTCGCGCGCAAGGCGTCGCGATTCTGCTCATCGAGCACGACATGGACGTGATCCGCAATCTCGCCGATCGCGTCACCGTGCTTCATTTCGGCAGCAAGCTGATCGAGGGCACGCCGCAGGCCGTGCTTGCCCACGACGACGTGCAGTCCGCCTATCTGGGCAAACGCACATGAGCGCGCCGCTACTCGAAGTCCGCGATCTGTCGGTCTCCTACGGCGGCGTGAAGGCCGTGCGCGGCGTGTCCTTCGATGTCTGCGACGGCGAAGTGGTCAGTCTCGTCGGCAGCAACGGCGCGGGCAAGACGAGCACGCTCCAGGCGATTTCCGGCCTGCATCGCGGCGCGACCGGCAGCGTGCGCTTTCGCGGCAAGGCCATCGACGATCTCGCGCCCGATCGGCGCGTGAAGGCGGGCATCGCACACGTTCCCGAAGGACGCCGCGTGTTTGCCGGCCTGAGCGTCGAGGAGAATCTGCAACTCGGCGCGTATGTGCGCGACGACCGCCGCGAAACGAAGCGCGACATGGACGACATGTTCACGCTCTTTCCGATTCTTCACGAACGCAGACGACAGGCGGCGGGCACGCTTTCCGGCGGCGAGCAGCAGATGCTCGCGATCGCGCGCGCGATGATGTCGCGCCCGGCCCTGCTCATCCTCGACGAACCCACGATGGGTCTTTCGCCGCGCATGATCGGCGTCGTGCTGGAAACGTTGCGGAAGATCCGGGAGAAGCGCATCCCGATTCTGCTCGTCGAACAGAACACCGTCGAGGCCATTCGGATGGCCGATCACGTCTATGCGATGCGCGTCGGCGAAGTGGTCAGCCGTCAGACCGGCGCAAGCGTCACCGAGGCGTCGCTCAAGGCCTTCTATCTGAGTTGACGTGGCGCATCGATCATTCACACTCAAGGGGAAACGATCATGAACGTTCTTCGCAAGCTGTGTCCCATCCTGTGCCCCGTCACGCTGGCGCTGTCGCTCGCCGCGCCGCCCGCCTGGGCGGACGACGCGGTTCACGTCGCCTTCACCGCCACGCTGACCGGCGACTTCGCCACCTACGGCGTGAGCGGCAAGAAAGGATTCGATCTCGCCATCGCGGATATCAACGCGCAAGGCGGCCCGAAGATCGAGGTCGATACCGTCGACGATCATGGCCAACCGAACGATGGCGTGCTCGCCGCGAACCGCTTCTGCGGCGACGACAATACCGTGGCAGTCGTGGGCTATACCTTCAGCTCGATCGCGCTCGCCGCCGTGCCGCTCTACAAGAAGTGCAAGATGCCGACGATCGGCACGGCGGTCACGAGTCCGCAGCTCTCCAACGCGAGCCCGTGGTTTCGCCGCGTGGTGCTGACCGACGCCATTCAGGGCAAGATGATGGGCCAGTACACCGCCAATCAGCTGCATGTCAAAACCGTCTACACGCTGTATCAGCAGGACGACTACGGCCTCGGCGTGAACGGCGCGTTCAAGTCGGCGTATCAGGAGGCGGGGGGGAAGATCGTCGGCGAAGGCGGTTATGTGCTCGGCACCAAGGACTTCCGCACGATCCTGACCAAGGTGAAGGCCGCGCATCCGGATGGCCTCTTCATCGGCGGCTTCTATACGGAGGCCGCGCAGATCGTCACGCAGGCGAAGGCGCTCGGCATCGACGCGAAGATTCTCGGCACGGACGGGTCGCTCTCGCCGCAGCTCATCAGCCTGTCCAACAACGCGGTCGACGGCATGACGCTCTACGGCATGTTCGATCCGGATGCTTCGTCGCATTCGTCGACGCAAAGCGCCGCGTTCGTCAAGGCGTTCACCGCGAAATACGGTCAGGCGCCCGATAGCTGGGCGGCACTCGGCTACGACGCGGGGCTTGCCGTCGGCAACGCGGTGAAGGCGGCGAAGGCCAAGGGGCCCGTCACGCGCGAGTCGGTCAACGCGGCGCTCTCGAGCGTCAACGTCACCGGCGTGACAGGACCGATCGCGTTCGAAAAAAGCGGCGATCGCAAGGGCACGCTCTACTTCTTCACGGCGCACGACGGCAAGTTCGCGCTCGCCGGCCAGCAGAAATAAATCGCGCGCACGAAGGACGACACCATGCATTCCGACATCACGCAACGCCCGGCGCCGTTCATCTGGTCGGGCAAATCGCTGGGCCAGGCGCGCAGCATGCCAGGCAGCTTCTATACCTCGCGCGAAGTGTTCGAGGCCGAGCGCGAGCATATTTTTCTCAGGCACTGGTTCTTCGTCGGGCGCGCGGATGAACTGGGCAAACCGGGTAGCTATCGTGCGATCGACACCGCGGGCGGTCCCGTCGTGCTCACGCGCGACGAGAACGGCGAACTGCACGCGTTCGCGAATACCTGCCGTCATCGCGGGGCGCAACTGCTCGAAGGCTGCGGCGCGAAGCGCAGTATCGTGTGTCCGTATCATGCGTGGTCGTACAGGCTCGACGGCACCTTGCTGCGCGCGCCGGGCACGCAGGACGTGCCGGGTTTCGATCCAGCCGCCGAAAGCCTGATTCCGGTGCGCATGCGCGACTGGAAAGGCAACCTCTTTCTCAACTTCGACGACGCCGCCGACGATCTCGAGACGCATCTCGGCACGTATCCCGAGCTGTTCGCATCGCATCGCGTGGAGGAGATGCGCTGCGTGTTTCGTGTCGATCTTCCCGCCGCGTGCAACTGGAAGATGCTGCTCGAAAACGCGATGGAGACGTATCACACGGGCCTCGTGCATGCGCGCACGGTCGGCGCGCAGATCAGTCTCACGTTTCCCGGCGGCTCGAACTGGCACGCGATCCAGGTGCAATCCGACGTCTCGACCGCCGTGCTCGACAAGAGCGCCCCGCCGCCCTTCCCGCAAATCGACGGTTTGAGCGACATCGCGCGCAAAGGCACGTTCTTCACGCTGATCGAGCCGCTCACGCAGCTCGTGTTCGCGCAGGACTGCATGTGGTGGCTCGCGGTCCATCCCGTCGCCGCGGACCGTTCGGTGCTGAGCGTGGGCGGCTGCTTTCCGCGCGCCTACACGGAAATGCCGGACTTCGACGAGCGCGCGCGTCCGTACTTCGAACGCTGGGAAGCCGTCGCGCGCGAGGACGTCGCCATTCTCGAACGACAGCAGCGCGGCGTGAGTTCCGTGCTGTACAAGCCGGGCGTGCTGTCGTCGCGCGACGACGTGGTGCACACGATGAACAGCTGGGTCGCCGCGCGGCTGCCCGCACACCTGGCTGGAGGTTCGGCGTGACACGCGTGCTCATCACCCATAACAGGGATCTGCTCGACAACTTCTACAGCGCGCGCGCCGTCGAGCGCTTGCGCGAATTCGTCGACGTGAAGATGAACGGCACCGACGAACCCCTGCGCGGCGATGCGCTCGTCGAGGCCGCGCAGGACTGCGACATCGTCATTTCCGATCGACTCGCGCCCGGCACGGCGGAGGTCTTCGACCGTCTGCCGAAGCTCGCCGCGTATCTGCGCTGCGCAGTCGATATCCGCAATATCGATGTCGCGGCGGCTTCGCGCAATGGCATTCTCGTCGTGCGTTGCAGCGCGGGTTATGCGGAAGCCGTGTCGGAACTCGCGCTCGGCCTGATGATCGATCTCGCGCGCAAGGTCAGCGAGAGCGCGGCAAGCTATAAGGACGGCCTCGTCGATCATCCGATGGTGCTCGGCCGGCAGCTTTACGGCAGCACCATCGGCGTGGTGGGCTATGGCGCGATCGGGCGGCGCATCGTCGATCTGGCGATCGCGTTCGGCATGCGCGTGCTCGTCAACGATCCGTATGTCGAGATTCATCATGGCGCGGTCACTCAGACGGGCCTGCCCGAACTGCTGAGCGAAGCGCATTTCGTCGTCTGCGCGGCCTATGCGACGCCGGAGACCACCAACCTGTTCGACGAGCGCGCTTTCGCGCAGATGCGCCGCGACGCGTTCTTCATCAACGTTTCGCGCGGCGTGCTGGTCGACGAAGCGGCGCTCGAAGCCGCGCTCAGGTCCGGGCGCATCGCAGGCGCGGGGCTCGATGTCGGACGCGGCAAGGACGAGCAGCCGAATCCCGCCATCGCGCGTCTGCCGAACGTCGTTGCCACGCCGCATGTGGCCGGGCTCACGCCGGAGGCGTCGGACTATCAGGCGGTCGAAACGGTGCGTCAGGTGCGCGATCTGCTCGCGGGCCGGCCTGTGGCGCTGGCGGTGAATTCGCGCGATGCGCATCGTACGGCGCGATTCGCGCGCAGCGACGCATGACAATGCGCGATATCCGCCATCCGAGCGCGCCCGCAACCCGCCCGCCCGCCGGCGCCACCGATTGCCACATGCACGCGTATCTCGCGCCGTCCGAGCGTCCGACGGACGCGGCCGCTGCGTTTCCGCCCGTGCCGCACGGCAGCATCGACAATTATTTGCGTGTGCAAAAGCAGTTGGGACTCGCGCGCGCGGTCGTGGTTCAGCCGTCGGTATACGGCTTCGACAATTCGCCGACGCTCGCCGCCATGGCCGCGCTCGGCGAGAACGGACGCGGCGTGGCCGTGGTCCCGCCGGACGTACCGGATGCGGAACTCGAAAGACTCACGGCGCTCGGCGTGCGCGGCGTGCGCTTCTTCATGCTGTCCGGCGGCGCGTTGCCGTGGGACTGCCTGCCCGAACTCGCCGCGCGCGTCGCCGGGTTCGGCTGGCACGTCCAGTTGCAGACCGATGGCCGTTCGCTCGCCGATCACGCGGCGGTGCTCCGCGCGCTGCCGTGCCGGCTCGTCATCGATCACAACGGCAAGTTCCTCGCGCCGGTCGAGACGACCCACGCGGGCTTTCGCACGCTGCTCGAACTCGTCGATCGCGGCAACACGTGGGTCAAGACATCGGGCGTGTACGAGACCTCGCTCGAAGGCGCGCCGGATTACGCGGACGTCGCGGTGCTGGCAAGAAAGCTGATCGATGCCGCGCCCGAGCGATGCCTCTTCGCGACCAACTGGCCGCATCCGACCAAGCCCGCCGCGCCGCCCGACGACGGTCATCTCATCGACCTGTTCATGCACTGGTGCGGCGACGCGCGAACCGCGGCGCGCATCATGGTCGACAACGCGGCCGAGGTCTACGGCTTCGAACGCGCGACGTAGCGCACCACATGGCGCACGCTCAAAGACCAAGCGCGCAACCGTCTTTCCGATGATCCGACGCGCCGGTTAGCGTGCCGCGCTCCCAGTCGATGGAAATCGCCTGACCGCCGCCGATCGCCCAGCTCGGTGGCACGAGCTCGAATCCGCGTTCCGTCAATGCACGTCTGATCTCGTCGGGCAAGGTGCCTTCGGCTTCGACGTGCGCCGTTCCCGGCACCGGAAACACGCGCGGCAAGTCGAGCGCCGTCTGCATGTCGAGACCGTAGTCGAGCACCTTCGAGACGAAGTGCGCGTGGCCCATTGCCTGATAGTGTCCGCCCATCACGCCGAACACGGTTTGCACCTTGCCGTCGCGCGTGATCATGCCGGGAATGATCGTGTGCATCGGGCGCATGTGCGGCGCGATGGCGTTCGGATGCCCCGGCTGCATCGAAAAGCTTTGGCCGCGGTTGTGCAGCATCACGCCGAATTCCGGCGACATGATGCCCGAGCCGAACGGATGAAACAGCGAGTTGATGAAACTCGCGCAATTGCGATCCTTGTCGACGACGCAGATGTACACCGTGTCCTTGTGCTCTGCCACGGGCGATGACGCCATCGCGTGGCGCGCTTCGGTCGCGTCGATCTTCGCGCGCAGCGCGGCGGCGTGCGCGTCCGACAGCAGTTCATCGACATTCATCCCGCCGCCCGCGCGCGGATCGCAGAGCGAGGCATCGCGAATCGAATACGCGAGACGCGTCGCCTCGATCTCGCGATGCAGACGTTGCGCGCTCAACGGATCGCCGTCGGCCGCGTAGCCTTCGAGAATCTTCAGGATCAGGAGCGCGATGACGCCCTGCCCGTTCGGCGGACACTCGTGGATCTCATGTCCGCGAAAGCTCGCCTTGATCGGCTGCACGTATTCGCCGCGATAACGCGCGAAATCGTCCAGCGTATGCAGGCCGCCGTGACCCCGCAGACATTCGACGATATCGCGCGCGACCGGTCCGCGATAGAACGCATCGCGCCCTCGCTCGCCGATGATCTCGAGCGCCCGCGCCAGCTCCGGCTGCCTGTGCAGGGCGCCGGCGCTGGGCGGTTGGCCGTCCGTCAGCATGCGCGCGCGGCTCACCGCATCGGTTGCGAGCACGTCGCGCTGTTTCGCCCAGTCCGACGCCGCGCGCGGCGCGACCGCGTAGCCATCCCGCGCGAGTGCGATGGCCGAAGCCAGAAGCCTTCCGAGCGGCATCGAGCCGTGATCCGCGACGAGCGTCGCCCACGCATCGACCGCGCCCGGCACCGTCACCGCATGCGGCGACTGACGCGCGATCTCGGCCACGCCGAGCGCGCGCAACGCTTCCACGCTCGCCGCCTGCGGCGCCCATCCGGAACCGTTGAACGCGATGATGTCGTCCGTGCCGCGCTTCGAATACAGCGCGAAGCAGTCGCCGCCGATTCCCGTCGATCCCGGCTCGACCACGCACTGCACCGCGCACGCCGCCACCGCCGCGTCCATCGCGTTGCCGCCCGCTTCGAGAATGCGGATGGCCGCATACGACGACGCCGGGTGCGAGGTCGCCGCCATGCCGTCTTTCGCCATCACGAGGGAACGTCCTGGCGCTTCGAAATTTCTCATCTCGTCGATCCTCTGGCATCCATGCGATTACACAGTCACGAATTCGACGAGCGCCGGAATGGTCGCGCGCACGTGCTCGCGCACGGCGTCTTCGGCGCGTTTCGGGTCGCCACCTTGCAGCACCTCGATGAGACCGCCGTGATCTTCGCGCGAAGTCATCGGTTTATCGGCGTGTTCGAGCCAGATGCGCATATACGGTTCGATCGAAGAATGCAGTCCTGACAACTGGCGCATCAGGCGCGGCATGCCGGCGAGACCCGTCAGATACTCGTGAAAATCGCGGTGATACGTGACCCAGAGCGCGTGGTCCGCGTTGGCGTTCTCCATGCGGTCGAGCAACTGTTCGAGATTGGCGATGCTGTGACGATCGATCCTCGGCACCGCCATGCGCGCCGCCAGCCCTTCGAGCACAGCGCGAATCTCGAACACTTCGCGCATTTCATCGGCATCGAGCCCGCGCACGATGACGCCGCGATTCGGCCGGATGCGCAACAGCCCTTCCGCCGACAGCCGGCGAAACGCTTCGCGCACCGGCATGCGGCTCGTGCCGATCTCGGCGGCGATCTCCTCGGCGACGAGCCGCTCGCCCGCGCGATAACGCCCCGCACGGATGGCACTTTCGATGAAGCGGTACGCTTCGTCTTCGGCCGAGAGCGAGATGCCCTTCGGTACGAGCAGGTCAGACATCATGGTCTCCCTGGAGCCGGCGCCACCTCGACGGTGACCCAGGTCTCGAAGCAATAGTCGTCGGCGAGCGACGTCACGCCGATGGTCGCGCGCGGCGCAACGGCGATCTCTTCGCCGAACACATCGACGAGAAAATCCGTCATTGCGCTGGCGACGAGATGCGGCTCGGTGAAATCCGGATCGCAGGCGACGAAGTTCAGCACGCGCGCGAAGCCGACGACCCGATCCAGATCGGCGACCGCGTTCTTGATCGCCGCGACGCAGTGGATACCGGTCTGACGCGCGGCCTGGCGGGCATCGTCCACCGAAATTGAACGGCCTACGCGGCCGGGGAAGCGCGCATTGCCTTGCGCGTCGATGCCGGCCGTCTGCCCGGAAAGCAGCAGCAACTGGCCGTATTCATAGTAGGGGTTCATCTTGCCGTACTTCGTGCCGTAGTATGACGGCCCGACTTCCTTCAGCGGCAGTTCGACGCCCATTTCCCGCAGGCGGGTTTCAATGCGCATGCCGTTTCCTGTCATGGTTTCACTTGCCGCGCGACGTCGTCGATCGCCGCGCTCACGCGCTGCATCAGATCGTCCAGTTCGCTCTCGCTGATGATGAGCGGTGGACACAGCGCGATGGCATCGCCGATATTGCGCGTGATGACGTGCCGTCGCGCGAGTGCTTCGGACGCGAGCGCGCCGAGCTTGCCCGGCATCTCCAGCGGGCTCTTGTCTTCTTTCGACGCCACCAGTTCGATCGCGCCGATCAGCCCGGCGCCGCGCACCTCGCCGACGAGCGGATGCGCCGCCAGTTCGGCGAGCCGCGCGTGCATGCGCTCGCCGAGCACACGCGCCCGCTCGACGAGTCCGCGTTCCTCGATGATCGCGAGATTCTCGAGCGCAACCGCCGCCGCCACCGGATGTCCGCCCGCCGTGAAGCCGTGACCGAAGGTCATGCGGCGCTCGCTCTCCTCCGCGACCGGGCGATAGATTCGTTCGTTGATCATCACCGCGGAGATCGGCAGATAGGCCGACGACAACTGCTTCGAGAAAATCATGATGTCGGGCGTCATGCCGTAGTACTCCGAGCCGAACATGCGGCCCAGCCGTCCGAATCCACAGATGACTTCGTCCGCGACCAGCGGAATGTCATGCTTGCGCAAGACGGCCTGCATCTTCTGCCAATAGCCCGAAGGCGGCGCGATCACGCCGCCTGCGCCCATGAGCGGCTCCGCGAACATCGCCCCGATGGTGTCGGCGCCTTCGCGCTGGATCAGCGTGTCGAGTTCGTCGGCGAGACGCGTGGAGAACGCATCCTCGGTTTCGCCCACCTTACCTTCGCGGTAGAAATGCGGCGCGGTCAGATGCAGGAAGCCGTCGAGCGGAAGATCGAACCCGCCGTGGACGTGCGGCATGCCGGTGAGACTCGCCGAGCCGATCGTCACGCCGTGATACGCGCGCTGACGGCTGATGATCTTCTTCTTTTGCGGCTTGCCGAGCGCGTTCGCCCAGTACCAGAGAAGCTTGATCGCGGTGTCGTTCGCCTCGGAGCCCGAGTTGGTGAAGAACACCTTACTCATCGGCACGGGCGCCATGCCGATCAGCTTTTCGGCGAGCTCGATGAGCGGCTGATGCGAGCGCTGCACGAACGCGTGATAGAACGGCAGCACGGACAGTTGCCGCGTCGCTGCATCGATCAGGCGCTGCTCGCTGAAGCCCACCGCGACGCACCACAGTCCCGACAGCGCTTCGATGTGCTTTTGCCCGTGTTCGTCGATGACATAGATGCCTTCACCGCGCATCACGACCTTGCCGCCCTCCTGCGCGTTTTTCACGGCGTTCGTGAACGGGTGCAGAAGGAACTGCGCGTCGCGCTGGGACAGCGCGCTGGCTTCGTTCGACTCCATGTTCTTCCTCGTTGTCGTTGGACGCACGCGGTGCGTGACCGGCTCAATTTACAACTGTAAGACTGGATACACGTATGCTTGCCTCGATGCTATTCGATCGATTTGCGCGTGTAAAGCCGTTTTCGAGTCCTATGCTCCCGGCATCTATCGCATAGCGATAATTATTTCCCGCTTTGCGTGATGACACATGCAGAAATATGATGATCTCGATCACCGGACCGAAAGGAGCGATCGATGTCATCCGCCACATTCATGGGCGTGCCGATGAAAACCGACGCAGCCACAGGCACATCGCGCGCATGCGTGCTCGGCGTGCCGTTCGACTGCGGCACGCATCCGTTTCGCATCGGCTCGCGCGAAGGTCCGGATGCGATCCGCCGCCAGTCCCGGCTGCTGCGTCCGTTCTTCGTCGATCCGCAAGGGCGCGTCGCGAATCCGGTCGAGGCGCTGCGTCTTGTCGATGCCGGCAACGTCGACTGTCATCCCGGCGATATCGCGCGCAGTTATCCGCTGATCGAGCGCGCGATGGACGAACTGCTCGCCGCGGGCATGACGCCCGTCACGATGGGCGGCGACGGCGCCGTGACGCTGCCGCAACTGCGCGCGGTGAAGCGGCGCCATCCGGATCTCGTCGTGTTGCATATCGACGCGCACACCGACACCTACGATCTCGACGGTTTCAACACGGCCACCACGTTCACGCGCGCGTCCGAGGAAGGCCTGCTCGATACGCACGCCAGCTTTCATGTGGGCGCGCGCGGCACGACCTTCATGGACGGCGTGCTCGGATTCGGGCGCTCGCTCGGCTACAACGTCGTGCCCTTCTCCGAACTCGAAGCAGACCGGGACGGCTGCATCGCGCGAATCCGCGAGCGCATCGGCGCGCGGCCCGTTTATCTGTGCTTCGACATGGACATCTTCGATCCGTCGTGCGCGCCGGGCGTCTGCACGCCGGAATGGGGCGGCCTGAATCCGAAGGAAGGGATCGCGCTGTTGCGCGCGTTGGCGGGCATGAATTTCGTCTCCTTCGACGTGAACACGGTCTCGCCCGCGCAGGACGTCGGCGAGGCCACCGCGTTCCTGGCCGCGACCGTCATGCTGGAATGCTGCGCGCTCGCCGCGCAGTCGCCGCCGCAATCCCGTTAGCCGCACGCAGGATCATCGTTCAATTACTTGCGAAGAGACCCGCCATGACACGTCTGAAATCGCTGCCTCTGCTCGCCGCGGCCTGCGCGAGCCTGATTGCATTGCCCGCCGGTGCGCGCACGCTCGCCGAGGTGATGCAGACGAAGACACTGAACGTGGTGACGACGGCGTCGAGTCCGCCGCACGGTTTTCTCGACCCTGCATCGAACTCGATGAAAGGCATCATGGTCGATGTCGCCGATGCGATCGGCAAGCGCCTCGGCGTATCGGTGAAGCTCACCGACGTGCCGTTCGACGGCCTGATCCCGACGCTCACGTCAGGCCGCGCCGACGTGATGGCCGCGCCGCTCTTCATCACCGAGGAGCGCGCGCAGGTGGTCGATTTCAGCGCGCCGATCTACGGCTGGGGCGAAGGCGTCGTCATCCGCGATGGCGACAAGAAACACTATGGCTCGCTTGCGGACTTCAAGGGCGCGAAGGTCGGCACGCTCGTCGACAGCGTGCAGTACAAGATGATCAAGGCGCTGCCCGGCACCGATGTATCCACCTATCAGGACTACTTCTCGCTGCTCGCCGATGTGCGCGTGGGCCGCATCGATCTCGGCGTGGTCGATCCGCCGAGCGTGCTGTATCAGATCAAGGCGAAGTCGATTCCGGGCGTGAAGCTCGATGCCGACTATCGCGCGCAGAAGCAGTGGCAAGTGGGCGCATGCACGCAGAAGAACAATCCGACGCTGCTCACCGCCGTCAACGATGCGCTCGCGAAAATGAAGCAGGACGGCGAACTGCATACGATTCTCGCCAAATGGGGCGTCGCGAGCATGGAAAGTCACTAAAGTCCGACCCGAACCCCGATGACGGAGCCCGCCATGACGCTCGACATCCTCAAGACCTATCTGGAGCCGCTGTTGCAGGGCGCTTGGTGGACGTTCGCACTGTTCGCGGCGTCCTCGCTGCTGTCGGTCGCGCTCGGGCTGGCGGTGTGCTTCTGCCGCATGTCGTCGGTCACGGCGGTGCGCTCGGCGGCGAAGGTGTACATCGACATCGTTCGCGGCACGCCGCTGCTCGTGCAGCTTTTCTTTCTCTACTACGGCCTGCCCGAGCTGGGCGTGGTGATTCCCGGATTCGTCGCGGGCGTGCTCGGGCTCGTGCTCAACTTCGGCGCCTATCTCGCGGAGCTGTTTCGCGGCGGCATTCAGTCGGTGGACAACGGGCAATTCGAGGCGTCGCGCGCGCTCGGCATGACGCGCGCGCAGCGCATGCGCGTGATCGTCATGCCGCAGGCGCTGCGCACGATCTTCCCCGCGCTCGGCAACTATGCGCTCGTGCTCGTGAAGGACACATCGCTCGTCGCGGTCATCAGCGTGTACGAGCTCATGCGCGCGGGGCAGATGCTCGCCGGCGCGACGTTCCGTTCGCTGCTGGTGTATTCGCTCGTCGGCGCGATCTACTTCGTGATGTGTGGTGCGCTGTCGTATCTGTTCCGTCGCGCGGAGAAGTCGCTTTCGATTCCCGGTTACTGGAGCGGCGCGCCGGATCACAATCCCGCCGCGAAGATCTGACAGGAGCGCCGTACATGGACCCGATCATTTCGATGCGCGCCGTCTCCAAGTGGTATGGCGAATTCCAGGTGCTCGACAACATCGATCTCGACGTACAACCGGGCGAACGGCTCATTCTGTGCGGCCCGTCCGGCTCGGGCAAGTCGACGACCATTCGCCTCGTCAATGCACTGGAGGATCATCAGAAGGGCGAGATCGTCGTCAACGGCATTGCGCTCGATGGCCGCGCGGCCAACATTCGCCGGGTACGCGCCGACGTCGGCATGGTGTTTCAGCACTTCAACCTGTTTCCGCATCTGAGCGCGCTCGGCAACTGCACCGCCGCGCTCAGGCTCGTGAAAAAAATGCCCGCGAAGGAAGCCGACGCCCTCGCGATGCATTACCTCGAGCGCGTGAAACTCGGTGCGCATGCGCACAAGCATCCGGGACAGTTGTCGGGCGGACAGAAGCAGCGCGTCGCGATCGCGCGCAGCCTGTGCATGCAACCGCGCATCATGCTGTTCGACGAGCCGACCTCGGCGCTCGATCCCGAGATGGTGAAGGAAGTGCTCGATACGATGATGCAGCTCGCGCGCGACGGCATGACGATGATGTGTGTCACGCACGAAATGGGCTTCGCGCGCGAGGTAGGCGATCGCATCGTGTTCATGGATCATGGCAAGATCGTCGAAAGCTGCGAACCGCGGCGCTTCTTCAGCGCGCCGCAGTCGGCGCGGGCGCGCGAGTTTCTCGGGCAGATCCTCGCCTGAGACGCGCGTGCCTGCGTGCCTTCGCGAAGAACGCGCTCACCTGGACATCTCATGAACGACATGACGCAAGGCGAAGAATCACGTCTCTATATCAATTCGCTTGCGCGCGGCCTGCAATTGCTCACCGCGTTCACCGAAGACCGCCCGACCATGAAGCTCGGCGATCTCGCGGAGGCCGCCGGCATGACCAAGAGCGCCGCGCAGCGCTTCGCCTTCACGCTCGTTGCGCTCGGCTATCTGCACAAGAATGAAACGACCAAGGTGTACTCGCTCGCGCCGCGCTCACTCGAAGTCGGCCTGCGTTATCTGCAGACGAGCGCACTCGTGAAGAGCGCCAATCCGTATGTTCATGCGCTCAATCGCGCGTGCGGCGAGACCTGCATCGTCGCTGAACTGGATGGACACGATGTCGTGTATATCGCCCGCTTTCCGACGCATCGCGAGATGTTCGTCAACATGCCGATCGGCATGCGCCTGCCGGTTTATTGCACGGCGACGGGCCGCGCCCTCCTCTCGCGTCTGCCCGAGTCCACTGCTCGCGGCCTGCTCGAAGCCTGCGAGCGCGTGCCGTATACATCGGAGACCGTGACCGATCTCGCGCGGCTGAACGAGTTGCTGATCGAAGCGCGCGGGCGCGGCTTCGCGTGGGCCAACGGCGAGTACTACAACGGCGATATCAACATCGCGGCGGCGATCCTCGCGCCCAACGGCAAGCCAGTGGGCGCGGTCAACGTTTCCGCGCCTTCGACCCGCTGGACACTGGAGCGTGCGATAGCGGAGATCGGGCCGCAGGTTGTCGAGACGGCGCGCGCAATTGGAGGGACCAATATTTCTTATGCCTGAGGGTAATCAGGGGGAGTTAAGGCGCAGCACCCGACAGATTCAGCTACGGCTCCGACCAACCCTTTCCGCCCCACACGAGCGACGCCAAAGCACGCGTTCGTTGCGTTTCGATACGCTTCTGCCGCGTTGACGTGAACGTCGCGAAACCCTCGCCTAGATGCGCTTCGCTTCCCGAATGCTTCTGAGAAACGCGCGGGTTCTGTCGCGTACGGGATCGCCGAAAATCTGCTCCGGCGGCCCCTCTTCATACACCGCGCCGTCGCACAGAAAACAGACCTTCGACGATACTTCCCGCGCGAAGCCCATTTCGTGCGTGGCAAGCAGCATCGTCATGCCTTCGCTCGCGAGATCGCGCACGATGTTGAGCACTTCCGAGACGAGCTCGGGGTCCAGTGCGGAGGTGATTTCGTCGAGCAGCAGGACCATGGGGTCCATCGCCAGCGCCCGGACGATCGCCACGCGCTGCTGCTGCCCGCCCGAGAGCCGGTCGGGATATTCCTTCGCCTTGTGCGCCAGACCGACGCGCCCCAGCAGCGCCATGGCGCGTTCTTCGGCCTCGGGCCTGGATTGCTTGAGTACGCGGATCGGCGCGAGCGTCACGTTCTCCAGCACGCTCATGTGCGGGAACAGGTTATAGCCCTGAAACACGATGCCGATGTCCCGGCGCAATGCGTCGACGTCCACGCCGGGGCCGGTGATCGGATCGCCGTGAACCAGAATCTCGCCGTCGTCGATCAGCTCCAGACCGTTGATACAACGCAGCAGCGTCGATTTGCCCGATCCCGACGGCCCGATCAGGCACACGACCTCGTGCTCCTCGACCGTCATCGCGAGACGCTGGATGACGGGTACCTTGCCATACGACTTGGATATGTCACGGATGTCGATGAACGACATGGGCTCGTCTCCTCAGGCTTCGCCGGCACGCATGCGTGCCCGGTCGCGTCGCATCATTCGCTCGACGAAGCGCGTCTGCGGGATCGAGATCACGATGAACAGCAGCGCCACCGTGCTGACCGCGGACAGGTTGTAGTAGTTCGACGCGATCAGCATGGATTGATTGAACGAGTCGATCACGCCGACGACCGACACCAGCGCGGTATCCTTCTGCAGCGAGATGAACGAATTGAGCAGCGGCGGAATGATCTGCCGCACGCCTTGCGGAACGATCACGAATCGCAGGGTCTGGAAGTGCGACAGGCCGAGCGAGCGCGCGGCCGCGCTCTGACTCCAGTGGATGCTCAGAATCCCGGCGCGGTAGATTTCCGCGACGTACGCGCCGACCGTCAACGTCAGCGCGACGATGACGAAGATCGTCAGCGAAAGGTCCTTGAGCACGGGGATGCCGGTCAGCGGGATGCCAAAGCCGACCAGATAGATCACGAGCACCGCGGGCACGGCGCGGAAGATGTCGACATACGCAGTGGCGATCAGACGCACGGGCTTGCCCGCCGCGCCCGGCGCGAACATCGCGAGCGCCACGATCAAGCCCCAGATCAGGACGAGTATCTCCGTGATGACGGCGATCTTGACGTTCATCCAGAAGGCGGCGAGCACCAGCGGAAACGTCTTGATCATCAACGGCACCGCGAAGAACGTCTTGGCCACCGCCTGATGATTGATCAGGAAAAACTGCAGCACGATGACCAGAACCAGTTGCGCCATCGCATACCCCAGCGCGATGAAGCACTGATCCCTCGTGGCCGAGCGGGCGCCGCGCGCCTTCGCCAGATCGCGGCGCGCGGCGGCATCGCGGATGGCATTGCCGAATCGCAGCGCCCGGACGAGCGGCACGACGATCGCCAGGGAGAGCAACGCCAGCACGGCAGCGAGCGCATTGACCGCCGCGCTATCGAGCTGAGCGACCAGCAGCGAGCTTCGCATCACGGCAATCGTGTACCAGCTTGCCAGGACGACGGCCATCACCGTCACGATCGATGTGCTCAACAAGGACGTCGGCACGCACGGCATGCCGCCCGTCCTCAGGCGGCGGCCGTTCGTCACCGGCGCCTGCGACTGTGTCACATCGCTCGTGTGTCGCGTTGCGTTGCTCATGGTTCAGGCTCGCTCAGGGGTTCAGCACGGGCACTTTGGTCGGATCGGTGCCGAGCTCCGGCGTGAGGTACTTCGCGCTCAGCCGGTCGAGCGTGCCGTCCTTCTTGAGACCTTCGATCAACTGGTTGAAAGCCGCGAGATTCGGCGAATCCTTGTTGACCACCCCGCCCCACTTCTCGCCCGTATCGAAGCGTCCGACCACCTGCAGTGCACCGTTCGAGTTCTTCGCGCGCAACAGCACGTTCGGCGTGTCGTAGATCACGGCGTCCACCTGTCCGGCTGCCAGCGCCGTGTACATCGACGGAGGATCGTTGAACACCTTGGGCTGCTCCGCGGGCTTGATCTTCTCCATGATGTAGTCGTAGGCCGTCGTGCCGCGCTCGACGGCATAACGAAGGCTGCTCAGGTTGCTCTTGTCGACCTTGGTGCCCGCCTTGACGAGCACGCCCTGATCGGAACTGAAGTAAGGCTCGGTGAAGTTGACCACCTTCTTGCGCGCATCCGTGATGGTGATCTCGCTCAGCGCGATATCGAATCCCTGCGATTGTCCCGTGAGGACCTGCTGAAACGAACGACTCACCAGGACGACGCGATCGAGGCCCGCACGATAAGCCATGTTGGCGGCCATGCAATACTCGAAGCCATCCTTGATGGTCTCCAGCGAGTCGCCGTTCCACCAGCCGGGCACGCCGAGCACCGGCCGCACCGAAAGCGCGCCGGGCGTGACGGTCGTCAGTTTGACGGAGCCCTTGTCGCCGGTGACTTCGCAATTACCATAGTCCGTCGCGGCGCTCGCCGCGACAGCGAACGCGCTCATCGCGATCGAAACGATCGCCCGTTGAAGCCAAAGTGCACCTGTTGTTGCGCGAGGCATACTGCTTTGCATCACGTTAGTCTCCTCTTGGTGGAATGAAGCACGCCTTCGACCGGGAACACACTCAGTTCACGCACGGCGTCGCCGGTTGCGCGATGCCGCCATGAGGCATGCCGCCCGACACATCGCCCCAGAGGATCGCATGATCTTCAGGCAGCGCGCGCGAATTGGGTACCGAAAGCCAGAGACGCATCAGCATCCTGTCCTGGCCGGTGCTCACGTCGTCCTTGAACGCCGTGCGTCCGTGATAGATGACGTGGTTGTTGAGAAGCTGGATATCGCCGGGAGCGAAACGCATCTCGAAGCAGTGTTCCTGCGCAAGCTGCAGCAGCAGGCGTATCGCTTCGTGCTCGGCATCGGTCAGTTTGCGCACGCCGGGAAGCAGTTGCGCGTTCTCGATGTACGTCAGCGAAAAGTGGCTGGTCAGCTTGCCGTCGCGTACGCCGAAAACCGGCAGATCGTAGGCGACGTACTCGCCTCCCGCTTCCTCGCCGAAGCGGCTTCGCGGGATGGGCCTGCAAAGCAGCGCATGCAGGTCCGGGCGGCGCCTGAGCATTTCGTTGTAGATCGTCGCGCTGCTCGCGAGCTTGCTCACGCCGCCCTCCGACGCCTGGCGCACACAAAGCAAGCCGACGACGTCGCAACGGTCCGTATGGAAGCGCAACTCGCCCGGCGATAGCGTCCGCGCGCCCGACGATAGAAACTCCTTCCCCGATGCATCCACCGTCGAACCGTACAGCTTCGCACCTACGCCCGCGCCTTCGTCCCTGATCTCGCGCATCAGTTCGCCGCGGCGGTTCTGGAACATCGGCGTGCCGAGATGCCGGCCCAGTGCGTACCAGATGCGGCGCAGTTGTTCCGCGTCGTAGCGGCTGACATCGAGGCCACGGATCTTGACCATTCCGGAGCCGTTTTCCAGTTCGGCGCGCACGTCGTCGAAGAACGCAGTGGCGCCCGGCAGCGGAAAGTTCTCGCGCGTGATGTCACGCCACCCGGTATTGCCGGTCCTGGCGACAGCCGCGTCGATCTCGTCGAGCACGGCAGAAGGAATCTGTTTGATCCATCGCTGATTCTCCCGCATTTCGACGCCATTCCACACACACGCACCTTGCAGATATTCGGCGGAAGACATTTGCGCTCCAGTGATTTGGGACCTTGGACTCGATGCATGCCGCGACGCGCCAGCGAATGCGCGCCTTGGGCAAATCGCACGCTTGTATATACAAGATTTGCAATCTAAACCCGCTCGACTTTTCCATCAAGAAGATGTGACAGCCATGCGGGCAAACACCTACGCCGGTTTTATCGCGTCGGATAGCGGTTCGGGATGGAGAAGAAGCGTGTCTGGAACGGTGCTCGACGGCTGCGCGGAGCGTGCGTGGCCAATTCTATTCTTGCGAACTCTATGAATCGTCGAGTCTTGTCTAGACAAATTATTGGGCCACTCGGGATCGCTGACGAAGAAACGGGCGCCGCTCACGACGCCCGAATCAGAGAAGTTTCCCGACGCGACGATGCCCGTGCTCGGCATGGCTCCGTTGCGATACGTCGCTCATACCGCCGCACACCGCCGAGCCACGCCGAGAGCAACACGATCAACACGAACACCGCGGCGAGATTGAAGAACAGTTGCGCTACCGGCAGATGCATCGACAGCAGCACGCCGCCGAGCATCGATCCCGCGACCGAACTCCGCCACCACCGGCACCGATCGAGAAGTCGGAGAACATCAGCGTGATCCACGTCGCGCGGCGCGCCTTCGGGGCGTACTCGGAAACGAGCGCGACCGTGTTCGGCACGACCCCGCCCATGCCGATGCCCGCGAGAAAGCGCAGCAGCGTGAGTTGCCCGAGCGAGTCCGCATAGCCGCACGTGAAGGTCAGAATGCCGAACCAGAGCGAGCCGCAGTTGATCGTGAGGCGGCGATGAAGCGATCGTCGCTTAAGCCGAGCAACAGCGAGCCCACGAGCACGCCGAACAGTCCCACGCCGAACACGCGTCCGAAGCCGGCCGCGTTCGTGTGCCATGCGTGCATCAGCGCAGGCGCGGCGAAGGCCGCCGCAACCTGATCGTAACCGTCGATCAACACGTGCTATCGATGACGCACTTGGTTGAACGAGGTGCGCCGCCGCAGGAAATCGTGGTCCTTTATGTATCAGCGATGTCCAGCCACGAAAACTCCGGCGTCACGCGCCGCGCCGACCCCAAAGCGGTCATGCGCACGGACGCGAATCTTCAGCGCGTGCAACATTCGTAGCCTGCGCTCCCATGTTGCCGCAATAAAAAACTCGCGCAAACATGACACGCGCAGGGACCGGAGCATGAGAGGCAAGTCTCCGCATGAGAGGGACGCACACGTACGCGATACGAGGAAGAACCCCCATGAAACCGGGAAAGAATGGAATGTGGACTCGGCGGCGTGGCCGACGGCGACTTCTCATCTCCGTCGCCGTGTTCGTCGCCGTACTGATCGCGATCGTCTCAGGCGTTCTGCGGTACCGCATGGCGGACCGGCATCACGATCCGCAGCAGGCGACGAGCATCGTTTATCAGATGCGGCAGGATCCGTCGTCATGGGCGCGCACCGAGAACGACGCCTCACGCATGCTCGAGGATATCCGCGAGAAGCGCGTGGCCGCAATCGGCGTGACGCTCGACGCCATCCTCGTGTCGACGAAAAGCGGCGCGCGGTACTTCGTCAGCGATCGCTTCGCGGTGTTCTCGCAGTCCTTGCTGCTCAACGCGATCAAGGGCGAAAGCGCGCTGGACTACCAGATCGCGTGGCTTCCGAACGTGTCCATCGGCGCACAGGCGGGCGTAGGCCCGCTGCTCGCCTTCTTGCGTGACTCGGTCGTCATGCTGGTGTACGTGCTGATGCTGGTCCTTATGTTCTGGTACGTGCGCCGCGAAATGAAGGGCGACGCCACGCTGATCACCGAGCCGCCCGACACGAGTTTCGACGACGTGATCGGCGCGGTCGAAGCTAAAGCCGCGCTGGAAGACATCAAGGCCTATCTGCGCGATCCAAAGTCGTTCACGAACCTGGGCATCCGTCCGCCCTGCGGCGTACTGATGACCGGCGGTCCGGGAGTCGGCAAAACGCGGCTTGCACAGGCGCTCGCGGGTGAATGCGGCGCGCGCTTCATCGCGATCACGGGGAGCTTTTTCAGCGCGAAGTATTACGGCGTCGGCATTCAGAAGGTCAAGCATCTGTTCAAGACGGCGCGCAAACATGGCCCGGTGGTGATCTTCATCGATGAAGCTGACGGGCCCGCCGCGCGCACCAGCGGCGCGACCGGTTCCGCCGACGCAGAAAGCAACCGCATCATCAATCAACTGCTAGCGGACGTGGACGGCTTCCAGAAGAAA
>LRBF01000121.1 GCA_001580565.1 Caballeronia megalochromosomata | reverse complement strand
CCGCCCCCAACCGTTACCAGCGGAAGCAATCGACGAGTTGGAAGCCACGGTCGGCGCCCGCTGGTAAAAAAAGCCCGAAAAACCCCGAAAAAGCCCGACGGCAGCGCATAGCGCATTGCCGGAACTCTTTCGTGCTGAACCAGCGCCCTAAACGTTATGGCGAGTCAGACCGTGCGCGATCCAAGCCCGGTGAGACCTACGAGGGCACTCGCTACAGCCGGGCCATTAGGTCGATCGCCAGTGCCGCGGCCGGCGTGAGGCACTTTGGATGGGACAAGCTGTTTCTTTGCCTACTTTCTTTGCAGCAGCAAAGAAAGTAGGTGCCGCCCCGCACAGGGGCAGTGCAAATAGACCGACACGAAATCAGGACTTCACGAAAGCCGAATCGAACCAAACCAGTAGGAGCACCGCAAAATGCCAAAATTCGCCGCAAACATGACGATGATGTACACAGAACACGCGTTCCTGGACCGTTTCGCCGCAGCATCCAAAGACGGCTTCAAGGCGGTTGAATTCCTGTTCCCATACGAATTCGCAGCGAAGGACATCGAGCAGCGCCTGAAGGACAACGCCCTGACCCAGGCGCTTTTCAACGCCCCGCCGGGCGACTGGTCGAAGGGCGAACGCGGCATCGCGTCATTACCGGGCCGTGAAGAAGAGTTCAAGCAGAGTGTAGCGACGGGCCTCGAATACGCCGCCGTGCTGGGCAACAAGAAGCTGCACGTGATGGCGGGCCTGATCGCCCCGGATCAGCCGAGAGAGCAACATCGCGCGGTATACAAAAAGAACCTCGAATACGCGGCGAAGGAAGCGCAAAAAGCGGGCATAGGCATCGTGATCGAGCCGATCAACACCCGCGACATTCCCGGCTTCTTCCTGAACCGTCAAGACGAAGCCCAAGCGATCTGTGACGAAATCGGCGCACCGAATCTGCAGGTGCAGTTCGACATCTACCACTGCCAGATCGTAGAAGGCGACATCGCGATGAAGCTGAAGCGCGACATGAAGCGCCCGAACGCGGGCATCGGCCATATCCAGGTCGCGGGCGTGCCGGAGCGCCACGAGCCGAGCATCGGCGAACTCAACTATCCGTATCTCTTCGAGCTGATCGATTCGCTCGGCTACGAAGGCTGGATCGGCTGCGAATACAAGCCGAAGGCGGGCACATCCGAAGGTCTCGGCTGGCTCAAGCCCTATCTGTGAAAAAAGAAAGGAAGCGACCCACATGAAGATTCTCATAACCGGCGGCGCGGGCTTTCTCGGTCAGCGTCTCGCAAAGCACCTTCTCGATCGCAACGAACTCAGCGGCAAGCCCATCACGGAACTGGTGCTGCTCGACGTCGCGCGTCCGAACGACGAACGCCTGCTCGCCGACAAGCGCGTGCGCGCCGAAACCGGCGACATCTCCGATCCCGCCGTGCTGCAACGCCACATCGACACGCAAACAGAAGCCATCTTCCATCTCGCCGCCATCGTGAGCGGCCAGGCCGAAGCGGACTTCGACCTCGGCATGAAGATCAACCTCGACGCGTCGCGCGCGCTGCTCGAAGCGTGCCGCGCGGCGGGCCACAAGCCGCGCGTCGTGTTCACGAGCTCAGTCGCGGTCTACGGCGGCACGCTGCCCGATGTCGTGCAGGACGACACCGCGCTCAATCCGCAATCGTCGTACGGAACGCAGAAGGCGATCGCCGAGCTGCTGCTCTCCGACTACGCGCGGCGCGGCTTCGTCGATGGCCGCGTGCTGCGCCTGCCGACCATTAGCGTGCGGCCGGGCAAGCCGAACGCGGCGGCCTCGTCGTTCGCGAGCGGTATCATCCGCGAGCCGCTAAACGGCGAGCGCTCGACATGCCCCGTCGACGGCGACACGCGCGTCTGGCTGCTTTCGCCGAAAAGCGCGATCGAGGCGCTGATCGCGGGCTGCGAGATCGATCGCGCGAAGCTCGGGCTGCGGCCGGTCATCAATCTGCCGGGCCTGTCGGTCAGCGTGAACGAGATGGTCGCGGCGCTGCGCGAGGTGGCGGGCGAGGAAGCCGTGCAGCGCATCGACTGGCAGCGCGACGAGCGCATCGAGAAGATCGTCGGAAGCTGGCCGGGCGCGTGGAACACGGCGCGCGCGGAGCAACTGGGCCTCGCGGGCGACAAAAATTTCGCCGATGTGATCCACGCCTATATCGCCGACGAACGCGGCTGAATCCCACTCTCTGACCCATCCACCGGGCATCGCGCGCGCGATGCCCGCGCTCCGCGCGCCGGTCCTGCTTACATACGCATTTCCGGGCTACACTTAGCTCTTAAATGTGACGAACGCCGGCCCGGCGCCGCGCGCACCGCGTTGAACCACGAGCGGTCGCAAGCTCGTATCTCTTCCGCTTTGGTGCTTTTTGCGCCTTCGCTGCGCCGGTTTCGCGGCGCGCGTCCCGTCGTCACGTGAACACACCTTTCCCGCGCGGGAGATTCCCATGTTGTTGCATCAGCTAGTCGATCGATTCGGCCCGGCGATCGTTTTCATCAACGTAATGGGCTCGGCGCTCGGGCTGCCCGTGCCCGCCATGCCGACGATGATCATCGTCGGGGCGTCCATCGCGCTGATGGCGGTGAACGGCGCCGCGTTCTGGACGCCGCTCTTGGGCGTGCTGTGCATCGCGGTGGTTGGCGGCGTGCTCGGCGATCTCGTCTGGTTCCAGGGCGGGCGCAAGTACGGCGACAAGACGCTCAAGACCATCTGCAAGCTGTCTCTTTCGCGCGATACCTGCGTGAAGAAGACCGAGCGCTTTTTCGGCCGCTGGGGCGTGCGCATTCTGCTCGTCGCGAAGTTCATCCCCGGTCTCTCGCTCGTCTCCGTGCCGCTCGCGGGCGCGATGGGCGTGAAGCTGCGCAGCTTCATCGTGCACGATGGCGGCGGCGTCGCGCTGTGGGGCGCGGTCGGGCTGACCGTCGGCGTCATCTTCGCGGCGCAGCTCGAAATGGTCTTCGCGATGATCTCGCAGCTCGGGCGACAGGCGGTGGTCGTCCTTGCTGTGCTGCTCGCGGTCTACGTCACGTACCGCTGGTGGCGCCGCCGTGCGCTCATGGCGACGCTGGAAAAGGCGCGCATCAGCGTGGACGAACTCTACGCGCTGATGAACGACGAGCCGCTTCCCGTGATCTTCGACATCCGCTCGCCGGAAAAGCGCATGCTCGATCCCGCCGCGATTCCCGGGTCGCTCTTCGCCGACGAACGCGATCTCGCGAAGATCATCGAGAACTACGACAAGGCGCGCAAGGTCGTCATCTACTGCTCGTGTCCGAACGAAGTGTCGGCGGCGTGGATGGCCAAGACGATGCGCAACGCGGGTTTCCGGGACGTCGTGCCGCTCACGGGCGGGCTGGACGCCTGGCGGCTCGCCGGTTTCGATGTCGCGACGCTCACCGAGTTCGGCGAGCTCGCGGCGAGCACGCCCGAGGAGGTCGCGGAAATGGCGGCGATGTGTCCCTGGCCCGTGAAATCGGCGGCGGCGCCCGCGCGCCCGGCATCCTTGCATGAAGCTGGTTTTCCACACGGAGATCGCGCATGAGCACAACGCCGTTCAACGAGTCTCTTCTAGGCATGCCGAATGTCGTCGCGTGGAGCGCGCGCGAGCCTTTGGAAAACCCGAACCCGAACGTCGTGCCATCGCCCGCCGCCGCCGCCGCGGCCGACGACAGCGCGCCTTTCTCGCCGCTCGAAACGCGCGCGCACCAGATGTTTCCGCGCCTGACGGACAACGAGATCGAGCGCATGAGCCGTTTCGGCACCGCCGCGCACTGGCGCGAGGGCGAGTGGATGTTCCGCGTGGGCGAGACCGGGCGCGGCATGGTGATCGTCCTGAAGGGGCTCGTGCGCGTCACGCGCCGCAACGCGCTCGGGCAGGAGCATCTCGTCGTCGAGCATGGGCCTGGACATTTCCTCGCGGAAGTGGCGCAGCTTTCGGGCAAGCCCTGTCTCGTCGATGGCGTCGCGGCCGTCGATGTCGACGGCATCGTGATTCCGCCGGAGCGGCTGCGCGCGCTGCTCGTCGCCGAAGCGGAACTGGGCGAGCGCATCATGCGCGCGCTGATTCTGCGGCGCGTCGGGCTGATCGAAAAGGGCAGCGGGCCGGTGCTGCTCGGCCAGTCGGACGATGGCCGTCTGGTCTCGCTGCAAGGCTTCTTGCGGCGCAACGGTTATCCGCACACGGTGATCGACGCATGCACCGATCCCGATGCGATCGCGCTGCTCGAACGCATTTCGGCATCCACCTCCGATTTCCCGCTCGTGATCTGCCCGGACGGCACCGTGCTGCGCGCGCCCGACGAGAATCAGATCGCCACGCAACTCGGCTGGCTGCCCGAGTTCGACCCGGCGCATGTCTACGATGTCGCGATCGTCGGCGCGGGGCCGGCGGGGCTCGCGACGGCGGTGTATGCGGCGTCCGAGGGCTTGTCGGTGGCGGTGTTCGATTGCCGCGCGCCGGGCGGGCAGGCGGGCGCGAGCTCGCGCATCGAAAACTATCTCGGCTTTCCGACCGGCATCTCAGGCCAGGCGCTCGCGGGGCGCGCGTTCGTGCAGGCGCAGAAGTTCGGAGCGCATATCGCGATTCCGACGAGAATCAAGGCGCTGCATTGCGACTGCAACCCGATCCAGATCGAACTTGCGAACGGCAAACGCGTGACGACGCAAACCGTGGTGATCGCGTCGGGCGCGGCGTACCGGCGGCCGGATATCGCCGGGCTCGAACGCTACGAAGGGCATGGCACGTATTACTGGGCGTCGCCGGTCGAAGCGAAGCTGTGCAAGAACTCGGAGGTCGTGCTCGTCGGCGGCGGGAATTCGGCGGGGCAGGCGGTCGTGTATCTCGCCACGCACGCGAAGCACGTGCATGTGCTGATTCGCGGCGCGGGGCTTTCGGCGAGCATGTCGCACTATCTCGTGGAGCGCATCGGCTCGTTGCCGAACGTCACGATACGCACGCATACCGAGATCACCTCGCTCGATGGCGATGGCCGCGCGCTGACCGCCGTGAATTGCAAGACGCCGGACGGGCCGCTCAAGATCGACTCGCGGCATCTGTTCCTCTTCACCGGCGCGGACCCGAATACCGAGTGGCTGCGCAACTGCAATGTGAATGTGGATGGCAAGGGCTTCGTGCTGACCGGCCCCGAGGCGCATGAAGGGCGCACGGAAGGCGTGATGGCGCTGGAAACCAGCGTGCCGGGCGTGTTCGCCATCGGCGATGTGCGCTCCAGTTCGACCAAGCGCGTCGCGGCTGCGGTGGGCGAGGGCGCGGCGGTCGTCTCGCAGATTCACGGGCTGCTGGCCAGGCGGGAAGCGTTGGGCGTGCCGGTGCGCTAGGCCTGACGATTCTTCCGGCAGAAGCGTTTCGAAGCGGCCACTCGACAGTGGCCGTTTCCTTTTTCGATGGCGCTCCTCTTCACGCGACATTACGCCTCAGTTGCAAATTTGTGTTCCAAGCCGCGCCAGTATTGACGTTCCGGGTGCTCATTATTGAGCTTCGAGAAATTCGATCCTCCGCGTTCAATCATTTCATCGCGTTTCATTTCCCGGTGCCTATAATCGTTTTGAAACTCGCTTGAGTTCGACGCGGGCTGATTTCAGACAGGAAAGATTCAATACTCGTGCGAAAGGTGAATTCGATTATTTCGAATTCCTTGTGGCTTTTCGCGCACGTTTAGCATGACGAATCGATTCGACTCATTCAACGAAACAGAGGAGCATGCCGTGAAGCAAAAACATTTTCGTGCCGAGCCTTTCGATCTGGCTTTCGAGCCGCAGCGCACGGCGCTCGTCATGATCGACATGCAGCGTGACTTCGTCGAGCCCGGTGGCTTCGGCGAGGCGCTGGGCAATGACGTTTCGCTCGTGCGCACGGCGATCGAGCCGTGCCGGCGCGTGCTGGCCGCGGCGCGGGAAGCCGGCATGCTCGTCATCCACACGCGCGAAGGCCATCGCGCAGACCTGACCGATTGCCCGCCGGCGAAACTCACGCGCGGCGGCAAGACCTTCATCGGCACGGACGGCCCGATGGGCCGCATCCTCGTGCGCGGCGAGAAGGGCCACGACCTGATTCCGGAACTGTATCCGGCCGAGGGCGAGCCGGTCATCGACAAGCCGGGCAAGGGCGCGTTCTACGAAACGGACCTGCATCTGATCCTGAAGAACCGCGATATCCGCACGCTCATCGTGTGCGGCGTGACGACCGAAGTGTGCGTGACGACGACCGTGCGCGAGGCGAACGATCGCGGCTTCGAATGCATCGTGCCTCAGGACTGCGTGGGTTCGTATTTTCCGGCGTTCCAGAAGTCGGCGCTGGAGATGATCAAGGCGCAAGGCGCGATTTTCGGCTGGGTCAGCGACGCCGGCGCGGTGATCGAAGCGCTGCGCGGCTGAGGGCGGGCGACCGGAAATCGACGCGCGCCCGCAGACAATGGCCACGCTTCTGCGCGTGGCAGGCCGCGTTTTAAATGCACGATTCGAAATCGATTTCCCGGTCGCCGGCTTGAAAGAATTCGCGAGTTTCGATTTGCACACGCCAGCAATGACGTCGAAGGCGTCGAATCGCATTGAAGGAATGGAGAGGTGCAATGGCCATCAAAATCGAAACATTTAAAAATATGTATCAGGATTCGGTTTCCCTGATGCAGATTTCGGCGCACATCGGCAAGCTACCGGGCGTCGAGCAGGCGTCCGTCGTCATGGGCACGCCGGCCAATCTCGTGCAGCTCGCGGACGCCGGACTCGGCAACGATGTGCAGGCGAGCCCGAACGACCTCATCATCGCCGTGCGCGGTGACGAAGCCGCCTGCGAGGAAGCACTGCGCCTCGCGCACGAACGCCTGAGTGCGCGTGCCTCGGGCGACGAAACACAGACGAGCGAAGCGCTCGCGCCCACCAGCCTCGCGATGGTCTGCGACGAACAACCAGCGGCCAATCTCGCGCTCATCTCGGTGCCGGGCGACTATGCGGCCGCGGAAGCGATCAAGGCGCTGCAGCTCGGCATGAACGTCATGCTCTTCAGCGACAACGTCAGCATGGCGCAGGAAAAGGCCATCAAGACGCTCGCGCGCGAGAAGCGGCTCATTGTAATGGGCCCGGATTGCGGCACGGCCATCGTCAACGGTATGCCGCTCGGCTTCGCCAACGTGGTGCGGCGCGGCGGCATCGGCGTCGTGGGTGCGTCGGGCACCGGATTGCAGGAAGTCACGTGCCGCATCGACCAGCTCGGCGCCGGCATCTCGCAGGCACTCGGCACGGGCGGACACGACCTGCATGAGGACATCGGCGGCATCTCGATGCAGTTTGGCCTCGACGCGCTCGCCGAAGATCCCGACACGCGCGTGATCGTGCTCATCTCGAAGCCGCCCGCACGCGCGGTGGCGGAGCGCATTCTCGAGCGAGCGCAGAAGGCGGGCAAGCCCGTCGTCGTGAATTTTCTGGGCGCGGCGGAAGCCGACATGCGCGCGCCGGGCATCACGCCCGCGCTCACGCTCGCCGATGCCGCGCAATTCGCCGTCGCGTTGCTGAACTGCACGGCGCTGCCCGCGAGCGTGGCGCGCGTCGAGCCGCAGGACGAAGCGAAGCTTGTCAAAGAGAGCGAATCGCTCGGCGCGCGGCGCAAGTTCATTCGCGGCGTCTTCGCGGGCGGAACCTTCTGCTACGAGAGCCAGTTGCTATGCCGCGATGCGGGCTTCACCGCGAGCTCGAACACGCCCGTGAAAGGCAACGCGAAGCTCGCGGACATCTGGACGAGCGCGGGTCACACGATCGTCGACATGGGCGACGACGACTTCACGCGCGGCCGTCCGCATCCGATGATCGATCCGACCTTGCGCGACGAGCGCGTGCGCGCCGAAATGCTCGATCCTGAAACGGCCGTCGTGCTGTTCGATCTCGTGCTCGGTTATGGCGCTGCGGACGAGCCGGCGCAAGGTCTCATCGCGGCGCTCGCGCACGTCCGGGCAGAAGCGGCGGGCCGCGATCTGCCGCTGCTCATCGCGCATGTGTGCGGCACACAGTCCGATCCTCAGGTCAGAAGCCGTCAGGCCGACGCGCTGCGCGAGGCCGGCGTGCTGGTCGCCGGTTGCAACGCCGAGGCCGCGTTGTGGGCGAGCCGTGTCGCGCGCCTGCAGGCGCAACGCCACGCGTAAAACAGGGAGCACAAGAATGAACCGATTGTTTGGTCAGCCACTGAACGTGGTGAACTGCGGGCTCGCGAGCTTCGCCGACAACCTGCGTCTCGCGGGCGGCCAGGTCAGCCATGTCAACTGGCAGCCGCCCGCGCTCGGCGATGTCGCCGCAGGACTCGATCTCGCGCGGCTGATGCGTCATCCGCTCGTCGAACAGGCGAACGAAACCGCCTTCGCTCGCTATTTCGAAGCGCAACCGGTGCTGGCCGATATCGTTACGGCATCCGAAGCAATCAGCGCGATGAACGCGCGCAAGCTGATCCTGCACGCCGGTCCGCCGATCGCGTGGGACAAGATGTGCGGGCCGGTGCAGGGCGCGATCATCGGCGCGGTGATGCTCGAAGGCTGGGCGGCCGATCACGGCGCGGCCGAACGTCTGATCCTGGACGGCAAGGTCGATCTCGAACCGTGCCATCATCATCAGGCTGTCGGGCCGATGGCGGGCATCATCAGTCCGTCGATGCCGCTTTTCGTCGTCGAGAACAAGGCCAACGGGCATCGCACGTACAGCAATCTGAACGAAGGCCTCGGCAAGGTGCTGCGCTTCGGCGCGAACAGCACGGAAGTGCTCGACCGCCTGCGCTGGATGAAGGCGACGCTCGCTCCCGCGCTGAAGGCCGCGCTCGCGGTCTCGGGCGAGATCGAACTGAAGCCGATGATGGCGCAGGCGCTGCACATGGGCGACGAAGTGCACAACCGCAACAGCGCGGCGACGGGACTCTTCATCAAGCGCATCGTGCCCGCGCTGCTCGGCACGCAACTGCCGCTCGCGCAGATCCGCGACGTGAGCGCCGCGATCATCGCCAACGATCACTTCTTCCTGAATATTTCGATGGCCGCG
The DNA here is from genome assembly GCA_001580565.1 of Caballeronia megalochromosomata. Lineage (GTDB taxonomy): Bacteria > Pseudomonadota > Gammaproteobacteria > Burkholderiales > Burkholderiaceae > Caballeronia > Caballeronia megalochromosomata. The sequence continues at coordinate 11,983 of LRBF01000121.1, read as the reverse complement.
TGCAAGGCCATGATGGATGCCGCCGCCGATGTTCCCTTCAGCTCGATGGTCACGGTGATGGCGCGCAACGGCGTGAACTTCGGCATCCGGCTCTCAGGCACCGGCAACCGCTGGTTCCAGGCGAAGGCCAATCCGGTCGAGGGCCTGTTCTTCCCGGGCTACGGCGTGGCCGATGCAGCCGCCGATCTCGGCGACAGCGCGATCACCGAGACGGCGGGCGTCGGCGGTTTCGCGATGGCGTCGTCGCCGGCGATCGTCAAGTTCGTCGGCGGCACGCCCGCCGATGCGACCGCGAACAGCCGCCGCATGCAGACCATCACGCTCGGCGGCAATCCCGCGTTCACGCTGCCGGCGCTCAATTTCGCGCCGACCGCCGCGGGCATCGATGCGCGCAAGGTGGCCGATCGCGGCATCCTGCCGGTCATCAATACGGGCATCGCGCACAAGCAGGCGGGCGTCGGACAGATCGGCGCAGGCATCACGACCGCGCCGATGGAATGCTTCGTCGAAGCCATCCGGACGCTGGCCGACACCGTGAAGCAACACAGCCGACAAGCATCATGACCAGTCGAAAACCTCTGGCAGTGGTCGCAGTGGGCGGCAATGCGCTCATTCGCGACGATCATCATCTGAGCATTCCGGACCAGTACGAAGCGGTGACCGAAAGCGCGACGCACATCGCGGACATGATCGAGGCGGGATGGAACATCGTGCTCACGCACGGCAACGGGCCGCAAGTCGGCTTCATCCTACGGCGTTCCGAGCTGGCCGCGCAGGAAGTCGCGCCCGTGCCGCTCGACTACGCCGTGGGCGACACGCAAGGTGCGATCGGCTACATGTTCCAGAAAGCGCTCAGCAATGAACTGAACCGGCGCGGCATCGAGCGGCAGGTCGTCGCTATTGTGACGCAGACCTGCGTGAGCGCCGACGATGCCGCCTTCAAGAACCCGACCAAGCCCGTCGGCGCATTCCTCGACGAAGCGACCGCGAAGCGTCGTCAGGACGAGTTCGGCTGGACGCTGATGGAAGACGCGGGACGCGGCTGGCGGCGCACGGTGCCGTCGCCGGAGCCGCTCGAGATCATCGAGCGCGATGTCATTGCGACCTTGCTCGCCCAGGGCTGCGTGGTGATCGCGTGCGGGGGCGGCGGCATTCCGGTGGTGCGCAAAAGCGGCAAGCTGTCCGGTGTCGAGGCGGTGATCGACAAGGATCTCGCATCGGCCTTGCTGGCTCAGCAACTCGAAGCCGATCTGCTGCTCATTCCGACCGGCGTGGAGCAGGTCGCGGTGAACTTCGGCACGCCCGAGCAACGCTGGCTCGATACGATGAGCGTGCGCGAGGCGCGCGAGCTTATCGCGCAGGGGCAGTTCGGCGCGGGCAGCATGCTGCCGAAAGTGGAGGCGATTCTGCGCTTCGTGTCGCACGCCGGACCGGATGGCCACGCGGGCGAAGGTCTCATCACGAGTCCGGCGGCGATCAGGCCCGCGCTCGAACGCCGCACGGGTACATGGATCACGCCGTGACGGTCCGCATCACATACAAGGAGAACGAAGCAAAATGAACGAAAAGACATTGCTCGCGGTGAACGGCACGCTGATGCGCGGCCTCCAACTGAATCACAACATGATTGCCGCGCAAGGCGAATTCGTGCGCGAGGACCGCACGGATGCGTGCTATCGCATCTGGAGCATCAACGACCGCCACCCCGGCATGCAGCGCGTGAAGAGCGGCGGTGTGGCCGTGTCCCTCGAAGTCTGGGAACTGCCGATGGCCAATCTCGGCACGCTCCTGCTGAGCGAGCCCGCGGGTCTTGCGATCGGCAAGGTCGTGCTCGCCGACGGCAGCGAAGTGCTCGGCGTACTCGCCGAAGCGTGGCTCGTCGAAGGGCAGAAGGAAATCACGGCGTCCGGCGGATGGCGTGAATACACCGGCCATCATTATTCGCCTTGAACCGGATCGGGCATCAGTCAAAGGAACTGTCATGAGCAATTCAAACGAGAACCGCGCGCCCGATGCGCCCAGCACCGCGCCGGCCTATCGCATCGCGATGATTCTGCTCGGCATCGCCGTCACGCCGGTGCTGCTGTCGTCGTCGAGTCTCGGCAATCAGATGTCGAACGGCGATCTCATCAAGGTCGTCGCTATCGGCAGCCTGATTCTCGCGATCATCGCGTCGATCACGATCGCGGTCGGCGAGAAGGCGCGCCTGCCGACCTACGGCATCGTGAAGTACCCGTTCGGCGAGAAGGGCGCGACCGCGATCAATGTCCTGCTGGCGATCAGCCTGTTCGGATGGATCGCCGTGACCGCCAGCATGTTCGGCCACTCGGTCGCCGACCTGCTCGCGCAGCGCGGCGTGAACGTGCCCGTGCCGCTGCTCGTCGCGATCGGCTGCGTGATCTTCGTGGCGTCTACCGCCTTCGGGTTCGAAGTGCTCGGCAAGGTCGCGCAGTTCGCCGTGCCGGTCATCGCGCTGATGCTCTGCTATATCGTGCGCGTCGCGCTCACGGGTCAGGCGCCGGGCATCGAAGCGACAACCGGCATGCCGATGGGCGTGGCGGTGTCGACAGTGGTCGGCACGATCATCGTGCTCGTCGCGACGCTGCCGGACTTCGGCAGCTTCACGCATGACCGCAAGCACGCGGTCGGCGGCGCGCTGCTTGCGTTTCTGATCGCGTATCCGCTTCTGTATTGGGCGGGCGCGACGCCGAGCGTGCTGACGGGCAAGAACTCGCTGCTCGCCGCGATGGCCGTGTTCGGCGCGACCTTGCCCGCGGCCCTGTTGCTGATCTTCGCGACGGTCACCGGCAATTCCGGCAACATGTTCCAGGGCACGCTGGTCACGTCGACCTTGTTCACGCGCTTTCCGAAGTGGCAGATCACGATCGCGCTGGGCGTGCTGGCGGCGATCGTCGGCAGCATGGACATCATGTCGTGGTTCATTCCGTTCCTGCTCTTCCTCGGCATTGCGACGCCGCCCGTCGCGGGCATCTATATCGCTGACTTCGCGATGTATCGCCGCGCCGGCTATGATGCCGCCGCGCTCGCCCGCGAGCCGCAGGTCAAGCTGATGACTTTCGTCGCGTGGATCCTGGGATCGCTGACGGGCTTCGCGACCGTGAAGGGCATGTTCACGATCACGTCGATTCCCTCGCTCGATTCGATTCTCGTCGCGTGCATCGGCTATATGATCCTGAGCCGGATTGCGCGGGCCGGTGGCACCGTCAAGCCAGCCGGGCATTGACGCAGTGTGATGTCGACGAAGGGCGCGGAAGTCTCGCGCCCTTCGTTCATGTTGAAGAAGAATACTCACGTGGAATCAAACTCGATGTTCACCTCGGGTGAAAGCATTCGGATAGTCCGACTGGTTGCGCAGTATCAAAGCATCACGGCTGCCGCGGAACGCCTGAACAAGGTGCCGTCGGCGATCAGCTACACCGTCAGGAAGCTCGAGGAATCATTCGGCACGAAGCTGTTCGAGCGGCGCGGCTGTTATATCCGGCTCACCGAGGCCGGCGAATATTTCATCTCGCACAGCAAGTCGATTCTCGACGACCTGCAGGCGCTCAAGTGCAATCTCGCCATCGTGCAGGGCGGCATCGAGCCCGAACTCACGGTGGCCGTCAACAACATCGTGCCGCGCGATGCGATCATCCAGTTCGTTTGCGATCTGGAAGCGGCGCATCCGACGACGCGCGTCACGATCAGGCAGGAGGTCTACAACGGCTGCTGGGACGCGCTCTACGCCAACAAGGCGGATATCGTCGTGGGCGCACCGCATTTCGTGCCGAAGACCGCTGGCATCACGAGCGTACCGCTCGGCAATCTCGCATGGGACTTTCTCGTGGGTGCGGGCCATCCGCTCGCAGACGCGGCGCATACCCTGCAGAATGCGGAGTTACGCAAATATCCGGCCGTGTGCATCAAGGACACGTCCGTCGATCTCGATTCGATGCACGCGTGGCTGCTCGAAGGACAGAAGCCGATCTTCGTGCCCGACTTCTCTACGGCCGTGAGGATCATCGCGCGCAACGTCGCGATCGGCTATGTGCCCGCCCACATCCGTGCGGCGTTTGGCGACACCGAAGTTGTCGGCAAGTCGATCCGGGAGCAGAAGCATGCGACGCGGCTGTTCCTCGCGCATCGCTCGGACGGCGTGGGCAAGGTGAGGGCATGGTGTGTCGACTATCTGCTCCGGCCGGAATTTCGCGCGTGGCTTTGCGGAGATGTCAGTCAGGCTTCGTGAGCGGCCGCGTTCGCCGCGTCCGGAAATCGCAACGTGAATTCGATCCATCCATCCTGCGTGCATGCGGCGCACGCGCTGCCGCCATGCAGACGCATGATCGCCTGCACGATCGATAACCCGAGCCCGCTCGATTCCGTGAACTCGCTGCGCGCCGCATCGCCGCGATAGAAGCGGTCGAAGAGCTTGCCGAGTTCCTCCTGCCCGATGCGCGGCCCGCGATTGCCCACCACGATGCGCGCGCCCTGTTCGTCCGAGTGTCCGCTCAGCCGCACCACGGTGCCCGCCGTCGCATAGCGCACGGCGTTCACGACCACATTGCCGATCGCCCTTCGGCACATGATCGCGTTCGCAAGCATTTCGCCACTGGCGTCGATATCGAACGAGATGCGGCGTTCATCGGCGATCCCTTCGAAGTACGCGCCGATGGTCTCGAGTTCCTCGCGAATGTCCAGACGCTCGCGCTCGATAGGCTGCTGCCCATGATCCGCCTGCGCAAGAAACAGAATGTTCTGCGCGATGCGCGCGAGCCGCTCCAGCTCTTCCAGATTCGATTCCAGCACGCCGCGATATTCCAGGACGCTGCGCTCATGCGCGAGCGCAACCTGTGTTTCGCCGATCAACACGCCGATCGGCGTGCGCAGCTCATGCGCGAGATCGGCGGAGAATTGCAGCAGGCGTTCGTAGCCGTGTTCGAGACGATCGAGCATCGCGTTGAACGACGCCGCGAGGCTTTGCAATTCGGTGGGCGCGTGCGCGACATCGAGCCGCGCGGAAAGCCGGTTCGGTGTGATTTCCGCGGCCTTGTCGGCCATCAGTCTGAGCGGCAGGAGTCCGCGGCTCGTCACCCACCAGGCGAGGACGAGGGTCACGAGCACCGCGCCGATCACGTTGATCCACACCCGCTGCAGATACGCCGACAATACGACCGCTTCCTGCGTCATCACGTGCGCCGCGATGATCTCCACCACTTCGCCGCTCTCGCCGATGCGCGCCTGCGCGCCGACCCAGCGCATGCGCACGCCATCCGCGCGCGAGCCTTCGTACAGGTCGTCGAGTCCGATGGGCCGCGTCACCGGCACGACATGCAGCGGGGGCAGCGGCATCTGTTCCGGATTCACGTTGATGAAAGGCGCCGAGCCCGCGCGCCGGAAGAGGATCACGTCCTGGCGGTCGCCGAGCATCGTTTCGAAGAGCTTAGGCCGCGCTTCGATTTCATTGATCGTGTAGAGATCGTGCAGCAGCGAGCGGAAATGCTCGACACGTCCGATCAACTGATAGTCCGCGCGCGTGGACAACGCGCGATTCGTCGCGTGATAAAGCGACGCGCCGACCATCCCGACCACGACGCACACGACCACCGCAAAAGAAAGCGCGATACGTACCGCAAGCGAACGCGAGGGCCGGTTCAAGGATTCTCCCCGAACGAATAGCCGATGCTGCGCACCGTGTGGATCAGCTTCAGATCGAACGGGTTATCGATCTTCGCGCGCAGCCGCTTCACCGCGACATCGACGACATTGGTGTCGCTGTCGAAGTTCATGTCCCACACTTCGGATGCGATCAGCGTGCGCGAGAGCGCCTCGCCCTGATGCTTGCAAAAGAGATGCAGGAGCGCGAACTCCTTGTTCGTGAGGGTGATGTCGATGCCCTTGCGCGTGACCTTTCGGCGCAGGACATCGACATGCAGATCCGCGATCTGAAACGTATCCGATTCGCGCATCACGCCGCGCCTGAGCAGCGTGCGGATACGCAGCACCAGTTCGGTGAAGGAAAAGGGCTTGACGAGATAATCGTCCGCGCCGAGTTCGAGTCCGTGAATGCGATCGGTCACGTGATCGCGCGCGGTGAGAAAAATGACAGGCAGGTCACGTTTCGCGCGCAACGCGGCCATCACCTGCCAGCCGTCGATGCCGGGAAGCATCACGTCGAGCACGATCAGCTCGTAGGCATTCGCGAGCGCCTGATGCAGACCGTCCGTGCCGTTGCGCACGAGCTCGACCTGATAGCCGGACTCGATGAGCCCTTTTTTCAGGTAATCGCCGGTCTTGCGGTCGTCTTCGATAACGAGGATGGTCATGCTGGCGCTGCATTCGATGGAATGCCGTCATTCTAGCCAGAGCCTGTGCGTCGCTCGCCAAAGATGACAAAAAAGTCATCGAGAGGTCATGGATCGATCAGCGGCGCGTCGCTACCATGCCCAGCGAAACTCAACGAATCGCGAGGCTCGAGGACGTGCAAGTACAACCGTTATGGCTGCGCATCACGCACTGGCTGAACGCGTTCGCCGTGTTGATCATGGTGACGAGCGGCTGGCAGATCTACAACGCATCGCCGATTTTCAAATCCTTTACCTTCTCGCCCGCCATCACGCTCGGCGGCTGGCTCGGCGGGGCGCTGCAATGGCATTTTGCGGCAATGTGGTTGCTCGTCGCGAACTTCATCGTCTACATCGCGATGAACCTCTTCACGGGGCGCCTGCGCCGCCGCATGTTTCCGCTCTCGATCAAAAGCATCGTCACCGACGCAATCGCCGCATTGCGCGGCAAGCTCGGCCACGACGATCTCACGCACTACAACGCCGTACAAAAGTTCGCGTATCTGGCGGTGATCGTGGACATCGTGATCGTGATTCTGTCGGGGCTCGCGGTATGGAAGTCCGTGCAGTTTCCGTGGCTTCGCACGCTCATGGGTGGCTATGACGACTCCCGCGTGGTGCATTTCTTCGGCATGAGCTTTCTGGTCGCGTTCTTCGTGGTGCATGTGGGGATGGTCGCGCTCGTGCCGCGCTCGCTCGTGCTGATGATTCGGGGTCGCTAAGTCATGTCGCTCAAGCTATTCAAATCGAGACCGGACGCCGAGCTCATCATCAAGGATGCGGCGAAGGAATTAAAGGCGCCGGCGCGACGTTTATTCGGCAAACGCATTCTCTCGCTCGGAGGGCTCGCAATGCTGTCCGGCTGCAACATCACCGACGACAAATCCGTCAACGCGATGCTGCGCCGCATCTCGTCCTTCAACGACGACGTGCAGGCGCTGCTGTTCGATCCGAACAAGCTCGCGCCGACGTATCCCGAATCGATGATCACGCGCCCGTTTCCGTTCAACGCGTTCTATGACATCGACGAAGTGCCCGAAGTCGATCCGTCGACGTACAAGCTGGAGATCGGTGGCCTCGTCAAAGGCAAGCGCGTCTGGACGCTCGACGAACTGCACGCGATGCCGCAGGAAAGCCAGGTGACGCGGCATATTTGTATCGAAGGCTGGAGCGCGATCGGCAAGTGGGGCGGGGTGCGCTTTGCGCAGTTTCTCGCGCGCGCCGGCGCCGATACGAGCGCGAAATACGTGGCCTTTCATTGCGCCGACAATTACTCGACGAGCATCGACATGCCGACCGCGCTGCACGCGCAGACGCTGCTCACGCTCAGCTACGACGGCCAGATCCTGCCCCCGAAATACGGCTTCCCGATGAAGCTGCGCATGCCGACCAAGCTCGGCTACAAGAACCCGAAACATATCGTCGCGATTACCGTGACGAACGACTACCCCGGCGGCTATTGGGAGAACCAGGGCTACAACTGGTTCGGCGGGTCCTGAAGCCTCGCTTTCATCACTCGAAGGAGATTACATGTCGATTCGAATCAAACTCGGCGTCAGTATCGTGACGCTCGCCCTCGCTTCCGCGGCTTTTGCCCAGACGCCCGCCGCGAAACCCGCGCGCATTCGCGGCGATATCGTGTCGCTGTCGGGCGATACGCTGACCGTCCATCGCCGCAGCGGCGACACGGTGAAGATCGCCGTCAAGGCGGATACGCCCGTCACGGCGCTCAGGAACATCAAGCTGCAGGACATCAAGCCGGGCTCGTTCGTCGGCACGGCGGCGACCACCGGCACGGACGGCAAGCTCACCGCCACCGAAGTGCTGGTGTTCCCGGAAGCCGCGCGCGGCACCGGTGAAGGCCACTATGCATGGGATCTCGGGCCGCAAAGCTCGATGACCAACGCGAACGTCGATCAGGTCGTGCAAGGCACGAGTGGCCGCGATCTGAAGCTCTCGTACAAGGGCGGCTCGAACTCGGTGACGGTGCCGGAGAACGTGCCTGTCGTGACCTTCGCGCCCGCGACTCATGACGACCTCAAGCCGGGCAAGAAGGTGTTCGTCGTCGCGAGTCCGGCGGGCTCGGACTTCGCGGCGCAGCGTATCGTCGTGGAGAAGGATGGCGTCGCGCCGCCGATGTAACAAGGCAGCTTCGCGAGTCATGCGCACGCCCGCCGGTAATGGTTCCGGCGGGCGTGTGTCATTGGCGGGTTGCGCGGGTGTGCCTGACGCCCGACACGGGCTCATAGAAAATACTAAGTATTTCGAATCAATATAATTCGGAAGATGCCTGAAAGCCTTCTGCAATAAGTGCCAGTTTCAAGAATGTAACCGCGTAACACGCGGAAAAATGTCCGTAGCCGAATTGCCAGCTTCGCTCTCTAGCATGTATCGACACGTGCCTTCTGCTCGTCCGACGCCTGGAGAACCGAATGCTGAGTCCACACGAAATTTCGACGCTCTTGCTGATCGAGCGCTCGCCGCATCAGGTCGAAGTCTTCGGCCAGCACGCGGCGCGTTTGCGGCAGGAAGACCTTGTAGAGATCACGCGGCTGCCAACGGGTGTGCCGATGCCGTTCCTTACGGCAAAGGGCCACGATGTGCTGAAAAGACTCGATACGCTCTGGCATCTTCGCTCGAACGAAGCTGAAGACAGCGAATAGGGCCGAGCGCTTCCCCGCTCGCAAGCGTATTCTGTGTTTCGTTCGCGGACACACGGAGCCTGCCAAGTGACTCAATCGAAACAACCGGCCGTCGCGATTCTGGGCGTGGGCAGCATGGGATCGGCCATCGGTCGTGCATTGACGCAAACGGGCGCGCGCGTGCTGACGTCGCTCGAAGGCCGCAGTGCCGCAAGCGCAGCGCGCGCACGCGAGGCCGGCATGGAAGACGCGAGCCTCGATGACCTGGCGGCGTGCGAATTCGTTCTGTCCATCGTGCCGCCCGCGGTCGCGATCGACACTGCCAAACGCATGGCACCCGCCCTCGAACGTGCGAGCACGCCGCCGCTCTTCATCGATTGCAACGCGATCAATCCCGCTACCGTCGGGGAAATCGCGCAAACGCTCGAACCGACCGGCGCGCCGTTCGTCGATGGCGCGATCATCGGCATGCCTTCCTCGCCGAAGTTCTACATGTCGGGGCCGCACGCGCGGCGCACACAGCCGCTCGCTGATGCCGGCCTTGCGGTGCGCGTGCTCGATGGACCTGTCGGCGCCGCATCCGCGCTCAAGATGTCGTATGCGGGCATCACAAAGGGGCTGACGGCGCTCGGCTCGGCCATGTCGCTTGCCGCGATGCGCAACGGCGCCGGCGATGCGCTGCTCGCCGAACTCGCGGAAAGTCAGCCCGCGCTGGCCGCGTGGCTCGCGGGCAATGTGCCGCGCATGCCGCCGAAGGCGTATCGCTGGGTCGCGGAGATGGAAGAGATCGCGCAATTCATCGGCGATGAATTCGCGGAGCATCGCATCTACGAAGGCGCGGCCGGACTTTACGCGCGGCTTGCGAAAGACAAGGACGCGACGGACGCGCTCGAACGCTTCTTCAAGGAAGCGCGTTAAGCGCGCGCGGCGGCGGTTTCCGTCATGTATTCGAAGAAGCGTACGGCGCGCCGGTCGCCCGCGTACGCGGAATTGATGCGCACCCACGCGCACGCTTCGCCGTTCGGGCGGTAATAGCTGCCCGGCGCGAGCGTCACACCGAACTTCACGGCCTCGTCAACGAGCACGGACGAATCGTCGATGCCCGGCACTTTCGCCCACACGAAGTTGCCGCCGCCCGGTTCGTCGAACACGTCCCAGCCGTAGCTTTCGAGCGTTTGCACCGCGCCCGACAGCGAATCGCGCACGCGCTTGCGCAGACGTTCCAGATACTTGCGATACGTGCCGCGTTCCAGCAGGCTCGCCGCGACGCTCTCCGCGAAACGCGTGCCGCCGAGACTCGTCAGCACCTTCACGTCGACGAGATTCTTTACGAGCTCGCGATTCGCCGCGAGATAGCCGATACGCAGCGACGACGACAGCGTCTTCGACAAGCCACCGACGTAGATCACGCGATCGAGCTGGTCGAGCGACGCGAGCCGTTGCGTCGGCACGGCCTGGAAGTCGGCATAGATATCGTCCTCGACGATCGTGAAGCCGTGTTGCGTCGCGAGCTGCAAAAGCCTGAACGCGACCGGCGGCGCGATGTTCGTTGCGGTCGGGTTCTGGAACACGGTGTTGATGAAGAAGAGCTTCGGTTGATGTTGCTTGAGCAGTTCTTCCGCGACGTCGATATCGGGACCGTTCGCGAGCCGCGGCACGCCGACGAGCCGCACGCCCTGCAGCTTCAGAAGCCCGAAGAGGTTGTAGTAACCGGGATCCTCGACGAACACCGTATCGCCCGGTTTCAGCATGTAGCGCACGACGAGATCGAGCGCCTGGCTCGCGCCGTTCGTGATCATCACGTTCGCGAGATCGGCGTCGATGCCGAGCGCGTGGATGCGCATCACGACTTGCTGACGCAGCGTGGTGTCGCCGTGGGGGATGGCGTAATCGATCACGCTCGGCACGTCGGTGCGCGACGCCTGTCGGATCGCCTGCGTGAGCCCGTCCACGTCGCGCCACGCCTCGGGAACGAAGCCGCTCGACAGCTTCAGCGTCTCGCCGGGGTAGTTGAACTGCTGAAGAATCTGGTTCGATTCCTCTTCCGCGAGGCGCGGATCGCAATTGCCGGCGTTGCTCTCGCGTTCCTCGACGTGATTGGCCACATAGAAGCCGGAACCGTGCTTCGGTTGAATGAGCCCGCGCGATGCGAGCCGGTCGTAAGCCTCGATCACCGGAAAGCGGCTGATGCGCTGCTCGGCGGCAAGCTGACGAATGGACGGCAGCTTCGCGCCCGCGAGCACGCGGCGCGAGCGGATCATCGCCTCGATCTGGTTGACGATCTGCTCGGTCAGCGGCACGCCGGTGCCGCCGTCGATGTGGAGCGGAAGTGCATTCATGATGTCGGAAACTGTTCAGTGAATCGCGGTGAACAGTTCGATTTCTCTGTTCGTCAGTGTCATGGCGTCATTCGAACGCATCCGAAAAGCCGCGTCAAGACTGGCCGAATGGCTACTCGGAGTGTTTTTAAAGTGTCAGATCGATATGAACTGTTCACCCGATTTAGCTTAACAGTTCTGCTCTAACTGTTCATAAGTGTTCATTCAAACTGTTCGAAATCGGTCGAATAATAGGATCAACGGCTGCTATTGAATGCGAATGCGGCCTTCCAGTTAGACGATCCGAAGGAGCAGCATCATGCGTGAAATCCGCACATTCGAACTCGATCGGCGCGACGCGCCGACGCGCTGGGTAATCGACCGGCCCCAGATCCTGCGCGTGACGCGCGGGCAAATCTGGGTGACGATCGAAGGCGCGGCCGATGATTACTGGCTGGACGCGGGCGCATCCGTCGAGCTGAAGCCTTACACGACGATCTGGGTCAGCGGAACGGAGGACGCGAGCTGGTTCTCGCTGGCATCCGACTCGACGCGGGGCGGCGCGCGCCGCCTGGCCGACATCGTCCGCGTGTGGCTTGGGCGCCGTCCGATGTCCGCGAAGCTCGCGACCTTCAAGGTATAGACGAAAAAAAACCCGGCCGTGGCCGGGTCCAATGTTCCC
>LRBF01000120.1 GCA_001580565.1 Caballeronia megalochromosomata | reverse complement strand
GGACGGCATCGAAGCCGAAGATTCGTGGCTCGCGCCGAAGTCCTGATTCGCCTCTGAGCGGGAGCAATGGTGAGAGAGCGCCGGCTGCTGGAACGCATCGCGAGTTGGAGCGCGGGTGAAGCGCGCACCAACGAGACCCAGGTGGATGTGCTCGTCGACTCCGTGATGAGCCATCTGAGCCGGCTGCTCAACACGCGGCAAGGCAGCGTGCAGATCGACCCGCAATTCGGCGTGCCCGATTTCACGAACCTTGCCGGCACCACCGCGATGGGCTCCACGCGCGAGATCGAAGAGGAGATTCGTCGCATGGTCCTGCGCTACGAGCCCCGCATCAAGTCGCCGCGCGTCACGCTCAACCGCGAGGAAACCGATGTGCTGTCGATCCGCTTCGCGCTCGAAGGCGCGCTCGAAGTGGACGACCGCGAGATTCCGTTGCGCATATCGACGACCGTGGGCGCGAATGGCCGCGTCAGCGTCGATTGATTTCACGCCGTCACTTTATTTCTCTTCCGGATTCAGCCGAGTCGGCCACGCATGTTCAATCGATACTATCAGGATGAGCTGAACAAGCTGAAGGGCCTGGCCGCCGAATTCGCCCGCGCGAATCCGGCGGTCGCGCCGATGCTCTCGGGCACCTCCGCCGATCCGGATGTCGAGCGCCTGCTCGAAGGCGTCGCGTTTCTAACCGGCCTCACGCGCCAGAAGCTCGACGACCAGTTTCCCGAGTTCATTCAGGAACTCACCAATCTGCTGTTTCCGCACTATCTGCGGCCCGTGCCGGCCTCGACGCTGATCGGCTTCAACGCGAAAGGTCCGCGCGCGCAGGCGGCGCACGTGGCCGCGGGCGCCGAGCTCGCATCCGTTCCCGTGGATGGCACGTCGTGCCGCTTTCGCACCACTTGCGATCTCGATGTCGAGCCGCTGCGCATCGCCGAAGTGAATCTGCTGAGCCACGCGGGCGCGGCGCCCGTGCTGATGATCGACTTCGAGATGGACGGCGGCGCGAGCATCGCGCAATGGAATGGCGATTCGATTCGCCTGTTCCTGAGCGGCGGCCATGTCGACGCGTCGAAGCTGCTGCTGCTGTTGATGAACCACGTCACGGATGTGCGCATCGCGAGCGGCGGCGAACGCGTTTCGCTCGGCGCAAAGAGCTTGCGCACGAGCGGCTTCGACGCCGGCTTGCTGACGTATCCGAGCCACGCGCCGCTCGGCTATCGCACGATTCAGGAGTTCTTCGCGCAGCCGGAGAAGTTTCTCTTCATCGACATCACCGGACTCAAGCGCTGGACCGCGAATGCGAACGGTTCGAGCTTCAGCATCGTGATGACGCTCGATGCGCTGCACGACTGGATGCCGGAGATCAGCGTCGAAAGCTTCATGCTCAACGTGGTCCCCGCGATCAACGTGTTCTCGCATGTCGCGGACCCGATCACGCACGATCATCGCGCGACGGAATATCGCGTGGTGCCCGAAGGCCGCGACCGTCGCCATTACCAGATCTATTCGATCGATCAGGTGCTCGGCTATCAGCAGGGCCGCGCGCAGGAGCGCGTGTACCAGCCGTTCAGCATGTTTCGTCACGACGGCCGCGGCGCGCAACTGAGCTACCGCACGACGCTGAAAAGCGCGAACGTCGAGCGCGGCAGCGACGTGTATCTGTCGCTCAACTATCCGCCGTCGGAAACGCCGTTGCCGGAGACGCTGTCGATCCGCGTCACCTGCACGAACCGCGCGCTGCCCGAAGGCCTGAAACCGGGCGATATCAACGTGCCGACCAGCACGTCGCCCGATCAGATGAGCTTCACCAATATCCGCGCGATCACGCCCGCGCAAGACCCGCCGGCGGGCGAGGAACTGCTGTGGTGCCTGCTCTCGCATGTGTCGCTGAACCTGCTCTCGCTCGCGAACGCCGACAACCTGCGCAAGCTGCTCGGCCTCTACGTGTTCGCCGGGCGGCAGGGCCAGGAGCTGTCGAATCGCCGTCGCGTGGAAGGTATCGTCGATGTGACGGCCACGCGCGAAACGCGTCTCGTGGGACGCGGCGGCATGCAGCGCGGCCAGTTGATCCGCATCCGTTGCCGTGAGGACCATTACGCCGGAATCGGCGATCTGTATCTGTTCGGCTGCATGCTCGAGCGCTTTCTCGGCGATTACGCCGGGATCAACGCCTATACGCGCGTCGAGCTCGAAGACACGCTTTCAGGAAAAGTATTCAAATGGCCGCCGAGACTCGGACAACAACCGATGCTGTAAAGGCGCTGCTTCTCACCAACGGTGAGAAGTACGCCTATTTTCAGGCGATCCGGCTGCTGCGGCTGTACGACCGTCACACGGGCCTGAATCAGGAGAACCTGCGGGTGCGTCCGCGGCTCGGGCTCGGCTTTCCCGAGAACGACATCGACCGCATCGAGGCGATGCCCGAAGGCGGCTATCGCATCACGGCGAACTTCTTCGGCCTGTATGGCGTGGCCTCGCCGCTGCCGACGTATTACACGGAGGACCTCTTCGAGGAAGAGCGCGAAGGGCATCACGTCACGCGCGATTTTCTCGATATCGCGCATCACGCGCTGTATCCGCTGCTCTTCGATGCGTGGGCGAAGTATCGCGTCGAGCAGCGCATCGTCGAGGATCGGCACGAGGCGTCGCTCAATCAGTTGTATGCGTTCGTCGGACTGCACGATCCGGAACTGCGCGTCGATCTGTTGCCGGGCAGCGCGGAGCTTTTGCGCTATGCGGGCCTTTTCAATCAGCGTCCGCATTCGGCGCTCGGCCTGAAGACGCTGCTCGCCGATGCCTTCGCGCCCGCCGATGTGAAGGTCGTATGCGGCGTGCTGCGCGCGGTGCCGATTCCCGCCGATCAGCGCTGGCAACTCGGCCGGCAGCAAAGCTGTCTGGGCGAGGACGCGTGGCTCGGCACGGAGATCGACGACTACGAAAGCGCCATCCGCATCGAGTTCGCCGACGTGCCGCAAACACTTTTCCATCAGATGCTGCCGGGCGGAAGCGCGCATGCGCGTCTGCGCTTTTTCACGCGCTTCTATCTGACCGATCCGCTCGACGTCGAAGTCGAGCTTCAGCTACGCGACGACGAAGCCGGCGCGGCGCGCATGGGCCGTGGACCCTGGTCGCGGCTCGGCTTCGATACGTGGCTCAACCCCGGCGAGGCGAAGCTGCCGACCCGGATTCAATACGCTCTCTAAACCTGATTGCTGGCCGTTGCTGGAAAGACTAAGAGGAAAACAAACATGCTGCTGGTCGAACTGAAGCCCCTGGTGGGCCGCCTCAACGGCTTTTGCAAACAGGCGCTCGAAGATGGCGTCGGCGTATGCGTGTCGCGCGGTCATTACGAGATCACGGTCGAGCATCTGCTCGTCAAGCTGTTCGATGATCAACAAGCCGATATCGCGCTCTTGCTGCGTCAGCAGGACGTCGAGGCGGCGCAGGTGAAGCGCGCGATCAATCTGTCGCTGGAACAGATGAAGACGGGCAACGCGGGACGTCCCGCGTTCTCGCCGCTGTTGCTCGAATTGCTGCAGGACGCCTGGCTGATCGCATCCGTCGATCTGCAGGAGCCGCGCATCCGCTCGGGCGCGGTGCTGCTCGCATTCCTCGCGCGCCCGACCTACTACGCGACCGGCGACTACGCTGCGCCACTGCGCGCGCTGAACCGCGAAACGCTGATCCGTTCGTTCGATGCGGTCTGCGGCGGCTCCGTCGAAGCCGGCACGCGCGAGGCGCTCGGCGACGGCGCGGGCGATGCATCCGCGCCCGCCACCGGCGACGGCAGCGCGATCGCGCGCTTCTGCGAGAACTTCACCGAGAAGGCGCGCGCCGGCAAGCTCGATCCGGTGTTCGGCCGCGACGCCGAGATTCGCCAGATGGTCGATATCCTCGCGCGCCGCCGCAAGAACAACCCGATTTGCGTCGGCGATCCGGGCGTCGGCAAGACGGCGGTGGTCGAAGGGCTGGCGCTGCGCGTGGTCGAAGGCGACGTGCCCGATTCGCTCAGGGACGTGACGATCCTCGGCCTCGACATGGGTCTGCTGCAAGCGGGCGCGAGCGTGAAGGGCGAGTTCGAGAACCGCCTGAAGGGTGTCATCACCGAAGTGAAGGCGTCGGCGAAACCGATCATCCTGTTCATCGACGAAGCGCACACGCTGATCGGCGCGGGCGGTCAGGCGGGCACCTCCGACGCCGCCAATCTGCTGAAGCCCGCGCTCGCGCGCGGCGAGTTGCGCACGATAGCCGCGACGACGTGGGCCGAATACAAGAAGTACTTCGAAAAGGACGCGGCGCTCGCGCGGCGCTTCCAGCTCGTCAAGCTCGACGAGCCGGACCTCGATACCGCCGTGCTGATCCTGCGCGGCCTGAAGGAAAAGTACGAGGACGTGCACAAGGTCGTGCTGCGCGACGACGCCATTGTCGCGGCGGCCGAGCTGTCGAGCCGTTACATCATGGGCCGTCAGTTGCCGGACAAGGCCGTCGATCTGCTCGACACCGCCTGCGCGCGCGTCAAGGTGCTGCAAAGCGCGAAGCCCGACGTGCTGGAGAACACGGAGCGCCGCATTCAGGCGCTGCAACGCGAGAAGAGCGGACTGGAGCGCGACGCGGACAATCAGCAGCCCGTCGATCTCGTGCGTCTTCGCGAAATCGATGAGGAACTGCCGAAGCTCGATGCGCAGGCCGAAGCGCTGCGCGCCGTCTGGCAGCAGCAACGCGACGCCGCCCGCGTCTTGCTCGACACGCGCGCGGCGCGTCACGAAGCGAAGGCGAGCGGCGCGAGCGCCGATACGCTGGCGTCGCTGTCGCAGGAGATCGCGGCCGCTGCCGAGGCGTTCAAGGCGGCGCAGGGCGATCAGCCGCTGGTTCACATCGACGTCGATCCGGACGTGGTCGCGCGCGTGATCTCGGACTGGACCGGCATTCCGGCGGGCAAGATGCTGCGCGACGAGGCGCAGAGCGTGATGCGCATGGCCGATACGCTGAAGGCGCGCATCCGTGGTCAGGACCACGCGATGGACCAGATCGCCGAAGTGCTCAAGACCGCCAAGTCGGGCCTGAAGGACCCGGATCAGCCGATGGGCGTGTTCCTGCTCGCGGGGCCGTCGGGCGTCGGCAAGACGGAGACGGCGCTGTCCGTGGCGGACATCCTGTTCGGCGACGAAAAGTCGACCACCGTCATCAACATGAGCGAGTTCCAGGAGAAGCACAACGTGAGCCGCCTGATCGGTTCGCCGCCGGGATACGTCGGTTATGGCGAAGGCGGCGTGCTGACCGAAGCGGTGCGCCAGCGCCCGTACTCGGTCGTGCTGCTCGACGAAGTGGAAAAGGCGCATCTCGACGTGATGAACCTGTTCTATCAGGTGTTCGACAAGGGCATGCTGTCGGACGGCGAGGGCAAGGAAATCGACTTCTCGAACACGGTGATCTTCCTCACGTCGAACCTCGCGACCGATGTCATCACCGAAATGACCGCCGGCGAAGACAAGCCCGACGCGGCGACGCTGCTTTCCGCGGTGCGGCCGATTCTGTCGAATCACTTCAAGCCCGCGCTGCTCGCGCGCATGACCGTGATTCCGTACTTCGCGCTCGCCACGGACGCGCTCGCGGGCATCGTGCGCCTCAAGCTCGACAAGATCGTGAAGCGCATCGCGCACAACAACAAGATGCGCTTCACCTATACCGATGCCGTGGTCGCGCAGATCGCCGCGCGCTGCACGGAAGTGGAGACGGGCGCGCGCAACATCGACTTCATTCTGCGCGGCACGGTGCTGCCGATGATGTCGCAGGAAATTCTCACGCGCATGGGCGAAGGCGTGGCGTTGCCGGAAGTGGCGCTCGACGTGACCGAAAGCGGCGATTTCGCCGTGACGTTCCCCGGCGCGCCGGCCTGATGTTTCAAACGTAACGCGGTTGCAATCTCGCGGTGACCGAGCGCCGCAACAATAACAGGCATCACCTGTACGGAGAATCAGCATGAACTCACTGGCCGATCGGATGCTCGCCAACAAGCGCTTCGATTTCACATCCGAAGCGTTTGGCGCGGACAAGTTCGCGGTTGTCGAAATGGAAGGCTTCGAATCGATCTCGCAGCCGTTTCGCTTCGTCCTCACGCTGGTCTCCGCGGACGCGTCGATCGACTTCGACACGATGCTGAGCCATCGCGCCTCGTTCGTGATCTACGGCCCGGAAGGCGGCATCCGCGCGCCGTATCACGGCATCCTCGCCGAGTTCGAGCAACTGCATCGCACGGACGGCTACGTGTTCTATCGTGCGGTGCTGGTGCCGCGTCTGTGGCGCCTCTCGCTGTTTCGCGTCTCCGAGGTCTATCTCGACGAGCGGCCGATCACCGAAACCGTGCGCGGCGTGCTCGAAACCGGGCGCCTGAATTCCGCCGATTACGACTTCAAGCTCACCGGCTCATATCGGCCGCGCACTTTCGTGTGCCAGTATCAGGAGACGTATCTCGACTTCGTGTCGCGCTGGCTGGAGAAGGAGGGCATCTATTACTACTTCGATCATTCCGGCGGCGCGGACAAGCTCGTCGTCATCGACGACAAGATCATGCATGACGGAAACGCGCTGCCCGTCGCGTACCGTCCGGACGATTCGCTCGACACCGGCCTCGCCGCCGATTCGGTGCGCGACTTCGTGTGCCGTCAGAAGCCGCTGCCGCACGAAGTGGTGCTGCAGGACTACAACTATCGCAAGGCCGCCGTGCAGCTGAAGGCGCGCGCGACGGTGTCGGATGCGGGTATCGGCGAAGTCATGCTCTATGGCGAGAACTTCCGCGACCAGCAGGAAGGCGACCGCTACGCGAAGCTGCGCGCGCAGGAACTCATCTGCGGCGGCAAGGTGTATGCGGGCGAGGGCACCGCGCTCGGCTTGCGCAGCGGCTATTTCTGCACGCTCGCGCAGCATTATCGCGATGACTTCAACGGCCGCTATCTCGTGACCGAAGTGCATCATGAAGGCTCGCAGGCGGGCGCGCTGCTCAACGGCGTTTCGAGTCCGTACAGCGATGGCGCGCGCGGCGGAGAAATCGTTTATCGCAACAGCTTTCGCGCGATTCCGGCGGCAACGCAGTTCCGCCCCGAGCGCACGACGGCCAAGCCGCGCGTGGCCGGCACGATGAACGCGACCATCGACAGCGAAGGCAACGGCCAGTATGCCGAGCTCGACGAGTACGGCCAGTACAAGGTGCAGTTGCCGTTCGACAAGACCGACAAGAACGCCAACAAGAGCTCGGCGCGGCTGCGCATGGCGTCGCCTTACGCGGGCACGGATCACGGCATGCATTTCCCGCTGCACAAGGATGCGGAAGTGCTGCTGTCGTTCATCGACGGCGATCCGGACCAGCCGGTGATCGTCGGCAGTCTGGCGAATTCGGAGAACAGCAACGTCGTCACGCAGGACAACGCGCACGCGAACCGCATCGCGACGGCGGGCGGCAATCAGTTCCATATGACCGACAGCAAGGGCAAGGAAGCCGTCTGGCTGCATTCGCCGTTTCACAACAGCACGATCGGCATCGGCTCGACCGACGTGAACGGCGGCGGCAGCCTGTGGACCAGCACGGCGGGCAGTTCGGAAGGCGTGACGGTCGGCGTGAGCAACTCGCTGTTCGCGGGGACCAAGAATTCGCTCACGCTGTCGTACGAAAGCTCGCTCTCGGCGTCGATGACCACGAAGGCGTCGTTCGGCGCGAACGTGTCGTTCGGTCTCAGCACCAACGTGAGCTGGAACAAGGGCAAGAGCATCACCGTCGACGATTCCGACACGGTCTCGCTCAAGACCTCCGGCAAGCTGCAGGGCGCGGAAACGGTGCTGATCTCGGGCGGCCAGGACCCGATCATCAAGACGACGGTCGATGGCGTGAAGGACTCGATCAAGGAAGCCGTCGCGCTGAGTCTCGCGGTGAATGCGGTCATCGGGGCGGAAGCGGGCATCGCGATCAGCGCGGCCGACGACGCCGGCGGCGGCTCGGGCAAGGTCGCGCCGTGGACGCCGGGCAGCTACGGCGTCACGGCGGCACAGACCGCCTTGGGCGGCGCGCTCACGTCGATCCTCGCGCACAAGGTGCTGTTCGACGGTGCGAAGGCGATCGCCGCCGCGAGCGAGGCCAAGCCGCTCTATGCCAGCAACATCGAACTCGGCATTGCCGGCATCAAGGCCACGGTCCTGCCGTTGCCGGGCATCGGCTCGACGCTGCAGATGTCGCAGTTCGGCAGCGAGTTGTCCGTGGCGAGCGGGCCGGGCGTGTCGTCGAGCGTGGAGGTCGACAGCCTGCAAGTGGTGCTCAAGGCCGGCGGCGCCAACACGACGTGGGTCGATAGCGACGGCGCAGGCACGCGCGCGGCGACCATCAAGATGACGGCCGTCTCGAACCTGACGGCCACTGCCGGCGCGGACCTCGGCCTGAAGGCGACCGGCGCGCTCTCGGCACAGGCGGCCGGCAACGTGTCGGTGAAGGGCTCGAAGGTGACCATCGACGCACTGGATAAGGTCGCGACCATCGCCACGAACGTGAACGTGGAAGCCGCCAACGCATTCAGCGTGACGGCCTCGCAGGTGAAGTTCAACGGCTCGACGGTGAAGTTCAACAGCGCGCTGATCCAGTTGGGATGACGGCATGAAAATCCTCAAGCCCGACAATCTGGCGCTCGTCTATCGCGGTCTGCGACTCGCGCGGCGCGACGTGCTCTCGATCGGCATGATCGCCGGCTTTCGCTTCGACGGCGGCGGTCTCGATGGACTGATGCCCGAACCCGATGTGTGGGCCGCTGTCGCCGGCGCGCTCGGCAAGAACGCGATCCTCGACGAAGGCTATCCGAAGCCCGTCGGTGAATACCTGATCCACGGCGCGGCGCATGCGCCGGCAGGCACGCAGGTCGCGCAGCAGCGGGTGAGCGCGCGGATCGGCGCGCTCGGCAAGTCGCTCGTGGTGAGCGGCGAGCGCCATTTCAATGCGCTCGGCCTGATCTCGGCGGCGACGCCTTACACGCAGATGCCGATCGAGCCTGCCACTGCATTCGGCGGCGCGGACTGCGCCGATAATCCGCACGGCAAGGGTCACGCGGCAATCGACAACGCCGACGGCACGCGCGTCTGGCCGTTGCCGAATGTCGAGAGCGAGACGCGCCGCATCGCGAGCCGTGGCGAGCGCGTGGCGCCGGCGGGCTTCTGGGGATTCGGCAGCGATGCGCCGTTGCGCCGGCAGCATCTGGGCGCGTGCGACGAGCGCTGGCTCAAGACCGAGTGGCCACATCTGCCGTCGGATACGCGGCCCGAGTTCTTTCTGAGTGCGCCGTCCGATCAGCGTTTGCCCGGTTATTTCACCGGCGACGAGCGCTTCGAGATCGTCAACATGCATCCGCGCGCGAGCGTGCTGCAAGGCGCGTTGCCGCGCTTGCGGGCGCGCTGCTTCGTGAACGCGAACGACACGCTGACCGAAGTGGCCGCGCACGCGGAGACGCTCTGGCTGTTTCCCGGGCTGGAATGCGGCGTGGTGCTGTACCGCGCGCTCGCCCATATCGCCGATACCGACGCGAGCCAGGTGACGCACCTGATGGCCGAATGGGAGCGTCAGGGCGATGCGCCGCTGCCGTTCGAGCACTACCGCGATGTGTTCCGCGAGCGGATCGCCGTGGCGGTGCCGGCGCGACCGGCGGCTGTCGTCGAACCGGACGAGGCCGCCGAGGTTGTCGCGAAGCCCATGGCCGTGGCGGTGCCGCAGGCAGCGGCCGCTTCGTTCGACGCCTCCGGGCTGTCCGCCGTAGCAAAGCAGACCGCGGCGTTGAACAGCGAAAGCCGCGCGCTGATGGCGAAGTTCGGCAAGACCGACGCCGATATCGCGCCGTATCTGAAGGCCGCCCCGCCGGAGCGCGTGCCGACGCTGGCCGAAGTCAAGGCGAGCGTCGCCGAACTGAACGCGGAAACCCGCGCGCTGATGCAGAAGCACGGCGTGAAAGATGCCGACGCGGCGCGCTTCCTGAAACAGCCGGAAGCCGACGCGAGCGCCGCCGATCTGCCCGGACTGCTCGCGCGTCTGCAGGCAGAAACGCAGCAGCGCATGCGCGACGCCGGGTTGTCGGAAGCGGAAGTGCGTCGTCAGTTGGCGAGCCGTCCCCAACTGGCCGAAACGTTGCCGCATCTGGCGCCGCCCGGCGTCGTGTCGGCAGCCGATTTCACCGCGCTCGCCGCGTTGGCCGCGAAACCGCCCGCAGCGCCCGCGCTGACCGCGCCCGCCATCGACGTGCCCGTGGTCGAAGTGCCCGTGGTCATCCGATTGACGCGCGAGGACGTCATCGCCCGCCACGCCGTGCGGGAAAGCCTCGCGCGTTCCGATCTGAGCGGCCTCGATCTCTCGAAGCTCGATCTGACCGGCGCCGACTTCTCCGGCGCGACGCTCGACAAGACCTCGTTCGCGGGCAGCGTGCTCGCCGCCGCCAACTTCACGCAGGCGCTCGCGCGCGAAGCGGATTTCAGCGCAGCCGTTCTCGAACGCGCGCAGTTCGCCAAAGCGAGCGCGGCCAGAAGCACGTTCACGCAGGCGAACCTGCGCGACGCACAACTCGTCGCCGCCGACTTCACGGGCGCGGACTTCTCGGCATCGACGCTCGTCAATGCCGATCTGCGTGGCGCGGTCTTCGATCAGGCGAAACTCGCCGGCGCCGATGCATCGGCGTGCCGGGCGCAAAGCGCGAGCTTCACCGACGGCGATCTGAGCGGCGCGAAGTTCAACGCCGCCGCGCTCGTGGCGGCGAGCTTCAATGGCAGCCGTCTCGCGGGCAGCGACTTTTCCAGATCCATTTGCCAGCAGACGGAGTTCTACGGCGTCGACGCGCAGCAAGCCAGTTTCACCGATGCCGATCTGAGCCAGTCACGCGCCGACGCGAAGACCTGTTTCGACGACGCCCGCTTCACGCGCACGCGCCTGAATCGCGCCGCGTGGGACGGCGTGCAGATTCGTCGCGCGAGCTTCGAGCGGGCCGTCATCGATCACGCCGATTTCAGCAACGCGCAGGCGCAGGCCGCGCGCTTCGATGCGTCGTCGGCGAAAGGCGCGCGTTTCGACAAGGCCGACCTGTGCGGCGCGGGCCTCGATGCCGTCAACCTGTTCACGGGCTCGCTGCGCCACGCGAACCTCAAGGGCACGCTGCTGCGTCACGCGAACCTCTACGGCGTGAACTTCGAAGGCACGCAGCCGACCATCGCGAGCCTCGAAGGCTCGAATATCGATCGCACTATTCTCCAGTTCAGGCCGCCCGTCATATGAGCACGACGACTTCCGCCCCCCGCGCGCGCATGAGCGCCGACGAAGCGCGCGCGACACTCGCCGCGAACCGCGTGCTCGCCGACGCCGATCTGTCCGGCGCGGACCTGTCGGGCATCGATCTGTCCGGGTGCCGTCTGCACAACGTCACGCTCGCCGACGCCAACCTGACGCACGCCGTTTTCACCGACGCCGATCTGCGCGACGTGACGCTCGCTCGCGCGCGCCTCGACGGACTGAAGGCGCACAAGACGCGCTTCGAGAACGTCGACTTCAGCGCCGCGAGCATGCGGCAGGCGGACTGCGCGTTCGCGGCGTTCGATCGCTGCGACTTCAGCGGCGCGTCGTTCGCGCTCGCCGCGCTGGTGCGCGCCGACGCCCACGACTGCCGCTACGCCAACATCGACTTCAGCGGCGCGAACCTGCAGCGCTTCACCGCGATCGACGCCGATCTGAGCACCGCGCGCTTGCCCGGCGCATCGCTCGCGCAAGCGTATCTGCGCGGCTGCGATCTGAGCGGCCAGGATTTGCGCACCTGCAATCTGACGATGACGATCCTCGACGGCGCGTCGTTAAAGAAGGCCGATCTGTCGGGCGTCGCGCTCGATCGCACGAGTTTCATCGGCGCGCAGTTGCAGGATGCGTCGCTGCGCGGCGTGCGCGCCACCTTCGCGGCGCTGCTGAACGCCGCGTTCGAGCGCGCCGATCTGACCGACGCCGTGTGCGAAATGGTCAACGCGAGCGAAGCGAACTTCGGCGCGGCGCGCGCGGATGCGTCGCGCTGGAACCAGTCCGTGCTGACCGCGAGCGTGTGGCCGCGGGCGTCGCTGAAAGGCGCGCGCCTCACGTTCTGCGATCTGTCCCATGCCGATCTCTCCGGCGCCGATTGCACGCGCGCCGACTTCGGCGGCGCGAACCTGCATGCGCTCATCGAAGAAGGCACGCAACTGAGCGGCGCGTCGTTCGACGGCGCGCGCCGCACCGATCCCGTCCTCGCGCGCGCCGAGCAATGGCAGCCGCGCGTCTGACATGAACATCATCAAAGGAAATACGGCCATGAACAGCACGCTCGTCACGATTGCCCGGCCCGGCGACGATCCGGCCATCGACCTCGTCTACGCGACGGTGACCGGCCGCGCCGATCGCTGGTTTCTGTTCGACGCAGCCGGCCACGCGCCGCTGCGCGCATTGCGCGCCGAAAGCTGTCTCGTCGAGCCCGAGTGCGGCGATACCGTGCTCGTCGCTGCCGGTGGCGCGAACGCGATCTCGTATGTCATCGCGGTGCTCGCGCGGGCGCAGCGCTCGGGCGCGGCGCTCGTGCTGCCGGGCGACGTCGCGCTGCATACGGACGAGGGCGCGCTGCGCGTCGAAGCCGCGAGCGTCGACGTGAAAGCCGCGCACAGCCTGACGCTGCAAGCACCCGACATCACGATGGCGGGCGAGCGCGGCGAGCTGAAATTCCAGCGCGTCGAAGCGGCGATCCAGCAGTTGCACGCGGGTTTCGGCACGATCAGCACGGTGGCGCAGCAGGTCACGAGCACGGTCGGCCGCCTGATCCAGCGCGCCCGCGACAGCGTGCGCTGGATCGACAACGACGACGAAACGCGCGCCGGCCGCGTGCGCATGCAGGTCGAGGAACGCCTCCACGTTTCCGCGCGCCACGCGACGATTCTGGCCGAGGGCCAGGTGAAGATCGACGCCGACAAGATCGACCTCGGATAGGAGCAGACATGTTCGCAGTGACCAAGGCGGGCGGCCAGTGCATGGCCATGCCCGATGTATGCAAGACGCCTGCGCCTCCCGCGCCGCCGATTCCGATTCCGTACCCGAACATCGGCATGCCGCCGATGGGCAATCCCGCGACCGTGAAAGTGCTGATCGGCGGGATGCCCGCGCTCACCAAGTCGTCGGAGATTCCGCTGACGTCGGGCGACGAGGCCGGCCTCGCGGGCGGCGTGGTGTCGGGCAAGAACATGGGCAAGGTCCAGTTCATGATGGGCAGCCTGACCGTCAAGCTCGAAGGCGCGCCCGCGGTGCGGCTCAGCGATCCGACCCAGCACAACGGCGGCAACATGGTCGGCGCGGTGCTGGCGCCGAGTCAGGCCATCGTGATGGTCATGAGTTAGAGGGTTGTTGTGGTGTGCTGGGTTTTTTTGTTCGCTTCGGCTTCTGTAAGTGGCCTGTGATCGCGTCGGTCTATTAGCACTGCCCCTGTGCGGGGCGGCAGTCACTTTCTTTGCTGCTGCAAAGAAAGTAACCAAAGAAACAGCTTTCCCCAGCCTAAGCACTTCACACCGGCCGCGGCACAGGCGATTGGCTGAATGGCCCGGCAGTAGCGAGTGCCCCCACAAGCAGAACCGGGCTTGGACCGCGCACGGTCTGACAAGCTAGTACCCAAAGGGCGCTGGTTCAGCAC
>LRBF01000119.1 GCA_001580565.1 Caballeronia megalochromosomata | reverse complement strand
ACATCGAAGGATTGCGACACGCGCATTGTTCGCATGTCGAGCACGAGTAGCCGGTCGTTTCCTTCGCAGGCGACGAATGCCAGATGAAGTTCGGGCACGATGAGCAAGCCATGGTTGCCCTTGGCGCCTGGCAAGTCGATGCGCGCAACGATGGCATCCTTCTCCGGATCGATCTCGATCAGTTGCCGTCGCGTCTGGACATTGACGAAGATGTGCTGCGAGACGGGATCGTATTGCGTATTGCCGACCTCGCCTCCAAGCGCAATGGTGGCGACCCGCTGATTGGTCGTCGTATCAATCACGGTTTCGGTGTTGCCAGCCTCATCGGAGACGTAGAGCTTGTGCACCGCGGGCGCGTAGGCCATGCCATCCGGGTAGCTGCCGCCAGGTGTGCGCGCAATAATTTTCAGCGTCTTCTCATCGATCGCCACGACTTCATTCGTGCCGGTCGCCGATGCGAACACGCGTGCAAGCTCAGGTACGACGAGCACACCATGGACCTCTTCCACCTCAGGAATCGTTGCGACGACGCGGCCGGCGCTCATATCGAAGGCAACCACCTCGCCATCGCCGAGATGGGCGACGAACAGCAGGTTGCGCGCAGGGTCACCGCTCTCGTAATCGAAGCGGGTGGCTCGCCCCGGTAATGGCACATCGGCGACATGTTCAAGCGGCAGCTTCGCGACCGTGGGAGTGTCTGATTTTGCGAACACGAGAGAGGCGCTCAGCCCCATACATCCGACTCCAAGGATCAGTACCGCTTCGATCAGGCCGAACAGCGCGCGTATCTTCGAGTCTGTCATGCGTTCTCCCCGCTCTGTCTCTTATACACATCTGACCCTGCCGAAGAGCGACCTCGTGGAGAACTATGTGGGCGCAGGCACATCAATAAAAAAAAAAAAAA
>LRBF01000118.1 GCA_001580565.1 Caballeronia megalochromosomata | reverse complement strand
CGCGGCTAAAACACATGCGCCGCGCAGCAGTGGTGGGTCGTCTCGAACGAATCGCAGGTCCGCCCGAGCAAGACGATGGCCGAGGTAACGCAGGGCATATTCCGCAACGTGAGCAACGAGATGTACATCGCGTCCGAAGCGCTGCGCATCATGCAAAAGCAGAAAGCGCCCGCCTTCTCCGCGGACGATGACGCCGTGCTCACCAACTACAAGAAGCAGCTCGACCACGCGACCAAGTTCATCCCGACGTGGGTGAAGGTCGCCGTTGCGGTCGCGCTCGGCCTGGGCACGATGGTCGGCTGGAAGCGCATCGTCGTGACAGTCGGCGAGCGCATCGGCAAGACGCATCTGACGTATGGACAAGGCGCGTCGGCGGAGCTCGTGGCGATGCTGACCATCGGCGCCGCCGATGCCTACGGGCTGCCGGTCAGCACGACGCACGTGTTGTCATCGGGCGTTGCGGGAACCATGGCCGCGAATGGCTCCGGCTTGCAATGGCGCACCGTGCGCAGCCTCGCGCTGGCGTGGATCCTGACGCTGCCGGTATCGATCGCGCTCGCGGGCCTGCTGTTCTGGGCGTTCCGCGGCCTCTTCTGACCTGCTTTCCACAGTTGCCGGACGGCGCGGGAAATCCCTTCAACGGGCTTTCCCGCGCCGTGCAACTTTTGCCCGCCCCGCCTCGTTTCGCCTCGTCTTTTCGACAATCGTCTGCTCACGCACGCCCTCTCGCGCGACGCGGAGCGCCTTGTGTCACGGGCTTTTCACGCTCACTGGCACGTCCATTGCTCTACTGCTCTCGTCGATCGCACCACTGATCTGCCGGCGGCCACGAACCGCCGATCCCCTGGCGCATGACTGTCGATGACAGTTGGGAGGCTGCGCCGGATGCCGATCCGTCCCGCGGTCATTTGAACAAGGAGAAGTCGAATGACGATCGGAACCATACTGCTGATCATCCTGATCCTGCTGTTGATCGGCGCCATTCCGTCCTGGCCGCATAGCCGCAGCTGGGGCTACGGGCCGAGCGGGATCGTCGGCGTCGTGCTGGTCGTGGTGATCGTTCTGTTGCTGATGGGTCAGTTGTGAGTTCGCGCGGCTCGTTTAGCCGCGCATGAAGAAAGGGCGCTCCGTCGGAGCGCCCTTTCTGTCATTCAAGCCTTGCGCACGTGCTCTTAGACGCGCATCACCTGCCCGTTCGGTTCGATCTTGCGTGGAATGACCGGCTCGGCCGGCTTCGGCGATGCCGTCTTCGCACGCGGCGTCACCGACGGCTGCTCGATCGCGGCCTTGTCCGCGACCTGCTTCACTGACGTGGCGCTCTTGTGCTTTTTCTTCGCTGCGGTCTGCGTGGCCGGGTGCGTCTTACTCTTGCCCTTGACGGATTGTGCTTCGGGAGGATTCCAGACTTCCGTGTAGCGCTCGGCCGCGAAAAGCGACGACGAGCCGATCAGAAGAACGACGATCAGGAATACGCGCTTCAAGTGATTCGCTCCAACGGTTAGTGGCCCGCTCTGCGCGAGAGGATGGCGTCGAGCGACTGCTCCGATGTTTCCAGTTCGCGCAACGCGGCGTCGAGACGCTCGAGCGAGCGCGCGACGGAATGCCCGTCCTGCATGAAGTCGGATTCGCCTCGCGTGGCGTCGAACGCCGCGTTGACCGCGCGGGTCGCGCGCATGAAACGTTCGAGCGCAGCCGCTTCGAGCGGATCGTTGCGTGGGTTCATCGGCAAGCTCCCTGTTGCAGACAAGCTGTACGAATATACAGTAAGCCGCCGTCACGGCAAACAGGCGACACGCGCCGTGGTGAAAATGCCGAAGCGCCTCTTGACCTGCGGCCCGCAGCGCCATCGGCGGCATTTCGTCGCGCCTTCGCGCGGCGGCGTTCGCCATTAAGTCGCTCTTAATTCTCACCCGACACACTCGTTTCGCGATCCGGCTCCTTTGCCGCCGTCCGCATCGGACGGCCGAGCCATCAACCGTGAGGAATGTGCCATGCCAGCCAACACCGCCGCGCGCCAAAGCTTCGCCAATCTCGCACCGACGATGCGAAAACAGTACGCGCTCACGCTGCGCGAGTGCCGTCTATCGCTGCCGGTTGAACCGCTCTTTGGACCGGCATATCGAATGGTCGAATGGGTGCTGAAGAACGATCAGCGCGTGCAGCGCCGTGTCCTTCCCGCCGACTGCACGCCCTCGCAGATCGCCGCGGCGCTCAAATCGCACGTGCCGGGCCGCCGCTACGGTCCGAACGATGACGACGACTGATCCGACGCCGCGAGTGAAAAAGCGCATGATCAACTTGTATTAATCCAAATGTGGACTAATATGTGAAACTAGTTCCTTTGGAGACTTAATAACATGTCCAACGCCGCACGCGCCGAACGGGTGCCGGCCGGCCATCCGGTGCCGCGCCCGGCGCTGGATTCAAGCCACCTTTCCGCCGCCGGTCTACGCGCGTTCTTCAATATTGCCCGCGACTGGGCGCTGACGGCGGAAGAGCAGATCACCTTGCTCGGCTCGCCCGGGCGCTCCACCTATTTCAAGTGGAAGCAGGACCCCGAGTCCGCGCGGCTCGCGCGCGACACGCTGGAGCGCCTGTCGCTGATTCTCGGCATCTACAAGGCGCTGCAAATCCTCCTGCCCGACCCGAAAGCCGCCGATACCTGGATTCGCCGTCCCAACGCCGCGCCGCCCTTCGGCGGACATCCGGCGCTCGATCGCCTGCTGGCGGGCAATATCAGCGATCTCGTCGCCGTGCGCCAGTATCTCGACGCGATGCGAGGCGGCTGGGCGTGATGGGGATTGCATTCAGCAAGGACACATCGACCTGGCGCGCACAGTGGCCGCACGGCCTGCTCGACTGGACGCCCGCGTATCGCGTGATTCCCACGCGTTTTCCGGCCGTCAATCTGTTCGACCGCGTGGCCTCGCCACTGGATTTCGAAGCGCTCTACGCGCTCGAGGCGATGACCAACGACCGCCTGCGCACCGAGGTCGGCGAACTCGATCTCGTGCCGCCCGACGAACGCTGCTTCGGGCCGGGCTGCGGGCCGATCATGGCCGCGTTCACGCATCTGAATCCGAATGGCAGCCGCTTTTCCGACGGCAGCTACGGCGTTTTCTATTGCGGCCGGGACCGGCAGACCGCCATCGCCGAGACGCGCTATCACGCCGGTCTCTTTCTCGCGGCAACGAAGGAAGCGCCGCTGCGCCAGCAGATGCGTCTCTACACCGTGACGGCACACGGCGATGTCGTCGATTTGCGCGGCGACGCGATCGCGCAGTCCGGTCTCGATCCGCGCATTCTCGCGCCCGACGATTACGGCCCGGGCAAGGCGCTCGGACGCGCGGTGCGCACGGCGGGCGCGCCGGGCATCGTGTATCCGTCGGTGCGGGATCCACAAGGCGAATGCCTCGCCGCCCTGCGCACGACGATGCTGCGCGACTGCCGGCACGCGGCGTATCTCGAGTACAACTGGAATGGCGAGACGATCGACTATGTGTTCGAGCTGAATCAGGTCGGCTGAGCGGGCAAACGTTTCACATGCCTCATCTCAGCGGATCGCGATCGCCGTTTCGGTCCGCGTGCGCGCGAGCTTCTTCGACGCCGGGCGCGCCGCCTTTCTCGCCGGTTTCTTCGCGACATGCTCCAACGCCTGCGACGCCGCATTCTTGCCGCTCGCCTTCAGCGCACCGGCGCGCGCCTGGCGGCTCGATTCCGACAGCAGCCGGGTCAGGCGCGGATCGCCCTGCGCGGCGCCCTTGCGGTTCTTGCGCGCCGCCTCGCGCGTGCGGCGTTTCGCGTCCTTTTCGAGGAAGATCGCGAGCGCGGCTTCGTCAGTCTTGAGTCCGTGGCGGCGCGACGCGGGCAGGGTCTCGGCGAGTTCGCCGGCCTCGAACGCGTCGATCACCGCGGGATGCACATAGCACTTGCGGCACACGGCCGGCGTGTTACGCAGCAGTTGCGCGACTTCCTTGATCGTGCCGACGACATGCTTGCGCGCCTCGGTCACCGTCTCCCACTTCAGCCTTCTGAGCGCCGCGAGCGCGAACACGCTGCCGGCCCACGTGCGATAGTCCTTCGCGGTGAAATCCGCGCCCGTGATCTCGTGCAGATAATCGTTGATATCGGACGACGAGACCGCATGGCGCGCGCCGTCCGCGTCGAGATACTGGAACAGATCCTGCCCCGGCAAGTCCATGCAGCGTTTGACGATGCGCGCGACCCGCGCGTCGCTCACCGCGACGTCGTGCTCGATCCCGCTCTTGCCCCGGAACCTGAGCCTCAGCGTGCCCGCCGACATTTTCAGGTGGCGCTTGCGCAAGGTCGTCAGTCCGTACGAGCGATTCTCACGCGCGTATTCCTCGCTGCCGACGCGGATCAGCGTCGTGTCGAGCAGACGCACGACGGTCGCGAGCACCTTGTCGCGCGGCATGCCGTCGAGCGACAGATCGCGTGCGACGCGCGCACGCAGTTTCGGCAGCACCACGGAAAAGGCGAGCATGCGCTCGTACTTGTTGGCGTCGCGGGTTTCACGCCATTGCGGGTGATAGCGATATTGCTTGCGCCCGCGCGCGTCGCGCCCTGTCGCCTGGAGATGGCCGCGCGAGTCCGGGCAGATCCAGACATCGATATACGCGGGCGGAACGGCGAGCGCGTTGATACGACGAATCTCGGCTTCGTCGTCGATGCGCTTGCCTTGCGTGTTGAAGTACGCGAACGCGCCGTCGATCCATTCGCGCGTGTAGCCGCGCCGCGAATCGTCCATGTAGCGCAGGCCCGGCGGCAAATCTTCCGGGCAGCCCTGCACGCCGCCCGTTAGCCCTTCGCTGGCCCCGCCGCCCGTCTCGTTGTCGTTTCCGATTCTCGCCACCATGCGCCTCGCCTGATCGATCTTCGCGTCATTGCGAAGCATCGAGCAACGCGCGTGCCGGATTGCCCGGCAGCGGGCGATTTCATCGGCGAAAGTCAGGGCAGCGCGAGTTCGCGCGCGCCTTCGGAGGCCGCCCAGCGCTCCTTCACGGACCAGCGTTCGTCGGTGCCGGCCTGCACGATCGTGAGCCGGCCTTCCGGCGCGAACGCGCAGGTATCGATGTAAATCTGCGAACCGATCTGCTTCACCGCGCGCGTCGGCGTATGGCCGCAATACGTCGGCGAGAGGCCGAGTTGTTGCTGCGGATCCGCGTGACCGAGCGCGAGGCCGCGGCCCCACAGAATCTGGTTGCGCACGTCTTCGTGGAAATCGCCGGCGTCGAGTTCGGCGTCGTTGCCGAAAAACTCCGCGTGCAGCACATTGAAGCGCCGCTCGCCCTCGCCGACGATGCGCACGAGCGGCAGCGTCGCGAGCCGCGTCGCGAGTGCGGCGAGTTGATCGTCGGGGACCGTCTCGGCCCACGCGCCGCCGATCGCGTACCACGACTGACGGCGCATCGTGCCCGTCGCGACCGAGATCAGCGCATCCTCGTGATTGCCGAGCACGGGATAGAACCACGGCTTGTCGATGAGATCGATGGCCGCGAGCGAGTCCGTGCCGCGATCGACGAGATCGCCGACCGAAAACAGCCGGTCACGCGCGCCATCGAAGCCGATTTCGCGCAGAAGATAGCGCAGCGCATCGACGCAGCCATGCAGATCGCCGACCACGAAATCGCGGCCGATGTCATTGGCGGGATGCCTGCAAACGATAGGATAGGTAGGACCATTCATGCGTTGATGATAGCGCTCGTCAATGACGCCGTGTGAGGCATGGATCGCTTTTGCAAGCACAACGCAAGCCGTATCGACACTCGTTACACCGGCGTTACCGGCGCACCTGGCGCGCGCGTAAAAGCTGCCGCCCGCATCTATCGAAAAGCGTATTTATTGCGTTGTCGATCGAAGTCTCGCCACCGCCTTTGCATCGGTCGTCGCGCGTGGATCGCCGAACTGGCGCGTGATGAAGTTGCCGAGTTCGGCGATCTGCTCGTCGCTCAGTTGCGCGTCGAACGCGGGCATCAGCGCGTGGGCGTCGCGCGTACGGCGATTCACGCCGTGCAGGATCACGAGGACGAGATTGTTCGTCGTGGCGCTGCCCAATGCGCCCGTCACGCCGTCGTGCACGAGCGGAGGAAACGGCCCGCCGCCCTCGCCCGTCATGCCGTGGCAACTCGCGCACGCGGCGGCGTAGAGCCGTGCGCCGTCGCTGTCGAGCGCCGTGATGTCCGTGCGTGTCGCCTGACCGAAGCTCGTGCGCACGCGCACGTCTTTTACCTCGACGGGCGGCACGGCGCGCAGATACGCGATCATCGCGCGCAGATCGGCGGGCGTCAGAAATTGCGTGCTCGTGGAGACCACTTCGGCCATCGGTCCGAGCGCGTAGGCGCGGCCGGGCGCGGCGCCCGTCGACAGAAAACGCAGCAGTTCATCGTCGCGCCACGCACCGATGCCCGCCACGCGCGCGGGCGTCAGGTTGCCCGCGCGCCAGCCCGCGACCGTCGCGCCCGTAAGCCGCTCGCTCTGTTTCAGCGCGCCGACCCAGTTGCGCGGCGTGTGGCACTCGCCGCAATGCCCGAGCCCTTCGACGAGATACGCGCCACGATTCCATTCCGCGCTCTTCGACCGGTCGGGCACGAAGCGTCCCGGCGAAAATCCGACGAGATTCCACAGCGCCATCAGCCAGCGCTGATCGAACGGAAACGAGAGCGTGTTGCGCGGCGTCGGGGCGCGCACGGGCGGCACGGTCGCAAGATAAGCGCGCATCGCGAGAAGATCGGCGTCGGTGAGCAGCGTGTACGCGGTGTACGGGAACGCGGGATAGAGCCGCTCGCCGTTCCTGCCGATGCCCTCGCGCATGGCGCGGATGAACTGCGCATCGGTCCATGCGCCGATGCCCGTCTCGCGGTCGCTCGTGATGTTCGGCGCGAACACGTTGCCGAACGGCGTCGCGATCGGCCTGCCGCCCGCGAAGGGCCGCGCGGGGTCGGCGGTATGGCAGCTCATGCAGCCGCCCGCGCGCACGAGATACTCGCCTTGCTGCGTCTGCGTCTGCGCCGCGACGCCACCGCATCCGAGCGCGAAGCACGCCATCGCGATGACCATGCCCGCGAGGCGCGTCTTCATCGCAACGACGCTTCGATCGTGCCCGCAAGCCGCAGCGACAGCGCCGCGATCGTCAGCGTGCAGTTGACCGAGCCGCCCGCGGGCATCACCGCGCTTCCGGCGATAAAAAGATTCGCATGATCGTGCGCACGGCATTCGGCGTCGACGACGGCATCGCTCGAATCGCGGCCCATGATCGCCGTGCCCATGATGTGGCTGCTGGAGCCGAGCGAATCGTCGTATTCGATGTCGGTGCCCTCGAACATGCCGGCGATGCGCCCGAATTGCGCGCGCGTGTCGGCGGCGCTCCGGCGCACGTAGTCATCGACCGCATAGACGATCTCGGGGCGCGGCAAGCCGAGCGCGTCCTTTTGCGCCGACAGCATCACGCGGTTCGCGCTTGACGGCAATTGCTCGTGGAAGCTGCCGAATGTGAGCCTGCGCGCGCATTGCTCGCGGATCTGCCGGTCGAGCTCGCCGCCCGTCAGCCCTTTATCGAGCAGATTCCGGGTGACGGCGAGCGTCGGCGCCACGTTCGACAGATGCATCTTTTTCGCCGATTGCTGCGCGCGAAACGGGCCGTCGCGGAAATCGACGATCGAGCTCATTTCCACCGGCCCGCGCCCCGGCCACAGCGCCTCGTTCGCGAGGAAGCTCACGCTCACGCCGGGATGATCCATCAGATTGCGCCCGAGCTGATCCGAGCCGTTGGCGATGCCCTTCGGATAGCGCGCCGAGCCCGACATCAAAAGGAGCTTGGGCGTTTCGATGCCGTTCGCGGCGATTACGAAGCGCCTGCCCGTCACGCGCGTGCTCAGGCCGTTCGGATCCTTGTAGTGGATCGCGACGATGTCTCCGCGATCGTTCGCCTCGACGCGATACGCGAGCGCCTGCGCGATCAGCGTCGCGCCCGCGCGCTCGGCTTTGTCGGCGTGCGTGGCGGCCTGGTACAGCGCGCCGATCGGGCAGATCGGCATGCAATTGTTGTTGCCGCAGCACGCGGGGCGCGCGTCGTACGGACGGCTGTTGCGCGCCGTCGGCTCGGGCACCACGCGCAACGACTGCGCGCCGAGCACCTCGGCCACGCGCCGGTCCATCCATGAAAGCGGCAGCGCGTCCATCGGATAAGGCGTCGAACGCGGCGAGCCGAGATCGACGTCCGGGCCCGCGACGCCCAGCTCGACTTCGGCCTGTCCGTACCAGGGTTCGAGCGTTTCGTAGGGAAACGGCCAGTCGCGCCCGACGCCGTACAGCGTCTTCAGGCGGAAATCGGCGGGCAGCAGACGCCATGCGGCGCCGGCCCAGTGCCACGTCGTGCCGCCGACGAGCCGCAGATATTGCGGCTGATACGGGCTCGCGCCGCGATCGACGAGATACGCGCCGGGATTCATCGGCTCGGGCCGCGGCGCGTGAGGCAGGAGCGGATACGGCGCGCACGGATCGCGCTTGTCGGCGACGCGGCGAAAGTTGTCGACGATCTGCCAGCGCGCGAGACGCGGCCCGGCTTCGAGCAGGATCACCGACGCCCCCGCCTTCGCCAGCCGGTACGCGACGAGGCTCCCCGCCACGCCCGACCCCACGACGACCACATCCGCCGAAGAAGAACCCGCCATGCGCGCGCCTTTGTCCTTGGTCTTGATTCCGGCGGTCCGGCTGCTCAGGGCTTGCGCGCCCAATCGGCCGGCTCGCCGCGGCAGTATGAGGGAATCGTGAGGATGTCGCCGACCGGCTCGAACATCAGTGCGCGCTCGTACGCAACGACCTCGACATGCGGCGGCTCGCCGACGACGCCGAGATACCACGCGCGCATCACCGCGCCCACGATTTTCGCCAGATCGGGATGCGTGGGTTCGAGCGCTGCGGTGATGATATCGGTCGGCGTGCCGCCGTGCGTCGCGATCCACCGGTCGAGCGCGGCGATCTTCGCGGTGAAGCCGGGGTCGTGCCGGGCGAGCGCCGCGTGCACGCGATCGGCCAGAAGCGGATCGAAGTCCGCGCGGCCGGTGAGCTTCTTCGATACCGCGAGGAAGGTATCGAATCCGGGTGCGCGCGCCTGTTGAGCGCGCGCCGGCGGCAACGCCCATGCGGCGCACGCGCCCGCCACGATGGCCCGCCGCATCACGAACGACACGCGCTCAGGCGCTTTCATGCGCTTTCCTCAGGTTGCTGAAAGGCGTACGGGCAATAATCGCGAATCGAGCGATGCCTGCCTCTCATGCGGATAACAACGAAATGACGCCCCTTCTCCCGCCTGTCCTGCGCAATCGGCCGCGCGCGCTGATCGGCCTCCTGGTTGGTTGCGTCGTCGCCGCTTTGGTTCCGGCGCATGTGCGGCCGACCGCACGCGCGCTGATCGGCTGGGATTCGGCGGTGTGGCTCTATCTCGCGCTGATCTGGCTGAAGATGGCGACCGCGCGCCAGAGCGACGTGCAGGCGCTCGCCGAACGCGAGGACGAGAACGCCGCGACCGTGCTGGTGATCGTGAGCGTCGCGGCGGTCGCGAGCATCGTTGCGATCGTCGTCGAATTATCGACCGCGAAAAACCTGGGCGCCGGCGCGGTGCTGCATTACGTGCTGACCGGCGCGACCATGCTCGGCGCGTGGTTCCTGATCCCGACGATGTTCACGCTGCACTACGCGCGGCATTACTACCAGTCGCCGGACAACGATCCCGCACTTAAATTTCCCGACCGCGATCTGAGGCCGGATTACTGGGACTTCCTCTACTTCTCGTTCACCATCGCGGTCGCGTCCCAGACCGCCGACGTCGCGCTCGCATCGACACCCGCGCGCCGCACCGCGCTCGCGCAGGCGCTCATGTCGTTCTTCTTCAATCTCGCGGTGCTCGGGCTCTCGATCAACATCGCCGCGAGCATGGTCGGCGGCTGACCCGACGCTGTCACGCGCGCTCCATAAGCTCATCGGATACGCCGTGTAAAAACGCGGCGCGCGCCGCTGTCAGTTTTACACGAGCGCACGTCCGTGCCGTTCGCGCGCCGCCATGAGCGCGCATGGACGTGCCGCGCGGGAGACACGCGCCCGCTCGTGGCACGCCGATTGCTGCAATGCGCCAGTCCGTTCAGACAAAACCCCGATCAGCATCCGCATGCGCGGCTTTGCGCCCGCGCGTTCCTCCAGCACAGGAGCCCAACTTGCCTTTGAACGTTCTGCTGGTCGCCTCCGAAGCCGTCCCGCTCGCCAAGACCGGCGGACTCGGCGACATGGTCAGCGCCTATGCCGCCGCGCTGCGCGAAGCCGGCGTCGACGCCACCATCCTGCTTCCCGCGTATCCGAACGCGATTGCCCAGGCGGAGGGCGTGAGCCGTGCCGGCACGCTCACGGGCCTGCCGGGCGGCGATGCGACACTCTTGCGCGGCCGCATGCCCGGCACCGGCGTGCCGGTATTGCTGCTGCGCTGCGACGCGCTCTATGCGCGCACGGGCCTCTATCAGGACGCGCAGGGCCGCGACTATCCGGACAACGCGATCCGCTTCGCGACGCTTTCGGCCGCCGCCGTCAGGATCGCCCAGGGTGTGCGCGGCGTGAAGAAACCCGACATCGTGCACGCGCACGACTGGCATACGGGCCTGACACCGCTCCTGATGAAGCACGCGGGCGTGCACGCAAAG
Source organism: Caballeronia megalochromosomata (assembly GCA_001580565.1). Taxonomy (GTDB): domain Bacteria; phylum Pseudomonadota; class Gammaproteobacteria; order Burkholderiales; family Burkholderiaceae; genus Caballeronia; species Caballeronia megalochromosomata. The sequence continues at coordinate 11,124 of LRBF01000118.1, read as the reverse complement.
AGCGTATTCACGATCCACAATCTCGCATTTCAGGGCAACTACGCGCTCTCGCTTGGTGCGTCGCTCGGCGTGCCGCAAAAATGGCTGGTGCACGCGTTGAGCGATCCGAAGAGCATCGAGTTCTACGGCGCGCTGAGTCTGATGAAAGCGGGCATCGTGCATGCCGATCGCGTGACGACCGTCTCCGAAACCTATGCGCGCGAAATTCTCACGCCGCGCTTCGGGCACCTGATGGAAGGCGTGCTGCAAAGCTGTGCGGACAAATTGCTGGGCGTCGTCAACGGTATCGATGAAGCGACGTGGAACCCCGCCGCCGATCCGCTCATCGAACGCAACTATTCATTCGACGACATGCGCGGCAAGCACGCCTGCAAGCGCGCGCTGCAACGCAGGTTCGGCCTGCCGGTGGATCCGTTCGCGCCGCTCATGGCGATCGGTAGCCGCATGACCGGGCAGAAGCTCGCCGATGTCGCGCTCGAGGCGCTGCCTCGGCTGCTCATGAAGCATCCGCGCCTGCAGCTCGCGGTGATCGGCAAGGGCGAGGCGTATATCGAGGCGGGATTCAGGAAGCTCGCGCAGGAATGGCCGGATCGCGTGGGCGTGTATATCGGATATGACGAACGGCGCGCGCATGCCCTCCACGCGGGCGCGGATCTGCTGCTGCATGGCAGCCGCTTCGAGCCGTGCGGCCTCACCCAGATGTACGCGATGCGCTACGGCACGCTGCCGATCGCGTCACGCGTGGGCGGCCTCGCCGACACGATCGTCGATGCGGCGCAAAACGCCGGACATGGCGTGCGTGACGTGCTGCGTCCTTCGGTATATCTGCGCGACGGCACGCACGACATGCCCATCGCGTCGAACCCCGCGCCGCGCGCCTCGCACGCGCCCACGGGCTTTCTCTTCGACGGCGAACGCGCCGACGATGTCATCGCCGCCGCGAGCCGCGCACTCGATGCGTACATGCGTCCGCAAGTGTGGCGCGCGCTGCAGCGCAACGCAATGTCCCGCGATTTCGGATGGAACGAAGCCGTGACGAAGATGGTCGCACTGTACGTCGGCCTGAGCGACGCGCGCCCGAGCCGTATGACCTTACGCGCGCGCCGTGTTCCCGATGCCATGCAGGCGAGCGCGCACATGCCCGCGCAGGCGCAGGACGCGCAGTCGCTTGCGCGCACTGCATGAGCGTATCCGCCGCGGTTGTTCCATAGTAGTGCCTTGATGCAGGCTCGCCGGGCGCGGCACGCAACGTGCTGCCTCGCCCCGTGCGCTAGTTAACTTGGGATCGTGGCGCCCACCGTGAGCGCGACTCGCGCTCGATGCACGGTGCATCGCGAAACGCGGCCAGACAGGCGTCGATTCACGCGGCGCCAGGGTGTAATCTGAGTTCCGCCTGAAGTCCGCGTGATTCGTGTGTGTGCGGACCGGCTCTTCAGCAGTTTGGCCCGTGAGCGTGATCGCGATTGATGCCCGCATCCCCGCCACCGCAGGACGACTCTGGAAAAGACGAACGATGGAAAACCATCAAGCTCATCATGCGTACGCGCCGCGTATTTACTTCATCGATCCCCTGCTCGTCGGCCCGCTCGCGAACTGGCCCGCCCAGTTCGAGCATGCGGCCGGGCTCGGCTTCGACCACGTCCTGATCGGCTCGCCCTTCGTGCCCGGCAGCAACGGGCATCGCGAGGCCGTCGCGGATCATCATCGGCTGCATCCCGTGTTCGAATCCGATGCGAGCGCAGCCGATGGCCTCAGCAAGCTCGCCGATGCCGCGAAGAAACACAAGCTCACGCTGCTCGTCGATATCGTGATCGACCGCGTGAGCGCGGAAGGCGGGCTCTATCAGGAGAACAAACACTGGTTCCAGCCCTTCGAAAGCGCCGATGCGCGGCTCGATCCGCGCAAGGCGCCGCGTCAGCGCGATGTCGCGTGGGCGAACTTCGCCGATGGCGAGTCTGCGCATCATCTGACCGAATGGTGGGCACGGGAGCTGAACCTGCTCGCCGCCGCGGGCGTCGGCGGCTTTCGCTTCGATTCGCCGCATGCGGTCCCCGCGCACGTGTGGCGCAAACTCGGCGCCGCGGTGCGTGAGAAGCATCCCGAGACGCGCTGGCTCGCGTGGACCGTCGGCGTGACGCGTCATGATCTGCATGGTCTCGCCGACGCCGCGTTCGACGCGGTGTTCGCATCCACGCGCTGGTGGGATTTCAGGAGCGCGTGGCTCTTCGACGAGCACGCGGCGCTGTCGCGCATCGCATCGCCGATCACGTTTCCGGAAGATCCGTTCGGCGCGCGGCTCATCAGCGACCTTTCCGACACGAGCGACACCGCGCTCGTCGAACGCGCGTACACGCGCGTGCTCGACACCGCCGCCGCGCTCGGCACCGGCATCATGGTGCCAATGGGCTTCGAGTACGGCGTCGGCCTGCCGATGTCGCCGCAATACGGCGTCGCCGCCGAATACGAGCGTGCGAAGAACGAGAAGCGCATCGACCTCACGGCGCGCGTCAGGCGCGCGAACGACCTGCAGCGCAACGTGGGCACGCTGTCGAGCGTCGGCGAACTGCGCGCGCTGACGGGCGCGGGCACGCCGTACGCGGCGCTCATCCGCGCGGACGGCGGCGATCTGCGCCACAGCAACGACGCCGTGCTTGCCGTGATCAATCCCGATCTCGTCGCGCCGGTGCATGTCGATACCCTGCATCTGCTCGAATCGGTGCCGGGGAACTACACGCGCTTTGCGCTCATCGACGATTCAATGGGCAAGGCCGAACGCCTCGCCCCATTCATGCTCAAGGCGGGCGAAGTGCGGCTCTTTCGCGCCGAGGCCGAGCCCTTCATCCTGCTCGCGCAACCGCAGGTGAAGCGCGGCGCGAAGTCCGCCGACAAGAAGTCGGTGACCGAGGCGCTGGCCGCGCCGCGCGTGTCGATCGAAAGCGTGACGCCTTCGGTCGATCACGGGCGCTTTCCGGCGAAGCGCATCGTCGGTGAAGCGCTGGAGATTCAGGCTGCGATCTTCGCGGAAGGCCACGACAAGATCGCCGCCGCGGTGCAATGGCGCGCCGCCGACGAAACCGACTGGCACGAAGCGCCGATGCGCGCCGTGCAGCCCGCGGGACTCGATCTGTGGTCCACGCGCATTCCGCTCGAACGCGTGGGCCGTCACGAATTCGTCGTGATGGCGTGGCGCGACGACTACGCGTCGCTCGTCGATCACATGCAGAAGAAGCTGAAGGCGAATCAGACCGTCGAGCTCGAAGTCGAGGAAGCGAAGCATCTGTTCGCGCTGATCCTCGCCGAAGTGAAGACCGCCGACGACCCCGATGCCGACAGCAAGCCGCTCGAAAAGATCGTCAAGGAATTCACGAAGGCCGATGACGCGCGCAAGCTCGAACTCACGCTCGCGCCGGCGACCGCGAAGGCCGTCGCGGCGGCGCGGCATCGTCCGTTCCTGTCGCGCGATCCCGTGGTGTATCGCGTCGATGCGGAACGCGCCGCCGCGCGCTTCGCGAGCTGGTACGAAATCTTCCCGCGCTCGATGAGCGACGACGTGAACCGCCACGGCACGTTCATCGACGTGATCGGCAAGATGCCGCGTATCCGCGAGATGGGTTTCGACGTGCTCTACTTCCCGCCGATACATCCGATCGGCGTCGCGAACCGCAAGGGCAAGAACAACACGCTGACCGCGCAGCCGGGCGATGTGGGCAGCCCGTATGCGATCGGCGGCAAGGAAGGCGGCCACGACGCGGTGCATCCCGAACTCGGCAATCTCGACGACTTCAAGCGCATGCTCGAAGCCGCGCATGAACATGGCCTCGAGATCGCGCTCGACTTCGCGGTGCAGTGCTCGCCGGATCATCCGTGGCTGAAGGAACATCCGACGTGGTTCGCATGGCGTCCCGACGGCACGCTGCGTTATGCGGAGAATCCGCCGAAGAAGTATCAGGACATCGTGAATCCGGACTTCTATGCAAAGGACGCAAAGCCCGAATTATGGATCGCGTTGCGCGACGTCTTCCTGCACTGGATCGCGGCGGGCGTGCGCATCTTCCGCGTCGACAACCCGCACACGAAGCCTTTCCCGTTCTGGGAATGGGTGATCGGCGACGTGCGCGCGCGCCATCCTGACGCGATCTTCCTCGCCGAAGCCTTCACGCGGCCGCGCGTGATGAATCGCCTCGCCAAGCTCGGCTTCTCGCAGTCGTACACGTACTTCACGTGGCGCGAAAGCAAGCGCGATTTCATCGAGTACATGCACGATCTCACGCAGACCGACGCGAAGGATTATTTCCGCCCGAACTTCTTCGTGAATACGCCGGACATCAACCCGCGCTTCCTGCAAAGCTCGGGGCGGCCGGGCTTCGTCATTCGCGCGGCGCTGGCGGCGACGCTATCGGGCTTGTGGGGCGTGTATAGCGGCTTCGAACTCTGCGAGTCCGCCGCGCTGCCAAACAGCGAGGAGTATCTCGACTCCGAGAAGTATGAACTGAAGGCGTGGGACTGGAATCGGCCCGGCAACATCGTGACCGAGATCACCGCGCTCAATCGCATCCGTCGCGCGAATCCCGCCTTGCAGACGCATCTCGGCGTGAACTTCCTGCCCGCGCATAACGATCACGTCCTGTTCTTCGAGAAGGCGAACGCGTCGCGCGACAACGTCGTGCTCGTCGCGATCAATCTCGATCCGTTCAACGAGCAGGGCGCGGATATCGAGTTGCCGTGGCAGACGCTCGAACGCTGGGGCGTGCACGAGGGAGATGCGCTCGCGGTCGAGGATCAGGTGACGGGCGAGCAATTCGAATGGCGCGGACGGCGCCAGCACGTGCGGCTCGATCCGCACTCGCTGCCGTTCGCGATCTGGCGCATTTCACCGACCTGGGGCTTGCCGAAGCCGCAGCCGGACAACGAAGGATGAATCCTCAGCAGCGAACGAGAGCACACGAATAACAAGGGCGAATAGCCGATGCATTCAGCCCATAAGGACATTGGAGCGAAACCGTGGATACAAGGGTGAAGCGCAACAAGAAGGCCTCGATTCTCAGCGACGATCCGCTCTGGTACAAGGACGCGATCATCTATCAGGTTCACATCAAGTCTTTCTTCGATGCGAACAACGACGGCATTGGCGATTTCCCCGGCCTGCTCGCGAAGCTCGACTACATCGCGGAGCTGGGCGTCGATACGATCTGGTTGCTGCCGTTCTATCCGTCGCCGCGCCGCGACGACGGCTACGACATCGCCGATTATCGCAACGTGCATCCGGACTACGGCACGATCGCGGACGTGAAGCGCTTCATCCAGGAAGCGCACGCGCGCGGCATACGCGTGATCACCGAGCTCGTCATCAATCACACGTCGGACCAGCATCCGTGGTTTCAGCGCGCGCGGCATGCGAAGCCGGGATCGAATCATCGCAACTATTACGTGTGGTCCGATACGGACAAGAAGTATGAAGAGACACGCATCATCTTCATCGACACGGAACCGTCCAACTGGACGCACGATCCGGTCGCGGGCCAGTACTACTGGCATCGCTTCTACGCGCACCAGCCCGACCTGAACTTCGACAATCCCGCGGTCATCAAGGAAGTGCTCTCCGTGATGCGCTTCTGGCTCGACATGGGTATCGACGGGCTGCGGCTGGATGCGGTGCCCTATCTCGTCGAACGCGAAGGCACGAACAACGAGAACCTGCCCGAGACGCACGCGATCCTGAAGAAGATTCGCGCGACCATCGACGCGGAGTATCCGAACCGCATGCTGCTCGCGGAAGCCAATCAGTGGCCGGAAGACGTGAAGGAATATTTCGGCGACGAGGACGAATGCCACATGGCGTTCCACTTCCCGCTGATGCCGCGCATCTACATGTCGATCGCGAGCGAGGACCGCTTTCCGATCACCGACATCATGCGGCAGACGCCCGATCTCGGCACGACCAATCAATGGGCGATCTTCCTGCGCAACCACGACGAGCTCACGCTCGAAATGGTCACGGACTCCGAACGCGATTACTTGTGGAACACCTATGCGAGCGATCGCCGCGCGCGCCTGAATCTCGGCATTCGCCGGCGTCTCGCGCCGTTGATGGAACGCGATCGCCGTCGCATCGAGCTGATCAACTCGCTGCTGCTGTCGATGCCCGGCACGCCCGTCATCTATTACGGCGACGAGCTCGGCATGGGCGACAACATCCACCTGGGCGACCGCGACGGCGTACGCACGCCGATGCAATGGTCGTCCGACCGCAACGGCGGCTTTTCGCGCGCCGATCCCGAGCAACTCGTGTTGCCGCCGGTGATGGGCTCGCTCTACGGTTATGACGCGGTGAACGTCGAATCGCAGAGCCGCGATCCGCATTCGCTTCTGAACTGGACGCGCAAGATGCTCGCGGTGCGCCGCTCGAAGCATGCGTTCGGACGCGGCACGATCCGCTTTTTGCGGCCCGCGAATCGCAAGATCCTCGCGTATGTGCGCGAGCTCGAAGGCGAGCCGCCGATTCTGTGCGTCGCGAATCTTTCGCGCGCGCCGCAGGCGGTGGAACTCGATCTGTCGGAATTCGATGGCTCGGTGCCGCTCGAAATGACCGCCGATTCGCCTTTCCCGGCCATCGGCAAGCTCACGTATCTGCTGACCTTCCCGCCCTATGGCTTCCTGTGGTTCCAGCTTTGCCCGGGCAACATGCGGCCCGCCTGGGCGCAGGCGCCATCGGAGCAATTGCCCGAATTCGTGACCATGGTGATTCGCGCGGGACAGACCGGACCGACGCCCGAGAACGTGCGCCTGCTCGAATCGGAAGTGCTGCCGAATTACCTGAGCAAGCGCCGCTGGTTCGCATCGAAGGATCAGAAGCTGCATGCGGTGCGCCTCGCCGCGCTGACGACCATCGAAAACGCGGGCTTCGCGTTCACCGAGATCGAGGCCGATGTCGGTGATCATTGCGAGCGCTACGTGCTGCCGCTTTCCATCGCGTGGGGCACGGAGACGACTTCGCCGCTCTACATGCAACTCGCGCTGGCGCGCGTGCGCCGCAACCGCAACATCGGGCATCTGACCGATGCGTTCGCGGTGCCGCAATTCACCTACGGCGTGATGCGCAAGCTCAAGGAACGCGCGGTCGTGCCGACGGTGCAAAAGAGCGAGATCCGCTTCATTCCGACCGAGCGCCTCGACGAACTGAACTACTACCCCGCCGAGCCGCCCGAGATCCGCTGGCTCGCGGCCGAGCAGAGCAACAGCTCGCTCGTGATCGGCGAGAAGGTCGTGTTGAAGCTGGTGCGGCGCGTAGTTGGCGGGATTCATCCCGAAGCGGAGATGAGCCGCTATCTGACGAAGCTCGGCTACGCGAACACCGGCCCGCTCTATGGCGAAGTCGTGCGGGTCGATCCGCAAGGCGTGCCGCATACGCTCGTGATCCTGCAGGGCTTCATCGATAACCAGGGCGATGCGTGGAACTACGCGCTCGACTATCTGCGCCGCACCGTCGATGAACTCGCGGTCGCGGTGGAATCGGAAGAGCATACGCAGGAGCGCGATGCGCAAGCCGAAGGCTTCGCGGGCTACGGCAACATCGCGGGCATCATCGGCAAGCGGCTGGGCGAACTGCACGTCGCGCTCGCGTCGCCGACCGACGACGAAGCCTTCGCGCCGCAGCGCGCGTCGGCCGCGGACGTGAAAGGCTGGATCGACGGCACGCTGAAGCTGCTCGAATCGGCGCTCGACATCCTGGCGAAAAAGATCGGCGACTTCAACGAGCACGACCGTTTCCTCGCGCAGAGCCTGCTCGACCGACGCGAACTGCTGGTCGATACCGTGAAGCAACTGGTCGCGCCCGGCGCCGATGCGCTGTGCATCCGCATTCACGGCGACTTCCACCTGGGCCAGGTACTGATGGCGCAGGGCGATGCGTATCTGATCGACTTCGAAGGCGAGCCCGCGCGCGCGCTCGACGAGCGCCGCAGGAAGACGAGCCCGCTGCGCGACGTCGCGGGCCTCCTGCGTTCGCTGTCGTATGCGAGCGCGGCCGCGCAATCGACGACGGAGAACGCGCCCGCCCAGACGGCGGATCGCAAGCGCGCGCTCTTCGAACGGATGCGCGCGTTCGCCGAGGAGAGCTTCTTGCGGGAGTACATGGGGGCGATCGCATCGTCGCCCGAAACGATCGCGGCCGAAGACGTGTTTGAACCGTTGCTCGATCTCTTCCTGATCGAAAAGGCCGCTTACGAAATCCGCTACGAAGCAGCGAACCGGCCGACCTGGATCGGTCTTCCGTTGCGGGGTCTCGCGTCGCTCGCGAGCCGCTTGCTGGGAGACACGGGCGAGCCGCCCGCTCCGGGCACGCGACCCGTGTTCGGAGCAACCAAGGACAATCCGGATGGAACCCAACATGAACAATCGTAGCGATCCGGCGGATTCCAGGAATCCCGCGCACGGCCTCAATCCGCTCGACATCGACGCACTCGTCGAGGCCCGGCATCCCGATCCGTTTTCCATGCTCGGTCTGCATGAAACCGATCTCGGCCATGTCGTGCGCGTGTTCATGCCGGGCGCATCGTCGGTGAGCGTGATGGATTCGGGCAACGGCGAGCATATCGGCTCGCTCGCACGTATCCACGACGCGGGGCTTTACGCGGGCTTCGTCGAGCGGCCGGCGGCGTATCGTCTGCAGATCGACTGGCACGGCACGCCGCAGGAAACGCACGACACGTATTCGTTCGGCCCCGCTTTGCCCGATGAATGGCTCACGCGACTTTCGCACGCGGACCCGTATGCGGTGCTCGAATGCCTCGGTTCGCGACCGGTCACGCACGGCAATGTCGCGGGCGTGCGCTTCGCGGTGTGGGCGCCGAATGCGCGGCGCGTTTCAGTGGTCGGCGACTTCAACACGTGGGACGGCCGCCGTCATCCGATGCGCCTGCGTCACGACGCGGGCGTGTGGGAGTTGTTCATCCCCGGCATTGGCGCTGGCACGCGCTACAAGTACGAGATCGTCACGCGCGACGGTCACACGTTGCCGCTCAAGGCCGATCCCTGCGCGATGCAGAGCGAGAAGCCGCCGTCGACGGCATCGGTCGTCGCGGATGCGGATGCCATCGAACATTACGCCTGGACCGATGCCGAATGGATGGCCACGCGCGGCGGCAAGCAGACGCCGCAATCGCCGATCACCATCTACGAGGCGCACGCCGAATCGTGGCTGCGCGTGCCGGAGGAAGCCAATCGCGGCATGAACTGGCACGAGCTTGCCGAGCGCCTGATTCCCTATGCGAAGGGCATGGGCTTCACGCATCTGGAATTCATGCCGATCGCGGAGCATCCGTTCGGCGGCTCGTGGGGTTATCAGCCGCTCGGGCAGTTCGCGCCGTCCGCGCGCTTCGGCACGCCGGAGCAGTTCGCGGAGTTCGTGAACCGGGCGCACGAGGCGGGGCTCGGCGTGATCATCGACTGGGTGCCGGCGCACTTTCCGAACGACGCACACGGTCTCGTACAGTTCGACGGCACGCCGCTCTACGAACATGCGGACCCGCGCGAAGGCTATCACCAGGACTGGAACACGATGATCTACAACCTCGGCCGCAACGAGGTGAGCGCGTTCCTGATCGCGTCGGGGCTGGCGTGGCTCAAGCGCTATCACGTCGATGGCTTGCGTGTCGATGCGGTCGCGTCGATGCTTTATCGCGACTACTCGCGCAAGGCGGGCGAGTGGGTGCCCAACATTTATGGCGGGCGCGAGAACCTCGAATCGATCGCGTTCCTGAAGCGGCTGAATCATGAAGTGCGGCAGATTCCGGGTGCGATCACGGTGGCCGAGGAATCGACTGCATGGCCGGGCGTGACGGCCAATGTCGAGAGCGGCGGCCTCGGCTTCGATTTCAAGTGGAACATGGGCTGGATGCACGACACGCTGCACTACATGCAGGAAGATCCGGTTTATCGGCAGTATCACCATCATCTCTATACGTTCGGGATGGTGTATGCGTACTCGGAGCGGTTCGTTCTGCCCTTGTCGCACGATGAAGTCGTGCACGGCAAGGGGTCGCTCATCAACAAGATGCCGGGCGACCGCTGGCAGAAGTTCGCCAATCTGCGCGCGTATTACGGCTTCATGTGGACGCATCCGGGCAAGAAGCTTTTGTTCATGGGCGGGGAGTTCGGGCAGTTCGCGGAGTTCAATCACGATGAATCGCCGCACTGGCATTTGCTCGACGATTCGCTGCATGGCGGCTTGCAGAAACTCGTGCGTGATCTGAATCATCTCTATACGAGCGAGCCTGCTTTGCACAAGCTGGACAGCGATGCGCGCGGGTTCGAGTGGATCATCGGGGATGACAATGCGAACAGCGTGTATGCGTATCGGCGCACGGATGCCGAGGGGCGCGATCTCGTTGTTGCGTGCAACCTGACGCCGGTGCCCAGGCTGGCTTATCGGATCGGGTTGCCGCGGCGCGGGCGGTGGAGTGAGGTCTTCAATTCCGATGCTTCCATCTATGGCGGGTCGAATATGGGGAATGGCGGGGTTATTCATACGGATGACTATCCGAGTCATGGGAGGGAGCAGTCGGCGGCGCTGACTTTGCCTCCGTTGGCGACGATCGTTTTGCGGGCGGACTGAGATTGTTGCCGTTCGCTCGCTGGATCCCGTTTTCGTGTCGGTCTACTAGCGTTGCCCCTGTGCGGGGCGGCACCTACTTTCTTTGCTGCTGCAAAGAAAGTAGGCAAAGAAAGCAGCTTTTCCATCCAAAGTGCCTCACACCGGCCGCGGCACAGGCGATTGACCTAATGGCCCGGCTGTAGCGAGTGCCCACACAAAACTCGCGCGGCTTGGACCGCGCACGGTCTGACTCATCGCGCCACAGGCGTGGCTGGTTCAGCACGAAATAGTTTCGGCACAGCGCTACGCGCTGCCGTGGGGTATGCGAGGGAAACCGTCGGAGAAGAAGCACACGCAGACCCGATTGACCCATCGGCCGCGAAGCGGGCTGGAGCTATTTCGTGCTGAACCAGTTTGTTGTGTGGTGCGATGTGTCAGACCGTGCGCGATCCAAGCCCGGTGAGTTTTGTGGGGGCACTCGCTACTGCCGGGCCATTCAGCCAATCGCCTGTGCCGCGGCCGGCATGAAGCAC
>LRBF01000117.1 GCA_001580565.1 Caballeronia megalochromosomata | reverse complement strand
TTCGGAGATGTGTATAAGAGCCAGCGGTACGACCGCCTTCACGGATGGCGAAACGCAGACCTTCTTCCATGGCGATCGGCGCGATCAGCTTGACCGTGATCGACACGTTGTCGCCCGGCATCACCATTTCCTTGTCCTTCGGCAGCTCGATCGAGCCCGTCACGTCCGTCGTACGGAAGTAGAACTGCGGACGGTAGTTGTTGAAGAACGGCGTGTGACGGCCGCCTTCGTCCTTGCTCAGCACGTACACTTCAGCCGTGAAGTGCGTGTGCGGCGTGATCGAACCCGGCTTGGCCAGAACCTGGCCACGCTCCACGTCTTCACGCTTCGTGCCGCGCAGCAGGATACCGACGTTGTCGCCCGCTTGACCTTGGTCGAGCAGCTTGCGGAACATTTCCACGCCCGTGCAGGTCGTCTTCACCGTCGTCTTGATACCGACGATTTCGATTTCCTCGCCAACCTTCACCACACCGCGCTCGATACGGCCCGTCACCACCGTGCCGCGACCCGAGATCGAGAACACGTCTTCCACCGGCATCAGGAACGAACCGTCCACTGCGCGCTCCGGCGTCGGGATGTACGTGTCCAGTGCGTCAGCCAGGTTCATGATCGCCACTTCGCCCAGCTCGCCCGTGTCGCCTTCCAGCGCCAGCTTGGCCGAACCCTTGATGATCGGGGTATCGTCGCCCGGGAAGTCATACTTCGACAGAAGCTCACGCACTTCCATTTCGACGAGCTCGAGCAGCTCAGCGTCGTCCACCATGTCGCACTTGTTCAGGAACACGATGATGTACGGCACGCCAACCTGGCGGGCCAGCAGGATGTGCTCGCGCGTTTGCGGCATCGGGCCGTCAGCGGCCGAACACACCAGGATTGCGCCGTCCATCTGCGCTGCGCCCGTGATCATGTTCTTCACGTAGTCGGCGTGTCCCGGGCAGTCGACGTGTGCGTAGTGGCGGTTAGCCGTTTCGTACTCGACGTGCGCGGTGTTGATGGTGATACCGCGTGCCTTTTCTTCCGGCGCTGCATCGATCTGGTCGTATGCCTTTGCTTCGCCGCCGAACTTCTTGGTCAGCACCGTCGTGATCGCTGCCGTCAGCGTGGTCTTGCCGTGGTCAACGTGACCGATCGTGCCCACGTTCACGTGCGGCTTGGTCCGCTCGAATTTACCTTT
>LRBF01000116.1 GCA_001580565.1 Caballeronia megalochromosomata | reverse complement strand
GGTCCGCTCGAATTTACCTTTGGCCATTTTCGACTCCTAACAGGATTTTCGCACCTTGCGCCGCGCGCAACTTACTAGACTGTACAGCTGGTGCCCATGGGCAGGATCGAACTGCCGACCTCTCCCTTACCAAGGGAGTGCTCTACCACTGAGCCACATGGGCACTACAAAACCGACACTGGAGCGGGTGAAGGGAATCGAACCCTCGTCATAAGCTTGGAAGGCTTCTGCTCTACCATTGAGCTACACCCGCGAGGGTTGGATTCCCTTACTGCTTGAATTCTGGTGGAGGAGGTTGGATTCGAACCAACGTAGGCGTAAGCCAACAGATTTACAGTCTGCCCCCTTTAGCCACTCGGGCACCCCTCCGCAGAGAACTATCGATTATGGGGTAACAACACGCCGTTGTCAAGCGTTTCTTACGACCCGAATCAATCGAGGCTCTCACTTATAGGTATGACGAAAAACGCAAAAAGCCCCAACTCGTGGAGTTGGGGCTTTCTGTTTGCTTTTCAGCATGAGGAGCCTGACGATTA
>LRBF01000115.1 GCA_001580565.1 Caballeronia megalochromosomata | reverse complement strand
CCGGCGGCGAGTATCGTGCCGCTCGCGTGTGAGCAGGATGTGCTTTCCAAGCCGGTTAGTCCGGCGGAACTGCGGCGCGGGATGCTTGCGTTGATTGCGGGTGAATGTGTTGTGGCTGTATGAGCTTGTTTTTTCGCTGGATCCCGTTTTCGTGTCGGTCTATTGGCACTGCCCCTGTGCGGGGCGGCAGTCACTTTCTTTGCTGCTGCAAAGAAAGTAACCAAAGAAACAGCTTTCCCCATCCAAAGTACTTCACACCGGCCGCGGCACAGGCGATTGACCTAATGGCCCGGCTGTAGCGAGTGCCCTCACAGGTCTAATCGGGCTTGGATCGCGCACGGTCCGTCACATCGCACCACACAACAAACTGGCTCAGCACGAAAGAGCTCCGGCCCGCTTCGCGGCCGACCGGTCAATCGGGTCTGCGCGCGCTTCTTCTTCCTCCGTTTCCCTCGCATACCCAACGGCAGCGCGTAGCGCTGTGCCGATGCTATTTCGTGCTGAACCAGCGCGCTAAAGGCTATGGCTCGTCAGACCGTGCGCGATCCAAGCCGCGCGAGTTTTGTGGGGGCACTCGCTACTGCCGGGCCATTCAGCCAATCGCCTGTGCCGCGGCCGGTGTGAAGCACTTCGGATGGGAAAGCTGCTTTCTTTGCCTACTTTCTTTGCAGCAGCAAAGAAAGTAGGTGCCGCCCCGCACAGGGGCAACGCTAATAGACCTACACGAAATCAGGATTCCACAGAAGTGAAAGCAAAAAGCAAAAACAAAACCTCACCCCGGCACATACCCCCGCCCAATCCAGGCAAGACTAACGGGGCCTCCACCCCGAGAATCAACCACGCGCTTGCGCTCAATCACAACCCCCACCGCCTCGACATCATCAAACTTCGCGGGCTTGGCGAGCGTCACCCTGACCCAATGCGCTCCAAAATCCGCAATGACCATCTGCGCAATGCGCTCCGCCAGCGCCTCAAGCAACTGCAATCCATGCGACGCGAGCAATCCGTGAATCGCTTCCCGCACCGCCGCATAATTCACGGTATCCTCGATGCGATCCGTCACACAGGCGCGAATCGAAGGCACACCAATCGCAAGGCTCATGCGCACCATCTGCGGGTCATGCAACTCGCTTTTATCGATACCGATGACAGTCTGCCCGGTAAGTCCCTCGATATACACGATATCCATCGCAGCGCGCCCATCGGATACGGCAGGTTGCGGCGCAACATACACAGCTTCGCGAATCGGTTCGAAACGGCCCATATGCGTGTTGCCGCGCGAGGCGGCCCTTTGATGAAAGAAAACCCCGACGCCCATCGCCAAAGTCATCCGTAAGGAGCAAGCAAAAAACGGGCGCGTTCGCACCACTCTATGCGACTACTTATTGAACCTATGCGTCTAAGGATGTAAAGTTTTTGAGAACCGGGCCGGATCGGGTCCCAGACAACACCTGAATCATCCCGACTGCCCGGCCACGAGGCGCACCTGCGAGCGGAAACACCCTAAAAGCCGATCAGGCAAAAAGGCCGCAGCGCCAGCGTAAAACACAACAGAATCGGCGCCGGACGGCCGCGCAGCACGCGCGCACCGGAATGCGGCGCAACGGAGACTTGCCCCCATGGCGTCGATTGCTGACGTAGACACGCATGTCCGGGAAGTGCTGAACATCGTCAATAATCCGCTGGCCGCGCGTCGCGCCAGCGATTCGGTCGCGCAATCGTGGCTGCGGTGCCTCACGGAATTCAGGCTCGATCCGGGCCGCTTCGTCATGCCGCCCGTGCTCACACAGCACGAACTCAACGACCGCCGCGAAGCCGCGAGCGATCTCATCGCGTGCTCGAAGCTCGAAATGACGACGCTGTATCAGCAACTCGCCGATCCGGAACTCGCCGTCGTCCTCGTCGATGCCGACGGCGTCATCGTGCATCAGGTGTCGTCGGTGCCGTTCGGCGAAGCGGTCGCGGCCGATGGCCTGCGCGTCGGCGCGCTGTGGAGCGAGCGCGAGGCCGGGACCAACGGCATGGGCACATGCCTCATCGAGCGCGATTGCATCGCCGTGTGTCAGCACGAACACTTCTATCCGCGCTATACGTCGCTCACCTGCTCGGCCGCGCCGATCTTCGATGAACGTGGCGCAGTAGTCGGCGTGCTCGACGTGACCAGCCGCTCGAAGCTCCTGCAGCAGCATTCGCTCGTGCTCGTCGGCATGTCGCGGCAGATGATCGAAAATCGTCTGATCGATGCGCGCTACCGCCACGCGAACATGATCCACTTCCACAGCCGACCCGAGTTCGTCGGCACGCTGCACGCGGGCAAGCTCGCCGTCGGCGACGATGGCGTGGTGCTCGCCGCGAGCCGCAGCGCGCTATTCCAGCTCGATCTGCGCTCACCCGCCGAACTGTGCGGCAAGCGCATCGAAGAAGCGTTCAATGCATCGCTCGAAGACATGATCGCGCGCAGCATCCGCGGCTCGTTCCATCCCGTGACCGTCTACAGCGCGAAGGCGAACAGCCGCTTCTTCCTCACCGCGCAGACGCCGCGCGAAGGCGCGAGCGGCGCCACGCGCATCCTGATGAACGATCCGGTCTCGCGCGATCTCTCCGCGCCCGGCGCGCGCGCGAAAGCGTTGAAGAAGGACATACGCGAACCGGCCGCCGCCGGCCGTCTCGACAAGCTCTCGCATCTGGAATTCGGCGATCCGCGCATGGCCTCGCAGATCCAGCTCGCCGCACGTGTGATCCAGCGCAAGATCCCGATCATCCTGCGCGGCCAGACCGGCACCGGCAAAGAAGTGTTCGCCAATGCGCTGCACAGCATCAGCCCGAACGGCGCAGGCGCGTTCGTCGCGGTGAATTGCGCGTCGCTGCCTGAGAATCTGATCGAAAGCGAGCTGTTCGGTTATCGCGCGGGGGCATTCACCGGCGCGCAGCGTGAAGGACGGCGCGGCAAGATCGTGCAGGCGAACGGCGGCACGCTCTTTCTCGATGAAATCGGCGATATGCCACTCACGTTGCAGGCGCGTCTGTTGCGCGTGCTCGAAGAGCACGAAGTCACGCCGCTTGGCGCGGAAACCACCGTGAAGGTGGACTTCCAGCTGATCAGCGCGAGCCACCGCAATCTCGTCGAACTCGTGCAGACGGGCATGTTTCGCGAGGACCTGTATTACCGGCTGAACGGTATCGAGATCAACCTGCCGCCGCTACGCGAACGCGCCGATGCGCTCGCGCTCATCGGTCATATTCTCGAAACCGAGTCCGACGATCCCCCCGCGCTCTCCGCCGAAGCACGGCAGGCGCTGCTCTCGTATCCATGGCCGGGCAATATCCGGCAGTTGCGTCACGTGCTGCAAATGGCGATCGCGCTCTGCGATGGTCCCGAGATTCGCTGCGCGCATCTGCCACCGGAGATCGTGAACGGCGCCGCGCCGATGACGCAGACTGCGACGCGCGCGCCGGTTGCGCCGGTGCCGCATCTGACCGAAGACGCCGATACATCGTCGCTCAACGCGATCCAGGTGAAGGAGCGCGAGACCGTGCTCCAGTTGCTCGACGAGCATCGCTGGAACGTGAGCAATGTCGCGAAGGTGCTCGGCATCAGCCGCAACACGCTGTATCGGAAGATGCATCGCCTGCATATTCGCCTGTCGCACGATACGCCCGACGCATGACGCAACCCACGCCCGCCCGCCGGCTCGACGAGTTCAAGCCCGACGCGCGCTTCGCGTGGTGCGTGACCGGCTCCGGTCATATGCTGGAGGAGTCGGTCGCGCTCGCGCGGCGCCTGCCCGGCGTCGATCTGTTTCTTTCCGCCGCCGGCGAGGAAGTGCTGCCGCTCTACGGCTGGACGCTCGCGAAGCTGCGCGAGCACTTCAAGGTGTTTCGCGACAACAGCGCGAGCAGCGTGCCCGTCGGCATGATCTACAACGGCGAATATCACACGGTCGTGATCGCGCCCGCGACGAGCAACACCGTCGCCAAGTGCGCGCTCGGCATCTCCGATACCCTGCCCACCAATCTCTATGCGCAAGCCGGCAAGCAATGCGTGCCGGGCATCGTGTTCGCATGCGACACCGCGCCGAGTGTCATCACGCAGACCCCGCACGAATGGGTCGAAGTGAGGCCGCGCGCGATCGAGTTCGAGAACGTCGAGCGGCTCGCGCGCTTCGCGCATACCACCGTGGCCCGCTCGCTCGACGATCTCGAAGCCGCGCTCGATCAACGCCTGTCGGACCTGAAGCTCGCATGGAACACATCGTCTTCCTGACGGGCCGGCTCGCGCAGTTGAGCCTTCAGCAAGTCCTCGAAAGCATCGCGCCGGCGGCGTTCGGCTCACCCTTCACGTGGGAAGTCCGCGAGATCGGACTTCAGGTCGCGGGACTGATGACCGCCGACATGATCCGGCGGCGCGTCACGATGCCTTTGACGGAAGGCACGAGCCGCATGATCGTGCCCGGCCGATGCCGCGGCGATCTCGACGCCCTCACCGCGCACTACGGCGTGAAGGTCGAGCGCGGCCCAGAGGAAGTGAAGGACTTGCCGCAGTTTTTCGGGCGCGAGGCGCGGCATGTGGACTTGTCGCGCTACGAGACGGAGATATTCGCGGAGATCGTCGATGCGCCGCGCCTCGATCTCGACGGCATCGCGGCGCGCGCGCGCGAATACAAGCGCCAGGGCGCGGACGTGATCGATGTCGGCTGCCTGCCGGAGACGGCGTTTCCGCATCTCGAGGATGCGGTCGCGATGTTGAAGGCGCAAGGCTATCGCGTGAGCGTCGATTCGATGCGCGAAGAAGAGCTTGTGCGCGGCGGACGCGCGGGCGCGGACTATGTGATGAGCCTCAACGCCGATACGTTATGGATTGCTGACGAAATTCCATCGACACCGGTGCTCGTGCCGCGCGAACCCGCGGATGCCGCCTCGCTCGATGCCGCCATCGACGCCATGACGAAGCGCGGCCGCCCCTTTCTCGCCGATCCGATTCTCGATCCGATTCCGTTCGGGCTCGCGGCGTCCATCGCGCGTTATGTGTCGTTGCGCGAGCGCTATCCCGATGTGCCGATCATGATGGGCGTCGGCAACGTGACCGAGTTGACCGAGGCGGACACGAGCGGCATCAACGCGGTGCTGTTCGGCATGGCGGCCGAACTGCGCGTCGCTGCCGTGTTGACGACGTCGGTGAGCCTGCATGCGCGGCGCGCCGTGCGCGAAGCCGATGTCGCGCGGCGCGTGATGCATGCCGCGCGCGAAACGCAGACGCTGCCCAAAGGCATTTCCGCTGATCTGTCGGCGCTGCATGCGAAACGGCCGTTTCCATACGACGCCGCGGAAATCGCCACCTTCGCCGCCGCGGTGCGTGATCCGAACTTTCGCGTGCAGGTGTCGGCGGACGGCATTCATGTCTATAACCGCGACGGGCATCATGTCGCCGTCGATCCGTTCGCGCTCTATCCCGAACTCAAGGTCGCGAACGACGGCGGTCATGCGTTCTATCTCGGCGTGCAGCTTGCGCGCGCGGAGATCGCCTGGCAACTGGGCAAGCGATTCGATCAGGATCAGCCGCTCGATTGGGGATGCGAAGTCGACCGGCCCGGCGAGGATCTGATGGCGTGGCATGCGCCCGGACGCACGAAGAAGAAAAGCTAGGGCTTCCATTTTATCGAGCAGCCGAGCGCCGGATATTGCACGTCGGGCGCTTCGCCGTTCTCCGCAATCGCGCGCATCGCTTCGAAGAGATCACGGCGCGCATCGGGCAACGCGTCCTTGCGCGATGCGTCGATCCGGCCGCCATATTTCAGCCGCAAGTCTTTGTCGAAGCCGAAGCATTCCGGCGTGCAGACCGCGCCGTAGGCGCGTGCGATCTCCTGCGTTTCATCGTGCAGGTAGGGAAACGGCAGGTTCCATTCTTTCGTGAACGCGACCATGCGGTCGAACGCGTCGTCGGTATAGACGGTTGCGTCGTTCGAATTGATGCCCGCCACGTTGATGCCGATTTCCCTGAGCGCGCGCGCATCGCGGATCAGATTCGGCATCGCGGCCTTCACGTACGGGCAGTGATTGCACATGAACACGATCACTAGACCGTTCGCGCCTTTCAGCGAGCCGGGCGCGCAGGTCTGGCCGTCGGTTGCGGGCAGCGTGAATTCGGATGCGGTCGCGCCGAGTTCTGCGGTCGGGGATTCGGTAGGCATGAGATAGCTCCCAATTTTTTGGGTTGGCCGTTCGGCATATTGGCGGGTCGGTCGGACTCGGATAGCATGAAGGTTCTTCTTAGTTATCCGGAGTAATCGTGTACATTTTTAGTGTGGAAGAGGCGCAGAGGGATTTGCCAAAGGTACTGGAACTGGTGGCGCAAGGCAAAGAAGTTGCCATCGGGGGTGAGCATCCGGCATTGCTTCGCCGCGTTAAGGCTGTCGGAAATCTCTCCCATGGTGATCCCGAAGCGGTTGGCTCAATAATCATTGGATACGTCGACGACGAAAGCGTGCTTGAAGATGACCTGGTCAAACCCTTACCCGACGACGTCATTGCGGAGTTTTACAAGCCCCGGATCTACGACGCCGATCCTGCGCCCAATAGCCGATGATTCGCTTACTGCTCGATACACACGTCTACATCTGGAGTGTTGCGAAGGACCGCAGAATGCCGACCGACTTTCGCGAGCAAATCGCCGAGGCCGACCAGGTTTTCGTGAGCACGGCCAGCATCTGGGAACTGTCGATCAAGTCCGCACGCGGCAAACTGGAGCCAAACGGCGAACGCGCGATCGACGAACTGGACGGTCAGCCGTTCATCGTGCTTCCTGTTCAACTCAAACATGCCCTCGCGGTGCGCACCATGCCTGACCTGCATCGCGATCCATTCGATCGTCTGCTGGTCGCGCAGGCGCGAACGGAAGTGCTCAGATTTCTGACAGTCGACAGCGAACTCTCAGAGTATCTTGCCGAAACGGCACCCGCCTGACCCAGCGCCGCCCGCCCCGAGCCAACGAGCGGCGCTCCTCTCAGTGATACCGCTTCGCCATCGCCTCCAGCCCCATCGGCCTGATGCGATCCGCATGTCCCGCGCACCCGAACGCCTCGAAGCGCTCGATACACAAATCCCGCGCCGCCGCCGTCGCCGCCTTCAACGCGTGCCGGGGATCGAACTCCGACTTCGCCGACGCCATCGCCCTGCGCATCGCGCCCGTCATCGCGAGGCGAATATCCGTGTCGATATTCACCTTCCTCACGCCATTCGCGATGCCGCGCCGAATTTCCTCCACCGGCACGCCGTACGTCGCCGCAATCTCGCCGCCGTGCTCGCGAATGATCGCGAGCCACTCCTGCGGCACCGACGACGATCCGTGCATCACGAGATGCGTATCCGGAATGCGCGCGTGAATCTCGGCGATGCGATCGATCGCGAGGATATCGCCGGTCGGCTGACGACTGAACTTGTACGCGCCGTGCGAAGTGCCGATGGCGATTGCGAGCGCATCGATACCCGTCGCCTCGACGAATGCGCGGGCTTCGTCGGGATCGGTCAGCAGGCGATCGTGGCTCAACGTGCCTTCAGCGCCGACGCCATCCTCCTCGCCCGCGCGCCCCGTCTCCAGCGATCCGAGACAGCCCAGTTCGCCTTCCACCGACACGCCCACGGAATGCGCCGCCTCCACCACGCGCCGGCTCACGTCCACGTTGTACGCGTATTCGGCGGGCGTCTTCTGATCGGGCATGAGCGAGCCGTCCATCATCACGGACGTGAAGCCCGAACGTATCGCCTGCTGGCAAACGGACGGGCTCGCGCCGTGATCCTGATGCAGCACCACCGGTATATCCGGATGCGCCTCGACGGCCGCGAGCACCAGATGCCGCAGATACGGTTCGCCCGCATACTTGCGCGCGCCCGCCGACGCCTGCAGGATGACCGGGCTCTTCGTCGCCTCGGCCGCCTGCATGATCGCGTGCACCTGCTCCATGTTGTTGACGTTGAACGCGGGCACGCCGTAAGCGTGCTCCGCCGCGTGATCCAGCAACTGCCTCAATGCGATGAAAGCCATCGTGATGTCTCCATGCAGGGTGCCAAAATTCAGGCCGCCACGCGGCGCGCTTCATCGACGAGCGCGGCGGTCGTCACGCCGAGGTGCGCGAACAGTTCGCTCGCGGGCGCGGATTCGCCGAAGCGGTCGATGCCGATCACGCCGCCATGCAAACCGACATACTGCCGCCAGAACGCCGTGACGCCCGCCTCGATCGCGACGCGCGGTACGCCTTCGGGCATCACGCGTTCACGCCACACGTTGCACTGGCGATCGAACACGGTGGTCGACGGCATCGACACGACGCGCGCGAGAATGCCCGCTTCCTTCAGCGGCTCGACCGCCGCGAGCGCGAGCGCCACTTCCGAGCCGGTCGCGATCAGCACGACGCGGCGCGCATCGCGCTCGCATGTCGACGGCCAGTCGAGGAGCACGTAGCCGCCGCGCTCGATACCATCGATCTGCGCCTCATCGCGCGGCACGAACGGCAGGTTCTGGCGTGACAACAGGAGACACGAAGGCCGGTCGCGTTCGACCGCACTCACCCACGCCTGCATCGTCTCGACGGTGTCGCAGGGCCGCCATACGTCGAGGCCCGGAATCATGCGCAAGCTCGCAGCGTGCTCGATCGGCTGATGTGTCGGACCGTCTTCGCCAAGGCCGATGGAATCGTGCGTGAAGACGAATACCGTGCGCGTCTTCATCAGCGCGGCCATGCGCAGCGCGTTGCGCGAGTAATCGGAAAACGTGAGAAACGTGCCACCGAACGGCAGATAGCCGCGATGCAGCGCGACGCCGTTCAGCACCGCGCTCATGCCGAACTCGCGCACGCCGAAGTGGATGTAGTTGCCCTTCTCCGGCGCTGCGCTCACATCCACCGCGTCCTTCCAGCGCGTGAGATTCGATCCGGTCAGATCGGCCGAGCCGCCCAGCAGTTCGGGCAACGCGCGCGCCAGGCCCTCGATCGCGAGTTGCGAGGCCTTGCGCGTCGCCACCGTCTGCCGCGCGCGGTCCGCGTCGTGCACGAGCGCATGCGCCGTGTCGCGCCAGTTCGCGGGCAGCGCGCCGCGCACGCGCCGCTCAAACTCGGCGGCTTCGCCCGGAAACACACGGCGATACGCCTCCATGCGTCCGTTCCACGCGTCCTGCGCCGCCGCACCCGCCTCGCGGGCGTCCCACAGCGCGCGAATCGACGATGGAATCTCGAACGGCGCATGCGGCCAGTCGAGCGCGCGGCGCGTCGCTTCGACTTCGTCGGCGGGAAGCGGCGCGCCGTGCACGTCGTGCGTGCCGGCCATCTTCGGCGCGCCGAGGCCGATCACCGTCTTGCAACAGATCAGGGTCGGACGATCCGACGCGCGCGCCTCCTGCAACGCGCGCGACACGTCATCGACATCGTGGCCGTCCACCGCGCGCACGACGTGCCAGCCGTACGATTCGAAGCGCTTCGGCGTATCGTCGGTGAACCAGCCGTCGACGTGGCCATCGATCGAAATGCCGTTGTCGTCATAGAGCACGGTGAGCTTGTCGAGCCGCAACGTGCCCGCAAGCGACGCCGCTTCGTGCGACACGCCTTCCATCAGACAGCCATCGCCCACGAAGACATACGTGCGATGATCGACGATCTCATGCCCCGGCCGATTGAATTCGCGCGCGAGCAGGCTTTCAGCGAGCGCCATGCCGACCGCATTGGTCAAACCCTGCCCGAGCGGCCCGGTTGTCGTTTCGACGCCCGGCGTCAGACCCACTTCCGGATGCCCCGGCGTCTTGCTGCCCATCTGGCGAAAGCGCCTGATCTCGTCGATGGACACGTCATAGCCGCTCAGATGCAGCAGCGCAAAAAGCAGCATCGAACCGTGACCGTTCGACAGCACGAAGCGGTCGCGATCCGGCCAGTCGGGATCGGCGGGATTGTGCTTCAAATGACGTCCCCACAGCGCGACCGCGATCTCCGCCATGCCCATCGGCATGCCGGGATGACCAGAATTCGCCTGGCTCACGGCATCGACGGCGAGCATGCGCAGCGCGTTCGCCATGTGTCGCGTATCGGGTGAGCGGTGAAGTCGGGGCAAAGCTTCTGCGACGGCATTCATGAGATGCCTCCTTTGATACAAGATGAGAAACCTGTCTCAGGCGCGCGCGCGTCGGTCGCGCAGCTGCAGAATCATCGGCGTGAAGATGAGCTGCATCGCGAGACCCATCTTGCCGCCGGGCACGACGATCACGTTCGGGCGCGACATGAACGAGTCGTGCAGCATCGTCAGCAGATACGGAAAGTCGATGCCCTTCGGCTTGGCGAAGCGGATCACGACGAAGCTCTCGTCAGGCTGCGGAATCTCGCGCGCGGTGAACGGGTTCGACGTGTCCACGGTCGGCACGCGCTGGAAGTTCACGTGCGTGCGCGAGAACTGCGGGCAGATGTAGTTCACGTAATCGGGCATGCGGCGCAGGATCGTATCGACCACGGCCTCGTGTGAGTAGCCGCGCATCGTCTGATCGCGATGCAGCTTCTGGATCCATTCGAGATTGATGATCGGCACGACGCCGACGAGCAGATCCGCATGACGCGCGATATCGACCTTACCGGTGACCGCGCCGCCGTGCAGGCCTTCGTAGAACATCATGTCCGTGCCGGGCGTGATGTGCTCCCACGGCGTGAAGGTGCCCGCGTCCTGCTGGTAATGCGCGGCTTCGCCTTCGTCGTGCACGTAATGGCGAAACTGGCCGCCGCCTGATTCGCCGTAAGTATCGAACAAGGTTTCGAGTTCTTCGAGCAGATTCGCTTCGGGTCCGAAGTGGCTGAAGTTGACGAGGCCATCGCGTTCGCTCTGCTTCATCGCCTCGCGCATCCCGAGACGATCGTAACGATGGAACGCATCGCCTTCGACGATCTGCGCATTGATTTTTTCGCGCCTGAAGATATGCGTGAAACTCTTCATGACGGTGGTGGTGCCGGCGCCGCTGGAGCCCGTCACCGCGACGATCGGATGCTTGACTGACATGCGCTTGCCTCCCTGCTTTATGTAATTGAGCGCTGTTTCAGATGCGCATTTACGCTTGCGTTTCCGGCAGGAACAACGAGCGTTCCTTGAACAAGGGCGATGAGAACGGCTTGTCCTCGCCGCGATCGTATTCGCCGTGGTAGCGCTGAATGCGGTCGATTTCGTTGCGCGAGCCGAGTATCACGGGCACGCGTTGATGCAGGGCTTTCGGCTCGACATCGAGAATGCGCTCGCGCCCCGTGATCGACAGCCCGCCCGCCTGCTCGACGATGAAGCTCATCGGGCTCGCTTCATAAAGCAGACGCAGGCGCCCTTCCATCTCGGGCGTCTTGAAGTCGCGCGGATACATGAAGACGCCGCCGCGCATCAGGATGCGATGCACTTCCGCGACCATCGATGCGATCCAGCGCATGTTGAAGTCCTGCGCGCGGCAGCCGGTGCGGCCGTCCTTGCATTCCTGCACGTAGCGGCGCACGGGCGGCTCCCAGAAGCGCTCGTTCGATACGTTGATCGCGAACTCGCACGAATCCTCGGGAATGCGGATATCGGAATGCGTGAGCACGAAGTTACCGACATCGCGTTCCAGCGTGAAGCCGTGCGTGCCGTTGCCGACGGAGAGCACGAGCATCGTCGATGGGCCATAGATCGCATAGCCCGCCGCGACCTGTTCGCGGCCCGGGCGCAGGAACGATGCATCGTCGGGCGCGCCGCTTTCATCGCTGCCGCGTCTGAGCACAGAGAAGATCGAGCCGACCACGCCGTTGATATCGATGTTCGAGGAGCCATCGAGCGGATCGAACGCGAGCAGATAATCGCCGCGCGGATAGGCGTCGGGAATCGCATAGACTTCGTCCATCTCTTCCGAGACCATGCCCGCGAGGAGACCGTCCCACTCGCAATGCTGCAGGAAGATATCGTTGGTCACGAGGTCGAGCTTCTTCTGTTCCTCGCCATGCGTGTTGATCGATTGCGCCGAGCCGTGCTGTCCGCCCAGCGCGCCGCGCGTCAACGCGGCCGCGATCGTCTTGATCGATGCGGCCACATCGATCAGCAACGCGGACAAACCGCTCGCCGCTTCGGGTCCGGGCTTGCGGTCCAGCGTGTCGATCAGGAACTTCGATAAGGTCGTGCGTCCATCCTGCATCGCGCTCTCCTTGTTGCGTCATGATTCGTTGAACACGCGGCTCGCGCGGATATCGCTCGCGTCGAGTTGCATCAATGCATCGGCGTCGGCGATACCGCTGCCGTTTTCAGCGGCGGCAAACAGACGATTCGCCTGACGCAGACGCGCGCGGTCCAGCGCATTGCGCACCGAGCGCGCGTTGGCGAAATTCGGCTGTCTGATGCGGTGCGCGAGATAGTCTTCGAAGGCGCGGCGCGCATCATCGTCGAAGCGGTAGTGCATGTCGGTCAGCATGTGCTCGGCGATGTGCAGCAACTCGTCGGGCGCATAGTCCGGAAACACGAGGTGATGCGCGATGCGCGAACGAAAGCCGGGATTGCTGTGAAAGAACGTGTCCATGCGCGATTCGTATCCCGCGAGAATCACGACGAGATCGTCGCGCTGGTTCTCCATCGTCTGAAGAAGGATCTCAATGGCTTCCTGCCCGTAATCGCGCTCGTTCTCCGGGCGATACAGGTAATAGGCCTCGTCGATGAAGAGCACGCCGCCCATCGCACGCTTGAGCACTTCGCGCGTTTTGGGCGCGGTATGGCCGATGTACTGACCGACCAGATCGTCGCGCGTCACCGAGACGAGATGATTGCGCCGGATATAGCCGAGCCGGTGCAGCACCTGCGCCATGCGCAGCGCAACCGTGGTTTTGCCGGTGCCGGGATTGCCCGAGAAGCACATGTGCAGCGTGGGCGCACCCGACGCGATGCCGAGCGTCTTGCGGGCGCGCTCCACAAGCAGATGCGCGGCGATCTCGCGGATGCGCGTTTTGACCGGCGCGAGACCGATGAGATCCCGGTCCAGCTCCGCCAGCACTTCGCCGATGCGCGATTCGCGGTAGAGCGCCATCAGATCGGCTGTGGTTTGAAGAGTCGCTTCTTCGAGCGTGGCTTCGGCGCTCATGATTTCGCCTCCTCATCAGTAGCGTTCGCCGCCGGGGCGGTCGGTCGCGTAGGTGCGGATCGCGTAGCGCTGCACGCGGCTTCGTTCGTCCTGGCGTTCGAGGCGGAAGCCTTTTTCCTGTTCGGGGCGGTTCACCATGAACGACAGACGCATGGTTTCGAAGCCGCGGACCGAGTCGAATGCGTTCACCTTGATGTAGTGGTCCGGGTAGGTCTTGCGGCATTCGTTCACCTCCATCAGCACGCCGGCGGCGTCGTGGAGGTCGAACATCGGCAGGCCCCACATTTCCCAGTACGTGTTGCGGGGATGGGGATCGTCGGTGAATTCCACTGAGCATGACCAGCCCTGGTCCAGGGCGTAGTTGATTTGTTTGGAGATTTCCTCATCGGTGAGGGGGGGCAGGAAGGAGAACGTTCCTTGTGTGATGTTCATTTCGATATCCTTAGTGTTTGTTTTGGGCTTTGTAGAATCCTGTATTCGCGTCGGTCTAGCAGCACTGCCCCTATGCGGGGC
>LRBF01000114.1 GCA_001580565.1 Caballeronia megalochromosomata | reverse complement strand
CCCTAGCAATGGACGAGTGATTCTCTGATGCTACCTGTCCACGTGGACAGCTGGGATGAGAGTACATGACAGAAGATCGAGATTTGCGTAGCCGTCTGGTAGTCGGCGCGAAGCGGGATGGTCGCCGGGAATACGATCCGCAAGCCCGCGAGGAACTGGTCCAGTTGTGCATGACGTCCGGCGTTTCGATAGCGCGTACGGCGATGGAATACGGCTTGAACCCGAATCTGTTGCGCGAGTGGATCACGCGCTATCAGAAGACACATGCGGCGCGGAATTCGGCGGAGAAGGAACTGAGGCCAGCAGACAGGGCATCGCTTGATGTCACGCCGCCGGCCTTGCGGACTCACGCGCCCGACGTGCCATCACCATTTGTACCGGTCGTTCAGGGGGCTGTGACGGTTGAAGGAGCGGTGTCCGCGCGCACACCATCGATCACGGTTGCCTTGCACATACGTTTGCCCAACGGTGTTGAGTTCGACATCGCAGAGGCGACCATCGACGAGCTGACCACCGTGGTCCAGATGCTCGGGAGGATGCCGTGTTCCGGTTCGACGATAATCTGAAGGTCTACCTGCACCGCGATCCTGTCGACTTCCGCTACGGCATGAACAGTCTGTCGATTCTCGTCGAGCAGTCGATGCGCCTAAATCCGATGGACACGTCGCTTTACATCTTCGGAAACCGACGTCGTGACCGGATAAAGATTCTTGGCTGGGACGGCAGTGGTTTCTGGCTTTTGATAAAACGATTGGAGAGCAGCCACTTCATCTGGCCAGACAACAAGGCTGAGATCGTGACGATGACGACCAACGTGTTGCACGCGTTGCTCGATGGCGATGACATCACCGCGATACGACGGCATCCGAAGCAGGAATATCGCCGCGTGAGCTGAACAGTGAGGCCGTGCGCTGGTCTAACCCGCCATGCCGATCAATGTCACGATCACCGCCGAGGAATTGAAGGCGTTGCTCGCCGAGCGCGATGCTGCTCGTGCATTGCGAGAAGAACAGGAGGCCTTACGCGGCGCCTTGCGGCTTATGACGGCAGAGCGCGATCTTGCTGAGGAGCGACTCCGAGCCTACCGTCGCGAACTGTTCGGCGCCAAGAGCGAGGCACGAGATTCTGATCAACTTGGCTTGTTCAACGAAGCCGAGGTGCTCGGCGCGAACAGCGCGCCTGCCCAAGAAGACACGCCAGAGACGACGGTTGGCGCGCACAAGCGCAAGAAGCGCGGTCACCGCAAGCCGCTTGATCCCAATCTGCCGCGCGAGGTCGTGCGGCACGAATTGCCCGAAGCCGAACGCTTTTGCACGAACGATGGGCAAGCGCTCGTTGAGATCGGCGCGGAGATCAGCGAGCAGCTCGATGTGATCCCCGAGCAGCTTCGAGTGATCCAACACCAGCGCGTTAAATATGCGTGCCCGTGCTGCGATCTCGGCATCAAGGTCACTCCAGCGCCGCCGCGCATCATCGCGCGCGGACTGTTGAGCGAAGCAGCGCTCGCATGGATCGCCACCGGCAAATATCAGTTCGGCATGCCGCTCTATCGCCAGGCCGGTTTGCTGTGTCGCTTCGGCGGAGACATCTCATCGAACACGATCGCCGCCAGCATGGTTCGCGTTGGCCTCGCGACCCAGCCCGTGATCAACCTCATGCGCGATGCGTTGCTCGATGCCGAACTGATCTACTGCGACGAGACGACGTTCCAGGTACTGAAAGAGAAAGGGCGCAAGCCGCAAACGAAGAGCTACCTCTGGGCGCAGATGACCAATTCAGGCATCCCCATCCGCTGCTTCAGCTATACGCCCGGACGCGGTACCAAGCTGGCCGACAAGCTGTTCACGGGGATCCGCAAGGGCGCGGTTCTGATGACTGATGGCTACGAGCCCTACAACGACATCGCTCAACGCTACGACCTCGTGCACCTCGGATGTTGGGCACACCTAAGACGGTACTTCATCAAAGCGGAGGAGAACGTGCCGAAAGCCGCGCGTTCGCCCGATCTGCTCGCGACACGATTCATCACGCTGATCGGCAAGCTGTTCGCTGCGGAGGCCCGCTCTAAGAAATGGGCAGCTGAGCGACGACAGCGATTGCGACGTCGATACAGCACGCGCATACTCGACGCCATCTACGCTTTAGCCCTCGCGGAGTCGCCGGGTGTCGTACCAAAAAGTTTGCTCGGAAAGGCACTGACCTATCTGCGCGAGCAGTGGCCGAAGCTGATCCGCTACGTCGAGAACGGCACTTGGGCCATCTCGAATAACCCTTGCGAGAATGCGATTCGCCCATTCGTCGTCGGGCGCCGCTCATGGCTTTTTAGCGACACCGTAGCGGGGGCGAACGCAAGTGCAAACCTCTACAGCCTGATCGAAACCTGCAAAGCCGGGGGCATCGATCCCTATCGCTACCTTCACTGGTTGTTCCAACGTCTTCCTCTGGCGAGGACCGTTGACGACTACGACGCGCTGCTTCCTTGGAAGATGCCCGCAGATCTCCGCTGACCCGCATTGCTGACATACATCACGCGCTCTCCGCCTTACTCCGAGGGGCGTCGTTCGTGGATCGCGTAC
>LRBF01000113.1 GCA_001580565.1 Caballeronia megalochromosomata | reverse complement strand
TCCGCACTTTCCAGAGCGTTCGACTAACAATTCAGATAAAGAGTACAGGCTGATCCCATTTCGCTCGCCACTACTTTGGGAATCTCGGTTGATTTCTTTTCCTGCGGTTACTTAGATGTTTCAGTTCACCGCGTTCGCTTCACGTAACCTATGGATTCAGTTACGGATGACCCATACGGGCCGGGTTTCCCCATTCGGATATCGGAGGATCAAAGCTCGTTTGCCAGCTCCCCTCCGCTTTTCGCAGGCTACCGCGTCCTTCATCGCCTGTGATCGCCAAGGCATCCACCACATGCACTTGTTCGCTTGACCCTATAACGAGTGTGTCTGCTTGGGCGTTTCCGCTTGCTGCCGACTGCCCCGTCATAGGCTGAGTATTCGCGTTGTGCCGTATTCCAAAGCAATCTTTCGATCACCTTTTCATACTTGATACAATCACTACCCTGAGTTCTTACTCACACCCATCTCTAAGTGCTTTCATCACTCTCTTTACTACTTCTTCCAGATTGTTAAAGAACGTTTAGCCGACAGGCGTATTTCAATGCCTTCGACATCAACTGGCTACAGTCGCCAATGCCAAGTGCTTGCATCAAACACTTGGCATTGAAGACTTGGTGGAGGATGACGGGATCGAACCGACGACCCCCTGCTTGCAAAGCAGGTGCTCTCCCAGCTGAGCTAATCCCCCCGTGTGCCTGACTACTGGTCCTGCTCTCATCAGCACATCTTTCGGGTGGTGGGTCTGGTTGGATTCGAACCAACGACCCCCGCCTTATCAAGACGGTGCTCTAACCGACTGAGCTACAGACCCTTAGCCTGTCTTTCTTACAGCCGATAAGCGTGAGCGCTTAATGTTGCGTGCGAAGCTCGAGAAAGGAGGTGATCCAGCCGCACCTTCCGATACGGCTACCTTGTTACGACTTCACCCCAGTCATGAATCCCACCGTGGTAAGCGCCCTCCTTGCGGTTAGGCTACCTACTTCTGGTGAAACCCACTCCCATGTCT
>LRBF01000112.1 GCA_001580565.1 Caballeronia megalochromosomata | reverse complement strand
TTTGTTTTTATAGGGCTGTGCCATCGCGCAAGGATTGCGGCAGGTTCCGGCGGTGCAAGTGTTCCTGGTGCGCTACCCAGGTATCCCGCTGTCCGCGGTGGCCGTCAATACGGGATTCCCCGCCTGGCTCAGGCTGCAGCATTTCCTGAACCTATTTTTCATGGCGTTCATCATTCGCGCGGGACTTCAGATTCTCGCCGACCATCCGCGACTGTACTGGAAGCGCGACTGCACGCCCGGTACGGAATGGTTTCGATTTCAAAAGGCGGTGCCCGCCGGCCGGGTGTGGACCGCGAAGGACGATTCGGTGACGCTTCCCGCGTGGCTAGGTATTCCCGGAATCCGTCACTCGATCGGTCTTGCCCGATGGTGGCACTTTTCGCTCACACTCCAGTGGATGATCAATGGCATCATCTTTTACATCCTGCTGTTCACGACTGACCAATGGCTGCGACTGGTGCCGACAACATGGGAAGTGATTCCCAACGCGGCCTCGACCGCTGTTCAGTATCTGTCACTTACATTCCCGGCCGATCAGAGTTGGTTGCGTTACAACAGCCCCCAGCAGATCACCTATTTCATAACAGTGTTCGTCGCGGCGCCGACCTCCATCCTCACGGGCTTCATGCAGAGCCCGGCGATTTCGAACCGGCTCGGCTGGATCGGCCGGGCGTTTAATCGGCAGCGGGCGCGTTCGATCCATTTCATCGCATTGTGCTGGTTCCTGTTCTATATCCTCGCGCATGTGACGCTGGTCTTTATCACGGGTGCCCGCGTGAATCTGAACATGATGTTTGCCGGCGTGAACGGCGGCAACTGGAGCGGCGTGCTGATGTTCGTTACGGCCATGGTGCTCGTGGCCGTCACCTGGTGGCTGGCGTCGCCGTTTACGCTTCGTCATGCGCGTCGCGTTCAGCAGATCGGCGCGTTCCTGGCCCGGCCATTCAATAGCGTCACGCAGTGGTGGGATCCGACGAGCCAACTCACCGAACATGACATCTCACCGTATTTCTGGCCCAACGGCACGATGCCAGCCTCCGACGAGTTCGACCGGCTCGTAGAGGACGGTTTTGCGCACTACCGGCTGAGAATCGATGGGCTCGTCGAAAAGCCGGCAGAACTCTCCTATGCTGAGCTCAAAGCCATGCCGAAGCAGGAACAGATCACCACCCATTTCTGCATTCAGGGATGGTCAGGCGTCGCTAGGGGGGGCGGCGTTCCGATGCGTCATCTCCTCGATGCGGTGAAGCCTACCGTTGATGCCCGTTACGCGGTGTTCTATTCCCTGGCCGACGGCGCCGACGGTGGACGCTACTACGACGTGCACAGCATCGCCAACATGAGGCACGAATTGACGATCCTCGCCTACGAAATGAACGGCGCGCCGCTGAGCGTGCTGCATGGCGCGCCGTTGCGGCTGCGCTGCGAGAACGAACTCGGTTTCAAAATGGTCAAGTGGATTGCCGCCATCGAGTTCGTGCACGACTTTTCCGATCTTGGCGCGGGCCAGGGGGGCTACAACGAGGATCACGAATTTTACGGCTACCGCGTGCCGATCTGAATGACCTTTAAGATGAAAATGATCATCGCGATTACGGCGGCGCTCATCACCCCGGTTGAAAACCATCCGGGTCTCCGCAGCGGCATGGGCGTGAGAAACGTGCCCATGACCTTCGGATTCGACGCCATCAGCATCATCAGCACCATGATCGGCACCGCTGCGACGTCATTGATGAGGGCGCTCCAAAACAGCGCCTTGATCGGGTCGATCGATGTGAAGTCGAGTGCGAGACCCACGATCGCGACGGCGCGCGACGCCTCGAGTGCCGATCGGCCAGCGTGCGACGGCTTCGCACGGCACGGAGTGATTCTTGCTGCCTCATTCGTCGTCAACGCAACCCTTGGTGCAAAAGTGGAGCGACAGTAGCAACGTCCCGCGAGAAAGCGGCAGAAATGCCTCGACGCTATTCGTCCCGATGCCGCGTGGCGCGGGTTGGTGGCGAAGAGTTTATGGTGCTCCCGAATGAAGCCGTGCGATGCAGCACGTTCGATCGCCGAGCGCGGCCGGGGCGCCGTGGCCGCGGAGGCGTCCTACGTCGAGACCGGGCGAATCGTCTCCGTTACGGTCAGTTTCGGCGTCTCCGAATTCGGCCGCGACGGCGACACGATCGACACCCTCTTACGAGTCGCTGATGAGCGACTTTACCCGGGCCAAGCACAATGACCGCGACCGTGTGGTGGCCGGATAGAAGCGTTTAAATAACCGTCGCGGCGTATGTCGCAAGTAGAAGTTGTGGGGCATTCACCTCTGACGCTGGTAGGGTGGCTCGGAGGATAAGCGTTGATCTTCCGCCGCGCCACCGACTGTGAAGTGATACAGGCTTTGCCACTCGTGATCCTTGAGCCCAAGCAGCGCGTGCATTTCGTCATCAAAAAACATCCAATCCCCGTAGCGCGTACTCCAGCGGCTTCGGCTTCGAGGTAGAGCGCATGGCCGAGCATGCCGCATTCCCAAAATAGATGGCGGTAACGCCAGGGTTCCTGCAGAGCGCTTGCAAACCGCGTCAGCATGCCGAGCGCGAAGCAGGAATCGGCCGCGATATTCTGATGACAGGAGATCCACTTTGCAGATGCACGCAAATCGAATGGCAGCAGAAAATAGAGCGGCAGGTGGTCCGGTCCCGTCTTTTCCCATAGCCATTCGGGACGCATTGAGGTCTGCAGGCTCGACCATGCTTCCGGATTTCTAACCAGCACATACAGGCCAGCCTCCAATCCCCCGACGCGATGCACCAATAGCACAGGATGCACCGCGGGGGGAGAGACGAGCGAATTCCACGGCGGTGTGTCAGAACACGTCATCAGGCATTCGAGCATTGCGAAAAACGCGGCGCTGGTGATGCTCGTCGTGCCGTCGAATTCAACAGCGCTACGGCGTTGTCGAGCGACCTGCGCGAAACTGAGGTCAAGGGCGGGCGCCGCTGGCAACCGGCGCCGCTCGGCAGAGGCGGTGCTCAGCTCCCGGGTACGGGACTTGAACGTTGCGATACGGATCGAATCGATATCGGGCCATCGTACCTGTTTCGCGCTTAACTGATTCGCGCATCCGTACCACGCCGCCGCGTCCGAAGCAGACAGCATACGATCGATGTCGGGCCGTCCGTCAGGATGGCCGACCCAGAGCAGAACATCCGGCGACTCTCGTTCGGCGGTCCCGAAATCCTCACTACGGTCCAATCCGAGCAAGCGCGCCACCTCGTCGTCCGCGGGCGCCTCCAATAGCCGCGTTTGCCAACCCAAAGCGGCCGCTACGTAACTTACCGCGGCGATGGCATGGCCGCAATCGTGCTGGCAGTAGCGCCACGCCCGCATGCCGTATTTCCATGCTTCGCGCCAATGAATCGAGCTTAGTCCGACCAGAACACCTTTGCCCGCGAACGCCGTGGTCCACCGCGAGTCATCGACTGCGGCGCGACGTTCAAGCAAATGGTCTCGGCTCAGGTAGTGGTAGATGCCCGCGGGCAGACCAAGCAAATGCGGACATAGCAAATAGCCCTCGGTCGGATGGAGGTTGCCACTCGAAGGGTTGCAGCGCAGCGCCCAACGCGTAGCGCGATAAGTCTTCCATGCCGACAAGCCCAACGACAGCTCGAAAAGGATCGACAGATTACGCAGATCAATTCTGTATGCGAACGGCAGGGCGCCGCAGCGCACATCGTTGTAACGAGTGTGGAACGTGTCCGCGGCTAGCGGCAGATTCACGCGGGGTGCGCCGTGAAACTCCCGAAACGGATTTGGCTGCGCCATCCAGTCGAATTCATGGGGGCCAGGAGCGTAACGGTTGACGCGGTGCTTACTGCGATCATGATATTGAACGAGTGCGTCACTGAAGTGATCCATGCTGCTTTCTGCCCAAGAATGGTCGCCCGGGGAGTTGTTACGAAACCAGATGACTCGACCGTCACGCCCGCTCGTCGTGTTGTGGAACGGTGCGCGCTTCGGCGAACCGCGAGAACCCTCTGGTGGTTCTGTGTCTCGACTGGCTCACGTGCCGCGTTCATGAACGCGGAATGACGTTTAGGGAACTCAACCCCATTTCAGGGGGCTTCGAAGGCGTTCAGAACCTCCGCCTTCAACATCGTGGGGGGCCCCGGTCACGCCAGTCGTTACCCGTCGAGCGTACGAAATATGCATCGGCCAACAAGTTCAAGTGATACCCGATTTCTCGGTCGGGGAAATCGAACGCTGCCTCGAGCGCGGCTTCAACGTCAGATTCGCTCAGATGAGGAGTCTTGTTTCCCTCCAAAGTTTTCAATATTGCCAGTACGCGATTCATATCGCGTTTCACGATTTCCTCCTGACGTAAAGGCGACGATTTAATGGTGTCCGTCGCCCTCGATCGGCACGCGAACATCTCGAAGAGGACGTGGCAGAACACCTGCAGCGCGCACGAGTGCGCCCGCCGTGACATAAATGCGAACGGGATTGGCCTCGTCAAATGACTAGGCGAAATCTCCTTCTGGGTCGTCTGGCATTGTGTGTGCGACGGTGTTTTCATGCTCATCTCGCGCGGCTTCGGACGGCGACAAGGATGGCTCGCCGGAAGGCTTCGGACCTGATCGGCGCGTGGCGTCGGCGGCCAACTGGAGCGCCGTTAAAGCAACGGACGGTGGTTCTTTGTCTTTCAAGGGAAATCCCTGGGTGAAGCTCATATGCCCTCCTCAGGCAGGTAGCGTCGGCATAGCAAAGGCACGGCTGATCGAAACGAGAACAAGGAACGCCTGCACTACGGTGCCTGTCCGCGAGCACGGTGCGCACGGCACATTGACAGGCGACCAAGCGCTTCGAGGCAAGGGTTGCCTCGCGTCGACGAACCGTCCGTGTACGAACTGAAAGCCGCGAGCATTGAGGGTTAATGCACCACGAACGCCAATTCAATTTCATTTCGGGCTTCGAAGACTGTCATTGTCGTTTTTGCGTGTCCAGTTCGTGTAGGGCAGCGGGCGCAAAAACGCGGAGCGAGCTAAATGCCGCTCCCGAGCGGCGGCGTTGACTTGCTCCAGACGACTCTCGCTCAGGCTGAGTCCGAAACCTATCGCTCGTGAGGTCGCCCGCTACATATTGATCTTCACAGACAGCACAAACAGCCAGATTCCTTCCTCGCCGTCTATTTCAAGCTCACGCAACTCCGAGGTATCGCAGGTAGGGGCAGGCGTGAGTTGCTCGGTGTTGTGGTACATCAGTTCCACAGCTTCTGGCGCGTTGCACTCCCGCTCTTCGATCGAATTGCCCGTAACATCGACACCGGAAAATCGGGGAAGCTGGCACGAAAGACCGCGACAGCGTTGCGTTGGACATGAGGATATTGCATGGTTTCGCCCCGCTCGTACCGAGCGCCGCCCGATGATTGCTACGCAGGCTGCGCAACAGGTGCTTCGAGCGCGCGTGCAGACGCTGACACGGTCGTTGCTCATACATCTCATTAGACGCGCTATGCGTGAATACGCAACAACTTTCTGATGCTAGCCGTGGTTCGCGTCATCGCAGACCGCAGGTTAAGATCCACGGCGACAGGGTGAGCGGCTCCGCAGACGCGTGAGCAGATAGTCGTCTTCATGCCAAGCCTATGCGCGGCGCCGCGTAACCGCGGCGGTAGGGCGGTTGACCCTTGCTACGACACCTTTCGAAAAGGTGCAGGCGGGACGGGGGGGCGGCTGTGGGCCAAGGAGTCTGCTATGCGCTTTTGAAGCAGGCCTCTCAGTGCCGCTGCCCCGTCCACGTTTAGACGCGTCTCGGCCGAGATGGAATGGACACCGCCCTCCCTCTCGGGAATTCGGCGCGATAAAGGGTCGCCCAGAAGAGCGCATCAATATTCATTCTGCCGCCTGGCCGGTTAAATGAGTGATCAGAGGTATCGGCTGGCGGCGGTCATAACGGCGCGCTACGTGGCAGCTCATTCAGATGCGACCTGTGCGTCGGTTGCGGCGAGCGACCAAATTTTGGGGATGCCCGATAACGTCTTCTGGAGTGGCCTTGGCTACGGGCGGGTCTTCCATGATGTCATCCGTCGACGCCTGTCAGACCAACTGTTCGAGCCTGTCCTTCGTTTCCGAGCTTTGAGCAAGGTGATCGCCTTAAGGCGGCACCTGCTCGCTTCGGCTCGACTTGCAGTCGAGCCGTTAATCCTTCGATTCCACTGACAGGAACAGACGGCCGTGCTTCGTGTAGGCACCGTCCGCTGCATCTACTAATTCCCCGCGCGTGATGGGGCGCGTGGAAAACTGCGCCGCTTCCATTCGAAACATGAACCAGTCGTTGCATGGCAGCGTCTACAATCCGAGTTCGCTTTAAACACGGGCCGCCGGTTACATCCGCACCAAGGACAAATGTTCGTCGTGCCGACCTGCGAGTTCGTGTACGACAGCCAGCGTGATCAGCGCGGATCGCGTCATATGACGTTCTCTTGCGGCCTGATCGACCTGCTCCAGCAGAGTGTCCAGCAGACTGACCTGAATGCCTACTGCTTTCGACGTCACCCGCGCGAGATTGATGTCGACAAACATCCAGATTCCTTCTCCATCGTCCATGTCGAGCGCATGCAACTCCGACCCACTGCAAGTCGGAGCCGGTATGAGTTGCTCGCTGCGGTCATACATCAATTCAACGGCCTGTTTCGCGTCGATCTTTAGTTCGTTCAGTGACTTGCCTATCGCGGCGGCACGAGGGAAATCGGGAAACGTCGCGCGAAAGCCGGCGCCGCCTTCGCGGTGTACATAAAGCGGATATTGCATGATCTGCTCCACTTGAGCCTGGACTGGAATTCAATGTGTCAGAGGTAGCTGACCTAAACCGGCACGTCGACGATGTCTTTCGCGTATTGCATCGCTAGATCGATCTCATCGCCCGCATAGGTTGGCGTGCTATAACGAACAACGTCGCATGGCGCCGGGCAGTAGCCTCGCTGGGCGGAACGGCGTCGCTTTGGGCGGCAGACAAGAACTGACGCGGACATTTGGCATACGGGTCACCATGCAGCGGGAATTCTTGGTGAAAATACGCACGAAGCCCTTACCCTCTGTTCAATGGTGGCAGTGGTCACAATGACGTGTCCCGTAAACGATGCTGACCGTTATTGGACTATGTTCATCCAGATGCGGAAAAGGACGGCCAGAGGTACATCTGAATCACTTCACAATGCGCTTGATGGCGCAGTAAAGCAAACTAAATGTCAGCCGGGATCGTGCGAATGAGCCAGAGGTGTGAACGTCGGCTAGCGGCGCAATTCGCTAGCGCGAACCGAGCGCAGCGCGACCAACGATCTTGCGTGCGGAGTTGCTGTGGTTAGACGACCTTCAAATGGGGGAAGTCAATTGGCAGCAGATATCCTCTATCGGCGCGTTCGGGCCGCCTCGAGCCAAGCGCGCTGATCCGCGCCCCGCTTCCGTCTGGACGACACCACGAACGCCTCCGACGCCTTCGGTAACGCTGTACATGCGTGCGCGTTGAAGGTCATCATCGAGCCGTCCAGACGACTGGCACGTCTAGCCATCAATCCAGGTTAGCGTCATGCCAGAGCGAGCGGTACACTGCATTGAGCACAGGACGATGACTTCGATCCGCGCATTTGCTTGGTATTGCGTGCCGCAAACCTGATTGGCGGCGCTCCGCCACGACTAGCCCTGGAGGGGACGATGGAAACAATGAAGCCCGGCTCGGCTACCGCTGCGCTCGACAATCCGACAGTTGATCACTTCCGCTTCCATCGTCCTCACGCGCACCTTGCTTCAGCTTTTGGCAACGACACATTTGCGCTGAAGGCGGAGGCTTTTGCACGTTTTTTCGGAACGCCCCTTTTTCTCGGCACGCAGACAGCCATCGTTGCGATCTGGATAGGAGTCAACGTCCTGGGCCTAACGACCTTCGACGTCTATCCATTTATTTTGCTTAACCTGGCTTTCAGTCTCCAGGCAGCCTACGCTGCGCCGCTCATCCTGCTTGCCCAGACGCGGCAAGCAGCGCGTGACACTGTGCTCGCCGAGTCTGACGCCCTACACAGGGAAGCGCTTGCCGTCGCGAACGAGCAACGGCAGGAGATCGCAGCACAAAATGCGGGACAACTGCTTGAACTCCTGCAGCGAAACACGGAGCTGACGGAGCTTACCCAGAAGTTGATTCAGCGGGTCGAGACGCTGACCGCTGAGTTGCACGAGAAGCTCGTGCCGCAAGATTCGAAACTTTGATACCGCGGGGTGGGGCGCGGTGGCAGTAACGTCAGACGCCGTCTCACGCATTGTCGCATATGCGCGGAGGCCGGTCTTGGATCCACTGTGCCACTATCAGGAGCATCGGCGCCCGGCAGGCGAGGAGTTATTCCAGCAATTCTTTACTATCGAACGCGGGCAGAAGATCAGTAAGTATTGGCGCCCGAATATCTCATCTCCGCTTGTTCCTCGAGCGCGGCGAGCCGAATGTTCAAAACCGTTGCGTGAAGTCTGATTGCCCGGATTAAGAATTGGACGTCCGGATTCTCGCTGTTTGATGCAAGTTCGTCGAATTCGGCCCAAAGTTTCGTTACCTGTTCGGTACTCATGGTTACTCTCTAGATGGATATGTACGACTCTTTGGCTTCGAGAACCGCGAATGCGCGTGGGGAGGCTATATCCGTGGAGCGTCACCACCTGTGGTAGATATGGACCTCGAACGGTGGATTCGCGGTTCGGGGGCGGGACGCTCGAAACGCCCCGGCTCTGTAATCATATCCGACGACCAAAGCCAAGTGTGTTGCGCAATTTGTCGCTCAAAGGATTCTCCCTGAGCTAGGGACTTCCTCTCCATGCCCAACGCTTTGGCGATATCGATAGAACGAAACGACAAATATCATCGTCATCCCGGTCAGAATTGCGTAGATCGCATACGTCATATAGGCCCCTCGGTGTGGCCCTTTTCGTCATATAGGGAAGAGCAGGGAAGTAACGCCGGCCCCGGATCTCTCACCCGAATCGTCGAGCAGGGATAAAGAACAATCGAAAACATCATTCTTTGCGGCCGACGTTGGTGGGCGTCCATTCAACGCGGGCGGCGACGTCTGCACACCACATCCCACGCGGATCCGGTGCGCGACATAAAACTGTGATAAAGCAGGATGTCAAAGTTGGTTTGCTTGAACCTTTCCATCTACGATGTCTTTGCCGTATTGCATTGCGAGGTCGATGGCGTCCGTATCGTTACCGGGGGTTGTCCCAGCGAACACCGTTTCGTAGCGCCTTGGTTTTACATTGCTAGGTTGAATACTCTCGATTCGAACAACCGACGAGAACTTCCTTAGACCGTTGGCATAAGGGTCCCGATGAAGCGGGAATTCCTGGTGAGAGTATGCGCGTAGCTCGTACCCTCGGTATTCGATAGTAGGAATGGTCATTATGGCGCGCTCCTTTTGCGGGGCTGACCGTCATTGACTGTGTCGATGCGGATCGCGAAAAATGTGCGGTCAGTGATACATTTCGCTTACTTCACAATGCGCTCAATGCCGCAGCAAAGCAAACTAAATCGCGACGGAATAAAAAAAGATCTGGTGTCGTGGCGGCTTCCCCCTCAGGCGGTGAGCCGCCCATCGATCGGCTCGTACGCGATGTCAGACACCGGGATGGGAGGGGCCCGGATATCCGACACGTGGCTGACGGTTTTAGCATCATCTCGTGCGTCCGCATCGTCGCGCCGATCGTGGATTGCATGGTAGCTACGGCAGTGTCCTAGATGCACGGCGAGGACGAAGATTAGCTACCATTCCATCCAGATGGTGTTGTAGTGGTTACGCAATCTGTAGCTCGTACCTGTGAGAGCTGGGATGAACTGCGAATCGACTCGCGGACGTGCGCGGGATACGACACAGCGTGTGCTCGGCAAACCGCTGCAACCAGCCGACCGCACTATCGACGGGTGGCAATCCTGATTTCGAAGATAACAGGAAGGTGGCTTGTCCTTCTTTCAACATAGTCTTTAGAAAAGGACCTTTTGCACTTTGACCGTAATCATCGGGGATCCTTCGCTAGTGCCGCGTATCGCTTGCATCGAAGCCGGCACTTCCTCATACCGGGCCGCCCGGAACCGGGAGGTTGTGCATCCCATAGGGTGAAGTAATAAAACGAATTCACCGGGCGACAAGGGTGTACAGTGCGTAGGCGGCGCTCACTTCGTGGGGGAGTGAGAGGTGGTTATTCGATCGGAGACTCACAAGGACGCGTCGAGGCGTCGCTCACAGTCGCGAGAACGAATAAGGTTTTCTTTCATGCACAGAGTGAACGCGTATCGCAGTTTCGGGATTGATGTTTAGTTGACTCCGGCTACTGAAGATTTGTTTGACGTGATCTCTCAGGATCAAAGGCGGCACTAATCCCGAAGTACCCGGGGCGCCGGGAGGCCGGATACCGCTGCGTAACGGTGCGCTCAATGGTGGTTGGACCTATCTGCTAGGCGGATCGCGGGGCAAGCCGCGCTCGACGTTTTGCTTGGCCCTGTTAACTAAGCCAAAGCTTTCCGACCGGGCTCGTCTGTTCAGGGCAGGACAACAGCGACATATGACAGCGTCGCGATCTAAATCGACTGATCAAACCAGTCCGAACCTTTTCATAGAACGCACAAACACCAGGATGGCAGTCATGAACGATCGATTGGTTGACGTAATAGACCGCAGCGGCACCGTGCTCCACACGTACCCGATAACCCTGAGCGAGCCGGGCAATGCCGCGCACGACTTCGAATATCTTGCCAAGGCGCTTGAAGCGGCAGCGCACGGCCGGCTTGTCCCCGACGCTGAACTCAGCACTCTAACGGCCAGGATGCATATTAGTCGCGGTGGGCAGATGGCTCCCTACGGCGATGACCTGGAGAAAAATTCGGAGACGAAGCTCGGTTTGGATCAGGCGGTTCGGGAGCGCGCGTACTTGCTCTGGGAGAAGGACGCGCGCCCTGATGGGCATGCGGAACAGTATTGGCATCGCGCTCTTGACCAACATCTTCGGGAGCGGGCCTACGTCCTGTGGCAGCAGGAAGGAAGTCCCGAGGGCCGGCAAGATGAATATTGGCGTCGGCTTGTCGATTTCCAGGCTCAGTGAATGCCGTGCGCCCGGTATGTCCAGGCCGTAGGGAGCGAGAACCGCCTAAGCAGTGTGATCTTCAGGTTCGCCCGCACGGAGCCCAGTTGTGGGTCGATGATCGTTTTCAAAACGGAAAACGTGGCTGCGAGTTACTTTTGTGACGGGGACCCCGCCATCTAGAGAATGCCAGCGCCGGGGCCTCTTAAGCGTGCTGCGCCGCGAAGTGCATGCGCACCGGTCAAGGGCTCCGTTCGAATCAATGCGTCGCCCTATCCTGACCGTGCTATCGCGAATGAGACTGTTTCGCGCGCATCGGTGCGAAGCTTCTACATGAGTTCAATTCCGTCCATCCCTGGTAGACCGATAGCGCAAGTGAGGACGTCGTACGCCTGGGTGACGGCACGATTAAAGCCATCCTCACCGTCGGAGGCAGCACTCACTGCGTGTCCTTCAAACTCTAGGAAAGTGCGCATTGCCTCCCGGGCATCCAGACCGTCTTCAATCAGCAGGATACGCAGAACCTTCGGTAGCAGAGCTTGATCCCCGGATGGAGGGCCGATCTTCGGTGAATCTGTGGCTTGCGAAAAGTCTGCGGCGGTTGCCACCTGTGTGGACTAAGCATCACGGAGAGTGCGACGACTAGATCGCTGCTATCAAACCGGGGGGCGCTTGCGCCCCTCCGTTGTACACAATCTCGAGCCGGAAGAAAAAAAGCGCAAGCAGCCTCTTTTTCTTGTCCAGTTATCACGGATGAGGCATCGTGCAAATGCCTCGCGTACGTTACACGGCCGGCTCCCGCGCGTCGACTTCGTCGGCAACACCCGGACACACGGCGATCAACAGCGTGTGTGAGTAGCTGTCGAGTGGAACATGTACGCCATCGCCGCTGCAATCAACTGCCTTATTGTCGAGCACACCATGCATCGCACGCGACCCTGGGACAGATTCGACACGGATTTCGTAGCGCGTCGAATGCACATAGACCGTCGCTTCAAAGCCCGCCCACGAGTCTGGAATGCATGGATTGACCACCAGAAAATTGCCATCCCTGCGAATGCCCAGAATGCCCTCAACTCCCGCGCGGTACATCCATCCGGCTGACCCCGTGTACCACGTCCAGCCGCCGCGCCCGACATGGGGCGCGACCGAGTAGACATCGGCGGCGACCACGTAGGGCTCGACCTTGTAGCGCTCGGTTTCCGTTGACGTACGGGAGTGATTGACCGGGTTGAGCAGCGAAAATAAACCCGCCGCCCGTTTTCCGTCCCGCAGTTTCGCGAACGCGAAGATCGCCCACATCGCCGCATGGCTATACTGCCCACCGTTCTCGCGTAGCCCCGGCGGATAGCCCTTGATATAGCCCGGGTCATGCGACGACTTGTCGAACGGCGGTGTGAACAGCAATGCAATCCCGTCATCGCGACGGATCAGCTGCTCGTCCAGCGCAGTCATCGCAAGCCGCGCGCGCTGCGGATCGGCCGCGCCTGACAGTACGGCCCACGACTGCGCAATCGAATCGATGCGGCATTCTTCGTTGGTGCCCGTGCCGAGCCAGCTGCCGTCATCGAAGGTCGCGCGGCGATACCATTCCCCATCCCATGCGTCACGCTCCAGTGCCTCGCATACCGACACGGCGTGCGCGCGCCATCGCGCGCCACGCACCGGGTCATGAGATTGCGCGAACGGCGCGAACATCTCGATGGTGCGCAACAACAACCAGCCAAGCCAGACGCTTTCTCCACGGCCGTCGGCGCCGACGCGATTCATCCCGTCGTTCCAGTCGCCTGTGCCGATCAACGGCAAACCGTGCGCGCCGGTCAATTCGATACATTGATCGAGACCCCGTGCGCAATGTTCGAACAATGAAGCAGATTCCTCCGCGAGCATCGGCTGGAAGAAGGCGTCGTGCCTCGTCGTTCTGCAGACAGCGGACCGTAGCAGAAAGGACC
>LRBF01000111.1 GCA_001580565.1 Caballeronia megalochromosomata | reverse complement strand
AATCGGCACCGTGACGTCCGCCAGGTGCCGTGCCCGCTCCACGCCGGGCGCGCCCGCCGGGTGCAGCGGGAACGCGACGAAAGCAAGGCCACGCACGCCGTCGAGCGCGGAGATGGCTTGGGCCTGGGACGTCATGCGGCCGCCGAACGACCTGCCTCCCGCGAAGAGCGGCAGGGCTGG
Source organism: Caballeronia megalochromosomata (assembly GCA_001580565.1). Taxonomy (GTDB): domain Bacteria; phylum Pseudomonadota; class Gammaproteobacteria; order Burkholderiales; family Burkholderiaceae; genus Caballeronia; species Caballeronia megalochromosomata. Next base: position 22,281 of record LRBF01000111.1, on the reverse strand, counting down.
CAGCCGCCGGCGGGCCTCTGCAACGGCTGCCTGCACGGCAGCATGTGCCACGGCCGGCGAGTCCACCCGCTTGGAGCCCCGCTCCATATACGGAAACTGGTAGCGCAATGTGGCGACATTGGCCGCCGCAAGCGCGTCGGCCAATGACGACATGCCGGCGTGATGCATGCCCGCCCCGGCACCGTGCGCGAAGACATACAGGGCTCGCGCGTCCTTCGGCACTCGGAGGAGCGCAGAGACCTTAGAGCCGTCGGGCAGTGCCAGGGAAAGCAATTCTGGGTCGTCCATAGTATTCACGTCGTGTCGTTGTGGCCTTTGCGCCGATTCTGCATCAATGAGGCATCGGGGAGCGTTTGTGGCGGCCTCCGAAGGCTTTGCGCCGGTGGAGTTTGCCGGCCGATCCATGGAGCGCGCCCATCGTGAACGGCGCCGCAGTCGCGATGGGTCGGTTGACGACCGCAAGCCCGACCGCAACGTGATTTGCGCTTTGAGACATTTGCGTAATAGCACGCCTGCATTATTGTGAGCGAGCTGTTACGACTCTGCAATCAGCGTCATTCGCGTGGGCAAAGCCCCCGCCATCCAGATGACGGTTCAGCGCAACAGAACGATCATAGACGGACGCGGGTCGCGCGCCGGCGCTCCGGGCTAAGGCCAGTCCCGGGGAAGGTAAAGCTGCCAGGCGACCGGCAAGCTGTCCTGGGTGCAAGCTAGCGACTCGCTGACGGCGACCTGGCAGTTGTCTTCGTTCGCCGTCCAATGAATCGGATTGACGCCGATGTCCGACAGAGAAGCCAGAATGAACATTCAGGATACGTCGGGCATCGTTCGCGACGAACTGACGGCGAGGCTCTTGTCATCACCTTCAGTGTGAATGAGACGTGCCCTCTGGGACCGTGAACGTCACCGTCTGCCTGCACTCAGTGCACCCGGCGAATAGGTGGTGTTGAGCGTCGACCAACTCGACAAGTATCTTGTGGTTACCGGGCGGCAGCCCCGCCACGCTGATTGTATTGACGTCATTCGCTTCTACCCACCCCCAAGGCAGGTCGTCGATGTGTACGTGGAGATGCCCGATTCGTGGAGAAACGTTGAGCGCGCCTGGCCCGAACACCGGCAAGATATGCACGTTCTCCACTCGATATTGGATCCAGACGATGCCGTGAGCCAGTCCTGCTGCAAGCGGCGTGGGGTCAACAATCAGTTTGGGTGGCGGCTCGTTATCGATGGTGACATACGGTGAAGCGACGCCGACCTCTCCTGTGCGCTGGGCGAAGGCGTTCGTTGCGAGCACGATACCAGCCGCGATTGCGGCAAGCGCCTTGATCAGCATGTTTAATTGCGCTCTCACTATTTGATCCCCACAGGACAATTTTTGGTTAACTTGGACTGGAATCGCCGGGGGTGTCATGGAAGTTGCACAAGCGGACCCGGGCCGAACCAAACGGCAGATCAATGCGAACAACCTCGCATGGACCCGACTGGCACGATTACATCGAGGAGAGCACTCCGACGCATGCGCGTCGGAGTGCTTCGCACTTTGATCAGGCGCGCAAAGGCCTTAAGCCCGTACGCACTTCGTTCGCGAAGATCATCGGTTCTTCCCATGCCGCGAAGTGGCCGCCCGTTTCGGGCTTATTGAAGTAGATCAGGTTGTGATAGGCCTTTTCGGTCCAGCTTTTCGGCGCTTGGTAATTTTCTCCGGGAAATGCGCTGACGGCAGCAGGCACGTTAACGTCGGCTGCGAGAAAGAAGTTCGCATGCGACTCCCAGTAGAAGCGTGCTGCCGAGATACCGGTGTTGGTCAGCCAGTAAAGCGTGATGTCGTCGAGTATGTCGTCTCGCGTCAGCGCGCCCGCTGAATGACCGTTCACGGGATGACCGAGCACGGCCGCGCTCAGCGCAGCGGCAGGTTGACCGTAGCCATCGCCGTGATCGAGCAGCCAGGATGCTAGCGCGACAGGCGAATCGGCGAGTCCGTAAAGCGTCTGCGGGCGCGTACCCATTTCGAACGCGTAGCCGCGCTTCTTCTTGAAGTTGGCGCTCAACTGCTCATACGCGTGCTGCTCCTCTTGCGATAAGCCGGCAGGCATCGCGTCGCCGGCTGCCAGCGACTTCAGAATCTCGGCCGGAACAGCCGCAGGGAAGTTCACATGAATGCCGATCAGTTCGGGCGGCGCCTGTTTGGCCATGATGTTCGTGACAATCCCGCCAAGATCGCCGCCCTGCGAAGCAAAGCGCTCATAGCCAAGGCGTTTCATCAATGTGACCCACGCGCGTGCGGTGCGCTCCGGTCCCCAGCCCGTTGTAGTCGGTCTCGCCGAAAAGCCGTAACCGGGCAATGACGGAATCACGAGATGAAAGGCGTCCGACGCCGGTGCGCCGTACGCAGTCGGATTGACGAGTGGGTCGATGATCTTGAACTGTTCGATGACCGAGCCGGGCCATCCATGCGTCACGATCAACGGCATGGCGTCGTCGTGCTTCGAGCGCACGTGGATGAAATGGATATCGAGCCCGTCGATCTCAGTGATGAATTGCGAATACGAATTCAGCCGCGCTTCGCATTTGCGCCAGTCGTATCCGGTCGCCCAATACTGAGCAAGTCCCTGGATGGTGGCGAGCTGAATACCCTGCGATTCGTCGGGTACCGTCTCACGATCCGGCCAGCGCGTCGCCTTGATGCGCCGACGCATGTCGACAAGCTGCGCTTCAGGAACGTGAACGCGGAACGGACGAAGCGCCGTCTTGTCGCCATTCGCGGGTTCCGTGACCGTGCCGACAGCCGGGGCCGTTTTCGCGAAGGCGAGCCGGCCCAGGGAGCCTGCCGCGAGCGCCGCGGCGGCCATGCCGACGAAATGCCGGCGCGATGAGGATTGGGGAGCGTTGTTTGACATGGGATGGGTCTCAAGCGGTCATCAGTGCGTTGCCTTGCGTGTGAAGTCGGCTGCGTGCAGCTTCACGAAGTCGTACATGCTCATCGGCTTGCGGCCCGTGAGCTCGAACAGATCGTTCGTCATGCGGTCGTATCGTCCCTGAGCATGCAATTCAGCCATCACGGCCAGGTGAGCGACGACGTGATCGGGAATGCCGAGCTCGCGCCGTTTGTCGGACCATGGCGCGACTGGCACATTCCGGTAGCGGATTGGCCGGTCGAGCGCTTCTGAGAAGACGCGTGCGGCATGCTCGAGATCCGTCGATTCGAGACCCGTCAGGTTATAGATCTTGCCGATATGGGGCGCCGGGTTCTCGAGAATCACCGATACCGCATTCGCAACGTCAATGGCGGAAATGGGCGACGTCCTGCTGTCGCCGAGCGGAAGCGCGAGTTCGTCGTGGTCGCGCACGCCAGCTGCGCCCAGCGTCAGGAAAAAACTCTCGAGAAACGCTGTCGGCCGCACCGTGACGACGGGCAGCCCAGACCACTGCAAGACCTGCTCGGCGAGCCAGTGCAGCTTGTGCTGGGGACTGCCGGTCGTCTCCGTGATGCTCATTTCCGTGACCGTCATCTGCGACATGTTCACGATGGCTTCGACGCCATGATGACGCGCCACCGTAGCGAAATTCACGGTTGCCTCGAGATAGGCCGGGGAGACGGACATGCCGAAATAGACGCGCGAGCAACCTTCGATCGCGCGGTGCATCGCTGTGAGATCGGTGAGATCGCCGACCACGACTTCGGCGCCAAGTCGGCGCAGTTCGTCCGCACGTTCGTCCTCTTTACGGACCAGCGCCCGTACCTTATAACCCTTCGCGAGCAGCGACGTGGTCACGCTTCGGCCGATTCCACCGATCGCGCCTCCAGCCCCCGTCACGAGAATGGGTCTGTCGTGTGCAAGTTGAGTCGTCATTCCAGTTACCTTTTAGTTGAGTTCAATTACGTCGAAGCCAGACCGCTCGACCAGCGCGGAACGCGCCACACGGCCGGACTCATTTCATTTATGTATGTGCATATGCACATTTAATTGCGAAATTGTTTTCAAGTCTGCGTTGATCAACGCAACGATGGAGTCATCATCCACGTGCGCCTTGCAGAAAGCCAAGCATTGTCTTCGTAACCAGCTCGGGCTGCTCCTCCTGGATGAAGTGCCCGCTGTTCTCTATGTCGACGGCGCTCATATTGGCCGCCTTCTGTCCGACGACCATTTTCATCCACTTGTATGCGGGACCACCCATCACGAGGACGGGCATTTGCAACTGTCCATAATCCTTGTTATCGCCGACGTCCTGAGGGAAGGCCTGATACCACGCGTTGCCCGCGCGGATCCCGGCGGCACTGTCGTAGGCGTGCTCGTACACGGCGCGATCGCGCGCGTCGACTGCATTCTCATTCACAAGAAAGTAGTGGAAGAGCCAGTCCTGTTCAAGCCGGACGCGGCCTGCCAGCAGTTGCTCCGGCAAACCTCTGACCTGATTGAAGGCGAACCACCACAGGTTCGGGCGCGCCGAACCCAGCTTGTCACCGTATGCGCCCTGGGCGGGTAGAAGCGGAAGCGTCTGCAGGCTATCGTCGGGATGCGGAAACTCCATCATCACCAGCTTGTCGGTGGCTTCCGGATAATTCTCCGCATAGGCGAAGGCCACGGCTGAGCCGATGTCGTGTCCCGCGATCGTAACCTTGTCGTAGCCGAGCGATTGCGTCAGCTCATGGATATCGGCGGCCATCGTTTTTTTGTCATAGCCGTCAGCGGGTTTCGACGATGCGCCCATGCCGCGCAGATCTACCACGATCACGGTGTAATGTCCGGCGAGCGCTGGCATGATCTTGTGGAAGGTCCACCACGTTTCGGGCCAACCGGGCAGCAACACGAGCGGCTCGCCCTTTCCGCCGACTACATAATGCAGTCGTACGCCATTCACGGTTGCATAGCCATTTCTGAATCCGGGCAGCGACTTCACCAGCGTACCGTCCGAGACGTCGATCGTTGCGGCCGCGGGCTTGTGCGGATGTGTTACCACTGAAGACGTCTGCGTGTAGCCGGACGAGGCGATTGCCATCAGCGCCGCAACGACGCCGGTCCTGATCATTGCTTTCACAGCCAAGCCTCCTTCGATGGGGGAGTGAATCGAGGTGTGTGGGTTCATGCCGCCTGCGTGAGCAGATCGTCGGAATTGTGGTCGTCGATGAACATCGGATGCGAAGCGCGTTCGTGAACATGCGAGGTTGGCGTACGGTCGATCATCAGACTCAGCAGTTCGGGACGGTTGTAGTGGCCTGCCGAATCCATCAGCATCTTGCGGCGTTCGATCTGCGTGAAGTCGAGATCGACGATCACTTCACCTTCACCCGAGCGAAGCGGCTCGGCCATCAGCAAGCCGTCTGGAGAGACGATCGTCGTGAAGCAGCCGCCCGAGATCGGACCGATTCCACAACCGGTGTCCTTCATGATCTGCGCCTGCTGGTCGGCGTCCAGCCAAGCCGTTGCGTTGACGACGAAGGCGCCGGACTCGAGCGCATGCTGGCGGATGTTGATCTCCATACGCTGGGCGAAGCCCTCGCCGAAGGCCGAGCCAGGGTACATCGCTGAATGGATCTGCTCGCCGTCGGCGATCATTGCGTAGCGGGCGAGCGGATTGTTGTGCTCGAAGCATGCGAGCTGACCGATGCGGCCGACTGCACTGTCGACTGCACGCAAGCCGGAGCCATCGCCCTGGCCCCAGATCATGCGTTCGAAATGGGTCGGGGTAATCTTGCGGCGGCGCTGAATCAGCGTACCGTCGGCGTCGAACAGCAGTTGTGTGTTGTACAGCGTGCCTCCATCGCGCTCGTTGACGCCAATGGACACGACCATGCCGGCTTTTCGCGCGGCCTCGCCGATCGCGTCGGTCGCAGCGGACGGAACAGTCACAGCCTGTTGGAGCAGACGCAGATGTTCGGTGCCCGACAGAAGCTCAATGCCCGTCTGGACGGCCGCAAAGTAAGGGTAATAAGGCACGACCGTTTCGGGAAAGGTGGCGAACTGCACGCCTTGCTGGCCGAGCTCATGGATCTTCTGCACGACCTTGGCGACGGTCGCTTCTCGGCTATAAAGCACCGGGCTGAACTGGACGGCGGCGGCTTTGACGACTTTCATGACAAATTCCTTGACGAGGGAGGGGTACCAGGGGTTGGTCGATCTTGCATATGCAACATCGACTGAAAAAAATTCAGACCATGCGCAGCGGCAATCCCCGCGAGATATTCATGAGGTCATGGGCGCCGCCTTCACCGAGGAGGCGCGTCACGTGGCGCTGTGCTGTCGACCACGCGCTCGCGGCGCTATCGAGCAGCGCCTTGCCTTCCTGCGTGAGCGAGAGCGGGCGACTGCGGCCATCGCTTGCCGGAACGTCCTCGGCAACCCATCCATGCGCGATGAGCGGTTGCAGATTCCTTGTCAGCGTCGAGCGCTCGTGATGATTCCGTCGACCGAGATCCGAGCGGCTGATGGGCCCGAGCTCGGCAATCAGCACGAGCAATGAAAACTGCGGTGCGACGATACCGAACGGACGCAACGCATCGTCATAGACAGAGGTCAGGACTCGGGAGATCTGCCGGGCGCGCGTCATCAGACAATTGCGCGCGATCTGGCGGCTCAATGGTTCATCAGCGGTGCGATTCACTTCAACGGTTCCATTCGACTCGTGTTGCATATGCACTACCTCGGTCAGTCCAGTTTTGCGGTGCGTTGTTCTGCTCGCGATGGGCGTATTTGAGCGGACGAACGTATCTCGCTTGTGTCCGAAACTCGGCTGTGCGTATGCGTGCGTATCCCTATCTGTTGTAGATACGTCGGAATACAAAAGGACAGCGTGGGGAGCGAGGGAGGAAAAAGCGAGGGCGATAGCGTGACTATCTCGCGAGGCTTCAGCCGCCCTCGTGGTCGGGCTCGACGTCTATATTCTCCGCCGGAGCACGCGAAAACCGCATTTGATATTCACTCGGCGACAAGCCGGTCTTGCGCTTGAACAGTTGCCGAAACGTGCTGATATCGCCATAACCGACACGCTGACTCACCGCCTCGAGCCCGATTGGCCGCGTTTCCAGCAAGCGCTTGGCGACCTCGATGCGCAGATTCTGCAGATATGTCAACGGCGCGAGCCCAACGGCTTCCTTGAAACGACGATTGAGCGTGCGCTCGCTGACAGCAAGCGACGCCGCCAACTCGCTCAAGCGAAACCCCTGCTGCAACGTTGCCTCCATCTGCTGCTGGGCGCGAGCAACCAGCGTGTCGGTATGTCCATGTTCGTCGAGAAGCGTGGCGAAGGAAGCCTGAGAAGTTCGGTTCATGTCGATCAGCAGCGCCTTCGCGGTCATCGTGGCGAGCGCTTCGCCGGCGAATGTTTCGACGAGCCGCACCGCGAGATTCAGATATGACGTCACGGAACCGCCCGAGATGATGCCGTCATGTGCAATCAGTAGTTCCTGTGCGCGAACTTCGACACGCGGATAGCGGCGCGTGAAGTCCGCGGCTCTTGCCCAGTGCGTCGTTGCGGCGCGGCCGTCCAGCAGGCCGGCCTCGGCGAGCAGGTAATTGGCCGTGCAATAAGCCGCCAGCACGGCGCCTGCCTTGCGTTGATGCCTCAGCGCGGAGGACAGCGCGTTCAACTGCTCGCGGCGCCCGATGAACTCGTCGATGTTCGAGAAAAACGGTGCTGTCAGCAGAACGGCGTCCGTCCGTTTGCGCGGGTCGATCTTGCCGTCGACGTGAATGATCTGGCCGGACGCGGCCGTGACGGGTTGCCCGTCGAGGGACTCCACGCGCCATTCGAACAAGGGCGCGGATGTCGTGCCAGGTGCCTTGCGCGTATGGAACTGATTGGCCGCGCTGAAGACGTCAACAGGTCCCGCGACGCCGGACGCGAGGATTCCGTCATACACCCAGATGCGGATGATGGTCATGGCGTGTCTGAAATTCCTTGAATAATGGCGATGCTGCCACTTTCATGCGCATGCGTAAACCTCGATCATGACCACGTCCAATGAACTGAAACCAGGAGCAGCACCATGCCAATGATCGATGCACTGTGGCCCGAAGACGCTTTGACGCCCGAGTCCGAAGCACGCCTCGTCAAGGAACTGACCGACATCCTCATCAAGGCGGAAGGATACGATCCCGCAAGTCCGATCGCACAGCGTGTCACCGTGTTCCATCTTCATCGGCCTGCAGCGATCTACATCGGCGGTGAACGCACGAACACGATGCGCTACCGGATCATTCCGTCTGCGCCCGAAGGCCAATACACCGACGAATCGCGTCGCCGGCTCGTCAGACATGTCACGGAAGCGGTGGCGCGCGCCGAGAACCGTCCCTTCGATGACGTCGCGCCGCGCGTCTGGGTATTCCCGACCGAGATACCGGATGGCGCCTGGGGGACGCGCGGCGCGATCTGGACGCTGCCTGATATTCATGCGCTGCTGGCGGGCGAGTCCGAGCGCAGCGAGGGCGTTGGACGCCTCGCGCGACGCCGCCTCGAAACGGCGCGCATCACACTCGAAGCAGCGCGCGGTGCCGCTAGCGCAGGCATCACCAGCAAACCGTAACGGGAGAGCTCAGCATGAAATTCAACGACACAGCTCCCGTGATGGCAGCGGTTGGCGGACCGCCGCTCTGGCTTGCGAGCCTCGCTGAAAACGCGACCCTCGAAGCCACCGTGCTGAAACGCCCGATCGAGGGACGAGCCGATATTCTCTCCGTGATAAAACACGCGGTTTCGCTCTACGAATTCCAGCATCACAGCTACAGGGGCGTGATCGGAAGCGGTCTGTATATGGAGTCCTATCGCTCGCAGATTCAGGGCATGCGCATCGAGACAGTAGTTATCGCGCATATGAACGAACAGGGCAAGACGGACTCCGTGGTCATCAATCATCGTCCGCTCAACGCAGCGCTGCTGTTCTCGAAACTGATGTGGGAGCGTGTCGACGAGCGCTTCCGCGATTGCTATCTGACGGGACCGGAAGCGGCGGCGCTGAATGCGACCTCGGGTGCTGCATGATTGAAACGCCGCCTTCTTTTTGATTTGACGGCAGCCTCTGTGCTGCTCGCTTCTACTGGAGTCTCCATCAAATAGGCCCACTGAAACCGTTGGGCAATCTTTTGAGCTAAGGAGCCGGAGATGATTGAGCCAATCCTCTCTGAGACGCCGCGAACGCAATCGCAACTGACAAAACGGGCTGTTCATAAATGTACAGGTGTCCTGCGCCGTTGACCGTTCTTGTGGCGGGGCTGCCCCTATAACATCATCCGTACCCCGTAAGCCAATTCAGGAGACGATGATGGCAGTGGTTAGTTTTTCCCGAGACGGTGATGTTGGCGTCCTGACGCTGGACAATCCCCCGCTCAACCTGTGGGACCGAGAACTCCTCGCAGACTGGAAGGCGGCAGTTGATGCCGCGTACCAGTCATCGATTCGCGCATTGGTCGTACGTGCCGAAGGCCCTTACTTTTCCGGCGGCGCCGACGTGAAGATTTTTCGTGGCGTGTCGACCAAGACGGCGCGCGAGATGTTCGATCTGTACCTGCCGGTCATCAGAAAGCTCGAAACGCTACCTTTCCCCACGATCGCAGCAGTACAGGGACTGTGTCTGGCGGCGGGAATGGAATTGGCGCTTGCCTGTGACCTCATCTGGGCGGGTGAATCGGCACGACTGGGGCAAACCGAAGCAATGATCGGCACGAGCACCCTGCTCGGCGGGATTCAAAGAATCGCTGCGCGGGCCGGTGCGGCGCGCGCCAGGGAAATGGTCTTCAGCGGTTCGCAGTATGACGCGCGCACGCTCGAGCGCTGGAACATCGTGAACCGTGTCGTTCCCGACGACCAGTTGAACGACGAAGTCATGAAGTACGCCAAAGTTCTCGCGGCCGGGCCGACCGCGTCGCACGCGGTCGGAAAGGAAATCATCAGGAAGTACCTCACTGCGGGTCTCGACGAGGCGGACCAGCATGTCCTCGACGCTGCCACGCCGCTGTTCGAGTCGACCGACATGCAACACGCCGTCGATGTGATCGTCGAGCACGGCGTTCGCAGCCTCGCGGAGCGCGCGAAATTCATAGGTAGATAGTCAGGACACCTTGAATACCCAGCAATGACTTCCTGAATCCTGGAGACACAAATGAACTTCGAATCGTACAAGAACCTTTCCTTTTCCCGCCGAGGCCGCATTCTCACCATTGCGCTCAACAGGCCAGAAGCGCTCAACGCGGTTGACGGTATCCTGCACGAAGAGCTGAGCCGCGTTTTCTTCGATGCTGCACGCGATGAGCAATCCGACATCATCGTTCTGACGGGCGCAGGACGCGCCTTCTGCGCAGGCGGCGATTTCGACTGGTTGCAGGAAATGATCGACGTGCCTGCCGAATACCACAAAGCGGGAACAGACGCGCGTCGCATCATCATGTCGATGCTCGAATGCGACAAGCCGATCATCGCCAAAGTCAATGGCGCAGCCGTGGGCCTCGGCGCGACCCTGGCGCTATTCTGCGACGTCATCTTCGCGCACGAGAGCGCGAAGTTTGGCGATCCGCACGTCAGTGTGGGATTCGTCGCCGGCGACGGCGGCGCGGTAATCTGGCCGCAGCTGATCGGTTATGCCCGCGCCAAGGAATACCTCATGACGGGCGACCTGATCCCTGCGCCGGACGCAGCCCGCATGGGGCTGATCAACCATGTCGTGCCGGCGGCCGAACTCGACGCGCGCGTCGATGAATTCGTGGACCGACTGCACGCCGGGGCGCGTCAGGCCATTCGGTGGACCAAGGCGTCGGTCAACATCGGCTTGAAGCAGCTTGCCTCTTCGATTCTCGACGCGAGTCTCGGGTACGAGTTGCTGACCAACTACACGGAGGATCACCGCGAGGCCGTTGCCGCATTTCGCAGCAAGCGCAAACCTGTTTTCAACAAGGCGTCGTGATGGCTACCCAAGACAATCCGCATGACGCTGTTGTCCCGTTGCCCGAGGACATCGAGTGGAAAACGACGGTCGAGATCATCTGGGGGCATGCGAACCGGCAACCGCACAAGCTCGCGCTCGTTGCATGCTCGCTCGATGGCACGATCAAGCGGCTGACCTACGAGCAACTCGCAAGTCGGGCCGAGGACGTGGCGGCTGGACTGCGCGACCACGGTATCGCGCCGGGCGATCGCGTTGCCATCTTGCTCGGCAACGCCGCAGCGTATGAATTCGTACTCACGGAACTCGCGTGCGCGCGCCTTGGTGCGGTCGCGGTCCTGATCAATCCCGGCTCGAAGCGCGACGAATTGCGGCACGCGCTGGATTTGACCGAATCCCGGGCAGTGGTTGCCGGGAAAGAGGTCGCCGCGGAGATTCGTGCATTGGGTTCGCAGTTGCCGGCAGTGGGACCGATTTTCGAAGTTCACAGGCAAGGCGATACGGGCATCCTCGACTGGCAACTGCTCCTCGCGCCAAAGCGGTCTTTGGGAGCATCCCATCCGCGCCCCGAACCGTCAGATGACGCCTACATCATCATGACGTCGGGCACGACCGGCAAACCGAAGGCGGTCGTGCTGTCACACGCGAACAGCGTCGCCGGTGGCGCTGCCATGGCCAGGGGGTGGGGCATCCGTGCCGATGACATCGTGCAAACGCCCATTCCGCTCACCACAAGTGCCGGAGCGTTCGTCTCGCGCATGGGTCCCTTCTTTGCCGGCACGACGGTGATCATTGATCCACCCTTCGACGCGGAGGTGACGTTCGCACGGGTTCGCGCCGAAGGGACTACGGTGCTCGCGGTGGTTCCGTCGATCATCATCTTCATGACGGAGCAGTTCGTGCCGGAGCGGCATTCACTCGACACGGTCAGGTTGTTCTGTTTCGGTTCTGCGCCCATTACCGTATCCACACTGGATCGCGTCAACGAGGTATTTCCGTGGATCAGACTGGGGCAGATCTATGGAATGACCGAGTCTGCAACGGTTGGATCCTATCTGTCTCCCGATGAGTTTTCGGATCATCATGGTTCGATCGGGAAGCCTGTCTTGAGCCAGATGAGGATCGTGGATGAGCAGGATGCCGATGTCGAACCGGGAACGCGGGGACAGATTCTCATTCGTGGACCCAGTGTGATGAAGGGCTATCACCGGGATCCCGAGGCAACCGCGAGTGCCTTGTCGGGCGGATGGCTTCACACGGGTGATATCGGGTACAGGGATGGCAACGGCTACTTCTTTCACGTCGATCGATCGAAAGACATGATCGTAAGAGGAGGGCACAAGGTCGGATCGGTGGAAGTCGAGAACGTTCTTCTTCAGCACAAGGCCGTGAAGGATGCGGCAGTCATTGCGGTGCCACATCCGAAACTTGGGGAAGACGTCTTTGCGTTCGCGGTGATCAGGGATGAAGCCGGTGTTGACGTCCAGGAGTTGGTGCAGTTTTGCCGCGAGAAGCTGATTGACTACAAGGTCCCGAGGCGGATCGCATTGATCGGAGCGCTACCGCGGAATCTGGCCGGGAAAATCGACAAACGCAAGCTGAGGCAAGACGCGCAAGACATCCTGACCCAGGTCACATCGTTTCCTGAAAGGTGAAAGAATAATTCTCTGAGCGCGTGTCCGGCACGGAAAGGAGGGTTCCCTGCCGGCGCATGCGCACAGGGAGGGGCTGCCAGTGACGTCAGCTTCAGGGGCGAGGCGCAATCGGGGACAACGATCCATGTCATCAGGTTCGGGCGGGTCAGGCGGCAGCGATTCCGCAGCCGCGGCGCTTGCAGCGTCGAAGCGGCCACTTCGTGAACGAGCGGTCGATTGGGATTTGTACCGCTTTTTCGTCGCGGCAGCGGAGGCCGGCAGCCTTTCGGGTGCGGCGGAGCGGTTGGCGGTCAGCGAGCCGACGGTGGGTCGAAAGATCACCGAGCTGGAAGGATTGCTGGGTTGCTCGCTCTTTCTGCGTTCGACACGTGGCCTGGTCCTCACCCAGGCCGGGCGACATATCTGTGACCGCGCATCAGTCATCGAAACGAGCATCGTCGAACTTCATAGACTGGCGTCGGGGGCATCGGGTATCGGCACGGGCGTAGTTCGACTGTCCACCAGCGAAGGGATCGGGCAATACTGGATCTGCGGCCTGTTACCTGGCTTCCTGGAGGCCAACCCCGGCGCAAGAGTCGAACTGATCATCAGCAATCAGTCGATCGACCTTGGCAAGAGCGAGGCGGACGTGGCGCTCCGGCTCGGTTCTCCAGGTCCGGACTCTCTTTATGCGACACGAGTGGCCAGCGTTGGATTCGGACTCTATGCGTCGAAGGAATACGTCCGTGTACACGGGCTACCCGGAAATGACCGCGATCTGGCACAGCATCGCTTCCTAGGGATGTCCGGCAAGCTTGCCAGATTCGAGCCATCTGTCTGGCTGAATGATTTCGCGCCGCACGCATGCATGGCGATATCGTCCGATAGCTTGGGCTTCAGTTATCTTGCGGCTGAGAACGGGTTAGGTATCGCGCTGCTGGCCTGTATCGTGGGTAACAGCTCGGCGAACCTTGTGCGCATACCGTGCACGACCAAAACACCTGTGCTGCCTTTATGGCTGGTCACGCACGAAGGAACCCGCAAATTGCCCGGTGTCAAGGCGCTGGCGCAGTACATTCGGACACGGGCGCAGCATAAGGCTGCCGACTTCGGCGGCAGTAACTGAACTGGAGTGTATGGACTCGAGATAGATGATCGCTATCACCGTTCATGTCGTCCCGAGGAGCGGGCTTGGGCACCCAATCCAGGGCGGTTTGATTTTCACGCAACTTTGGATCTGGAGGCTCTCGCGCGAGGCCAGCCTCTCGCTCGCGCGGTGACTCCCTCAGTTCCGACTGCGCGCACGTTGACGGCGCAAATGCTCCTTCCACGCTGCCGTGCGATCACGAATGAAATTGCTCACGTCCGCGGCTGAATTAAGCGTGGGATCGGCCTGCTCGTAGTGCCCCTTTTCGCTTCTGATCGGCAGCGCGGCGACGCGGGCGGCATGGATCTTGTCGATCCTGGAGGGCGTCGAAGAGTTCGGATGATGGATCGATGAAACCGGCACCTGAACGCCACTCAAAGGATCGTCGGTGCGCGCCTTGGCGAGCGTGAGTACATCGGCGAGCGAGGCTGCAGCTTTGTCGCGTTCCGTGAGAAAATCCGTGCCCCAGCGCTCGTGAACGGTCTTCAGTATCGACGTATGGTCGATGTGTCCGGCTTTCGCGCGAAACACCGTGTTCGCTTTAATCAACGGCGAAACGAGCACCGCTGGCACACGCACGCCGAAGCGCCTGAAGTCGAATCCCATCTCCCCGACCGAGCCATCATTGGGCGGCGTCGCGTCAGCCGGCGGCGCAACGTGATCGTAATTTCCGCCGTGCTCGTCGTAGGTGATGATCAGCAGCGTGGCTGCCCAGTTCTTGCCGTTGCGCACGGTGTAGTAGACGTCATGGATCAACTGCTCGCCCGCCGCCAAATCGTAGTTCGGATGCTGGCTGTTGCCGGTAGCGTCCCAACTGGGTTCGAGAAAAGTGAATGGTGGCAACTCGCCCGTCGCCGCACGTTCCTGGAAGTCGCGGAAATGACCGAAATGACTTTCGTCGGCGGTTTGCGTATCGGGGAAATCGTGGCGCGTGAGCGGGTCGCGGTTGTATCCGTATATGGCCCAGTCGAGATTTTTCGCCGAAAGCCGGCCGAAGATGCTCGGGCACGTGAAGATCTTCACGTGATCGTCGAGATGACCCTGCGACGTGGCGGCGAGGGCAAACGCGCGATTGGGCATCGTCATGGTGGGCACGGACGCGAACCATGCATCGCAGACGGCATAGCCACGCGCAAGCCCAGAGAGTATCGGCAGCAATTCAGGCGTGTACATGCCCATGATCTGCGATGCCACAGTGCCAGGCAGCGTGTCCTTGTAATGCTTGGCAAGGTCGGAAGCGATCGCGGACTTGAAGTTCAGCACGAATCCCTTGTTCGTGGGAACGTCGGTGGCTGCGGGGCTGTCGTTGTTGTAGAGCTGATAGTTCGTGTTCAGAAAGCCTTCACCCGGATCGGCTCCGGGCATGAGGTAGGTATGCGGATCGTCCTTCCGGATCTTGTAGACGGCGATTTCGCGCCCGTGGTCATCCGGATTCGACTCCTCACCAGTGAGGCCGTCGAATTGCTCAACCGACGCGGGTCGATCCGTGCTGTAGAGAAACCCGAGCATCTGATCGAACGAGCGGTTTTCCAGCATGAGCACGACGATATGGTCGATTTTGTTGAGTTGGTTGGTCACCGTTTGTCTCCTGGACAACATCATCATCTGCCACCGAAGAATGTCAACAAGACTCCTCGGGTCGCGTGATGTTTGTGTGAAGGAGACGTATCGGCGGCGGGAAGGACGCCGCCGACGCCGTGCCCGGTATGCCGGAAGGGTCAGAAGCGCGTTCGCAAGCCGACGGTTCCAACTACCTGATTCGCCGTCGACGAAGCGCCGCCCGCCGTGTTGATGAACGCGACGTATTGCGCGCCGATCGCGTGCTGATACATGGCCTCCGCATAGACATCAGTGCGCTTCGAGAACGAATAGATCGCCTGCACGTTGACCTGGTTGAACTTCGGATCCGCGCCAAACGTTCGGCTGTTGGCCGCGTGACCGTCGGTATAGGTGTCGGCGATGCCGAAGCTGATCGCGGGCGTGAGGGCATACTTTGCGTTCAGTTCGTAGTTGTTGAAGCTCATCGCGCCGTTGACGGAGTTGAACGAGGTCGTGCCCTGATAGACGCTGCGCGTGAAGACAAAGCCGACCAGCGCCGGCCCGAACGCGTAATTCACGCCCGCACCGAAAACCCACTGCCGGTCTGCGCCGAGTACGAAGCCGCCCGTGCCATTGGCGGTGGACTCTGCCACATCGATCGCGCCGCTCGTGTTGGCGCTGTTCGAGCCGTTGATCTGCAGGTAGCCCACGGCGACGTTGATCGGACCGTAGTTATAGCTGCCGCCTGCGCTATAAGCGCGGTTCATCGCGAAGTCGGTATTGTTCGAGAAAGCGTACAGTGCCCCGAACTTGAATCCCGAATACGTGGCGCTCGAGTACTTCACGGCGTTGCTCATGCGCACGGAGTGGTTCAGGTTGTCGTTGTCGAACGGATGGGCGAAGCCGGTGTCGCCGAAGGTACCCGCGGTGGACGAGAGCGGCGCCACGAAGTCGACGAGCGAATCGTACTGCCGGCCGAGCGTCACTGCGCCGTATGCCGTCGAGGCGAGGCCCACATACGCCTGCCGACCGAACTCGCGACCGTTCTGCCCCAGGCGCCCGTTCTGCACGTTGAAGCCGTTTTCGAGGACAAAGATCGCCTTGAGTCCGCCGCCCAGATCTTCGGAACCGCGCAGGCCGAAGCGGCTGCCGTTGATGTTGCCGCTGGTCGCCTGCCATAGCGCGCCTTGTGTCCCGCCCTTGGCGACGTTGTTCGTGTACATCAGGCCTGCATCGATGAGGCCATAGAGTGTGACCGTGCTTTGCGCGTGCGCGGTCGCGCAGAGGATGATTGCGGGAAACGCCAATGCGTATTGCGACTTCTTCATGGCCTGACCTCCGGACGGGGTGACGGATATTCAAGCCGAAGGTTATCGGTCGTCGATGTCGAATCAAAATGCAGACGCCGAATTTTCTCGTTTGTGGTGTGCAGACAGCGGCTGAGTGGTGATTTACATCGGTTGTCGCAATTCAGTCATATTGAATCGATAACTTCGATTATTTGATGTCCGCACGGATGCTGTTGACGTATTTCGTATTACATAACAGAACAGCTTGGACGCCCGAATGGCCGGTCCGGGCGTACTAATCGATTTCTCTCCTCAAAAATCGATGTCGTCAGGAGTGCGTTCGATCATAAACATGAACTAGAACGGCCACCATCCCTTACCGCCGTTCGAGCGGCTGTCGTCGTCATCTGAATGCTTTCCGTCGTCGTTCCGATCCCGATCGAAATGGAAGGACTGGAACAAGTCGCCAATCGCTGGAGCATTCACGGGCACGTAGGGACTGTCGGCATGCTGCACGGGATTGGGCAGATTGTCCCGGCTGCGCTGCGTGATGGGCGGGAGGTTCCAGTTGCGCTCGATGAACTTGACGATGGATGCGTGATCCGCATACTCGTGAACGACCCGGCCGCCGCGCGAGAAGGGCGAAACCACGATCAGCGGAATGCGCGGACCGTCGCCGAAGAAATCGACCGGCTGGATATATCCGGAATCGTAGTAGCCTCCGCCCTCGTCTGTCGTGATCAGAATTGCCGTGGATGCCCAGAGCGTCGGGTTATGCTGAACTGCATCGACCAGCTTTCGCGTAAAGGCTTCGAACAAGCCGAATTTCGACGATTCAGGATGCCCGTCAAGCAAGCCACCGGGTTTCACGAACGACACCGCGGGCAGCGTGCCATTCGAGATGTCCTGGTAAAGATCGCTCGTGTCCTGGAGGTGGGCCTTCACGATATCCGGCATGCTCATGATCGCCGTTTCGTAAAGGAATGGATTGCAGATGTTGCAGTACACACTCGTCGGTGACTGTGCGGCGAACGTCTGCCAGCCTTCGCCATAGTACTTCCAGGAGATGTTCTTCTCGAGCAGCGTATCGCCAATGGTCCGAACCGGTGAGGGCGGAATGGTGAAATCGCTGGTATTGACGCTTCCGTCGCCGTTGTAACCTGGATTGTAGTTGTTGAGGAGATACCACGTGCCGGAAGCGCAGTTCGCATCGGGATGATACGGCAGCGAGTCCAGATAGCGTCTGACGGCACCGACGCCAGGCTGGCTTCTGTCCGAGCAGTTGCTATATGTGCCGCCGGAATACCCATCCTGTGTGTACCAGTTGTTCGTGTTCGCCTGCGGACGTGGATTTTCGATCTGAAGCTGCGGTGGCTTCGTAGCGGTTCCATGCCCATCGGTATAGTAGAGCGCGTCCGCCGTGCCGATCATGATGCTGTTCGCGCCGGTACCGCCCATCACTGGCTGATGGTAGTTGTCGCTGATGGTGTACTCGCGAGCGAGCCGATAGAAGTAAGGCATGTCGCCGCTATTCACGTTGTAGAAGCCGAGCGCCGTCGAACCTTCTCCGGTCGACTGATCTGTGAAATTCGCCGGTAGCGGGCCGCCGTTGGATCCCGCGCCTACCGATGTCTCCACCCACGCGAAGAGATCCATCTTGCATCCGCTCGGATTGTCGGTGCTGGCGTGGGCCGCGCTGCAATCGGATTGCTGCCAGTTTTGATAGAAGCGATGCACGGGGCTATTCATGTACTGGTTGTAGTCCGGTCCGAGACGCGATATCTGATACGGCCCGTTGGGAAGATCGTAAGTATTCGAGCCGAACCGCTTATCGGGCACCTTATGCGGAAGGCCTGTCGCGCCGATAGTCAATTGCGCGACATCCTCGGGATAGAGCAGGGCACCCTCGGCCTGTTGTGCCGCGGCGAGCGTCGCGAAGGGCGGCGGACTCGAGTCAGTCGTCGTTGGTGTGTCGCTCGGACTCGTCGCCGTCGAACCTGTGTTCGGCGCCGGCAACACGTCGTACAGGCGCTTCTGGCCCGGACTTAGGTCGAATCGTTTTGGGTTGCTCGCGTTCGCCGTATATTGCGCGGCAAACGAGAAGTTGGGTCCTGGCTTGCCGTCGTCCGTGATGATGCCCTTCGACAGCAGATTGGAAACGCTTTGCCCATGGCGCGGCTTGTATGCACCGAAAACATGATCGAACGTACGGTTTTCACCGACCACGACGATGACATGCTTGATAGGCGATACCGTTTTCAGTGACGGGTCGGATGTTGCGGATTGACTGTCCGCTATCGCGGGGGACAGGACACTAGCTAGGGTCAATGCTGCGCCTGCCACGCATAGCGTGAAGCGGGGCAGGGAGGACCGATCTCCAACCATGTTCATGAGATGCTCCTGAAAGTGACACCGTTCGACTTCGTTTGGGTTTGTCGTCTTACAGTTGTTACGCGCATTACAGGAGCACCATAGAAATGGTCAGTGACGCTTGGCGGAAGATTTGGTTTCGAACGTCTTTCGGTTACATCGAACACGCCGACGATTTGCGTACAGACTCCTTTCTTGGAAGCGCAGTCGTACGGTGAGATTCGAATGGAAGGCGTGGGCGAATCTTAAGATATGCTTAAGAAAGACTTAGCGATGAAGTAATATGGCTCGATGCTGTGGCGAGACGGGTACGATTGGGTATTCAATCGACAGGGTCGTCGGTTGGCCGCACGTAAGATATCTCGCTGCGGGTCAATCGTTGCGCTGCCGAACTCGGCCGCTAAACTCGCTGGCTGCAAACGCATCCCTCATTCATCGAAGGGAGACGTTCATGATTCGAGCGCTCGTCGACCTTTCCGCTCGACGCGGGCTTCGATCCGGAGAGCATCCGCGTGGCGCACGACGGCGCGAGCGTCTTCATCTCCGACGAGTACGGGCCCTAGATCTATCGCTTCGACCGCCGTACGGCCGAGCGCATCGCGGCTTATCGCGTTCCGGCGTCGTTCGCGGTGACGAAACTCGCGGCCGTCGGCAACGATGAAATTAGCGAGAACACGGCCGGCCGCGTCGCGAATAAGGGCATGGAGAACCTCGCGATTTCGCCGGACGGCGACACGCTTTTCGGCGCGATGCAAAGCCCGCTGATCCAGGACGGCGGCACGAACGGCGGCTACACGCGCATCCTTCGCATCGACCTGCGCACGGGTAAGACCTCGCAATTTGCCTATCCGCTCACCAACCTCGGCACCGATGCGAAGCCAAACTATCCGACGTCGCTTCCAATGTCACGAGTTATCGGGATCTCAAGTCCACACGGCCGGCCGCATCCGCTCGCGGAATCGCAATCCGATACCAAGGAGCGCAAGACCGTGCAATCTTCCACCAGCCCCGGTTCCGTATGCTTACTCCGCAGCGTTTTCACGGCAGCTTGTCTCCCAAGGTTTGAGATCGATCAGCGGCCATGGGGCGCAACTCAGGCAGCTCCGCGAATCGCTGTGCGCGTTGATCGGCGCGGGTGCTGAGAATCCGCCAGAAGTCGCGCCCGTGCCACTGCCGGCATTACGCGCTGTTTTGCCGTCGACGCTGTCATACGAGTAGCTCGCGCGACATCGCGCCGGTGAAGGCGCGCGGCGGCGTGTTAATTGGGTGTTTATGGCGGAAGCCATTGCGGCATTCGACACAACGGTTACGCCGCAGCTTCATCGTCGATGATGTGCGACTTGTGACACAATAAAACGACCGAATTGCTGCAGAAAACGGGCGATCGATCGGCTAATGGAGGCGCGAATGGTCGGCAGCTTCGCATCACGCGGCGCAGCGGGGCGACCATCGTTTCGGGGCGTTCGGGCGACCCGCTGTTAGAAGGAATACCGCGGCCGCTCGGCCGCCTGGTCGAGGTCGTGCACACGAATGGCGCCATGGCACAGAACGTTCTGCCTTCTTCCCGTTCAAAATTGATCTCGATTGAAGAGATCCTGACCGCGCGGCCACAGCGCCCCATCGCAACCACCCGCGGACGCGGATGGAATGGCGTGACCGCCGACGTTCATCGTCCTTACTTCGGTTGCGCCGAAAGCTATCCCGGTCTCGACCATCATCTGGTCTGCTATTGCCCGTCGGGAAGCGCCAAACTGACTCAGATGCGCGCCGGCGCCATTCATACGAGCGTCATCACGGCCGGAACCTGTTATGTCATGCCCGCCGGTTACGACTCGACGTGGGAGGGCGATTCAGGATTGTCCGCTCGGCTGCGCATTCCGACATCGTTGGTCGACCTGGCTGCAGAACAGCTGGGTTCCCGACAAGTGCCGGTGGAAATCCGCAACGTGTTTCAGGTGCGCGATGCCGTGATCGAGCGCCTTGCGCAAATGCTGCTCGTGGAAATGGACAAGAAATCGCACCCTGTCCAGGTATTGATCGTGGATGGCATATCCACAGCGCTGGTCGCCCACATGCTGCGAAGCTACAACGCATTCGAGGCGGTGGAGTCGCCGGAGCGTTTGCTCGCCAAGCTCGAAATCGCCCGGCTGACTGAATTTATCGAAGACAATCTTCATCGGACCATCGGCCTGGAAGATCTCGCGTCCGTCGTGAACGTGAGCCGGTTTCATATCAGCCGCCTGTTCAAGCGTAGCACCGGTAGCAGCGCTATCGGCTTTGTGGAACGGTGCCGGATCCGCCGCGCCCAATCGTTGATTACGGACACCGACTTGTCACTCGCGCAGATCGCGTTGACGGTGGGTTTTGTCGATCAGAGCCATTTCACCCGGCGATTCCATCGGCATGTGGGATGCACCCCCGCTGCGTTCGCGCGCGAACAGGGGCGTCGGCGCTCGCGACTGCGCTCAGCGCAGCCCAAGGGCGAACAGTAACCGTTGCCAAGCGATTAGAAGGCGACAGACAGCAGGAAGGTTGGCTGCTCGTCTATGTCGTCACAATCGGCGTCACACCGTTCGCAATACGGTCTCTGTGGAGATTAGCGGCATTGCGTGTGATTCTGTTCAGCTTCCGGCTTCATCCTTGTGCAAGGTGGCTCGTGGCCGTCACGCCCGCTGATATTGTCGTGATAGCATTTCTGTGCGAGCTGGCCGCTTAGACCCAACGGTGGTCAAGGCGGGTTGGAGTTCTCCGGTATCGAAGATCTGGCGCCGTGACATGTCAACGATTTACGAAACTGCGGAAAAGCCTGTAAGCATCGATGAGATCGTGCATGTCTTATCGCATCGTCCCATTGCGACGACGCGCGAGCGCGAGTGGTCCGGCGTCACGGTGGACATGTACGCTCCGCTTCCCGATGTGTCCGAACGGTATCCGGCCCTCGATCACCATCTGATCTGTTATTGCCCCTCCGGAAGTGCCCGGCTGATTCAGGGGCGAGATGGGAGCGTCCACGAAAGTCTCGTCTCCGCAGGTGTTTCAATGCTCATGCCCGCCGGGTACGACTCGCTTTGGGAGGGCAGCGCGTCCGCAACGGCGAGGCTGCGCATTCCGACGGCTCTGATCGCGTCCGCGGGCGAGCAGATCGGACGTCGCTGCACTGCGCAGATCGAGATTCGGAATGTGTTTGAGACTCATGATCCCGTTATCGAGCACGTCGCGCTGATTCTCATCGGAGAACTCGATCGCAAACCTCACCCCGCGCAAGCACTCATTGTCGATCATGTGTCGTTCGCTCTCGCCGCGCATCTGATTCGAAGCTACAACGTGTTCGAACCCGTTGTGCCACAGTTGCCGCCGGCGCTGAGCAAAGTAGAAATAGCTCGTCTCACCGCATACATAGAAGACAACCTGGATAGCCCGATCGGGCGCGTT
>LRBF01000110.1 GCA_001580565.1 Caballeronia megalochromosomata | reverse complement strand
CGCTCGCCACTACTTTGGGAATCTCGGTTGATTTCTTTTCCTGCGGTTACTTAGATGTTTCAGTTCACCGCGTTCGCTCCACATGACCTATGTATTCAGTCATGGGTGACCCATACGGGCCGGGTTTCCCCATTCGGATATCGGAGGATCAAAGCTCGTTTGCCAGCTCCCCTCCGCTTTTCGCAGGCTACCGCGTCCTTCATCGCCTGTGATCGCCAAGGCATCCACCACATGCACTTGTTCGCTTGACCCTATAACGAGTGTGTCTAACGACTCACTGGTCATAGGCTGAGTATTCGCGTTGTGCCGTATTCCAAAGCAATCTTTCGATCACCTTTTCATACTTGATACAATCACTACCCTGAGTCCCTACTCACACCCATCTCTAAGTGCTTTCAGTGACTCTCTTTACTACTTCTTCCAGATTGTTAAAGAACGTTTAGCCGACAGGTGACTTCTAACCCGCAGCATCAACTGGCTACAGTCGCCAATGCCAAGTGCTTGCACAAACACTTGGCATTGAAGACTTGGTGGAGGATGACGGGATCGAACCGACGACCCCCTGCTTGCAAAGCAGGTGCTCTCCCAGCTGAGCTAATCCCCCTACGTGGCCTGACTTCGAGTTGTCTCTCATCAGCACGCCTGTTCGGGTGGTGGGTCTGGTTGGATTCGAACCAACGACCCCCGCCTTATCAAGACGGTGCTCTAACCGACTGAGCTACAGACCCTTAGCCTGTCTTTCTTACAGCCGATAAGCGTGAGCGCTTAATGTTGTGTGCGAAGCTCGAGAAAGGAGGTGATCCAGCCGCACCTTCCGATACGGCTACCTTGTTACGACTTCACCCCAGTCTCTTATACACATCTGACGCTGAAGACCAAGGAA
>LRBF01000109.1 GCA_001580565.1 Caballeronia megalochromosomata | reverse complement strand
ATCCGACGAAGGATGCCATCGTTGCGCGCATCGACTTGCCTGGCGCCAAGGGCAACCATGGCTTGCTCATCGTGCCCGAACTTCATCTGGCATTCGTCGCCTGCGAAGGAAACGACCGGCTACTCGTGCTCGACATGCGAACAATGCGCGTGTCGCAATCCTTCGATGTGGGTGGCGGCCCCGATGTGCTGGCATTCGACTCCTCCGATCGCACGATCTATGTGGCGAGTGAATCGGGCACCGTATCAATGTTCAAAGCTGAGGGCATGCGCGTGACCAAGGTGGCCGAAGGCGCTCTCGGGCCGAATGCGCACGTGGTCTACGTCGATGGGAAGACGCGTCGTTCGTACTTCCCCTTGAAGAGCGTCGAGGGGCATCCGATGTTGCGCATCATGGCTCCGCGATGATGCTCCTCGAATCGCGCAATGAGCGCGCTTATAACAACTGGAATACAGGAGGTGGATCATGAAGGTACTGATCGGAACGGCCTTGCTGCTGACGGCGGCATCGTCCTACGCAGCGCCTCCCCACATGAGCGATGGACGGCTAGTCGACGAACACGGCATGACCCTGTACATATTTAGTGGCCAAGGCGCGCCTGACGCAAAGTCGTGCGAGGGAGACTGTCCCAGAAACTTCCCGCCCGCGCTTGCGAGTCCCGGCGATACACCGAACCACAAACTCGGCCTTGTCCATACTGCCGAAGGTGCGCGACAGTGGACCTACGATGGCAAGCCGCTCTATCGCGGGTTGATGGACAAAAAACCCGGAGATCGTGCGGGGGACGGGCTCAATACGGTGTGGCATAGCGTTCAAGCGCGTTAGCTTCGGAGACGAACGGTGCGCATCGGCCGATTGCTGCTCGGTATCTTGTGACTTCCTTAGGACGTATGGAATTGTTTGGTCATACAGACGGCGCTTGCGGGACACAACTGCGAAAACTCCTGACTGCGCCGGACATCCTCTGGAACCGAGCTTCGCTCGATCGCATGATAGCCTCGCTTCAGGAAAAATCCTTGCGCCGTCGTCGTGAGCAACCACAGTTGGACACAACCGTCGTCGATGGCCATCTGCTCGGCGCGATCAGTCAGGAAGCGTCCCAGGCCGGCATTCTGAAACCCTTCAGCAACAACGAGCGACCGAAGCAAGGCGCCCTCAGAGAAGCGCTCGAGGCCCACGCTCGCCATCACGGTTCCATCGACATCGTGAAGGATCAGGAATCGCTCGAGATGCTGCTCGGTGATGTCTGCCGAAGGTAAGTGATTTGCTTCCAGTAGCGCCTTGATCTGAGCTAGATCGGTGGCTTGCGCATGACATATCCGCATGACGACCTCGGGGATCAAAGCTCGCGTGAAAACTCCGATCATAGCGTGATAAATCATTGAATCATTGCGCTTCGCTGTCGTCGGTGTCGGCAATGGCGTTCGAGTCGTGGTCCATTGCGGTCGCTGCATGCGAGCTTGCGAGCACCGGCTGGGCTTCCTTGCGTTCGCTGTAACGATCCGTGAGGTCATCGGATCGGTCTCGGACGAGCAACGTGAACTTAACGAGCTCTTCCATCACATCGACGACCCGATCATAGTAGGAGGAAGGCTTCATCCGACCGTTCTCGTCAAACTTCTGCCAGGCCTTCGCGACAGAGGACTGGTTGGGGATGGTGACCATGCGCATCCAGCGGCCAAGTACACGCAATGCGTTCACCGCGTTGAACGACTGCGAACCGCCGCACAACTGCATTACTGCGAGCGTGCGGCCCTGGGTCGGCCGGACGCCCGCTGCTTCCAGCGGCAACCAGTCGATTTGATTCTTGAACACCGAGGTGAGCGTGCCGTGGCGCTCCGGGCTGCACCACACCTGACCTTCCGACCATTCGGAGAGCTTGCGTAGTTCGGCCACCTTCGGATGATCGGCGGGCACGCTGTCGACCATGGGTAAGCCGTGCGGATCGAACACCCGTGTTTCGGCGCCAAATGTTTGCAGCAGGCGCTCGGCCTCAAGCGTCAGAAAGCGGCTGTAGGACGTGGGACGCAGTGAGCCGTACAAAAAAAAAATTCGCGGCGCGTGCGTGAAGATGGATGGGGGCTGCAGCTTCTCACTGTCGGAAATGTCGACGTGGGCGGGGCTTAGATTCGGGAGACTCGGAAACATATCTGTAAGGGACGGTCAGGCGGCTGCATACCAGCGTTGCGAACGATTGACGACGCCCACCACCAGCAGCATGACCGGCACCTCGATGAGCACGCCACGACCGTGGCGAGCGCTGCGCCCGAGTGAAAACCGAACATGCTGGTCGCGGTGGCGACCGCGAGCTCGAAGAAGTTGCTCGCGCCGATCAGGCTCGAGGGACCCGCAACGCAATGCGCGACACCCAGGCGGCGATTGAGCAAGTACGCGAGACCCGAATTGAAGAACACCTGGATCAGAATTGGGACCGCGAGCATCGCGATGACGAGCGGCTCTCGAACGATCGCTTCGCCCCGAAACCCGAACAGCAGGATGAGGGTCGGCATGTGTGTATCAATTTGACATAAACCTAATTATCACATTTTTAATTAAGTATGCAGATGTATAGTCCGATGGTTCCGTTGACCGTGCATGGTTTCACGTGAAATGTCACTCTTCACGCGCCGAAAGTGCACAAAAAATGCACTGATCAATTCCTTTTAATTATGTTCTTGCGGATCTCGCTCCGGATGCCTCGCCGCGGTGTACACAGGTGCCGGTCGATAACAGAAACGCCAGCTTTCGTGCTAGAAAGTGGGATCGATATTTATGCTAAAATTGTGCTAATTATGTGCTTGGAGCGAACCATGAATTCGGATACCCGTGCCATTCCTAGTGCGGATGTGAGCTTTGACCGTTTCATGGCGTCATTACGCGATCCCGAAGACCCGGCTCCGATTGTCTCCGCTCGACGCTTCGGCGAAGCCTTGCATATCGACTTGCAAACCCTTGCCCAGCAAGCACACGTACATCGGAACACGATCAGCCGGCAGCCTGCATCCGAGAGCGTACAACGATTCCTCCGCGACGCTCTGCGGGTCATTCGCGCGGCCACGGATATCTCAGGCGACGTCACGAAGGCGCTGTTCTGGTATCGAAACGAACCGCTGCCCGTGTTCACCTACAAAACCGCCGAGCAATTGGTGTCCGAAGGTCGGGCCGATGACGTCCTTCGCTACGTTTCGTCGCTCGAGGCGGGCGCGGCAGGATGATACTCACAGCATTGGCCGGGGTAACTGTCTATCGTATGCATGTTCCCCGGTGGGCTGTTGCGCCGACCAGCGGCGCGGGAGCAGGAACGCATGGCGGTCGCGCGAATCGTGTCGGACTCAATGCGCTCTATCTGGCCCTGGACCACGACACGGCCCTCCGAGAGTATCAGCAGCTATCGTCTTTGATGCCGCCGGGGACGTTGGTCAGCTACAACCTCACGGCCGCTCCGATAGTCGACTTCACGGGCGGATACGAAAGCGGAAAGTGGTCTTCTCTGTGGGAGGATTTCTATTGCGACTGGCGCCGCTGCTGGTTCAATGAACGGATCGAGCCGCCCAGCTGGATCCTTGGCGATGAGGTCGTCTCAAGCGGTGCCAAGGGCATCCTCTTCAAATCGCGCTTGACGCCTGACGGTACAAATCTCGTTCTGTACACAGAGCGTCTTGACTCGACGGACCACCTCGACGTCTACGATCCAAATAACGCTCTGCCGAAAAACCAGTCTTCCTGGGGTTGAGCTTGGAGAGCTCGACGGAAAATCGGGACATCGGGCGTCCTCGCCTCGCCGACGGAATCAATATCGATACTATATCTCGGGTCGACTATGCCTGATGTGGTGGACGGTTTGGCAGGATCTAAGGGTTGTACGAGAATGTACTTCGTACTACGAACGATCATGTTGCTTATGTAAAATCACGACCGTTTTCGCTTACCGAGATACGTGAGTTCACGGACTTTTGAAGGATGACGGGCATGAGAGCGTGCTTTACTGGTCTTCATCAAGGGTAAGCGCCGCCTCGTAATCTTGGCCTCCGTAGAAGACACCAACGATCGAAACAACCTCTTTCTCCACCGTATAGGCGATGATGGTCCGCTTGCGGAAATGAGTGACTCGAAGTCCGGGCAGCAAATCGTCACGTGCGACACCGCGCGCTGGGAATGTCTGGAGCTTCATGCAGAAATCGAAGATCGAATCAACGTATCGTTCGGCCGTCATCGGAGCGCCCGCGTTTGCGATGCGCTTTTCAATGCTCTGCAGCTGATCGAGGCTTCGGGCGCAAACTGAACGCGCCAATTCATTCGTGGCGCGTGCGAGATTTTTTCAGTTCGGCACGTACCTGGTCTGCTGATAGTGCACGGCTTGGATCGTCCCGAAGTGCTTGCGCTGCAGGAACGACTTCGTTTCGTAACCATGCTTCAACGGCACGGTCACGCTCGCGGAGCACGCGAAGCGCGTCTCGCAGCACCTCGCTGTCAGACGCGTAGTCGCCGCTTGCGACCTTTGTGCGGACGAATTCGGCCATCTCGTTGGGTAAAGTGATGCTCATCTGCTGCGTTGTTCTCATGGCAGCCACCGGTCAGTAGGATTTAATCCTACTCGTTTCCGCCCTCGCCTGCAACGATCCCTGCCCAGCAGAAAGCTGCTCGCCCACCCTCCTACGGCTCTGCCAAAAAAAGGGCAATACTATTTATGTCAAACCGAATCGCCTTTCCTCGTCGCGTGACCGCATTGCCGCGCGCCTTTGCTGGCCAGATCGTCGAATTTAGCGCGCAGAAGTTCTCCACGCGCAGGTGGCATTCGCCGACTTTCCGCGATTTCAGCACGGAGTGACTTCGAGTGTCGACGCTTTCCCGCTCAGCTGCTGGATTACGGTCCTCCGTACAGAACAAGCAGAAGCGACAGGAAAAGCTTAAGGACGCTATATCCCGTCAATCCGATGAAAACTGCGCCGACAAGCGCAAAGCCGACGCCAATCAATCGTTCCGTTATGGAAATTTTCATATCGCCGCCGTCTTACGTTGGACGTCGCTATGAAGCTTAGTATTAAAGTAGGGGGCGAGCGTCGAACGACGTGACTGCGGTGACCCCGGTCGGCGGCCGTTCGGTTCAAACGTGGTTTCGACGTCTCGCCGTCGCCTACCATGCACGCCAACCCGTGCAAGTCTTTTCGGCGGCCGTTTAGGAAATTCGCTCCAATGCCGATATGAAGGCATGGAACACCGCCTCCGCCCTCCTTATACCGCTTACGAATTGTTGTTGATCGACGCCGACCTCGTGCATCTGCAACGCGTGGTCCCATTGGAAGTCGCCGCCTCGAACCCGGTTTTTCCGTTTTTGTACTGGCAGCGTCGCGTCACTCTAATTCTGGAAACGCGGCATCTTTTCCCGGCGCAATTGGCCGTCGCCTCCGCATTGTTGGACCTGATCGAGTCAACCAACACTGGCGATCGATTACTCGCCAAGGCTAGTTGATTGGCGGCCCATGCCCGCGCGACAAGGCGATAAATGGATGGTGAAGAAGCGAGTTCGTCGGCCGTTGTGACCATTCGGCGAGAGGTCCGCGAAGGCCCCTCCTCGGGGTCCATCCTGAGCTACCGCGGGCATCGATCCAGAAAGCGGCGGCTGCACCTTCGATCTCTGGGCCCAGATGGACTGAGATGAGCGGTTGAGGTGTGCGAAGGCGGCGTCTGGGGGCGTTTGGTCAATAGCTGACACATGTTGCACATGTTGCGTTTATTGCATTTGTGGCGTATTCTGGCTTAAGAAAACTAAACGAGGGTGGTCCCATGACAACGACGAATCGAATCCGGGAGGTGTCTCCGCCCCCGATGAGTCAGAGCGATCTCGAAATGGCGCGGGTTGCCCAGCGTTGCATTATGGAAGCGCTCGATCACTCGCGTGCGGCCGCGATTACACTGACGACCGACACGGGCGAGCATCCTTCTATCGATGTGCCTCCAGCGGCACTCAAGCTAATCGGTCAACTTCTAGGCGCGATGAGCGAAGGGCGTGCGATTTCGGTCGTGCCAAGTCAGAAAGAGTTCACGACCGTCGAAGCGGCGCACTTCCTCAACGTTTCCCGGCCGTTTGTGATCAAGGAAATCGAAGCGGGAAGACTTCCGCATCGGATGGTCGGGACGCATCGGCGAGTTGCTTTCGGAGATCTGATGGCGTACGCCAATCAAATGCGCGAGCGGCAAGAATCCGCATTGGACCGTATGGCAGACAACGCACGCGATCTGGGCCTGGACTATTGATGGCGGGGAATGCACGTTACACAGCCATACTTGATGCTTGTGTGCTCTACTCCATCGCCCAGACGGATGCGCTGCTCAGCCTTGCGACCGCCGGGCTTTTCAGCGCCAAATGGTCGAGCAGAATCGAAGAAGAATGGATGCTGGCGCTTTTACAACGGCGCCCAGATCTGAAGGACAGGCTTTGGGTACGACGAGACGCTATGCGCGACGCCGTACCAGACTGGCAAGTGCTCGATGAAGCGTGGTCGCCCCTGGTCGAAAGTCTCAATCTTCCCGACCCGAACGACAGGCATGTTCTCGCGGCTGCGCTGGCCGGTCATGCGGATTGCATCGTCACCGCAAATGTCCGTGACTTCCCTAAAAGTGCTGTCACGCCGTACGGAATTGAGATCGTACATCCCGATCGATTTATTGTGAACCAATGGGATCTTGAGCCGCTAGTCGCGATCTCATCCTTCAAAGGAATGCGGGCTCGACGCAAACGACCGCAGAGTTCAGTAGAAGAATTTGCGACAGTGCTCGAGCAGAATGAGCTACCGATGACCGCTCAAAGAATTCGTGAAGCTGACGAGCTGATCTAGACTTTGCAACGGTCGTGTCGTGCAACGACCGCTGCTCCGTGAGTTTTCGAAAAGCGTACAAGCGGTCTTTATATTTAGGAATACGGATTAAATTCGGCAATAGATTTATGTCAAATACACCGTCGCGCGAATTCACCCGCCAGCGGCGATGCGCTGTCCAAGCGATTGCAGCGGCGCGAGTGCCCTTGGTGCGGCCTGGACGCGCCAGCTCAGCTCACCCGCGGCGCGGGCGCGATTTCATCTGTTCGGCGCCAATCGGTCCGCGACGCGAACGTTGGATGGTCACGCGATGCCTGTGCGGCAAGTACTACCTGCTCGCACAACCGCGCTTCGATGACTCGATCGCGGTGGTCATGAAGCACACCAAGTGCATCGATCAAAACGTCGCTTTCCGAAGCGTAGTCGCCGAGTACGACCCTCTCGCGTACAACCACTTCCAAATCGTTGGGCTGTGATGCTCGTTTGCTGCGTCGTCCGCATGGCAGCCTCCCTACGGTAGGATTAAATCCTCCCCTCCTGCGGCGTCATGCAGGCTCGTCCAGGGCCTGAGAAGAAATAGGAACAAAGTGCGAAGGCCGGCGGATCCGGACTTCGAGTCGCAAGCAACCGGGCCAATTCGCTCTATACTGTATATATCGTTTTTCTTGGCATACGACTGTGACGCGCCAGGCCACCACGAAGAAAGTTCGGGTAGTTCCTGCTTCTTCCAGAACCGACATCGCGAGGGACGCTTCGGCGGCGGCGGCGAGTGAGAAATTGAAGAAACGGAACGCGAGAAAAAAGCAACCAGTTCTTGTTGAGGTCACGTCTGTCGAAACCGAAATGAAAGGCAGGGAGCGCGTGAGGAAGGAGAAGGTCGTGCGCGATTCCTTCACGATGCCACGAACAGACTATGAGAAAGTTGCAGTGCTCAAACAGAAGTGTCTGGACGTAGGCGTACACGTGAACAAGAGCGAGCTTTTGCGGGCTGGCCTGCTTCTTCTGGAAGCTGCAACAAAGGAAGACTTGTACGCAGTCGTATCGGCGGTCGAAAAAGTTAAGACTGGCCGGCCGCCAAAATCCCGCTAAGTTTCCTTTTCGATGGTGCATGCGAGTACCGGTCGAACCCAACACTGATTGGAGGGAGATCTCCCATGTCAGGCCACCACGTACCCAGCCAGTTCGACTGGTGACCTCCATCGTATGGCGGTCGAGTCGAACGGGACTCTTTGAATGACTACGACCTGCAGGCCCTATGGGCAGGCAAGCGGAAAACACGTGATTGGCAACACGCCACGCGGCTTCATGGGCAACCTTTGTGACAGGGCATTGCGATGAAGATGTCTCATAGAATGCGCCACCAACAGGCAGGGCCCGTTTGGGGATTGATTTTTGGCCTTTTGCTGACTGGCATAGGGATTGGCCTCTGGTGCTATGCTCAATTTGTTCGTGCCGCCGGGCCGTTTGATGAATCGCTTGCTGTAGGCGCGGTCGTCGTCGGCCTATTTTCCGCAATCTATGCAGCGCACGAGGTTCGCCAAACGCACCGGTGAGTACGATCCTTCACCCTCCTTTCGCAGTCTCAGTCCTAGGGGACGCGCTGAACGACCGCGGCCGCATCGAGCGCCCGCAGCGTGCGATGAACTCCGGCAGAACTATTTCGAAGCGAATCGGAACGGTGGTACCGGCAGATCATCGCCATCAATGAACGCGGTCGTGCAACGGACAGCGAAGTCGAGCGCCCCGTCTTGATTCGCGAACACACCAAGCTTCCCCATTGAGGTCGCTTGGCCTCCTTCCCCCAGGATGGACGCGGTCGCGACAAACGTACATCCATCGCGAGTAACTGTGGACTCAAAGGCCACCCCTCGGTGATGCATGATCATAGTTTCTGCTGGTCGAAATGGGTCGATGACATCACGCGTCTGCGGGCACGATCGCTCGTGCATGCACGGTATGAATGCGGGGTTCAAGGGACAACGAACGGTGGGCTCGAGCCTTTTCGGACCGCACCCCGTAACATTGAGATCGAACGCGAGCGTCGCGACGAACGCGCTTATTCGGCCGCCGGAGCTGGTCAGCAGTCGATAGTGGCCATCCCATATGCGAGGGCATAACGGACGGCGCCGATTGCGCTGGGAAACTCGCCGAGAATGCCGCTGCAGCTTTGCGCCCCGCTCGGGGTTCGAACCGCGAGCATCGCGGTGTACATTTCGCGTTCAGGCAGACGACGTTCAGCCCTCGTCTCGTTCCTGTTCATCGACTTTTCCGCGACCTTCGGCCCGTTTATGACCTTTCATGCGAAACTGCGTCGCGACGCGCGAGATCAGTCGCGAGGCTGCAGGCAGCCACGAATCCTTGCAGTACCAAGGCCACCAGACGAAATGATAGAAGTAAAGCAGCGCGCTCCGGTACCCCCGTCGCCACGAGTGCGGAAACCCCAGATCGGGGAAGCTTTCCAGAGGACGATGGCCGACCGTCATTGCGCCGAGCGTTAAATACACAGCCGCCAGGACCAGTGTTTGGATCGACCATAGGCATGCCACCGCGACTAAGAAGACGGGCAGCAACACCTGCCAAGTCGAGCGACGCCGCCTCATCGCGCCTCACCCAAGTTGCGCGTGGCGAATCATGATGTTCTTCGCGACATGGCGAATATCGGTACCGCCGACGACATACACGACGAACTCAGCAATATTCGTTGCATGGTCGCCGATGCGCTCGATCGCCTTTGCAATAAACATATAGTCGAGCGCCCCGCTGATCATGCGACGGTTTGCGCTCATGTACGGCACCATCCGAGCCGCGAAGACGCGAAACGCCTCGTCGATTGCATGATCGTCTTCCATCACTTGACTGGCTCCATCCAAGTCCATGCGCGCGAAGGCGTCCAGCGCCCTGTGCAGGATGGTCGAGGCGAGCCGTCCCGCTCGAATCACTTCGCCGAGGCCAAAGACATCGATCTCAGCGTGTTCGTGGATGCGCTTCGCGCGTTTGGCGACCTTGCGGGCTTCATCCGCGGCTCGCTCGAGGTTGCCCGTACATTTCAAACTCGCCATCAGCAAGCGCAGGTCACGAGCGGCAGGTTGACGCCGCGCAATCACTTGGCCCAACACTTCGTCGATCTCGCGTTCGGCGCGATTTATACCCTTCTCGTCTTCAAGAACCGCGACGAACTCGCGCGGATCGAAGCGCTCGAGCAGGGCCACCGCACGCGTTACCTGCTGCTCGACCATGCCGCCCATGGCGAGCAGTCGGCTCGACACGTTCGCCAGGTCAGTGTCGAACTGGCTCGAGAGGTGTTTGTCCGCCACCATGCCTCCGATTGGTACGCAGGGCTCGGGCCCCGATGAAGTCACGCCTGTCCGACGGCACCCCCGTCTCATCGGGCGCGAATCGTCAGAACATTTTCGGTTTTATTATTCCCGTGCACGGCTGTTTGTTCCGTGAACTTATCGTGAAAATTCGACTGGAAGCAGCCCCACTAATGCAACCTTTGCGCGATCCGTTCTCCAGCAACGAAGCGGGCCTCTGAGACTCCGTCAAGAGAATGTGGTCGGGGCTCCGACCTAGCGTCCAGTATGCGCCCTCTCACGATATCAGTCGGTCTGCTGGAAGGATCGACGACGCGCAAAGCGGTGCTGGACGTATGCCCAGATCGACTTCCCCTCCTTGTCACAGATATGTCACAATCGCGCCACTCGCAGCGAGGCCATCCGTACTTCGGGTCGGCAAGAGAGCTTTCGCTTCCCCGCACGCGCTCGCTCGGAAAGGCTGACCGCGTGTGGTCAGCGACCAACCGCGCGCAAGATGTAGAGGCACACCATGCCCCAGACGTACGAATACAACGGCTTCACCCTTCAGATCGCCATCGAGCATGACTTGCACCGCCCGTCATGCTCCGCCGATCCACTCGGATACGTTGCGGTGGTGCGCATCTGTCAGCCCGGGACCGCCTTATCCCGGTTCTCGCCCCTGAGGCTGGGTGAAGCGGGCGGACGCGCATTCGCCAGCAAAGCCGAGGCGCTGGACGGCGGCTTCATGGCTGCCCAACGAATGATTGACGACCTGCTTTGCTGATGGATTATGGCGATGGTTGGCGCTGCCCACAGCGTGCGCGTAGCGAGCCACCATCCCGCCGCGGCCATTGCAGCAGACGCCGGGATCGTTAGCACCCACGCCCACACGATATTGCCCGCGACACCCCAGCGCACCGCGCTCAGCTTTTGCGTCGCTCCAACGCCTACGATCGCTCCGGTGATCGTGTGGGTCGTGGATACGGGAATTCCGAGCCACGATGCCGTGAAAAGCGTCAGTGCGCCGCCCGACTCCGCACAGAAACCGCCCACGGGCCTGAGCTTGGTGATTTTCTGTCCCATCGTGCGAACGATGCGCCAGCCGCCGAAGAGCGTGCCGATGCCCATCGACAAATAGCAGCCGCCAATTACCCATACGGGAGGCGCATCGGCGGTGGCCGACGCGTATCCGGTTGCGATCAGCAGCATCCAGATGATCCCGATCGTCTTCTGCGCGTCGTTTCCACCGTGCCCCAGGCTGTAGAGACCCGCCGAGAGCAATTGCAGCCGCCGGAAGCGGCGGTCCACCTTGCTGGGCGGTGTGCGGAAACACAACCATGACACGGCCAGCATGAAGCATGACCCGAGCACGAAGCCAAGCAGCGGAGAGATGAAGATGAACGCAACCGTCTTAAGGAGTCCATCGTAGTTGAGTGCGCCCCACCCCGACTTCGCGAGTGCCGAGCCGACCAGGCCGCCGATCAGCGCATGTGACGAACTCGATGGAATGCCATACACCCAGGTAATCACGTTCCATCCGATTGCACCGAAGAGCGCACCGAAGATAACGTAGTGGTCAACGATTGATGGATCGATCGTGCCCTTACCGACCGTCTGCGCTACCTTCAGATGGAAAACGAAATAGGCAATGACGTTGAACGTTGCAGCGAAAGCAACAGCTTGCTGCGGCTTCAATACGCCAGTCGACACGACGGTCGCGATCGAGTTCGCTGCGTCGTGAAAGCCGTTCATGAAGTCGAACACGAGCGCGATCGCGACTAGCAGAACGACCACCCAGACTGCGAGCTGGACGGACTGCATCAGGCGTTTTCCAGCACGATACCCTGGAGGATGTCCGCGACATCCTCGCACTTGTCGGTGATGGTCTCGAGCAACTCATAGACTGCCTTGAGCTTGATCAACGTCTTGACATCATCCTCTTCGCGGAAGAGCTTCGACATCGCTGAGCGAAGGACGCGGTCCGCGTCAGATTCCAGTTGGTCGATGTCTTCGCAGGCCTTCA
Source organism: Caballeronia megalochromosomata (assembly GCA_001580565.1). Classification (GTDB taxonomy): domain Bacteria; phylum Pseudomonadota; class Gammaproteobacteria; order Burkholderiales; family Burkholderiaceae; genus Caballeronia; species Caballeronia megalochromosomata. The sequence continues at coordinate 17,484 of LRBF01000109.1, read as the reverse complement.
GGATTTGGGGCGTTTGCTTCATGTTCGATAGCAGGCCCACTGCGAACTGCACGCGCTCCGCAGTCGCAGTGCAAATGTGCGCGAGCTGACTAGCTTCGGAGCCGAGAGCTCGTACGTCGTAGAGAGAGATAACGGTGGCGACGTCCTCCATCAAATCGAGGATATCGTCCATCGTGGTGATCAGTTTGTGAATGACGTCGCGGTCGAAGGGCGTGATGAAGGTCTTGTGCAACAGATCCATCGTCTCACGCGTAAGTCTGTCGGCTTCCTTCTCGGCCTTCTGTAGGTTCCCTTTGTAGATTTCCGCGTCTTGCAGATTATCGATCAGCAACTCAAGTTCCTTGCCCGCTGCGACGATGCAGAGTGCATGCGCGTTGAAGATCTCGAAAAACCTGCCCTCGGTGGGCATGAACTTACCGAACATGAAATCACCCGATATAAGTCAGAGCTTTCAATTTCACGAAAGGGTCATATTGTAGCTGCTGAGTAAGGACGCCCTTCAAATTCGTGTCGATACACTCATCCCAATTCCTGAGTGTGTCTCCCCACGCGGTTATGAACTGATCATGCACGATTGCATCGAGCATCAGGACGTTGTCGTGGGAAAAAGCCGGGGGAAGGCATGGGCGTCTTGTTGCTTGTGCGAGCGGTATCACTCTTTGACGTGCAGCGTGTCGAGGGAACGCCTGCGCAAGCGTGTGTCATGCAATGCACCCGCGGCGTCGAGCACCGGATACGCCGTCGAACAGAAAAGTGAGTTCAATCGCTTCATATTGCCGATGAGATCGAGGTGCAGCGCGCTGGTTTCCATTGTGCGCAGCGACTGTCCCGCGAGGCGATCGAGATGCTTGTGCGAATACGCCCGTTCCAGATCGCGAAAGCGCTCCTTCTCCGCCAGCAACTGTTCGGCACATCGCAGATCGTTGTTGAGGAAAACAGAAAGTCCCAGCCGCAGGTTGCTGATGAGCCGTCCATGCAGATCGTCGAGCTCGCCGAGGCCCTGCTCGGAGAAAGCGAGGCGCTGAGAGATCTTCTTCTCCTCGATGTCGCTCACGATCCGCTCGATGATATCTCCCGCATGCTCGAGATTGATCGTCAACGAAATGATGTCGGTCCAGCGACGGCTTTCTGCCTCGTCGAGTTGCTCGCGAGAGATCAGCGTCAGATAGTTTTTCACTTCCGCATAAAGCTGGTCAACGTCGTCGTCCATGCGCATCGTCTCGCGGGCGACGGCGAGATCGTTGCGTCTGAGGAGATCCGAAACGTTATCGAGCATGGCCCGCACGATGTCCCCGATGCGGAGCACTTCACGCGACGCATTCGCCGATGCAAGGCTCGGCGTTGCAAGACCGCCCGGATCCAGGTACAGCGGCCGCAAATCGCCGGTCGTCACCGTGCGATCGGGCAGTATCCGGCAGCTGATCGCGGCGACCCGATCGACGAGCGAGAGGCACGCGCAGCAGCGTATGGCGTTGTAGATCACATGGAATCCCACCACGGCTTCGCGCGGATTGGTGATCAGGACCGGCAATCCGCGTGCGAGCAGCGATGCAAACGGCAGAATGATGATCGCCCCAGCCAGCTTGAATGCGAAGCTGCCGGCGGAAAGACGCCGTGCCGCCGCGTTCTGCGGCAACGCATTGAGCAAGGCCAGAAGGCCGCTGCCCAGATTCGCGCCGACAACCAGGCACAAGGCGACCTTCAGCGAAATCACGCCGGACGACGCCAGTGTCGCTGTCAGCAGAACCGCGGCGAGGCTCGAGTAGGACAACATCGCGAAACCGGCGCCCACGAGCGCATCCAGCATCGTGTCGCCCGTGAGCGCGCCGAACATCACCCTGACACCCGCGCCCTGCATCATGGGTTGAGCCGCTTCGACGATGAGGTGCAGCGCCAGAAGGATCAATCCAAGTCCGATGATCGTGCGCCCCACCTGCCCCGCTCGCGTCTGCTTTCGAGTGAGAAAGAGCGGCACACCGACCAAGATCAGAATCGGCGAAAGCCATGACAAATCGAGCGTGAGCACGCGTGCCATCAGCGCGGTGCCGACATCCGCGCCAAGCATGACCGTCAGTCCAGCCGCCAGCGGCACCAATCCCTGTGCGGCAAACGACGTGATGATGACGGCGGTGGCGTTGCTACTTTGCACTAGGCTGGTGACGCCTATACCCGCCAGAAATGCCCGCATTTTGCTGCCGGTGCTACGCCCCAGAATGGCGCGGAGATCGGCGCCAAGTACCCTGAGAATGCCGGTACGGACGATATGTGAGCCCCAGACCAGAAGGGCGACGCCAGAGAGCAGATTAAGAAGAACCAGCACGGCGGATCGATTTCCTCTGAAATGGACATGACGCTGACGCTAGGCTGTTGAAAACCGGATTGTGACAATAGTGTTACATAGTTCCCCCGCCATTTGAGTGAAGTTATCCTGCGGTGCAATCCGGTGTTGCGCGCATGCTGCAGCCAGCCGATTCTGGTCGGAGTTCGACCTCCGGTTTGCAACGGTGCAAGTGAGGTACTTGCTCGGAACCAAGAATCGCCGACGCGATGATGGAACCGCCTTTCCGACGATTCGTGGAGGCGAAGTCACCTGCCCCGTCCGCATTCAAAATCTGCGCTGGTTCACGGAGACCCTGATGGGATACTCGATCGTATTGAGCGTGGGGTTGATGGCTGGTGTTCTGAGTGGCGTGATCGGGACGGGTTCGTCTATGCTGCCGATGCCCGTGCTCGTGATCATCTACGGCCCTCAGCAGGCCGTTCCGATCATGGCGATCGCCGCGATCATGGGCAATCTCGGCAAGGTTTTGTCGTGGTGGCGCGAGATCGATTGGAAAGCGTGCATCGCGTATAGCGCGACGGCCGGGCCCGGCGCGATGCTAGGTGTTCGCACACTGCTCGCGCTGCCGCCGCACGCGGTCGAGCTCGCCCTCGGTCTCTTCTTTCTGGCGATGGTGCCCACGCGCCGGTGGCTCGCCCATCGAGCCATGCGCCTCTCGCTGTTCCAACTCGCTCTCATCGGCGCGCCCGTCGGGTTCTTGACTGGCATCGTCGTATCGACCGGACCAATCACGGTGCCGGTTTTCATGAACTACGGTCTTGTGAAGGGCGCATTTCTCGCGACCGAAGCGGCCGGTTCGCTGACCGTGTACGGTGCGAAAGTCACCGCCTTTCACCACTTCGGCGCCCTGCCGGCGCATATTGTTGTGCAGGGATTGATCACCGGCGCGTCGATCATGGCGGGCACACTTTGCGCGCGCAGAATCGTCGCCCGCATGTCAGCACACACGTTCCGGGATCTGGTCGATGCGCTGATGGTATCTTCAGGCCTGTCGTTGCTGTGGGCCGTCACTCGCTGAGATTTAGGCGCACCCTGCGCAAGACATCAGTGCCAAGTCAGTCGCCTCGTAACGACACGGTTGCAAGTCGCGAGCTGAAATGATCCGGCTCGACAAGGGTCGCTCAAGGGGCGACTCAAAGCGCGAAGGCGCCCCCGCACTTCAGCTCAGACATCAGCTAGTATTGCAGGGCTCATACCGTTGGTATTCGCGCTCGCGTTAGTGAAGGCCGTGGCCCCTTACGTCCTTCGATGAGCGGAGTCTCCCACCGAGCTCTCCTCCGGTTGACGGCTGGTAGCACGGACTTTGGCGCCAGCTTCGCAGCGACCACGTCGGTTTCCTGGCTTGAGCCACTTCTTGAGAATTGTGAGACGAGCTTCTCGCGTGACGGACCGACTTGCCACTTTGGCAAATTCGTAGAGTGTAGATTGCGCTTCAGAAATGGAGCGTCCGTGCCGTTATCGAGACATGGATACCCGCGACAGCAACATCGTCGGCGCATTCGAACTCCGTATGATCGACGCCGACATTGCCCACATTCGACTTGCCATTGAAGCGGTCCATCACGAGCCCAATTCGGCTCTCCCGCGTCCTTATTGGCGCAGGCGCCTCGAGCAACTCTTGCGAAGCCGTCACCTTCTGCGTCACCAATTCTCCGCAGTGGCTGACCTGCTCACGAGGCTTGAGAAGCAAAACGAAGACTCGACTTGCCTCGTCTTCTCGCCCGAACGGGTCGACGAACGACGTCCTGGTCGTTCCAGCCTTCTTTAAGGTATTCCCGATTTCTGCCGACGGGTCGCGCGGCCGAGAGACAAGTTGCAAGCGGCGTAGTTGCGTTTGCAACGCCGCGGGTTGCTCCGCGTAATTCGTTTGGCTCCGTACTGTGGCGCCGCCGGCTCGGCGTAGGCGTAGGTTCGCGAGAAATCGAGCCGTTCCAGGATTCCAAACCGCCCGCGGCAAGGTCTTGCTCCCAACGTGTTCCACCGGTCTGTTGGCCCGAAATTCCTTGATTTCTCGGTCGCTCTCCGGCTCCCCCGCGACTTCATGTACGACCCGTGTTGTCTAGGGTTCGCGTTTTGTCGCCGCTGTGCTTGGTCTCGAAATTCCTCGATTGCAACCAGCGAGATGGTTGGCAGCAAGCAATTGATATTATTGTAAGTATATTTAGGGGCGCAAGCAAATGCCTCATAAGGTTTGCCCGTCCTTATCCCGGAATCTGCAGGAAATCAAGGCCACTCCTGTTACGATTTCGACAGTCTTGCTTCCCGCGTGCTCTACTAAAGTATTTGATGGTGTTAGATAAGTGACCACTTGTAGCTTGCCCACTGGCCGAAGGAAGCAGCAGATGCGGCATTCGCACCCACACCTGCAGCAGCAACGCCGCCAGAGCGAGCATGCCTTCTTCTGACCAGGGCAACCTGCCGGCCGAGGTGTCGAGCTTCATCGGTCGAACAGCCGAGCTTGAGGAGGCGCGCGCCCTGCTGGTTTCGACTCGCCTGCTGACTCTGATCGGCTCTGGCGGGGTCGGCAAGACGCGCCTTGCCAAGCAGATCGCCGCCGGGCACCAACAGGTCTTTCGTGACGGCGTATGGTTCGTCGACCTCACGGATATCACCGACGGCGACCTGCTCCCAGCGGTGATCGGCTCGAGGCTCGGCCTCTTTCACACCCCGACCGAGACCGCAGGTGACCTCGCCGGGCACCTGCGCGGACAGCACCTGCTGCTCGTCGTCGACAACTGCGAGCACCTGGTCGAGCCGGTCGCCGTACTGCTCCACGATCTGCTTGCGGCCGCCCCCGAGCTTCGCGTGCTCGCGACGAGTCGGCATGTGCTGGGCGTGGCCGGGGAACGCGTGCTTCCGATACCCCCGCTCGCAGCACCGCCGGCCGATGAAGCGGCCGCGAACCGAGACGGTGCAGTTCCCGCGGGAGCAGGTTCCCCGGCGATCCCGGACGCGGTCTTGCTGTTCGCGGACCGCGCGGCGGCGGCGTTGCCCGGGTTCGTCATCGACCACTCCAACCAAGATCTGCTTTACCGAATCTGCCATCGCCTTGAGGGGATCCCCCTGGCGATCGAGCTCGCGGCAGCGCGGTTTCGTGCCTTCTCGCTCGAAATGATCCTTGAGCGACTCGACGGCTCCCTCCGGGCGCTCGCAAGCACGCTGCGAACGACGCCCGAGCGTCACCGCACCCTCGAGTCGACGGTGGCCTGGAGCTATGAGCTGTGCTCCGCGCCCGAGCAGGTGCTGTGGGCTCGTCTCTCTGTGTTCGCCGATGGCTTCACGGTCGATGCGGTCGAAGACGTCTGCAGCGGCAGGCCGATCCTGCACGAGCAGATCTTCGACCTGCTTACCGGGCTGGTCGACAAGTCCATCCTGACCCGTGAGGGAGGCTCGGGCGGCGGACCGTCACGGCTGAAGATGCTCGGCTTGCTTCGCGAGTTCGGGATCGAGCGGCTGCGCAAAGCGGGCGAGGAGGCGCAGTGTAGGCGGCATCACCGCGACTACTTCTGCGCGCTGGCCGGGCACGGTCAGACAGCGTACTTCAGCCCCCGCGAGATGGAGTGGGCGCTGCGCGTACGAGACGAACACGCGAACCTGCGAGCGGCCGCCGAGTACTGCGCCGAATTGCACGATCACGCCTCGGTGATGGCGATCGTCGCGCCCCTCCAGTTGTACCGGGTCGGCGCCAGCTACGTCGTCGAGGAGTATCGCTGGCTCGCCTCTGCGCTCGAGCACGACCGCACCCCGAACGAGACTCGCGCACGCGCGCTCGTGGCGTGTAGCTATGCGGCGTCGCTCATGGGCAACGGCGACGAAGCCGAGCAGCGCGCGCGTGAGGCCGCCGACCTCGCCGACGCCCTGAATCTGCCCGGCGTCGCAGCGGACGCCGCGTGCGGCATCGCGCGCGCAAGCTTCCACGGCGGAGATCGCGCGCGTACGCTGCGGCTCTCTGAAGCAGCGGTCGCCCTCTGCACCGCCTCGGGCAATCTCGCGGGCGCTTGCGACGCGCTTTACCGCGCAGCGGTCACCGCACTTGGCATGCACGACGACCGAGCCGCCGAGTTCGCCCGAGCGTCTCTTGACCTCGCGCAAGGGCACGGATCCCCCTATCGCATCGCGAGCGGGCTGTGGATCGACGGCTTCTGCCTCTGGCGCGCCGGCGATCAACAGTTCGCCTCTGCCCGCCTGCGGGAGGCGCTGCCCCTCTACGAAGCCCGAGGCTTCGTAGAGGGCATCGCGATGTGCTGCGAAGGACTGGCGCTGACCGCTGCCGCACTCGGACAGGCCGGGCACGCGGCGACCCTGAAGGGGGCCGCCCACGCCGCGTGGCGCAGAGCCGCGGCTCCGTTTCCGCAGGCCGTCGTGCGCAGTCTCGGCACCGACACCGTCGAAGAGCAGATCCGGAAGGCACTCGGCGAGGCGCGTTACCGCGCCGCATTCGACCACGGTGCCGCGTTCTCGGTGTCCGAAGCGGCTCGCTATGCCGTCGGCGACGCACCTGAACCTGCTCCTGAGACCGCACCCGGCCTCACCCCGCCAGGGGCGCCCAGGCCCCGACCGACCGACGCAGCCAAAACACTTGTTGCCGAGGGACTCACCCGACGCGAGGCCGAAGTTGCGGTCCTCATCGCCGAGGGGCTCAGCAACCGGCAGATCGCGGAGCGACTCGTGATCGCCCAGCGCACCGCCGAGGGGCACGTGGAGCGGATCCTCGCCAAGCTCGGCTTCCGATCCCGCGCAAAGGTGGCCTCGTGGGTCGCCAAGTCGCAGCGAATACTCGATTGAGCATCGGGGAGCGATTCAGGTATTTCACCCCTCGTGGGTCATCAAGCGGCAGCGAATACTTGAGTGAGCACCGGGGAGCGATTCAGGTATTTCTCCCGGCGCGCGCGGCGACACGCATGGGTAACATGCATCCATCATCGCTCCGACGCACGCATCCATGACCACCCCGACGCACGTCTCCTCCGAATTCTCACTGGCCGATTACCTGCGACCGTATGACACCATACTGGTAGGTCAGGCCGCTGCCGAGCCGCACGAACTCGTCGCGCAGCTTATCGACGCATCGCGGCGGATCGCGAATCTCACCGTGCTATGCGGGTACGCGCTCTCGGACGACTGGAAGCACGTAACGCGCGGCAAGCCGCGAGTGGCCACCTACTCCGCGCACGGCCCGCTGCGTGGCCTGGCGCGCTCGGGCGAGATCGATATCCTTCCCAACCACTACAGCCACTTCGAGCGTCTCGTCACCGCCGGCGCGTTTCAGCCGGACGTGATCCTGCTACAGCTGCCCCCGGCCGACCCGGACGGGTACCACAGCTTCGGCACCTCGGTCGATTACGTCGCGAAGGTCGCGCAGGCGGCACCGGCAGCCGCACCGGCAGGATCCGATGACCGTCCCGGCCCCATCATCATCGCCGAGATCAACGAGAACATGCCCTCAACACGCACGAGGTGGCGACTGCACCACTCGCAGATCACCGCTTCGTTCACGACAGATCGACCGCTGGAGGGCACCCCCGCCCGCGCACTCTCGGACATCGACCACGCGATCGCGCGCAACGTCGCATCCGTCGTGCCCGACGGCGCCTCGATACAGCTCGGCATCGGCGCACTTGCGACAGCGATCGGGCGCGCGCTCGGCGAGCATCGCGAGCTGCGTATACGATCTGGCCTCGTCGGAGACTGGCTGCTCGAACTCGATGCTTTGGGGGCACTGGCAAGCGGTGAGGACGCCTGCGTCGCCGGCATGGCACTTGGCAGTCCTGAGCTCTACGACTTCGTCGCGCGGCACGACCGGATCCGCTTCATGCCCATCACCGATCTGACCGCATCAAAGGCCCTCGCCTCCTGCGATCCCTACATCGCGGTGAACTCCGCCCTCGAAGTCGACCTGCTCGGGCAGGTGAACTCCGAAGTCGTCGGCGGCCAGTACATCGGTGCGCTCGGCAGCCAGGTCGACACCTTCCGCGCGACCCGCATCGCGCCAACAGGCCTCGCGATCGTTGCACTGCCGGCTCGCAGCCCCAAAGGCGCCGCCCAGATCGTCTCCGCGCTCAGCGGACCCGTCACCTCGTTGCAGAGCGACATCGACATGGTGATCACCGAATACGGTGTCGCCGATCTACAGGGCACCACCGCCGCGGAACGCGCGGAGCGCCTGATCGAGATTGCCGCCCCTGAGCACCGCGACGCGCTGCGCGAGGCGCATCGATCCTGACCCCCGAGCGCGCACCAGCGCACACCAGACGCACTGATCACACCGACATCAGCACGACGAGGAGCCCGACATGCCCAACCCGGCAGACCACATCCCCTTCACCATCGGAGGCGCCGAACGCGGCGCACTGCCCCTGAGCGGCGTACGCGTGGTCGATCTCACACAGGTGGGCGCCGGCCCCTACTGCACCTCGCTGCTGGGCGATCTCGGCGCCGATGTCATCAAGGTCGAGCCGCTCGAGGGAGACAGTTTCCGCTACGTCGACGACGCATTCGGCGAGGGCGAAAGCGCCTACTTCTACGGCGTGAACCGCAGCAAGCGCTCCATCGCGCTGAACCTCAAGAGCGAACGCGGCTTCGAGGTGCTCACGCGGCTCGTCAAGGAAGCCGACGTGTTCGCCGTCGCATTCAGGCCCGACGCCGTGCGGCGCATGGGCATCGACTACGAATCGCTGCGCAAGCTCAACGAGCGCCTCATCTACTGCTCCATCACCGCATTCGGTGAGACCGGACCGCGTGCACACCTGCCCGGCATGGACATCCTCGCGCAGGCCATGAGCGGAATCATGGGCGTCACCGGCGAGATCGGCGGGGGCCCCGTTAAGGTCGGAGTGCCGATCGCCGACTTTGCCGCCTCCTACCTGCTCGGCTTCGGCGTCTGCGCCGCGCTGCGGCTGCGCGACCAGACGGGGCAAGGCGACAAGGTCACAGTCAACCTGCTCGACGGCCTGATCGCCAGCTTCGCGAACTACCTGACGGTGTACGACAAAACTCGCGTGCCGTTCCGCCGTCAGGGCGGCGGGCACCCGCAGCTCGTGCCCTATCAGCCGTTCCTCGGCTCCGACCAGCGGCACTTCATTCTCGCCTGCATGAACGACAAGTTCTGGCAGAAGATGGTGCCGCTGCTCGATTGCTACGGCGACTTCCATGATCCGCGCTTCGCCACGAACACCGGCCGCGTCACCCATCGCTCGGAACTGTGCAGTCGACTCGAAGAGATCTTCGCGACGCAGCCCGCCGAATACTGGCTCGCGGAACTCGAAGCCGCCGGCGTGCCCTGCGGCCCGATCCACGCGCTCGAAGACGCCATAGAGGATCCACAAGCCATCGCGAACGAATCCCTCACTACCCTCAACCACCCGATCCACGGCGAGTACCGCGTGCCCAACAACCCGATCCGTTTCGCGGAGGCTTCCACCGGCCCTCGCGGCTACGCGCCCGCGCTAGGTGAGCACACCGCCGAGATCTTGCGCGAAGCCGGATTCGACGACGCGCAGATCGCGTCACTAACGAGCGCCGGCATCGCCCGGGAAGCATCGACCCAGCAGCAGAACCACACGGAGACAGCATCATGAAGGCACTCGTCATCGGGGGCACCGGCCCCACCGGTCCGTTCATCGTCGAGGGGCTGCGGCAGCGCGGCTACGAGACCACCATCCTGCACACGGGGCGGCACGAGATCGACCTGCCCGACGACGTGCCGCACATTCATACCGATCCGAACTTCCTCGAAGGCCTGACCGACGCGCTCAAGGGCCGTCGCTACGACCTCGTCGTGGCGACCTACGGGCGCCTGCGCCTGTTCGTCGACGCGCTTGCGGGTGTGAGCGAACGACTGATCACCATCGGCGGCGCGGCCTACGGCGACAACCTGGCGCGCCCCTCCGCCGAGGACGGCCCCCGCAAGACGGGGAACAAGCTCAGCGAGAAGATCGTGCAGACCGAGCAGATCCTCATGGACGCCCACTCGGCCGGACGCTACAACATCACCCACTTGCGCTATCCCTGCCTGTTCGGCCCCCGCCAGCTCGCACCCCGCGAGTGGAGCATCATCCGCCGGTTGCGCGATGGGCGCACCCACATTCCCGTCATCAATGGCGGCCTGACCCTGGAGACCAAGGCGTACGTCGAGAACGCTGCGCACGCGATACTGCTCTGCGTCGATCAACCTGAAGCGTCGTCGGGACAGATCTACAACGTCGCCGACGCCTACACGCCATCCGACGCGACCTTGGTGCGCACTATCGGGAGGGTGATGGGCGTCGAAGTCGAACTCGCGAACTTCACCCCCGAAATGGGCCGACCGGCCTACTTCTGGGGCGCCAACCGGGACCTCAACTTCACCAGGACCGGCCTCCCGCCCACGACCCACCATCTGCTGATCGACAGCGGCAAGATCCGCAGCGAGCTCGGCTACACCGACCTCGTCAGCTTCGAGGAAGCCATCGAGCGCACCGTCGAGCACTACCTCGAACATCCCCTCGAGAGCGCGGCGGAACAGCAGATCGGGGACCCCTTCGACTACGCGGCAGAGGACACGTTCATCGCGCTGCTCAACGAGATGAACGTGCGCGCTGCGGAGCTGCCGTTCGCGGGTGTGCGGTACCAGCACCCCTACGCTCACCCCAAAGCTCTTGACGAGGCCTGGACCGGGAAGCCTGAAGCTGCGTCTCAGAGCTGTGTGTCCCTGGTGTCAAATCGAGCATGAGCTATTCAGTTCCGATCCGGTGCTCTAGAAATAGCGAGACGGTCCTTGAGTTCGCTAACCTATTCTTGTCAGTTACGAATCGATCCATGTACCGATGCAGCGCAGGCTCTTTTGATAGATATCTTCGGGGCGCGCATTTGGGTGAGTGTTTGCGAGGCGATTGTGCGCTTATGCGTCGCGTCAATGCCACGGTCCAGTAGGTCCATGATTGCGCCAGACGACCGACGGCCGTTGCCAAGTTCAGATCAGCGTCTAATCTTTCGGGGTTTGTATGCGGCCGAACCCGACGTGCTGATTCGGCAATCCGTCGACGACGAACCGATCGCCGAAGCCAACACGCTGCTTCTAACAATTCCGAAGCAGCTGGGAGTCGATACTGTGCGTACGCCGTCGAATCGATCTTGACGCATGTCGCACCGAGTGTTGGCTGGCGCGGAGCGCAGCGTCGCTTACCGCTATGTCCCTCGTGGAGCCAGGCCAGAGCGTTGGCAAGTTTCGAATAGGAACGGCTCTGACATGCGGCAACAAGGATCTTTTCATTACGAGACGCTCGTAAGCGAGGTCAAGCAGCGCACGGATCTCTCTCTTTGGGAGTTACGAAAGGAGTATCTGATGACAGTACCTACGCTCGAAGCCTGGCAGCCGGAGTTGCGCGAGGTGATCGCAACGACTCGACCGTTCACCCTGCGCTCGGAGAGCGTCGGCGGTACCTTTGCGGTCTGGGTGACGGTACCGCCGGGATACGGCGCGGGAGATGCTGCCCTGCCTGTCCTCTATGTCGCGGACGGTAACACGCAACTTGCGATCACGGCCCCCACTGGCTCGCTGATGATGATGCACGAGACCAGCCCGATTCGGCCATTCATCCAGGTGACAGTCGGATACCTGGGCGATGACGCGAGAAATTTCCTGAAGGTGCGCAACCGTGACCTCGTGCCGCCGGGCGAGCCGTTCCCTCATCAGATGGCGGCCCATCTGCGCCCACGCGTCGAGCGGGGAACACTGAGCGACGAGCAGTACGCCGCGATCCTCGCTGATCTCAGTCACTCCGCCGGCGATCGGTTCCTCGCCTTCATCGAGCGCGAACTGCACCCTCGGATCGCAGAGCGCTGGCGGGTGGATGCCGATGACGTTGGCCTGTTCGGCTACTCTTACGGCGGCCTCTTCGCCATGTACGTGTTCGCGACAGCCAGCCCGCTATTCACTGTGATCGGAGCGAGCAGTCCCGGCATACTGTCGGCGGAGAGTGAAGTGTTCCAGCGCTACGATCGCCGCATCTCCGAGGGCGACACCACCTTGCCGCCACGTCTGCACCTGACGATCAACGACAGCGAGACCAGCAGCGAGTTTGCACTCTACCGAGATCTCTCGCACAACTACCTGGCGCTTGTCGACCGTCTGCGCCGCACCCCGCTGCCGGGACTGCGGGCGACGGCCGAGGTGATCGCTGGCGAGACGCACGGCACTGGCATCGTCGACGCCTACCGCAGTTTCGTGCGTTCCTGCTACGCAATACGGGGGCATGATCCACGCTCCGAGCTCGCCTGGCCTATCGAACACGACCCGAACTGACTGACGTTTGCATGAACAATCGCTGGGATAAACGGGCTCGGCCTGTTCTCTCGCGGGTTTGGGTCGGGGTCGGCAGAGAGGAATTGAGCCCGAGGCGCGGGGGGCTGATCGATAAGATCCTGACGCACCTAGGCTGGACGCACAGCTAGCGCGTGGGAGGGGGGCGAGCGCGCGAGGTAGGGCGGGACTTCGCCGCCTGACTTGCCCCGCCGCCGCCTCACCGTCGAAAGCACAACTCCCCATGTTGCATCGACAGGTCAGCCCGTGCGGTGCCGCGCGCAGCCGGCCATCGGAATAGGGCATTGCGCAGATATCGGCACGGCAGCTAACGATCACGACATAGATGCGACCCTTGGCATGGAACACGACCCACATGCAGCATGCGCTCAAGGTGCTACAAGCCTCCGGAGGCGAATCGCCTGGCCCCAAGCAGCTCAGAATGATTGCGCCGACGCGTCTGGACAGGATCAATCTGCGCGGGACGTTCATTTTTCCCGTGGGACGCTTGAAGAATTCGCCACGCACTTGCGCACTCGAATGAGGCTTCCCAACCCTAGTTGGGCGCCGCACGACGCGTGTGGCAGTTTTGCGAGGTAAACGGTCGCCGCTTAATCGGCACGTATGCACCCTTCAATGCGCGGGTCATCGGTGATCTCTTCGACGCGTCCCGATTTGCCGAGGTCAAGGCGACCATCAAATCGGCAAGGGGCAGGGTAATAACGGTTGCTTTGGCTGCTGGACGTTCCAAAAAATTTAAGCCGAGCAAGCAGATGGCAACCGTCGCGGAATAGAAAGTGACTATATTGCGGGAAGCTGTCACGGCTCAACTCGCGCCGAATATAGCACCGACTGCGGATGCCACACCCATCGACAGCGCGCTCCAGAAAGCGACCCGCAATACACCAGGACCCACTTTCGCTCCTCCGACGCGCGCGGCAAGTCCGCCAAGGATCGCTAGGGAAACCAGCGCCGTCACCGCGATACCTGGGGCTACCCAACGCTGCGGGGCGAGCGCCGTGACAATGAGCGGCAAAGCGGCTCCCACCGAAAAGCTGCTGGCTGACGCTAGCGCAGCCTGCAACGGATTTGCAGCGGTCGTTTCCGAAATACCCAATTCGTCGCAGGCATGCGTGCCAAGTGCGTCGTGAGCCATTAAAGCCTGCGCAACCTGTTCGGCAAGTGCCATGTCGAGGCCGCGCTGTACGTAAATCGCGGCCAACTCTCGATGCTCGTGCGCCATCCGCATCGAGCTCCGCCTGCTCTTCGGCGAGCGCCGCAGTTTCTGTATCCGCCTGCGACGAGACCGATACGTACTCGCCTGTCGCCATCGACATCGCGCCGGCTACCAATCCAGTCAGGCCGGTCAGCACCAGATCGCCGTGTTCTGCGTGCGCGGACGCGACGCCGATTATCAGACTCGCCGTCGAATTTATGCCGTCGTTCGCGCCAAGGACCGCAGCGCGTAGCCACCCGATCGCCTTGATTCGATGCGGTTCCTTGTGAGCCTTGGGCGTTGGCGGACCCTAGCGGTCTCGACCCTGATCACGCGACGGGCCTGCGTGGGGCAACATCCTTTGCAGCACATGGTCCTTCAGGACAAAGCGGTGGAACAGCGCTGCGACGACATGCAGACCAATCAACGCGAAGAGCACCCATGCGAGGATGCCGTGCACATCCCCCATCGCGTGGCCGAAGGCCGAGCCCGGTTCGCTCAGCGCCGGATAGGACACCACGCCCAGCAAGCGGACCGTCCAGCCTCGTGAGGACGCGTTGATCCAGCCGAGCAGCGGCACCAGCACCAGGGCGGCGTAGAGGAGAACATGCGTTATGCGCGAGACGACGCTGAGTAGCGGTGGCAGTTCATCCGGCGTGGGCCAATGCGTCAATCGCCAGATCACCCGGATTGCCATGACGGCGACGAGCGTCGCGCCCACGCCAAGATGCCACGCGATCAGATCAACCGGCTGCGTGTCTTTGTGGACGTCCGGCATCGTCCAGCCGATCACAAATTGCATTGCGACCAACAGGACGGTTAGCCAGTGCAGTGTGCGTGCGACTGCGTCATATGCCGGACGCTGCACTTTGTAGACCTTCGCCATTCTTGCTCCTCAAGTTGTCACGACTTGATGAATTGATGGGGGTGCGCAGCCTGCGAATCTTGAGTTGATGGCCTGAAAAAAGCACTACGCAAATCCGATAGATGCTAGCGACTTTATCTTAAGGAAAGCTGACGCCCGGGAGGAGCGATCCGGATGCTCGACTCCGCTGCTATTCCCGCACAACCGCCAATGTGGGGTCAGCACGACCGGAAGCCGGGAGGCCGAGGTTTTCCACTTGAATCACAGAATAGTTTGCGCATTAGCAGGCAACGTCATGGCCGGTTTCTTGCTGTTCGTCCCGTGCACCGTCGATTAACGCTCTTCACTCGGAACCCACATGCGCCTGCTAAACCGTCTGGCTATTTCACTGGTTTTGCCGCTGGCCTCCTGTGCGATCGGACCAACAGGTTCAAGCGACGCGGGCTTCGGCGTGTCGCCCGCCATGCCGGCTCCGGAATCGTCCTTGATTCCGATGGTCAACATCGCGCCCGTTCAGGCGCGCCCCAACGGTTTTATGCCCACCGCTCCCGCAGGCTTTCGCGTCACCGAGTTTGCCGGTGGCCTCGCGCACCCGCGCTGGCTTTATACGCTGCCCAATGGTGACGTACTGGTCGCGGAAAGCGACGCGCCAAAAGAACACGATAAGGGCAGCGGCATATTCGGCTGGGTCAGAAAGCAGGTCATGAAGCGCGCCGGCGCCGGTGTGTCGAGCCCCGATCGTATTGTGCTGTTGCGCGATGTGGATGGCAGCGGCGTCGCGAGGACTCAGACCGTGTTTCTGGGTGGCCTCCACTCGCCGTTCGGCATGGCGCTCATTGGCAATCAACTCTATGTTGCCGATACGGACGCTCTGTTGCGTTTCAACTATGTGACGGGCACCACCCAGATTACAAGCCCCGGCGTCAAGGTTGCCGACTTGCCGGCCGGGCCGATCAACCATCACTGGACCAAAAATATCCTGGTCGATCACTCCGGCAAGCATCTGTACATCACGGTGGGATCGAACAGCAACGCAGGGGAAAATGGAGTCGACGCCGAAGAAGGTCGAGCGCGTATCCTCGTGTTCGACATTGACACGCGCCATGTGCGGCCCTATGCGACTGGATTTCGCAACGCCAACGGACTTGCTTGGCAACCGGACAGCGGCGCGTTGTGGGCGACAGTCAATGAGCGGGACGATCTCGGCAACAATCTTGTCCCCGACTACATGACCGCCGTGAAAGATGGCGCTTTTTATGGCTTTCCCTACAGCTACTACGGGCAGCACATCGACACTCGCGTCAAACCGCAACGCCCCGATCTGGTTGCAAAAACCATCGCGCCGGACTATGCACTCGGCAATCATACGGCTTCGCTAGGTCTGGTTTTTTACGACCGGACGCTGTTCCCGCCGCATTATCGTGGAGGTGCATTCGTCGGCCAGCATGGATCATGGAACCGAAAACCGCGTACCGGCTACAAGGTGGTGTTTGTGCCATTTGTCGATGGAAAACCTGCTGGCGTACCTGAGAATTTCCTGAGCGGTTTTCTGACGGCAGACGGCGACGCCGTGGGTCGACCAGTTGGCGTCGCACTGGACGCGCATGGGGCCTTGCTTGTGGCTGACGACGTCGGCAACGCTGTATGGCGAGTAGCGCCGCGTAACAACGACAAATCGGCTGACATCACGCCGGCAGCTAAATGACACAGCCCTGGCCGGTTTGATCGGCAACCGGGCGGCCGCAAGGTTATCGTGCCGGTTAAAACCGCTTCATCGGTCAAAGCAGCACGGCCGTGGCGTCACTTCAAAAGACGGAGACCCGCAACTGGATCCCGGTGACGCTCCGCAGGATAGAGCCAGCATTGTCGTGATTCGGCAGTTTGTGAAAATTCGTCGGAACATCCGCGCCGATTGACCGCTCCGTTGCCGAATTATCGAACAGAAGCTAACTCAACAGTCATCGGCCCTTCGCAACAATCCATTGACCGTCTCTCGCTGGCCGGACCCAGAACCTTTTGCAGCCAGACATGCTCTTCCAAAGAGCCAGATAAATGAACTCCCCTTGGAGAACGTCCTTTGACGCTGATTGCAGTGTCGTAACAGCTCGCTGACAATGATGCAGGCGTGCTATTACGCAAATGTCTCAAAGCGCAAATCACGTTGCGGTCGGGCTTGCGGTCGTCAACCAACGCATCGCGACTGCAGCGCCGTTCACGATGGGCGCGCTCCATGGATCGGCCGGCAAACTCCACCTGCGCAATGCCTTGCCGAAGGCCGCCACAAACGCTCCCCGATGCCTCATTGATGCAGAATCGGCGCAAAGGCCACAACGACACGACGTGAATACTATGGACGACCCAGAATTGCTTTCCCTGGCACTGCCCGACGGCTCTAAGGTCTCTGCGCTCCTCCGAGTGCCGGAGGACGCGCGAGCCCTGTATGTCTTCGCGCACGGTGCCGGGGCGGGCATGCATCACGCCGGCATGTCGCCACATTGCGCTACCAGTTTCCGTATATGGAGCGGGGCTCCAAGCGGGTGGACTCGCCGGCCGTGGCACATGCTGCCGTGCAGGCAGCCGTTGCAGAGGCCCGCCGGCGGCTGCCAGCCCTGCCGCTCTTCGCGGGAGGCAGGTCGTTCGGCGGCCGCATGACGTCCCAGGCCCAAGCCATCTCCGAGCTCGACGGCGTGCGTGGCCTTGCTTTCGTCGCGTTCCCGCTGCACCCGGCGGGCGCGCCCGGCGTGGAGCGGGCACGGCACCTAGCGGACGTCACGGTGCCGATT
>LRBF01000108.1 GCA_001580565.1 Caballeronia megalochromosomata | reverse complement strand
GTTCCGCGAAGGCGTGCCGCGCGCGATCGAATATGCGAAGGCGCTGAACGTGCCGCAACTGAACTGCCTCGTCGGCATTCCGACGGCGGGTGTATCGGCGGAACAGGCGCGCACGACGATCATCGAGAACCTGCGTTTCGCCGCGGAAGCACTCAAGAAAGAAGGCATCAGGCTGCTGGTCGAGCCGTGCAATTCATACGACATTCCGGGCTTCGCGCTGAACCGCTCGAAAGAAGGACTGGATGTGATCCGCGCTGTCGGCTCGGACAATCTTTTCCTGCAGTACGACATCTATCACATGCAGCGCATGGAAGGCGAACTCGCCGCGACGATCAGGAAGAACCTGCCGCAGATCGCGCATATCCAGCTCGCCGACAACCCTGGCCGCAACGAGCCGGGCACGGGCGAAATCAACTACGCGTATCTGTTCAGGCTGCTCGACGAGATCGGCTATCAAGGCTGGATCGGCTGCGAGTACAAGCCGCTCGAAGGCACCGAAGCGGGCCTCGGCTGGCTGCAAAGCATCGGCGGCGTGAAAGCCACCGCTGCCGCTTAAATCTGACACACAGGAGGAGCTCGAAGTATGGCAACCATCGGTTTCATTGGCCTCGGCATCATGGGCGCGCACATGGCGCGCAATCTCATCAAGGGCGGCCACAAGCTCGTCGTGAACGGCAAGTTTCCGGTGCCGGACGATATCCGCGCACAGACGCAAGTCGTCGCGGATTCTTCGGCGGTCGCGCAGGAAAGCGAGATCGTCATCACGATGGTGCCCGACACGCCCGATGTCGCCAATGTGCTGTTCGCCGATGACGGCGTCGCCAAGGGTCTCACGAAGGGCAAGCTCGTGATCGACATGAGCTCGATCGCCCCGCTCGACACGCAGGAATTCGCGAAGAAGATCAACGCGCTCGGCTGCGACTATCTCGACGCACCGGTTTCCGGCGGCGAGGTCGGCGCACGCGAAGCGACGCTCACGATCATGGTCGGCGGCCCGGAGAAGTCGTTCGAGATCGCGAAGCCCTTGTTCGAACTGATGGGCAAGAACATCTCGCTCATCGGCGACAACGGCGCGGGCCAGACGTGCAAGGTCGCGAACCAGATCATCGTCGCGCTGAACATCGAGGCGGTGGCCGAAGCGCTGCTCTTCGCGGCACGCTCGGGCGCGGACCCGGAGCGCGTGCGCAAGGCGCTGATGGGCGGCTTCGCGTCGTCGCGCATTCTCGAAGTGCATGGCGAGCGCATGACCAAGCGCACGTTCAACCCGGGCTTCCGGATCGAACTGCATCAGAAGGATTTGAACCTCGCGCTCGACGGCGCACGCAAGATGGGCCTCGCCCTGCCCCACACGGCAAGCGCGCAGCAACTCTTCAGCGTGTGCGCCGCGAACGGCGGAAAGGCGTGGGATCACTCGGCGCTCGTACGCGCGCTCGAAATCATGTCGAACTTCCAGGTGGCCGATGAGCCGCAGCAAGCCAAGGCTGCTGCGTGATTCGTCTCACCTGAACCGTGGGGCGTCCCGCGTATGGGCACGCGGGACAACTGTCGCTCTGGGCTGAGGGCGGCAAAGTGGGGTCCGAGAGCGGCACCCGGCGGTGCGCCGGGTAAGCCTTGGTCGGTCAGACGGTTTGTCGTCGGGTGTCCGCGTCGGATTGTTGTTTGTTTTTGGTTTCTGTGGATGGCCTGAATTCATGTCGGTCTATTGGCGTTGCCCCTGTGCGGGGCGGCAGTCACTTTCTTTGCTGCTGCAAAGAAAGTAACCAAAGAAAGCAGCTTTCCCCATCCAAAGTGCTTCATGCCGGCCGCGGCACAGGCGATTGACCTAATGGCCCGCCAGTAGCGAGTGCCCTCACATAACTCACCGGGCTTGGATCGCGCGCGGTCTGTCACCTCGCACTACACAAGAAACTGGTTCAGCACGAAATGACTCCAGCCCGCTTCGCGGCCGATGGGTCAATTAGGTCTGCGTGCGCTTCTTCTCTTTTT
>LRBF01000107.1 GCA_001580565.1 Caballeronia megalochromosomata | reverse complement strand
AGCTGTGCTTGGGGAAGAACGCACGCACCCTATGACTGGATGGATGCGCATACACCCCTTGACGGTCTGAACTCGTGGCATTGAGCCGGACTCATGCGCCCATCCATCCGCACCCGGGAGACTCATGCGAAGACATATATACGGATCGCCGCTGGCGACGCTCCAGACCCGGGTGGGCGCATGCTCAAGTTCGTCGACGGACGGAGCGTCGTGCTGTTCAACGTTGAAGGCGTCATTCACGCAATCGACAATTCGTGCCCGCACAACGGCGCGTCTCTCGCCAACGGGCGCGTCGATGGCCATGTTCTGCGATGCCCGGCGCACGACTTGCGCTTCGACCTCGCGTCGGGTGCGTCGTCGGCGCGCCCGGGATGTGCTTGACCAAGCTCACCGTGGAGACCGACCTAGCCAGCCATTCCGAGGGATAAGGTTCGGCACGAAGAAATGAAAAGCTGGCGACGGCGCGAGAAACGTGCGATGTTGGACAATCGGGCACCGGAACCCATGTGCTGAATCGACTGGGACAGCGGATGTAGCGTCCTTGGCAGTTCCCGAGTAAGACTAGGAAGCTGAATCTCAGAATCCCACACCTACCCCCACACCGACTCCGGAACCGACGCTGCCGCCTCCCACGCCAACACCGATGCTCGGACCTGGCGTGTAATAACCGGGGCCATATGCGAGATCGCTATAGCCGTACGGCGGGGCGGTAACGCATCCGGAGAATGCCACCGCAAGCGTCAAAATGCCAACGAGTCTGAGCATGATCATCTCCCGAGTTGAGCAGCCGAGCAAGCTCTGACCGTATCAGCAGGCGCCGTCTAGCACGATCGGGGGGCGCTCAACTTTCACTCAATGTGCAACCTGGCCACCGCAAACCTCTGACGCGCGACTCAGCGCAATTCAGGAAACAATGTCTCTTGGCCTTGCCGTTTCGAAAAGCCGGCTTTGCCGACGAGGAATCGCTCGCGATCCTTCCCAACGATCCATTGCGGCGCGCGCCCGCGCCCGCTCCATGTCGCGCCAGTGTCCGGGTCCCGATACTTCGGCTGGACGTCCGATGGTTGCTCGCCTGGCTTGCGGCCCATCAGTTCGTATAAGCTAATATCGTATTCGCGCATTTTCTGGACGATCTCGATCAGAGCGAGCCTCGCCTCTTTCTCTCGTGCTTCACCGAGTGCTTTGTCTAATGCGGCTTGCTTCGTTAGAAGTTGCGAGATCTCTGCGGGGTTGTAGGCCATTGTTATTACAAAAAACATTGATGACGCGGTCGCGCGGTCGTTAACCCACTTGAGCCCTACTCTCTTACTTGGTGTGTCGCATGGTTTGTTCCAGCGACGGCTTTGTGAGGGGGAAAAGATGAATCCGATTTTCGAAGCAAAAACGCGCGACGGATAGAAGCGCGCGCGCCCTGAACATGGCGTCCCACGCCCTCTGCGTCCATTCCGGCGCGCAGATCATCATGGAAGGAGAATCGGTAACACTCAATTTTACTCGCGAGGCGGCCGCGATTATCCGAGCACTTGAACTCCTGGGGTTCAACCCGGCGAGACGCTTCCGGCATCGGATATCGATCAATTCGATCTGCGCAAAAAAATATCCCGGGATTTAGATCTGGGATGGTCGAAAGGTGTTGGTTTGCGGTCAAGTCGCTTCTGCAAACCTCTCACCCGATCCCAACTGGCGATCGAGTGACATGGGCCACGAAAATATCAGTGGACGGTGTGGATACTGCTGATGGCCCCCTCGTCGTCCTCGTCGGAAGAGGCTTGATCAAGGATCGCGCACCGGAAGTCCAACTTGACGCGGAGAATGGCTGACTCGACACGTGCATCACCTCGGTGGCCGCTCAGGCGAGTATTGATCGCCTCTTCGAATGCGAGAATCGCCTGCTCGATGCTCTCCGGATCATCGCTATCAAACCCGACCTCAACCTCAATGCTCTCCAGCAGATTCAACGCTGTTGCAATGTCCTCGGAAGTGACAAATAGCGTCTCGGCGTATTCTCTCATCTATCCTCGAAGTGGGTCGTCCAGAGTGTTCAGACCGGTGCGCGTTGCACGACTATCGTTGCACATCCAGAGCAAACCTGCCGGGAGGTCAAGGCAGGTGTTGGGTTGGAAACAACAGAAGGTTTCTGTAAGTAGTGAAGCGATTAGAATTGACAGTTCCACACTAACCTTTGGACGCGGCGACCGTCGTGTTACTGTCGTGGAACGTTCAGCAAGACATGTAGACATGTTTTCCATCGGACGCTTTTGCCGGGAAAAACCAGTCCGAGCCGGCAAGGTGTCCCTGCGCCGGATTTCGGTCTCGACTTGCGCAAAAAAAACCCGGAGTTTTTAGGCCCCGGGATTGTCGAAAGGTGAGAGTCGCGGTCAGGCCGCTTCCTCAAACAGGCTCAGTTGTACCTTGTCATGACCCAACAGCGCGTCATGCTCCGTGTCGCTGATCGCGTTCGAAACAAGATGCGCGTCCAGTTCAGCCGGCGTCAGGTTCAATCGCTGCGCGAGTCTCGCGAAATACTGCCCGCGCTTGGCCATGTCCTGATACCGCTGTGCCATCCCAGTCGGCAACTTCACGATACCTTCGTTCAACCAAAACCGCGCTGATTCGATGGCGTCACGATGCTGCATCTGCAACATGAAGGCGGTGCCGTACTCGCACGTGACAAAAAGGCAAGCGGCTTCGACGTCCACCTCGAACTGCGAGGCTTCCTCGAAATACACCGTCTGTTCGCCGCCCGTTGTCCTGGCGTACCGCCCAGGCCGATCAGGATGCCGGTGTGGATTCCATTGCTCGGCATCAAACGAACGGAGCCCAACCGAAGGCGCCTCTCGGTCGTACTCCCCAACCGGATACCACCCGTGCATCACGATCTCCGGCTTCGGCAACGGCTCCAGCTTCGGGATCGGATAGCGAAGCCCCAGCACATTCACATCATGCCAAACTGCAAGCGCGGGAAAGGCATGCGGCGCATAGTGATGCATCGACAGGAAGAAGTCGATGGCCACCAACTGCTGCGGCGTCACAAACTCGAACTGCGGCTCGCACAGCAGCCGATTCTCTTCCGTGTCCGGAATCGATCCAGTCGCCAGTGCACCTGAGTGCGCTTCGGCGCGATCGCGTTCGGTCGCGTCGATACTGCAGAGCTTCTTAAGCAAATCGACGCGCGTCAGGTAGCTATAGGTGTCTGCCTGGACGCGCGTGTAGCCCGCGTCGCTCAGCGAACGCCCGGTCAACTCCCGGCGCGACATATCCCACTGGATCGCGAGCAGATAGTTGCGAAAGTCGTTGAGCGGCCGTAGATGCCCGTATTGCTCCTCCTCGATCATGGCCTCAAGCGACTTGTCACGGTCACCCGCGACGCAACAGAAGGCACACCCGAACCTGCTTCCGCACGCGGCCCGAGCACCTGATTCGCCCACCACAACACCGCACGTTCCTCCGTTTCCTGCCCGATAGATATCGGACAGGCGGTGGATCGTGGCCGGTGCCAATGACGACGGAAACGTCAGGCCGCGAGTATCGGCAAGCAGCGCGAGCATTGTCAACACGTCGTCCGAAGTCCATTCGCTCAGCGGAGAGAGTGTGAGTGCCCCGGTTCTGCTTCTGGCAGCAACTTCCGCGCTGTCTCGCCGTTCAGCCATTGCGACCGCGCGGGATTTACTCTCGTCCTTGCGCAACCCGAGCACCGTTATGACTTCGCGAGCACCGTCATCTGCCGCTCGTCGTTCAAGCAGTGTTCGAAGGCGACCTCCCGGCCGTACCTTCCACTCGTCGGCGCACGCGCGAGTACGTCTGCCGTCACGCACTCCGTTCTCAGGCGTGCGTACCAACGTGCCACGTCCAATCGTCGACACCACGAACTGGCTCGCCAACGAAGGTGTCGTCACATGAACCTGTACGGGCAACGCCGACCCTTCGATATACAACTGCAGCTCGTCCAGCACTGCGTGCAGGAAGTTTGCGATCGACGGATTCTCGATGGTCGTGTCGACCGACTGAACATAGTGGCTGATCGTCGTGCCGCCGGAACGGCGAATCGCCTCAAGCATCAACACCAAAGCACACGTGCTGTCCTTGCCGCCCGAATAGGCGCAGCTCAGGCTATGCCCAAGTTCGATGTATCGCTGCATGACGCTGATCGCAGCTTCCATCTTCGAAAGAATTTCGTTTTCCATCTTTTTCGCTCCAAGAAAATAGGAGCGACCCTTTCGGGATGCGCTCCCGAAGGGTTCAAAGGGTTATGGTCTAAATCAAATTAAAAGGTCAGCCGTCGCGCGTTGCGCCTCTTCGAGGCCGTCGTGCGCTGCTGCGAACAAGTCGCTTTGCCGCGTTGCACGATCCAGGCGCGGCAGCGTCTTCGCATACCGGCTCACGCTCGTACCGTCGAAACTGTCCGCACCGGCGGCCGCGCAGATGCGAATGCGCCGCGCCGAGTTCACGCGACCGACGTGCAAGTAGCAGTGACGCCGTCTTGCGAGCGATCCCCAAACGTGCGCCGTCTGCTCTTTCCAATCTGTCGAACCGCCAATGAAGATGCCGACAGCAGGCGACAGAAGCGAGGCGAGGTCTTCGACCTGCATACCGTTCTGAACGGCGATCAGCATCCGGCACGGCATCCCGCGAAGTCGTTCCAGCCACTTTAGCGAGTAGTCGAGGGAGGCCATGCCGCCCATGACGATGTCCGGAAGGACAAGCCAATCGGCCCGCTCGCCGAGCCGTTCGACAGCAACAGAAAACGCGTGCTCGTCGAAGGGCCGACCTTGCTGGTAAGCGGTCCAAGCGCCGTTATCCAACGCATAGCGATCGAAGCCCTCTGTACGCAACTCGCCCTTGGCCGAGACCAACAAGCGCCAGTCGGCGCCCTTCAGTGCGGCCAGGTTGCGGCGGGTGCCCGTGCGACTCGCGTAACCGACGAGCGGCTGCCGGTGCATGGCGATCCGTTCTTCGATTTCCGGGTCATCGTCAGCAGAGCCATCGACTCCGTAATAGTCGGCGTAAGCCATGAAGGCTTGCGCGTAGCCCGTCTTCTGGCCACTGGCGTATTGCTCCAGCCACGGCGGCGTCATTGGCGCACCCCGTTTTGGGGTTGCACTCTGCCGCCGATGATCAGGAAGACCTTCGTATCGACGTTCCGGACCCACGGGCGAACTTCACCCGCGTGAGTCGCGGTGCCGGCGATGTAGCCAATCGCCGCTTCGAGGTTGGCGAACTGCTCCGGCGATGCGCCCAGCTTCGCTGCTTCAAACATGAAAACACTCCACACAAAAGAATGCGGAGCGACCCCAGCGGGCCGCTTGCCCGCGATGGTTTAGAAAAGACGTTGGCGGCAAACAACTGCTGCTCACTCGATCAGCTTGATGCTCTGCCACCAGTGACCGCCCAAAGGTAGGTCTCTGACGAAAGAGAACGCGTCCGCTTCTTCGCGCGTGAGCTCGATCACACCGCCCTTCAAGATCGCCGTCTGGAGATAGACGACATTCGCGAGGGGAGCGCGCCGTGCTGCTCAGCGATACAGGTGAGCGTTTCGACGGAATCGAGCAGTTCCGCATGAAACTGCTTGGCGTCAGCGGCGAGACGAAGCGATACATCCGCTTCGCCGATTGCGCCCAATACCGCATCGCACTGAGCTTGGGGGTCGTCAGGTCCGTACTGCTCGGGTTTGATCCAGCTTCGGATCACCATGTCGTCCAGTACGTCGTCAACGAAATCAGTGCAGGAATAGGCCATGGAAGGCTCCAGTCAAGAAGTGAAAGAGAATGAGCCGGTGTCAGATGCGACGCAGAGGGCCGGTATCGAACGCGGACGCGCGACGCAGGTACGGCGCGCGCGGTGGCTGCGACTGAGCAGTAGCCGGTGCGGCTTGCTGCGCTGGAGGCTGGTGAGGCACCACGTTTGCGTGAGACGGACTGCCGGCTGCCGCGAGCAGCAGCATCAAAAGGTTTGCCATAGTGGACAGCGCTGAAGGGCGCGAGAAAGAGGAGAAACGAGGAGCGCCCTGGGGGGGCGACTCCCCACAAGGGTTGATAAGAAATCAGGCGGCAAGCGCCTGAACGTCGATGACTGCGTCGGCCTCAGCGACAAGGTCGGGCGTCTGCGAGATGAAGAACTCCCGCTGATACCCGCCTTGGCGCAACACCTCGCGCTTCATTCGCATGAACTGCACTTTGCGCTCGGGATCGAGCGGGCCGTCTGACTCGTCGCTGAACAAGGTCTGATACGGCTGACCGGTGTTCTGCGCGAGATAGAGCGCGATGCCCCGCGTGAGGCACTCGTTAATCCAGACCTTCTGACCGCCGGACATGACGGAGACCGACTTGCTGCTGTCGGACTCGGCGTCGTGAACAAGGATCTCAAAGCCTTCGCGCAGTTCTCCGCTTGCGAGCGTGCGCTGCGTGCGGATCTCCACGGTGAAGCGCATCCCGTAGCACGCGAGCAGTAGCTCGTTGACGGTGTGCGTCAGCGCCGGGCCCGCGTCATCGATGGTCAACGCGATCACGCCGTCGTTGCCCAAGCCCTTAGCCAGCAGCTTCCATTGAGCGATCTCGTCGGAGAGGCGATCGGCACGCGACTGCGTGGCCGAGAACTTCTCTAATTCCAACGCCAGGGCTTCTGCTTCGGCCTGCAACACGCTTTGCGATCGGATGGATTGCTCGATCCGACCATCCAGTGCAGCGACGGTCTCGCGGTTCCCTGCGATGTCGCGATCCAGCTTCGCAATCGCGGCCGTAACGTCAACCGAAGCGAGTCGCCCGACTTCCTCGGTAATACGAGCAAGCTCCGCTTCCATACGCGTCTTTTCAGACTGGTACTTCGCGGTCCGTGCCGTACTCTCTTCAGTGATCGATCGCAACTCCGCTTGCGCGGCTTCAAGTCCAGATACGGCGGCATCGAGCAATGGCTTCGTCGCAGCAAGCTCGGCGGCTGCCTGCAGTGCACGGCGAAGCTGCGCGGCCGCATCGGTGATGGCGAGCATCTCGACACGCTTCGCCGCCAATTCGGCCGGCACCAGCGCCAAGGCTTCGGCCTGCGCTTTCTTCTCGCGATACTCCGCGCGAAGATTCGCCACCGAAACACGCTGCACTTCCGCTTGCTCTTTCGCTTGAAAGGCTTGCGCGAGCAGCGGACACTTCGCATGCATCGAATGACCGACGCACGGCACCTGCTCTGCCACCCCCGCTTGCTTGCTCAGCGTGTCGAAGTGCGCGGCCTTCGTCGTGCCCTGGTTCATCAAGCTGGTAAGCGTTGCATCGAGCGTCGTCAACGTCACGCGTTTGACCTCCAAATCGACAATGTCGCGCTGCAGGGGAGCAAACCTCGCTTCCTCGCGCGCAATCGCCAACTCGGCCTCCTCGCGCTTAGCCGCCGCACCAAGGATCGCCTCGCGGCGAGCCAGCGTTGCTTGGTGCGTGGCCACGGTTCGACTCAGCACGGAAACGCGCTGCTGACAACGAACCGCTGCTGCTTGCTCGTCGTCGGCCGCGCTTTTCAGGGCACGCTTCAACTCGTCGCGGCGCACGCCCAACTCTCGCAGGCGCGCCTCGGTCGTGGCCGATTCGCTCTGCCTGGCAGCAAGCGTCGCCCGCTCTTGAGTCAGCTTGCTCGCGTGCTCAAGCGCGGCGTCGCGTTGCTCCCGAGCGGCACGCAAGGTGTTGCCCTGCGCGACGATCGACTGCTCAGCGTCTGCTTTACGCTGCCGCTTTCCGGCGAGCGCGCCAAGCTCAGACTGGATGCCGTCGAGCGACTTGCCAAGGACCTTCGCGACGTCAGCGGCTTTCGCCGACAAGGCTTTCAAGTGATCGATGCCGAGAAGTTCAGCCAGCAGCGTCTTGATCTCGCCCGCGCCGTACGACGCGAGCGGCCGCCGGTTTTGAGCCGAAAACACGCTCGTGAAGAACGTTTCCAACGAACCGTTGATCGCCTCGACACAGCGGTTATACGACTCCGCCTTGCCGTCCGACACCGTTCCGTCAGGCAGCGACACTGGGCGCCATGTACCGTCGACGCCGCGATAGGCAAGGTAGTACTCCGCCTTGCCTGTCTTGCCGGGCTTGCGGAACGTAAAGGACGAGCGATAGCGGATGCCGTCGTGCTCCCATTCGAGTTCTTTCAGCGCACTGGTGCCACAGATGTGATCCCAGTACGAGAAGGCGTCGACCGACAGCTTCGACGCACGCGACGGCATGATCGGATACGGGTGTAAGTTGTCCATGATCGTGGTCTTGCCCGCACCGTTTGGGCCGGTCAAGGCGATCAGGCCATCCGGCAGCGCTTCCAGATCGAGCGTGACGCTTTCGCGTTTCATGCCATCGCGCACGCCAACGAAGCCTTTAAGTTTCACTTTCCATGTCCACTTTCGC
>LRBF01000106.1 GCA_001580565.1 Caballeronia megalochromosomata | reverse complement strand
GAGTTGGGGATTAGTGTTGTCTGTAACGAGATAGATGGGGAGGGATACGGCAGTCTGCAGTCGGGTGGGCGCGATGAGGCTTATGGAGGGGGGCCGAGATGTGGTTTGCGGTGCTGGCAGCGGGAGATGTCGCCGTCTGCGGCGTCTTGATTTCGCTGGATCCCGTTTTCGTGTCGGTCTATTGGCACTGCCCCTGTGCGGGGCGGCAGTCACTTTCTTTGCTGCTGCAAAGAAAGTAACCAAAGAAACAGCTTGTCCCAGCCTAAGCACTTCACACCGGCCGCGGCACAGGCGATTGGCTGAATGGAACGGCAGTAGCGAGTGCCCTCGTAGGTCAACGCGGCTTGGACCGTGCACGGTCTGTCGAGCTAGTTGTTTTAGCGCGCGGGTTCAGCACGAAATAGCTTCGGCACAGCGCTACGCGCTGCCGTTGGGTATGCGAGGGAAACCGACGGGAAAAGAGAAACGCAGAAGCACGCGCAGACCCGATTGACCCATCGTCCGCGAAGCGGGCCGGAGCCATTTCGTGCTGAACCAGCTACGCGCGCGGCGCGATGTGACAGACCGTGCGCGGTCCAAGCCGCGCGAGACCTATGAGGGCACTCGCTACTGCCGGGCCATTAGGTCAATCGCCTGTGCCGCGGCCGGCATGAAGCACTTTGGATGGGAAAGCTGCTTTCTTTGCCTACTTTCTTTGCAGCAGCAAAGAAAGTAGGTGCCGCCCCGCACAGGGGCAACGCTAATAAACCAACACGAAATCGGGATCCGGCGAAAAAAACCTAAACCGCAAGCTCACTCCCCGCCTCCCCACCCGGATCGCGCAACCCGAAAAGCGCCGCCGAATCCACCGTAAGCACGAGTTCACCGTGCTGGTTATGCGCTTCCCAGCGCGTCTGCACAATGCCACGATCCGGCTTGCTCTTCGACACACGCTTGTCGAGCACGCGCACGGTGAGCCGCACCGTATCCCCGACCCGCACGGGCTTGATCCAGCGAATATTGTCGAGGCCCGGCGAGCCCATCGAGGTCGAATCGCCGGCCAGGTCGCGCACGAGAATACCCATCATCGCGGCACACGTGTTCCAGCCGCTCGCGACGAGTCCGCCGAAATGCGACGCCTCACCAGCGGCCTCCGACAGATGAAACGGCTGCGGATCGTAACGCTCCGCAAATCCGACGATCTCCTCTCTCGTGAACGTGTGCGCGCTCAAAGTAACCACGCTGCCGATATCGAAATCCTCAAAGGCGTATTTCATGCGAAAGCTCCTCGATGAGCGTCAGTCTTCGGTAACGGAAAAAGCGGGAAGTGCCGCGAAGCGCGCGAGATGATGATCGACATCGCCGAGCGTCGTCTCGATCATCGACAGGCGCTTGAACCAGTGCGCCGCGGGCAGTTCGTTGGTCATGCCCATGCCGCCGTGCAACTGCACCGCCTGTTGCCCAACGAAGCGCGCGGCCTGACCGACGCGCGCCTTCGCGGCCGAAATGGCTTGCGCGCGCGTCGCGGCGTCCTCGCTCGTATAACGCGCGGCGGCCAGATACGTGATCGAGCGTGCCTGCTCCGCGTGGATCAACATGTCGACCATGCGATGCTGCAGCGCCTGAAAGCGCGCGATCGGCATGCCGAATTGCTGGCGTTCCTTCGTATAGTCGACGGTCGCGCGATTGAGCGCATCGAGTGCGCCGAGCGCTTCGGCGCACAGCAGGAAAGTCGCGTAATCGGCGATCCGCTCCAGGGTCGCGGCGCCCGTATCACGGCCGGCGAGACGCGTCGCGGGCGTCTTGTCGAATGTGAGCGTCGCGGCGCGTTGCCCGTCGATCGTGCGATACCCGGTGATGCCGACATTCGCCGCCTCTTTCCCGACGACGAAGAGCGCCACTTCGTCTTCCACGCGCGCCGGCACGATCCAGAAGTCGGCCTGCGCGCCATGCTGAACAATCGACTTGGTTCCTGAGAGCGCGTAGTGATCGCCGTCGCCGGTCGCGGTGGTGTGCAGATCGAACAGATCGTAGCGTGCATGCGGCTCGTTGAACGCGACGGCCAGACGAATCTCGCCACGCCCCGCGCGTTCGAGCAACGCGTCCGCGAGTTCGCTGCCCTTCTGTGCACCGAGCCGCAGCGCCTCGATGCCCACGGCCGTCGCCCAATACGGCTCGACGACGAGTGCGCGCCCGAGCTCCTGCATCACGACGAGCATGTCGACCGGCGCGCCATCGAAGCCGCCCTGCGCTTCGGGAACCGGCAGCGCGAGCAAACCGAGTTCGGCGAACGCGCGCCAATGTGCTTCATCGACGCCCGCCTCGGATACGACGATCTTCTGCCGCGCATCGAACGCATATTCCTTGTCGAGATAGCGGCGCAGCGCATCGCGGAACTGCTGTTGTTCATCGCTGAAAGTGAAATCCATGCGCCGCTCCTCAAAGCCCCAGAATCATCTGCGCGATGATGTTCTTTTGAATCTCGTTCGATCCGCCGTAAATTGATGTCTTGCGGAAATTGAAGTAATACGCCGCGAGCGGCGCCGCGTCGTCGTCGCCCGTGATGCTGTGCGCACGCTCGCCTTCGAGGAATGCGGGATCGAAAGCGGCCGCCTGCGGGCCGATTGCCTCGACCATCAGCTCTGTCAGCGCCTGCTGTACTTCGGTGCCCTTGATCTTCAGCATCGATGCCTCCGGGCCCGGTCCCTTTCCGACCGCCTCGCTCGCGACCACGCGCTGAACCGTCACTTCGAGCGCCATCAATTCGATTTCGAGCGCGGCGATTTTGGCCGCGAAAAGCGGATCGTGCAGGAGCGGCTTGCCGCCTTTGTTGCGGTCGAGCGCGAGTCGCTTCAGGAACAGCAGCTCGCGCTTCGACTGCCCGACACGCGCGATGCCCGTGCGTTCGTGTCCGAGCAGATACTTCGCATACGTCCAGCCGCGATTCTCCTCACCGACGAGATTCTCCACCGACACTTCGACGTCCTCGAAGAAGACTTCGTTGACTTCGTGATCCTCGTCGAGCGTGATAATCGGCCGCACGGTGATGCCGGGCGTCTTCATGTCGATCAGAAGGAAGGAGATGCCCTCCTGCTTCTTCGCGTCGGGATCGGTGCGCACGAGGCAGAACATCATGTCGGCGTGCTGGCCGAGCGTGGTCCAGGTCTTCTGTCCGTTCACGATGTAGTGCTCGCCACGCCATTCGGCGCGCGTGCGCAACGACGCGAGATCGGACCCAGAGCCCGGTTCCGAATAGCCCTGGCACCACCAGTCGGAGCCGTCGAGGATGCGCGGCAGATAGCGGGACTTCTGCGCGGCGCTACCGTGTTTCATCAGCACCGGCGCGACCATCGATACACCGAAGGGCAGCACCATCGGCGCGCCGGCGCGGGCGCATTCCTCGTCCCAGATATGGCGCTGCGTCACGTCCCAGCCGGGACCGCCGTATTCCTTCGGCCACGCGACAGCCGACCAGCCGCGCGCGGCGAGCAGCTTGTGCCAGCTCGCGTAGTCGTCGCGGGTCAAACGCTTGTGATGGTGGACTTTGTCGCGCAGCGCGCGCGGAAGACTGGCTTCGAGCCAGGCGCGGACGTCGGCGCGAAAGGCGTCGTCCGCCGGGGAATAACTGAGGTTCATGCGCGGTGTCTCCTTCATGGCCCATCCCGGAGCCAGAAAAGACGCCACGCGCAAGACTTACTGCAGCGGCTCTTTCAATGCGTCCGGAACAGGCAACGGCATCACGTCGATCCCTTCTTCGAGCAAGGCATGCGCGTCTTCGGGCGTCGTGACGCCGCGAATGCTGCGCGCCGGCGCCTCGTTGTAGTGAATGCGCCGCGCCTCCTCGGCAAACCGTTCGCCCACGTTCTCGGTCTTCTCGATCAACTCGCGCATGAACTGCAGCGCGCGCGCCTGCAATGCCGCCGCTTGCGGCGCGACTTCTGCCTGCGCCGCCTGCGGTGCCGCCTCACCTCGCGCAGAAGAGAGATTCAGGCGCGGCGCGGACGGCATGCGGCTCACGTCCGTCGCCGAGCAAACCGGACATGCAACCAGCTTGCGCGACAACTGTGACTCGAACTCCTCGGTCGAGGCGAACCAGCCTTCGAACCGGTGTTCGTGCGAGCACTTTAAATCGAGGACCTTCATGCTGATGGGGCTTCGGTGAAGTTTATCTCAAAAACGCGTTTTTTGAACGATCGTTCTATAAATTGAGCGAGCGCCAAAACTTGCCGGGAGACGAAACATTCATTCTATCCGCTCGGCCCACGCGACGCCTTTGGTGACGCAAAAACGACAAAAGCGGCCGTCGAGGCCGCTTTTGCATGCATCCATCTGGCGAACGCTCAATCCTTGATTGTCTCGCCGAGCGTCCACTCGCCCGAACGGATTTTCTCCAGCCAGAAGACGCCGATGATCGTCTTCACGTCGCTGATGCTGCCGTCCTTCACCCAGTTCATCAATTGCACTTCATCGGCGATGAAAGTTTCGAGGAACTCGCCTTCGTCGAGTTTCGCATCGCCCGCATGCAGGCCGCGCGCGAGGTAGATGTCGATGAATTCGGTCGAGTACGAAATTACCGGATGGATGCGCGTGAGGAAGGTCCACTCGCGCGCGGTGTAGCCCGTCTCTTCCTGCAACTCGCGCTTGGCGCACGTCAGTTCGTCTTCGTCGGGATCGAGCTTGCCCGCCGGGAATTCGAGCAGCACGCGGCCCACCGGATAGCGGAACTGGCGTTCGAGCAGCACGCGGCCGTCGTCGAAGACCGGAAGAATCATCACCGCGCCGGGATGCTCGACGAACTCGCGCGTCGCGTGCTTGCCGTCGGGCAATTCCACGGTGTCGCGCTTCAGCGTGAGGAATTTGCCCGCGTGCAGCGTGACGCTTTCGACCTTCTTTTCGATGAGGCCGTCGTCGTTACCGGGAATCGAGGAATGGTCTGCCATCTTGAGCCCTGTGCTTTTGAAGCCAACAAGCCGCTGAAGGCGTAAAGCCGTCAGCGGCGTTTGACGAGATACTGAAACGTGAAGCCCGGGAAGGCCAGCACGATGAAGAGACTGAAGGTAATGGCATAAAACTGCCATTCCTGATCGAACCGGTTGCCGGCGCGCGCTTCGAGCATGAAGCCGAGCGCGCCGACCACGAAGTAAAGAACGATCAGTTCGCCGATGCGAATCCACGCGCTCTTCTTCGCCGCCCTGTGTCCCGTTGGCGCGGCAAGCCGCAACGGGACGACGGCGAAGAGGCGCTGATTCAGGAACGGCAGGTTGGCGAAAACGAGCGCCAACAGCACGATGAACCAGCCCGCCGCCGACATTACAGCGGCAGCGTGTGCGAGATCGCCGTCAGGCATGCCGTCATCAGCGGACCCGGCACCAGACCGAGCACCAGCACGGCGAGACCGTTGAACGCGAGCAGCGAGCGGTTCAGGCCGCCGGCGACGATCGGCGATGCGTCTTGCGGCGCATCGAAGTACATCAGCTTCACGATACGCAGGTAGTAGAACGCGCCCACGAGCGAGGTCATCACGGCGAGGACGGCGAGCCACGTGAGGCCGGCGTTCATCGTCGCTTCGAGCACGGCGAGCTTCGCATAGAACCCGACCGTCGGCGGGATGCCGGCGAGCGAGAACATCATGACCATCATGACGAATGCGAACACGGGGCTGCGCTGGTTCAGGCCCTTGAAGTCCTCGATCATTTCGGCTTCGAAGTCGCGGCGCGCGAGCAGCATGACCACACCGAAGGTGCCGAGCGTCGTCACAAGATAGATGATGCTGTAGAACATCGCCGAGCTGTACGCGCCGGCCGCGCCCGTGACCTTGCCGTCGACCACGCCGGCGAGCAGGCCGAGCAGCACGAAGCCCATGTTGGAGATGGCCGAGTACGCGAGCATCCGCTTGATGTTCTTCTGCACGATACCCGTGACGTTGCCGACGATCAGCGACAGCGCCGCGAGGATCACGAGCATCTCCTGCCAGTCCACCGCGAGCGGCAGCAGGCCCATCACGAGGAAGCGCAGGCCCCACGCGAACGCCGCGACCTTCGGGCCGCCGCCGGTGAGCAGCGTCATCGCGGTCGGTGCGCCCTGATACACGTCAGGCACCCACATGTGGAACGGCACCGCGCCCATCTTGAACGCGACACCCGCCACGACGAAGATCACGCCGAACAGCAGGACGGCATCGTTGATGCGGCCCGAAGCCACCGCCTTCAGCACTTCGTTCAACTCGAGCGAGCCGGTCGCGCCGTAAAGCATCGAGATGCCGTAGAGCAGGAAGCCGGATGCGAGCGCGCCGAGCACGTAGTACTTCATCGCCGATTCGTTCGACTGCGGCGCATCCTTGCGCAGCGCGATGACCGCGTACAGCGAAAGCGACATCAGCTCGAGGCCGAGATAGAGCGTCAGGAAGTTGTTGCCCGAAATCATCACGCACTGGCCGAGCAGCGAGAACAGGCCGAGCAGGAAGAAGTCGCCGCGGAACAGCTCGCGGTCTTCGAGATACTTCTTCGAATAGATGATCGACACCGCGTAGCCGAGACACACCACCGCCTTCATCGCGCTCGCGAACGGATCGACGATGTACATGCGCGTGAAGAAGTAATGCGGCGTCGGGTCGAGCGCCGTGACGGCGAACCATACGCCGACGACGATCGTCGAGACGAGCGCGATCAGATACGTCGTGCCGCGGCTCTTCTCGCCGAACATCGTGTCGTTCAGCCAGGCCACGACGACCGCGGCCATCAGCAACGCGTCAGGCCAAAGAATACTCATAGAGGCGTTTTGCATGATCTTTTAGTTTCTCCGCACGACGTTACTGAGCCAGCGGCAGCTTGGACTGCGCGACGTGGGAGAGCAGGTTTGCCACGGATTCGTGCATCACGTCGGTAAAGGGCTTCGGATGCAGACCCATATACAGCGTGAAGAGCGCGAGTATGGCGAGCATCAGGAACTCGCGCTTGTTGATGTCCTTGAGCTTCGCGACATGATCGTTCGCCACCGCGCCGAAGTACACGCGCTTGTACATCCACAGCGTGTAGGCCGCGCCCAGAATCAGTGTGAACGTCGCGAGGAAGGCGATCCAGAAGTTGTACTTCACGGCCGCCAGAATCACCATGAACTCGCCGACGAAACCCGAGGTGCCCGGCAAGCCGCAGTTGGCCATGGCGAAGAGCATCGCGAACGCGGCGAACTTCGGCATCGTGTTGACGACGCCGCCGTAATCCGCGATCTGACGCGAGTGGACGCGGTCATACAGCACGCCGATCGAAAGGAACATCGCGCCGGAGATGAAACCGTGCGAGATCATCTGGATGATCCCGCCTTCGACGGCGAGCTGGCTCGACGGCCCGAACATGAAGAAACCGAGCGTGACGAAGCCCATGTGCGCGATCGACGAATACGCGACGAGCTTCTTCATGTCGGCCTGCACCAATGCAACGAGGCCGATGTAGATCACCGCGATCAGCGACAGCGTGATGACCACCGGCGCGAGGAAATGGCTCGCGTCCGGCGCGATCGGCAGCGAGAAGCGCAGGAAACCGTACGCGCCCAGCTTCAGCATGATCGCCGCCAGCACGACCGAGCCGCCCGTCGGTGCTTCCACGTGCGCATCAGGCAACCACGTGTGCACCGGCCACATCGGCACCTTCACCGCGAACGCGAGGAAGAACGCGATGAAGAGCAGCACCTGTGGCGTCATGTCGAGCTTCGCGGCGTGCCACGTGGCGAGATCGAACGTGTGCGTCTGCGTGTACAGATACAGCAGCGCGACCAGCATCAGCAGCGAGCCGGCCAGCGTGTACAGAAAGAACTTGAACGCCGCATACACGCGGTTCGGTCCGCCCCACACGCCGATGATGATGTACATCGGGATGAGCGTGGCTTCGAAGAACACGTAGAACAGCAGGCCGTCCGCCGTCGAGAACACGCCGATCATGATGCCCGAGAGGATCAGGAACGCGGCCATGTACTGCGCCACGCGCTCGGTGATCACTTCCCAGCCCGCGATCACGACGATCACCGTGATGAGCGCGGTCAGCACGACGAACCACATCGAGATGCCGTCCACACCGAGGTGGTACGTGATGTTGAAGCGCTCGATCCAGTTCGACTGCTCGACAAACTGCAGCGCGGCCGTCGACGTATCGAAGCCGGTGATGAGCGGAATCGTGACGATCAGCCCGAGCACCGAGCCGATCAGCGCCACCCAGCGCGCGGGCGCCGGGTTCTGATCGTTACCAACTGCGAGCACCAGCAGGCCGAAAATGATCGGCAGCCAGATCGCAACACTGAGAATCGGAAAAGAGTGCATAGGATCCCTCGCCTTATTTGCCGCCGAGCGTCACAAACAGGGTCAAGAGCCCCAACATGCCGATAATCATGGCGAACGCGTAGTGGTAGATGTAACCGGATTGAAGGAAGCGGATCACACCGGCGAACCAGCCCATGAACCGCGCACTGCCGTTGACGATGCCGTCGATGACGACCACATCGCCCTCTTTCCACAGACCGCGGCCGATCGCGACCGCGCCCTTCGCGAACACGACCTCGTTGATCTTGTCGCAGTAGTACTTGTTGTCGAGCAGCACGTAGATCGGACGGAAGGTCTTCGCGACGACCGCGGGCAGGTCCGGGCGCTTCATGTAGAAGAACCACGCGACGATCACACCCAGCGCCGCGAGCCACACCGGACCCGGCGTGATGATGCCGTGCAGCGCCATCGCGGCCCAGCCGTGGAACTCCTCGGCCATTTCCTTCAGGCCTTCGTGGTTCTCGCCGATGAAGATCACCTTGTCGAACGCGACGCCGTGCGCGAAGAAGTCGCCGTAGATCATCGGGCCGATCATGATCGCGCCGATGATGATCGACGGAATCGCGAGCAGCACGAGCGGCAGCGTCACCACCCAGGGCGTTTCATGCGGCACGTGCGCGTGGCCGTGACCATGATCGTCGTGACCGTGCGAGTCATGACCGTGACCGTGTGCTTCGGCCTGGCCCATCGGCGAGTCGGGGTGCTTCGGACCGCGGAAGCGCTCTTCGCCGTGGAACACCATGAAATACATGCGGAACGAGTACAGCGACGTGACGAACACGCTCGCGACCACCGCGAAATATGCGAAGCCCGAACCCGCCAGATGCGAGTACTTCACGGCTTCGATGATCGAGTCCTTCGAATAGAAGCCCGAGAAGAACGGCGTGCCGATGAGCGCGAGCGAGCCGATCAGCGACGTGATCCACGTGATCGGCATGTACTTGCGCAGGCCGCCCATGTTGCGCATGTCCTGATCGTGGTGCATGCCGATGATGACCGAGCCCGCGCCGAGGAACAGCAGCGCCTTGAAGAACGCGTGCGTGCCGAGGTGGAACACGGCGACCGGGTACGCGGATACGCCGAGCGCGACCGTCATGTAACCGAGCTGTGAGAGCGTCGAATACGCGACCACGCGCTTGATGTCGTTCTGCACGACGCCGAGAAAGCCCATGAACAACGCTGTGATAGCGCCGATGACCGTCACGAACGAGAGCGCCGCATCCGAATGCTCGAACAGCGGCGACATGCGCGTCACCATGAAGATACCGGCCGTCACCATGGTCGCCGCGTGAATCAGCGCGGAGATCGGCGTCGGGCCTTCCATCGAATCCGGCAGCCAGACATGCAGCGGGAATTGCGCCGACTTGCCCATCGCGCCGATGAAGAGGCAGACACACGCGACCGTCAGCAGGCCCCATTGGGTGCCGGGGAAGGTCATCGCCGCGAGCTTGTCGCCTTGCGCGAAGACGTCGCCGTAATTCAGCGAACCGCCGAACGCGAGCAGCAGGCCGATACCCAGCAGAAAGCCGAAGTCGCCCACGCGGTTCACGATGAACGCCTTCATGTTGGCGTAGATCGCGGTCTCACGCGTGAAGTAGAAGCCGATCAGTAGGTACGACACGAGACCCACGGCTTCCCAGCCGAAGAAAAGCTGCAGGAAGTTGTTGCTCATGACGAGCATCAGCATCGAGAACGTGAACAGCGAGATGTACGAGAAGAAGCGCTCGTAGCCGACTTCCTCGTCCGCCATGTAGCCGATCGTGTAGATGTGCACCATCAGCGAGACGAAGGTCACGATGACCATCATCATTGCCGTGAGCGAGTCGACCAGGAAGCCGACTTCCATCTTGAGCGTGCCGACGTTCATCCATTCGTAAATGGTCGCGTTGAAGCTCGCGCCATGCATCACGTCGTTGAAGACGAGCGCCGAAAGAATGAACGAGATGAAGACGCCGAGGATCGTGATGCGATGCGAGCCCTTGCGCCCTACCGCCTTCCCGAATAGCCCTGCGATCAGCGAGCCGGCCAGCGGCGCCAGCGGAACCGCGAGCAGGAGGTTTTCATTGAGTGTCG
This sequence comes from Caballeronia megalochromosomata, assembly GCA_001580565.1. GTDB lineage: Bacteria > Pseudomonadota > Gammaproteobacteria > Burkholderiales > Burkholderiaceae > Caballeronia > Caballeronia megalochromosomata. The sequence continues at coordinate 48,200 of LRBF01000106.1, read as the reverse complement.
TGGACATAACAGCCTAGCCTGAAATTAACCTTTGAGCTGATCGAGGTCCTCGACGTTGATCGTGTCGAGGCTACGGAACAGGGTCACGAGAATCGCGAGACCGATCGCGGCTTCAGCCGCGGCCACAGTCAGCACGAAGAACACGAAAATCTGGCCGTGTACATCGCCCAGATAGTGCGAGAACGCGACGAAATTGGTGTTCACCGCGAGCAGCATCAATTCGATGGCCATCAGGATGATGATGACGTTGCGGCGGTTCAGGAAGATGCCGACGATGCTGATCGCAAACAGGATCGCACCGAGCACGAGGTAATGGGCAAGACTCAACATGTTCGTATTCTCCTTCGCGCTCAGCCCTTGTTGTCGACCGTGCCCGCGCCGATATTGCCGGTCACGGCCGGTTCCGTGGTGGCGTCCGGCGCCTCTGTCTCGGACTTCATCTTCACGATGCGCACGCGGTCTTGCGCGCGCACCTTGACTTGCTGGCTGACGGTTTGGGTCTTCTTGTCCTTCTTGTCGCGGATCGTGAGCGAGATCGCCGCGATGATCGCGACCAGCAGCACGAGACCCGCAATTTCAAAGGCGAAGATGTAGTCCGTGTAGATGACCTTGCCGATCAACTGCGTGTTCGGCATCAGCGCCGCGCCCGAAACGCCCGCGCCGGCCGAGGCGTCGCGTAGCGGCGTGGTCGTCGCACCGTAGCCGTGCCACAGGATCAGCGCGGTCTCGATCACGATGATCGCGCCGACGATGCTCGCTAGCGGCACGAAGCGCTTGAAATCCCGCCGCAGGACATCAATGTTGATGTCGAGCATCATGACCACGAAGAGGAACAGCACCATGACGGCGCCCACGTACACGAGAACCAGCAGAATCGCGAGGAATTCGGCTTGCAGCAGCATCCAGATCGCGGCCGCGTTGAAAAACGAGAGCACGAGAAAAAGCGCGGATGACACCGGGTTGCGCGAGGTGATCACCTTCAGCGCCGACACGGTCAGCAGCAGCGCGAAGATATAGAACAGTACGGTTGTGAATTCCATGATTACCGGTTCATCGTTAGGCCATCATCAGGCATGGTGTGTCGGCGCTCGTGGACAGAATGCATCCTCGGCGCTCGCCGCAGTGTGCCAAACAGCAACAACAAAATCGCTCTGGCGCGATGCCGAAACGCCTGGCTTCGGCATCGAACTCAAATCAACGATAAGGCGCGTCGGCCGCCTTCGAAGCGGCGATTTCCGTTTCGTAACGATCGCCCACCGCAAGCAGCATGTCCTTGGTGAAGTACAGGTCGCCGCGCTTTTCGCCGTGATATTCGAGGATGTGCGTCTCGACGATCGAATCGACCGGGCAGCTTTCTTCGCAGAAACCGCAGAAGATGCACTTGGTCAGGTCGATGTCGTAGCGCGTCGTGCGACGGGTGTTGTCCGCGCGCGTTTCCGATTCGATCGTGATCGCCATCGCCGGGCACACCGCTTCGCACAGCTTGCAGGCGATGCAGCGCTCTTCACCGTTTTCATAGCGGCGCAGCGCGTGCAGGCCACGGAAACGCGGCGAGATCGGGGTCTTTTCTTCCGGGAACTGCACCGTGATCTTGCGCTGGAACGTGTAACGTCCCGTCAGCGCCAGACCCTTCAGCAGCTCGGTCAGGAAGAAGGTTTTGAAGAAGTTCTGAATTGCGTTCATGATGATTTCGTCCGCTCTTGTCTCACTTCCAGATGTTGAGCGGCGACATTATCCAGAAGCCGACCACCACCACCCAGATCACCGACACCGGCAGGAACACCTTCCAGCCCAGACGCATGATCTGGTCGTAGCGGTAACGCGGGAAAGTCGCGCGCGCCCAGATGAACACCGACAGCAGCAGGAAAACCTTGAAAACGAACCAGAATACGCCTGGAATGAACGACAGGAAGCCAAACGGTGCATCCCAGCCGCCGAGGAACAGCGTTGTCGCGATCGCGGAGATCACGATCATGTTGATGTACTCGGCGAGGAAGAACAGCGCGAACGCCATGCCCGAATAATCGATCATGTGACCCGCGACGATTTCCGATTCGCCTTCCACCACGTCGAACGGGTGACGGTTCGTTTCAGCAATGCCCGAGATGAAGTACACGACGAACATCGGCAGGAGCGGCAGCCAGTTCCACGACAGGAAGTTGACGCCCCAGCCCGCGAACATGCCGCGTTGCTGCGAGTGCACGATGTCGGACATGTTCAGCGTGCCCGCGACCATGAGCACCACGACGAGCGCGAAGCCCATCGAGATTTCGTAGGACACCATCTGCGCCGCCGCGCGCATCGCGCCGAGGAACGCGTACTTCGAGTTCGACGCCCAGCCCGCGAGAATCACGCCGTACACGCCGATCGACGAGATCGCCATGGCGTACAGCAGACCTGCGTTGATATCGCCGAGCACCGCCTTGGCCTGGAACGGAATCACCGCCCAGACCGCGAACGCGGGCACCACGGTCATGATCGGCGCGATCATGTAGATCCATTTGCTGGCCGCCGTCGGCTGAATGACTTCTTTGAGCAGAAGCTTCAGCACGTCCGCGATCGGCTGCAGCAGACCGGCCGGGCCGACGCGGTTCGGGCCGAGACGCACGTGCATCCAGCCGATGAGCTTGCGTTCCCAGAGAATCAGGTACGCCACGCACAGCAGGATGACCACCGAAACCACGAGGATGCGGACGATCGCCCACACCGTCGGCCATGCGACGCCCAGAAGCTGCGTGCCGCCTGCGTTGATCGTATCGAACAAGCCCATTTTTACGCCTTCTCCACTACCAGTTCACCGAACAGGCCGCCGAGCGCGGCGCCAGCCGTCGTGCCCGCCGACACGCGGACCACCGATTCCGCGAGATTCGCATCGCGGACCGCGGGCAGCGTCACCGACAGGTTGCCTTGCCTGATACGCACTGCTTCGCCGTCCTTCAGGCCGAGCTTGTCGAAGAGCGCGGTCGGCAGACCCGCCACGTTCGCATCGCGTGCGGCCGCCGTCAGATGCAGCGACGGCGCGCGGCGCACGAGCGCGTCGGCGTGATAGATCGGCACATCGGCGAGACGCTGCAGGCCGCTGCCGTTCAGCGCGACGTTCGACGCGGCGCGCTTCGCTTCCACCGTCGTCTTGTTCGACAGACGCGCGGTCAGGTCGCCCGTGCCGAGCGCCGCGACGCGGACTTCTTCCGCCGTGTCGAACTCGAAACCGGCCAAGCCGAGGATCGTGCCCAGCACGCGCAACACCTTCCAGCCCGGACGCGTGTCGCCCAGCGCGCGCACGACGCCGTTGAACGACTGCGCCGTGCCTTCCGCGTTGACGAACGTGCCCGACGTTTCCGTGAACGGCGCGATCGGCAGCAGCACGTCCGCGTAGTCCATGCCGTGTTTGAACGGCGACATCACGACGACCATTTCCGCAGCCTTCAGCGCGGCGATGGCTTGCGCCGGATTGGCCGTGTCGAATCCCGGTTCCGCGTTCAGCAGCACATAGCCCTTGCGCGGCTGCTCGAACACTTCGCGTGCGTTGAGACCGCCCTCGCCCGGCAATGCATCGACGAGATGCGCGCCGACCGAGTTCGCGCCTTCCGTGAGGAAGCCGAGCGTCGCGCCGGTATTGTCGGCGATCCACTGGGCCGCCGCCTGAATTTGTGCAAAGTCCGGATGCTGAACCGCGAGGTTGCCGAGCAGCACGACGCGCTCTTCGCCCGCCGACAGCGATGCCGCGACATCCTTCGCCGCCGCCGACACGTCGCGGCCCGCGAACGCGTCCGGCAGCGCCACGCCGCGCGCTTCGGCGACCGCCGCCGCGATACCGGCGAGCTGATCGAGCCACGCGGAAGGCGCCGCGACCAGGCGATGCGCGGTCGGGATCAGCGAGTCGTCGTTGCTGGCGTTCAGGAATGTGACCTTCGCGCCGTTCTTCGCTGCCTGACGCAGACGCGCGGCGAACAGCGGATGATCGCGACGCAGGAACGAGCCGATCACGAACGCGGTGTCGATCATCGACAGATCCGCGATCTTCGTGCCGAGCCACGGCGCGCCGACGCCCACCGGCGCCGAGAAGTCGTTCTGGCGCAGACGGAAATCGACGTTCGGCGTACCGACGCCTTCCGCCAGTTGCTTGAGCAGATGCAGTTCTTCGACCGTGCTGTGCGGCGTGGCGAGTGCGGCGATGGCGTTCGCGCCATGATCCGCCTTGATGCCCTTCAGGCCCTTCGCCACGTATTCGAGCGCGGTTTGCCAGTCGGTTTCGATCCAGTTGCCGCCCTGCTTGAGCATCGGCGTGGTGAGACGCTCGTCGCCGTTCAGACCTTCGTACGAGAAGCGGTCCTTGTCCGAGATCCAGCATTCGTTGATGGCTTCGTTCTCCATCGGCAGAACGCGCATCACGCGATTGTTCTTCACCTGCACGACGAGGTTCGCGCCGACGGAATCGTGCGGGCTCACCGACTTGCGGCGCGACAGTTCCCACGTACGCGCGCTGTAGCGGAACGGCTTGCTCGTCAGTGCGCCGACCGGGCACAGGTCGATCATGTTGCCCGACAACTCCGAATCCACCGTCTTGCCGACGAACGACGTGATTTCCGAATGCTCGCCGCGGCCCAGCATGCCGAGCTCCATCACGCCGGCAACTTCCTGGCCGAAGCGCACGCAGCGCGTGCAGTGGATGCAGCGCGACATCTCTTCCATCGAGATGAGCGGACCGACGTTCTTGTGGAACACCACGCGCTTTTCTTCGCTGTAGCGCGACTGCGACTTGCCGTAACCGACGGCCAGATCCTGCAGCTGGCACTCGCCGCCCTGATCGCAGATCGGGCAATCGAGCGGGTGGTTGATCAGCAGGAATTCCATCACCGACTGTTGCGCCTTCACGGCCTTGTCGGAGGTGGTGCGCACGATCATGCCGGCCGACACGGGCGTCGCGCAGGCGGGGACGGCCTTCGGCATCTTTTCGACTTCGACGAGGCACATCCGGCAGTTCGCCGCAATCGAAAGCTTCTTGTGATAGCAGAAGTGAGGAATGTACGTATCGACCTTGTGCGCAGCCTGGATCACCATGCTGCCTTCAGGCACCTCGACCGTCTTGCCGTCAATTTCTAGTTCAACCATGATGGATAGATATCCTCAACCCTCTGTCGCGCAACGGACTGCGCGCCTGATTACGCGGTAAGCGCTTCGGACGCCGCATGATGCGCGTGTCCGCCGACGAGACAGTGCTTGTGCTCGACGTGATATTCGAATTCGTCCCAGAAGTGCTTGAGCATGCCGCGCACGGGCATGGCCGCCGCATCGCCGAGCGCGCAGATCGTGCGGCCCATGATGTTCTCGGCGACCGAGTTCAGCAGATCCAGATCTTCCTTGCGGCCAAGACCGTGCTCGATGCGATGCACCACGCGATACAGCCAGCCGGTGCCTTCACGGCACGGCGTGCACTGGCCGCACGACTCTTCATAGTAGAAGTACGACAGACGCAGCAGCGAGCGCACCATGCAGCGCGTTTCGTTCATCACGATCACCGCGCCCGAACCCAGCATCGAGCCGGCCTTCGCGATCGAATCGTAGTCCATGTCGGTGGCGAGCATCATGTCGCCCGGCACGACCGGCGCGGACGAACCACCCGGAATCACAGCCTTGACCGACTTGCCGCGCACGCCGCCCGCCAGTTCCATCAATGTGGAGAACGGCGTGCCGAGCGGAATCTCGTAGTTGCCCGGACGATTGACGTCGCCCGACACGGAAAAGATTTTCGTGCCGCCGTTGTTCGGCTTGCCGAGCTCGAGATAATTCTGCGGGCCGATTTCCAGCAGGAACGGCACCGCCGCGAAAGTCTCGGTGTTGTTGATCGTGGTCGGCTTGCCGTACACGCCGAAGCTCGCCGGGAACGGCGGCTTGAAGCGCGGCTGGCCTTTCTTGCCTTCCAGCGATTCGAGCAACGCGGTTTCTTCGCCGCAGATATACGCGCCGTAACCATGATGCGCATACAGCTCGAACGAGAAGCCGGAGCCGAGGATGTTCGCGCCGAGATAACCGGCCGCGCGCGCTTCTTCCAGCGCCGCTTCGAACACCTTGTAGACTTCGAAAATCTCGCCGTGGATGTAGTTGTAGCCGACGGTGATGCCCATCGCGTACGCGCCGATGGCCATGCCTTCGATCAGCGCGTGCGGATTCCAGCGCAGGATGTCGCGGTCCTTGAACGTGCCCGGCTCGCCCTCGTCCGAGTTGCAGACGAGATACTTCTGCCCCGGGAACTGACGCGGCATGAAGCTCCACTTCAGGCCGGTCGGGAAGCCCGCACCGCCGCGGCCGCGCAGACCCGACGCCTTGACGTCGGCGATCACCTGTTCGGCCGGAATCTTCTCTTCCAGGATGCGGCGCAGTTGCTTGTAGCCACCGCGCGCAACGTAATCTTCGAGATGCCAGTTCTCGCCGTTGAGGCCAGCGAGGATCAGCGGCTTGATGTGACGATCGTGGAGTGACGTCATTTCGAAAGGTCCTCGATCAACTGGTCGATCTTCTCGCGGCTCATGAAGCTGCACATGCGATGGTTGTTCACCAGCATCACAGGTGCGTCGCCGCATGCGCCGAAGCACTCGCCTTCTTTCAGCGTGAACTTGCCGTCCGCGGTGGTCTCGCCGAAATCGATTCCAAGCTTCTGCTTGAGATACTCGGCGGCGCTGTCCGAACCGCCGTCCGGACCGAGCTGGCAAGGCAGATTCGTGCAGAGCGTGATCTTGTGCTTACCGACCGGCTTCAGCTCGTACATGGTGTAGAACGTGGCGACTTCCTGCACCGCGACCGGCGGCATGCTCAGGTAATCGGCCACGAACTGCATGAGTTCGGGCGAGAGCCAACCATGCTCTTCCTGAGCGACAGCAAGCGCCGCCATCACCGCCGATTGCTTTTGCTCGGCGGGATACTTCGCGACCGCGCGGTCGATTTCTTTCAGGCCTTCAGCTGAGATCATTTTCAGACACGACTCTTTCAATTCCTACCGAACGAAAACCTGCCGCGCCCTTCGTATTGCGGCAGACCTGGCGTTCCTGCGGGTTCCTGTTATTGCTTTCGCGTTCCGTGCGCGGCGGCCCGATGAGCGCACCGCGCAAGCGGAGAATGAGATCAGCGATCGATCTCGCCGAACACAATGTCTTGCGTACCGATGATCGTCACAGCGTCGGCGATCATGTGGCCTCGCGCCATTTCGTCGAGCGATGCGAGGTGTGCATAGCCCGGCGCGCGAATCTTCAGGCGATACGGCTTGTTCGCGCCATCCGAAATCAGGTAGATGCCAAACTCGCCCTTCGGATGCTCGACCGCCGCGTACGTTTCGCCTTCCGGCACGTGGAAGCCTTCGGTGAAGAGCTTGAAATGGTGAATCAGCTCTTCCATGTTGCTCTTCATGCCCACGCGCGAAGGCGGCGCAACCTTGTGATTATCGACCATCACAGGGCCGGGATTCTTGCGCAGCCACGCAATGCACTGTTGGGCGATGCGCGTTGACTGGCGCATTTCTTCCACGCGCACCAGATAGCGGTCGTAGCAATCGCCGTTCACGCCGACCGGGATATCGAAGTCGAGCTGATCGTACACTTCGTACGGCTGCTTCTTGCGCAAATCCCACTCGATACCCGAGCCGCGCAGCATCGCGCCGGACAAGCCCATTTGCAACGCGCGCTCCGGGCTCACCACGCCGATGCCCACGAGACGCTGCTTCCAGATGCGGTTGTCGGTGAGCAATGTTTCGTACTCGTCGACACAACCCGGGAAGCGCTTGAAGAAGTCCTCGATGAAGTCGAGCAGAGAACCCTGACGGTTCTCGTTCATCCTGTCGAGGGCCTTCGCGTTGCGGATCTTGGACGCCTTGTATTGCGGCATCGCGTCCGGCAGATCGCGGTAGACGCCGCCCGGACGATAGTACGCCGCGTGCATGCGCGCGCCGGACACCGCCTCGTAGACGTCCATGAGGTCTTCACGCTCGCGGAACGCGTAGAGGAACACCGCCATCGCGCCGACGTCGAGCGCGTGCGAGCCGATCCACATCAGGTGATTCAGCACGCGCGTGATTTCGTCGAACAGCACGCGGATGTACTTCGCGCGAATCGGCACGTCGATGCCGAGCAGCTTTTCGATGGCCATCACGTAGCCGTGCTCGTTGACCATCATCGACACATAGTCGAGACGGTCCATGTACGGCACGGACTGGATGAAGGTCTTGGTCTCGGCCAGCTTCTCGGTCGCGCGATGCAGCAGACCGATGTGCGGGTCGGCGCGCTGGATCACTTCGCCGTCGAGTTCCAGCACGAGGCGCAGCACGCCGTGCGCTGCCGGGTGCTGCGGGCCAAAGTTCAGCGTGTAATTCTTGATCTCTGCCATGGCGTTCTCTTAATGTTTCAGACCGCCATAGCGATCTTCGCGGATCACGCGCGGCGTGATTTCGCGCGGTTCGATCGTCACGGGCTGATAGACCACGCGCTTCTCTTCCGGGTCGTAGCGCATTTCGACGTAGCCCGAAACCGGGAAGTCCTTGCGGAACGGATGGCCGATGAAACCGTAGTCCGTGAGAATGCGGCGCAGGTCGGGATGGCCTTCGAACACGATGCCGTAGAGGTCGAACGCTTCACGCTCGTACCAGTTCGCCGACGTCCAGATATCGACCACGGAAGGCACGATGGGCACTTCGTCGTCCGGAGCGAATACGCGCACGCGCACGCGCCAGTTGTTCGTGATCGAGAGAAGATGGCTCACGGCCGCGAAACGCGGGCCGTCGTAGGCGCCGTCGCCATAGGTCGAATAGTCGACGCCGGCGAGATCCATGAGCTGCTCGAAGCGCAGCGACGGGTCATCGCGCAGCTGCTTGCAGACGTCCAGATAGTCGGCCGCCTTGACGACGACCGTCACCTGACCCAGCGCCTCGGTAATGCTCTGGAGACGGCCGCCAAACGCCGTCTCGAGGTTCGCTTTGAGGGTCTCGAGTTTGCTTGCCATAGTTTGGGGAGACTCAGGCCCTTACTGACGGGCGATGGTGTTGGTGCGGCGAATCTTCGCCTGCAACTGGATCACGCCGTAGACCAGGGCTTCGGCGGTCGGAGGACAACCGGGAACGTACACGTCGACCGGCACGATCCGGTCGCAACCGCGCACGACGGAATATGAATAGTGGTAGTAGCCACCGCCGTTCGCGCACGAACCCATGGAAATGACCCAGCGCGGCTCGGCCATCTGGTCGTACACCTTACGAAGCGCGGGCGCCATCTTGTTGCACAGCGTCCCGGCGACGATCATCACGTCGGACTGGCGCGGGCTCGGACGGAACACCACGCCGAAACGGTCCAGGTCGTAGCGTGCGGCGCCCGCATGCATCATCTCGACCGCACAGCACGCGAGACCGAACGTCATCGGCCACAGGGAGCCGGTGCGCGTCCAGTTGATGAGCTTGTCAGCCGTGGTGGTGACAAAGCCTTCCTTCAAGACCCCTTCGATACTCATTTGTTTTCCACTCCAGATGAGCAGCCAGCCAAAGCCGCCCATGAATCCGGTGATCTAACTGTCATTCCCAGTCGAGTCCGCCCTTTCTCCAGATGTAGGCGAAACCGAGCAAAAATTCGAGCAGAAAAATCATCATCGCCATGAAGCCGGGCCAGCCGATATCGCGCAGGGACACACCCCACGGGAACAGGAACGCCGTCTCAAGGTCGAAAATGATGAAAAGAATCGCGACGAGATAGTAACGCACATCGAACTTCATACGCGCGTCTTCGAAGGCCTCGAAGCCGCACTCGTACGGCGCGTTTTTTTCCGTGTCGGGCTTGTTGGGACCGAGGATCTTGCCAATACTGACCAACGCAATACCTAAACCTAGGCCCACTACAAGAAACAAGAAGACGGGGTAATAGGGTGCGAGGTTCAAGGCTATCCTCTGATCGGTAGATGTGGTCTGTTATTGATTGGGGCCTTCAGCCGGGACGGACCACCCGGCGGGAGAATTCACTTGGGACCGCTCACGATATCAGCACACTGTGACAACCGCTTTGACGATGTCGATGCTGCTGCAAAAACGTAAGGGTACTCCAGAAGTGACAATGCCAGCCGAAGCGAAGCAAGCGGCTGGCATTGGATAACTTTGGTGCCGACGGCGAGACTCGAACTCGCACAGCTTTCGCCACTACCCCCTCAAGATAGCGTGTCTACCAATTTCACCACGTCGGCACTGTACTGCAATCCGGGAAAACTACTTCTAATTGCCGCGAATCGCTTCAAGACTTGAATTATAACTGGGCCCTACGAATTGTTCAACGCACAAAATGCAAATTCTGCGAAAAATTCGTTCTGTCGTTATTTGGGCACGTCGGCGCCCGGCGCGGACGAAACGACCGGTGCGGAGGCAGGTGCCGAAGCCGCCGAAGCGCCAGCCGGAGCCGATGCCGGAACGGATGCGCCACCACCCAGCACGCCCGCCGACGTTTGCGGCTTGTAGCTTCCCAGATAGGTCAACGTCAGCGTCGTGACGAAAAATACCGCGGCGAGAACCGCGGTGGTGCGCGACAGAAAGTTGGCCGAACCCGTCGCGCCGAAGAGACTTCCCGATGCACCGCTGCCGAACGCCGCGCCCATGTCCGCGCCCTTGCCGTGCTGCAGCAGCACGAGACCGATAACGCCCAACGCCGACAACAACTGGACGACGATAATCAATGTCTTCAAATACAGCATTTCAACTCACCCGATCCCTGATAATTCCGTGACACCTTCGTGTCGCACTATGCTCTTTCGCCTGCCCTGCCCGCTTGCCGCCCGATGCTCAATGCATCACGATTTGCGCCGCCCGGCAGATCGCCAGAAAATCTTTCGACTTCAGCGACGCGCCGCCGATCAGGCCGCCGTCGATGTCCTTTTGCCCGAACAGCTCTTCCGCATTTTCGGGCTTCACGCTGCCGCCGTACAAAACCGGCACGTTCGCGACCGATGCGCCTTTTGCCAGCAGCTTGTGACGCAGGAATGCATGAACGTCCTGCGCCTGGCCCGGCCGCGCCGTCTTGCCCGTGCCGATCGCCCAGACCGGTTCGTATGCGACCACGATGCCCGCCGCCTGCTCTTCCGTCAGGACCAGCAGCACCGCGTCGAGCTGTGTGCCGATGATCTGCTCGGTCGTACCGGCTTCACGTTCTTCGAGCGACTCGCCGACGCAGACGATCGGCGTGAGCCCCGCTTCGATTGCGCGCTGCGCTTTCGAAGCGACGGTTTCCGGACTTTCGCGATGATACGCGCGTCGCTCCGAATGTCCGACGATTGCATACGTGACGCCGAAGTCCGCCGCCATCTCCGCCGCGACTTCGCCGGTGAACGCGCCGCCCGCATGCGCCGACACGTCCTGGATGCCCCATTGCACGACCGAGCCGCTCAGAAGCGCCTGCGATTGCGCGAGATAAGGACACGGCACGCATACGCCGACGCGCACGCCCTTTTGCAAAGCCGATGCTCCTGCGGCGACTTCGGTCAGCAAGGTCGCATTGTCACCCATACGACCGTGCATCTTCCAGTTGCCCACCACCAGTTTCGCTCGTTCTCTGGACATATGTCTCGTCAGTCGGCGGCGGCTTGCAAGAGCCGCCCTGTTATAAAAATGAACCGCTACGAACCGCAAACTGCTTGCAAAACAGGCGATTTTACTGTGTTACGACGAACCCGGTCAAACCGTCGAAAGCCGGCCGTCACGTAAAGCGCCGCAAGCCGCGCGAAAACATCACGCGTCCTCGCGCCAGTCGAGCACGATCTTGCCGACGTGCGTGCTGCTTTCCATCAGCGCATGCGCGGCGGCGGCGTCGTGCGCCGGAAAAACCTGGTGGATGACCGGCTTGATGCGCCCCGCCTCGATTTCCGGCCAGACGCGCTCCTTCAGCTTCGCCGCGAGCTTCGCCTTGAACGCGACCGGACGCGGACGCAGCGTCGAACCCGTGATGACCAGGCGCCGACGCAGCACGTCGTTCAGGTTGATCTCCGCCTTCGCGCCGCCCAGCAGCGCGATCACGCAGATGCGGCCGCCGTCGGCCAGCGCCTTGAGCTCGCGCGGGAGATAGTCGCCCGCGACCATGTCGAGGATCACGTCGACGCCGCGGTCGTTCGTCAGCGACTTCACCACTTCGACGAAATCTTCTGTCTTATAGTTGATCGCGCGCTCCGCGCCGAGCGCTTCGCACGCGCGGCACTTTTCATCGGTGCCGGCCGTGGCGAACACGCGAAAGCCGAGCGCCTTCGCGATCTGGATCGCCGTCACGCCGATACCGCTCGATCCGCCCTGCACGAGCAGCGTCTCTTCCGCGCCGTTCTCGCCGGCGCCCAGCTGGCCGCGCTCGAATACGTTGCTCCACACCGTGAAGAACGTCTCCGGCAACGATGCGGCCTCGATATCCGACAGGCCCTTCGGCACCGGCAGACATTGCTCAAGCGGCGCGACCGCATATTCGGCGTAGCCGCCGCCCGCCAGCAGCGCGCACACACGATCACCCTTTTTCAGGCCGAACGGGTTGTGCCTGGGATCGAAATCGCCATCGACGATTTCACCGGCCACCTCCAGCCCCGGCAGATCCGACGCACCCGGCGGCGGCGCATAGGCGCCCTTTCGCTGGAACACGTCCGGCCGGTTCACGCCGGAAGCGGCCACCTTGATCAACACTTCGCACTTGCCCGGCGCAGGCGTCGGACGTTCGCCCAGTTTCAGGACTTCGGGTGCGCCAAACTCGGTGATTTCGATGGCCTTCATATTCTCTCCCTGTGCCGACCGGAGTCAGTGTGCATTCGAACCGGATGGCACTGCGCGCGCCTGAAGCAATCCACGCTCCACACTGCCATCGAGTCCGATGAGGCATCGGACAACGCATAGCGTCCGACGCGTCATACATGAAAACGGCCGGCTCGCATCAGCGGCCGGCCGTCTACACATTACCGCATTACTGCTGCGGGTGCGTGGGTTCCGCCTGTTGCGCGCCTTCGTTCAGAAGCGCCTTCGCCGACAGACGCACACGACCCTTTTCGTCCGTCTGGATGACCTTGACGCGCACGATCTGGCCTTCCTTCAGGTAGTCGTTGATGTCCTTCACGCGCTCGTTGACGATCTCGGAGATGTGCAGCAGACCGTCCTTGCCCGGCAGGATGTTCACGATCGCGCCGAAGTCGAGCAGCTTGAGCACCGGGCCTTCGTAGACCTGGCCGACTTCCACTTCAGCCGTGATGTTCTCGATGCGCTTCTTCGCGTCGGCCATGCCTTCCGCGCTGGTGCTCGCGATCGTCACGACGCCGTCGTCCGAAATGTCGATGGTCGTGCCGGTCTCTTCCGTCAGCGCGCGAATGACCGAACCGCCCTTGCCGATCACGTCGCGGATCTTCTCCGGATTGATCTTGATGGTGATCATGCGCGGCGCGTAGTCCGACAGTTCCGTGTTCGTGGTCGGAACGGCGGCCGTCATCTTGCCGAGGATATGCATGCGGCCTTCCTTCGCCTGCGCGAGCGCGACCTGCATGATTTCCTTCGTGATGCCCTGGATCTTGATGTCCATCTGCAGCGCGGTCACGCCTTGGGCCGTGCCAGCCACCTTGAAGTCCATGTCGCCGAGGTGATCTTCGTCGCCGAGGATGTCGGTCAGAACCGCGAACTTGTTGCCTTCGAGAATCAGGCCCATCGCGATGCCCGCGACGTGCGCCTTCATCGGCACGCCGGCGTCCATCAGCGCGAGGCAGCCGCCGCAGACCGAAGCCATCGACGACGAACCGTTCGATTCCGTGATTTCCGACACGACGCGGATCGAGTAGCCGAATTCGTCGGCGCTCGGCAGGCACGCGACCAGCGCGCGCTTCGCCAGACGCCCGTGACCGATTTCACGACGCTTCGGCGAGCCGACGCGGCCGGTTTCGCCCGTCGCGAACGGGGGCATGTTGTAGTGGAGCATGAAGCGCTCGCGGTATTCGCCTTCGAGTGCGTCGATGTTCTGCTCATCGCCCTTGGTGCCGAGCGTCGCGACGACCAGCGCCTGCGTTTCGCCGCGCGTGAAGAGCGCCGAGCCGTGCGTACGCGGCAGGACACCCGTGCGGATTTCGATCGGGCGCACCGTGCGCGTGTCGCGGCCGTCGATGCGCGGCTCGCCGTTCAGGATCTGCGAGCGGACGATCTTCGCTTCGATGTCGAACAGGACGTTGCCGATGGTTGCCGCGTCGGACACCACTGCTTCCTCGGCGAGCTTCGCCGAGGTCGCCGCGTAGACTTCCTTCAGCTTGGCCGAACGCGCCTGCTTGTTGCGCAACTGGTAAGCCGCTTCCAGTTCCGACTTGGCGATTTCCGTCACGCGCGAAATGAGCGCTTCGTTCTTCGCGGCAGGCTTCCAGTCCCATTCCGGCTTGCCGCCTTCGCGCACGAGTTCGTGAATCGCGTCGATGGCCGTCTGCATTTGCTCGTGACCGAACACGACGCCGCCGAGCATCACTTCTTCGCTCAGTTGTTGCGCTTCCGATTCCACCATCAGCACGGCGCGCTCGGTGCCGGCGACGATCAGGTCGAGCGCCGATTCCTTCATCTGCGGGCGCGTCGGGTTCAGCACGTATTCGTTGTTGATGTAGGCGACGCGCGCGGCGCCGACCGGACCGTTGAACGGCAGGCCCGACACGGCCAGCGCAGCCGATGCGCCGATCAGCGCGGGAATGTCCGCCGGGACGTCCGGATTCAGCGACAGGACGTGGATGACGACCTGCACTTCGTTATAGAAGCCTTCCGGGAAGAGCGGGCGCAGCGGGCGGTCGATCAGGCGCGAGATGAGCGTCTCGCCTTCCGACGGACGGCCTTCGCGGCGGAAGAAGCCGCCCGGAATCTTGCCGGCGGCGTAGGTTTTTTCGAGGTAATCGACGGTCAGCGGGAAGAAGTCCTGGCCCGGCTTGGCGGTCTTCGCGCCAACGACGGTCGCGAGCACGACGGTGTCTTCGACATCGACGATCACCGCGCCGCTTGCCTGACGAGCGATTTCACCCGTTTCCAGGCGGACATTGTGCTGTCCCCACTTAAATTCTTTGACGATTTTATTGAACATTGTGACTCCTTCTACGTTGCGCCGCGCCGCTCGTCTGGCGCTGGCTGGGGCGGTCGCGAGCCACGCTTGAGAGGTGTGTTATGCCATTCCAGCGCGGGACTCGCCCGACGTGCGCGCGCCGCGCTGGAATGACACAAAGCTCTGCCGCGAGGCCGGACCGGGTGTCGAACCGGACGATGTATCCGGGTAAAGCCATGAACTGCCGAAACCACACACTACGACGTTCGACCGCAGCAAACGCGATCGAGCACCACTTCATGACCGGAACGTACAAAAACAAAGTGCCTGTATCAGCGTACTGACACAGGCACTCGTTCTAACGGCGGCCGTTTGACGCCAATTACTTGCGCAGACCCAGCTTCTCGATCAGCGAGCGATAACGATCCGCATCCTTGCCCTTCAGGTAGTCGAGCAGCTTGCGACGGCGGCTCACCATGCGCAGCAGACCGCGGCGGCTATGGTGATCCTTCGAGTGCGACTTGAAGTGGACGGTGAGTTCGTTGATGCGGCTCGTCAGCAGTGCAACCTGCACTTCGGGGGAGCCGGTGTCGTTGGCGCCGCGCGCGTATTCTGCGACGATGTCGGACTTCTTGACTTCTGCTACGGACATTTTGCTTTTCCTTTGATACAGACAGGCGGTCACGGAAGAAAGGCCGTGCCGTGGGTTTGCCAATTTAAGATTCGCCTTCATCAAAACCAAAGACGAAGCGCGGAGTATAGCATATCGCGCGTTACCGGAGACACCTAGCGCGCGGGCCGCGCCATCTTGCAGGTCGTCGGCGGGACGGTCTTCGCAGCCGGAACGGCAAGCAGCGTGCGAAAGCCGAAGCCTGAGCCTTCGTTGTCGAGCGCGACGCCCTTCGTTCCCGCCTTGTCCATTTCCATCACATAAAGGGGCTGGATTACCTGATGATCGTCGGCGCGCATGGTCATCGCGTGGAAGCCTTCACCGTCGAACTTCATGCCTTCGAGCGCGCGCGCCACCGCGAGCGGGTTCGCGCTGCTCGCGCGGGTCATCGCCGAGGCAAGCATTTCGACCATCAGGGGCATGCGCGCCACCAGATAATCGTCCGCGGCGGCGGGATAGCGGGCGCGAAACGCGCGATAGTAGGCGTCCGAAGCCGCGCCGCCCGCGTTCGGATGCCAGTCCGCCACCGCGATCACGCGCTTCACGCCGGCCTCGCCGAGCGCCGCCGGCGCACCCAGGCTGTTTCCGTAAAACGTGTAGAACTTCGTGTCGAGCCCCTGTTCGCGCGCCGCTTTCACCAGCAGCGTGAGATCGTTGCCCCAGTTGCCGGTGATGACGGCGTCGGCCCCGCTCGCACGGATTTTCGCGATGTACGGCGCGAAATCCTTCACGCGTCCGATCGGATGAAACTCGTCGCCGGCGATGGCGATGTCCGGCCGCCGTTCCTTCAGCGCGCGCTGCGCCTCGCGGCTCACGTCGTGGCCGAAGCTGTAATCCTGATTCAGCAGATAGACCTTTTTCACCGAGCGATCGTCTTTCAGCGCGTCGGCGAGCGCGTCCATGCGCATGCCGGCGTGCGCGTCGAAGCGAAAGTGCCAGAAACTGCACGCGTCGTTGGTGAGCGCGGGATCGTCGGCGGAATAGTTGAGAAAAAGCACGCGGCGATCCGGTTCGCGCGCGTTCTGCTTGTCGATCGCCGCGACGAGCGCCGCCGCCACCGCCGAACTGTTGCCCTGCATGACGAAGCCGATTCCGTCGTCGAT
Organism: Caballeronia megalochromosomata; assembly: GCA_001580565.1. Lineage (GTDB taxonomy): Bacteria > Pseudomonadota > Gammaproteobacteria > Burkholderiales > Burkholderiaceae > Caballeronia > Caballeronia megalochromosomata. The sequence continues at coordinate 31,404 of LRBF01000106.1, read as the reverse complement.
CGCCGCGCGCAGTTGCACGAGACTTGCCTCGCTGCTGCCCTTGCCGTCGAGCACGACGAGCTGAAGCGGATGCATGCCGTCGGCGAGCTTCACGCCGCCCTGCGCGTTCACGCGCTCGACGCCGAAGCGCAGATTGCGCTCGACCATTGCGCCGGCGTTCGCGAACGGGCCGGACATGCCTTCGATCAGCGCGAGCTTGATTGGCGGCAGATCGGCCGCATTCGCCGACAGAGACAACGCGAGACACGTCGATGCCGCGGCGCGCAGCCATCGCATCGCGCGCACGCTGATTCCTTTCTTCATGAGTTTTGCCGATCCGCCGAAAGCGCGGATCATAGGCCGCACCGGGCGCGCCGCGCAAGTCCGGCATTGCCGACACATGCGCTCGAATAGCGCGGCGTATCGGAGAATGTTTTGCCGCGCGCGCGTGTCAAAATCACAGGAAACATAGAACGATCCAGCACGTGGAGGCTACCATGCCGTACCCATTCAACCGCCTGCGCGGCGCGCTCGCGGGCGCAGGCGTCGCACTGCTGCTCTCGGCCTGCGTGCAGCCGTGGCAGAACTACCAGACCGGCGCCGATGCATCGACGGTCACCGCGCGTCTCGGCCCGCCGCGCGAAGTCTACGATTTGCCCGACGGCGGCAAGCGCCTGATGTGGCCGACGCAACCGCTCGGCGAATTCACCACCGCCGCTGACATCGACGCATCCGGCAGGATCGTCAGCGTCCGGCAGGTGCTCGACGAGAACGAGTTCTACAAGGCGCAGATCGGCACGTGGACGAAGAAGGACGTGCTCGTGAACTTCGGGCGGCCGGTGGAGACGTCGTACTTTCCGCTGATGAAGCGCGAAGTCTGGACCTACCGCTACATGGAAGCGAACGTCTGGTACATGATGTACAGCTTCTATTTCGACGATCAGGGCGTTCTGCGCCTGACGCAGAAGACGCCCGACCCGCTCCACGATCCGGACCGGCGCAATCTCTTCTAACCTTCTGCGCACCATGAGAAAAGCCCTCTTGCGAGGGCTTTTCTCATCTCAAACAACACCGCGGCCGGCAATCAAAGCTGCGGATTGAGCTTCTCGACCTTCGAATGCAGCTTGTTCAGCGCTGCGATATACGCCTTCGCCGACGCGGCGACGATGTCCGGATCCGTGCCCACGCCGTTCACGATCCGACCGCTCTTCGACAGGCGCACCGTCACTTCGCCCTGCGCCTGCGTGCCGGTCGTGATCGCGTTGACCGAGTACAGCACGAGTTCCGCGCCGCTCGAAACCTTCGATTCGATCGCGTGCAAGGTCGCATCGACGGGACCGTTGCCGCCCGCTTCGCCGGTCACTTCGGTACCTTCCACCGCGAACACGACCTTCGCCTGCGGCTGCTCGCCGGTTTCGGAATGCTGCTTCATCGACACGAAGCGGAAGTGTTCCTTCGCCTGTGCCTCGGCGGATTCCTCGGAGACGATCTGCATGATGTCTTCGTCGAAGATCTCGGCCTTGCGGTCGGCGAGATCCTTGAAGCGCGCGAACGCGGCGTTCACGTCGGCCTCGGATTCGAGCGTCACGCCGAGTTCTTCCAGACGCTGCTTGAACGCGTTACGGCCCGACAGCTTGCCGAGCACGATCTTGTTCGCGCTCCAGCCCACGTCTTCCGCGCGCATGATCTCGTAGGTGTCGCGCGCCTTCAGCACGCCGTCCTGGTGGATGCCGGACGCGTGCGCGAACGCATTTGCGCCGACCACCGCCTTGTTCGGCTGCACGACGAAGCCGGTGATCTGCGAGACGAGCTTGGACGTGGGGACGATCTGCGACGTGTCGATGCCCACATCGAGCCCGAAGTAATCCTTGCGCGTCTTCACGGCCATCACGATTTCTTCGAGCGACGTATTGCCCGCGCGCTCGCCGAGACCGTTGATCGTGCATTCGACCTGACGCGCGCCGCCGATCTGCACGCCCGCGAGCGAATTGGCGACCGCCAGGCCGAGGTCGTCGTGGCAGTGAACCGACCAGACGGCCTTGTCGGAATTGGGCACGCGCTCGCGCAGCGTCCTGACGAGATTGCCGTAATGCTCCGGAATGCCGTAACCGACCGTATCCGTGATGTTGATGGTGCGCGCACCTTCCTCGATGACGCCTTCGAGCACGCGGCAGAGGAAATCGATATCCGAGCGGCTGCCGTCTTCCGGCGAGAACTCGACGTCATCGGTGAACTTGCGCGCGAAGCGCACCGCGAGGCGCGCCTGATCGTAGACCTGCTGCGGCGTCATGCGCAGCTTCTTTTCCATGTGCAGCGCCGACGTGGCGATGAACGTGTGGATCCGGAACTGGTTGGCGGGCTTCAAGGCGTCGGCGGCGCGCTGGATGTCCTTGTCGTTGGCGCGCGCGAGCGAGCAGACCGTGCTGTCCTTCACGAGCGACGCGATCGTGCTGATCGCGTCGAAATCGCCGTTCGAACTGGCGGCAAAGCCCGCCTCGATCACGTCGACCTTCATGCGCTCCAGTTGCTTCGCGATGCGGATCTTTTCTTCCTTCGTCATCGACGCGCCGGGGGACTGCTCGCCATCGCGCAAGGTCGTGTCGAAGATGATCAACTTGTCGGCTGCCATGTTGGGCTCCAGTGGGGAGATTTATCGATTGTTGGATGGAAAACGATAAGGCAAAAGGGAATTCGGGTGTTCGCGCCACCGCTGGCGTCGAAAACCTGACTAGACGAGCAGACGGGAGGCGAGACGAATTAGCGCGGTAGGCGCGCTAGCAGCGATAGTGCGCGTAGCGACGCACCAGCCGGAAACAACGAGAAGGGGAACGGGAAAAAGTTCATTCAAAAACTATAACGGCTTTTAGAGGCGCGTGCAATGAGGCTTTCCGATCGAACCAAGGCGACGCCCGCCACCGCCTCTGGAAAAGCAAAAAGCCTGCGTCCCGGAAGGAGGCAGGCTTTTCTCGAAGGCCGGACAGACGATCAGTAACCGCCGATCGACGCGCTTACGCGCTGACGCAGTTCCGAGCCATCGCCGACCTGCGCGTTCTCGATACGGCGCGCGCCCTGGAAGCGCTTTTCCCAGTAGCCGTCTTCCATGTCGTCGACACGGATCGTGCTGCCGGTGGACGGCGAATGCACGAACTTGTTGTCGCCGATATAGATGCCGACATGAGAGAACGAGCGGCGCATCGTGTTGAAGAATACGAGATCGCCCGGCTTGAGATCGGCGACGGTCACCTTCTCGCCGACGCGGCTCATTTCCTCGGCGCGGCGCGGCAAGGTCATGCCGAGCGTGTCCTGGAAGACGTAGCGCACGAAGCCGCTACAGTCGAGGCCGGAATCCGGCGTGTTGCCGCCCCAGCGATAACGCACGCCGATCATGTTGAGCGCGCCGACGACGACGTCGCCCGCCTTGCTCGCCACGCCCGACAGAAACGACTTCGCGCCACCCGGACTGCTGGCGGCGTCTGCGCTGGTTGCGTCAGAGGATTTGCTGGAGGAAAAAATGCCGTTGTTGGCATTTTGGCTGCTACTGCTGACTTCATCGGCGAACGCGCCGGAAGTTGTTGTCATCAGAAGGCCGATTAACATGCTCGCGGCGGCGCGCGCACATGTCTTAGTCATCGTTAGTGGCTGCATCGGTCGGTAGGTTTTACAATTAAAGGCTGCTAAATCAGGGAGATACGTGAAAGTTTGGAAGGATACTAGACACAAAGTATTTAACTGTCAAAAGAAATAGAAAAATACAATTAAGATGGGCACTCAATTGGTGAAAAAGAAAGATTTTTAGGAATCCAGGGCTGCCTTCAGTAGCTTTCTTGTGTATTCGTCGGAAGGGTTCGCAAAAATCTTCTCTACTTCCCCGGTCTCCACGACAAAACCATTCCGCATCACCGCGACGCGGTGCGCCATCGCGCCGATCACCTGCAGGTCGTGGCTAATGAAAACGTAACCGAGATTGTGCTTCTTCTGAATGTCGGCCAGAAGCGCAAGTACTTGAGTCTGAATGGAAACATCGAGTGCGCTCGTCGGTTCGTCGAGGATCAGGATGCTCGGTTCGAGCACGAGCGCGCGCGCGATCGCAATGCGCTGCCGCTGACCGCCGGAGAATTCGTGCGGATAACGATCGAGCGCCCCGCGCTCCATGCCGACTTCGCGCAACACCGCGAGCACCTTCGCGCGCCGCGCGGCGGCATCGAGTTCCGGGCGATGCAGCGCGAGCCCTTCCCCGACGATCCGTTCGACCGTCTGCCGCGGCGACAGCGAACTGAACGGGTCCTGAAACACCACTTGCAGGTTCGAGCGCAGCACGGTTTTCTCGCGCCCGCGAAAGTCGCCGATGGCGCGCCCCTGAAACTGCACCGTGCCGGTCGAGACGCGCTGCAGGCCGAGCAGCGCCATCGCGAGCGTGGACTTGCCCGAACCCGATTCGCCGACGATACCGAGCGTCTCGCCCTGCCGCACCGTGAGCGTGACGTCGTCGACGGCCTTGAAGCGGCCGCGCCGGAACCAGCCCGCGACACCAGGCAGGCGCATCGGGTAATCGACGGACACGTCCTTCGCGTCGAGCAGCACCGGCGCGATCGGCAGCACGGGCAGCACGCTGCGCTTCGGTTTGCTCTCCATCAGCCGCTTCGTGTACGGATGCTGCGGCGACGTGAAGATCTCCTCCACCGCCGCGCTTTCGACGAGCACGCCCTTCTCCATCACCGCGACGCGTTCGGCAAAGCGCCGCACGAGGTTCAGGTCGTGCGTGATGAGCAGCACGGCCATGCCGCGCTTCTCGGCTTCATCGCGTTGAAGCTCCAGCAGCAGGTCGACGATCTGCGCGCGGATCGTCACGTCGAGCGCCGTGGTCGGCTCGTCGGCGAGGAGCAGGCGCGGCCGGCATGCGAGCGCCATCGCGATCATCACGCGCTGGCGCTGCCCGCCCGAAAGCTGGTGCGCATAGCTGTCCACGCGCCTTTCCGGCTCGGTGATGCCGGTGCGCGCGAGCAGCGCGATCGCGCGTTGCCGCGCCGCGCGCGCGCTCGTGCCGTCGTGCAGTTGAATCGTCTCGCCGATCTGGTCGCCGACCGTATAGAGCGGATTGAGCGCGGTCATCGGCTCCTGGAAGATCATCGCGATGTCCGAGCCGCGCAGGCCGCGCATCGCGTGCTCGCTCTTCGACAGCAGTTCCTCGCCGGCGAAGCGGATCGAGCCAGTCAGCCCGGCATCGCCCAAAAGACGCAGGATCGACAGCGCCGTTACGCTCTTGCCGGAGCCCGACTCGCCGACGAGCGCCACACGCTCACCCGCGCGGATCTCGAGATTCACGCCGTCGACGGCGAGCGTGTCGCCGAAACGCACGCGCAGGTCCCGAATCGAAAGAAGCGGCTCGCTCACTGCCCGCCTCCCGCTTTCACCGCATCGGCGATGCGCGTATCCAGCGCGTTGCGCAAGGCATCGCCCATGAAGGTCAAGAGGAGCAGCGTCGCGACGAGCACGCCGAAGGTCGAAAGCGAAATCCACCACGCGTCGAGGTTGGCCTTGCCCTGCGCGAGCAGTTCGCCGAGCGAGGGCGTGGGCGACGGCACGCCCAGCCCGAGAAAATCGAGGCTCGTCAACGCGAGAATCGCACCGCTCATGCGAAACGGCAGGAACGTGATGACCGGCGTCAGGCTATTGGGCAGCACATGCCGCCAGATGATCTGCCAGTTCGACAGGCCCATCGCGCGTGCGGCGCGCACATAGTCCTGCGTGCGATTGCGCAGAAACTCCGCGCGCACGTAATCCGACAGGCCGATCCATCCGAACAGCGACAGCAGGATGATCAGGAGGACCAGGCTCGGCTCGAATATCGACGCGAAGATGATGAGCAGATAAAGCTCCGGCAACGCGCTCCATATCTCGATCAGCCGCTGCCCGGTGATGTCGATCCTGCCGCCGAAATAGCCCTGAAACGCGCCCGCGACAACGCCGAGTATCGTGCCGATCGCCGTCAGCACGAGCGCGAACAGCACCGACACGCGAAAGCCGTACACGAGCCGCGCGAACACGTCGCGGCCGCGGTCGTCGGTGCCGAGCCAGTTTTCGCGCGAAGGCGGCGCTGGGTTCGAGCCTTTCGAGAAATAGTTGAGCGTGTCGTAGTAGTAGTGATTCGGCGGATAGATCGCGAAGTTGCCGGGCGCGCTGAACCGGTCGCGCACGAAGGGATCGAGATAGTCGGCGGGCGTCGGGAAATCGCCGCCGAAGGCCGTCTCCGCATACGTCTTCACGAGCGGAAAGTACAAGTGCCCCTGATAACGCACGACGAGCGGTTTGTCGTTCGACCAGAGCGGACCCGCGAGGCTGATCACGAACGCCGCGACGAACACAATGAGACTCCAGTACCCCAGCCGATTGCGCTTGAAGCGCAGCCATACGCGCCGCCCGGGCGGCACCGATGCCTCGCCGCGCAGCGGTTGCGCGTCGCTGCCGTTGAGGTCGCGTCGTGACGATCGCGATGAAGCGGCTCGATTCAAATCAGCGCTCCAGTTGTTCGAATTGGATGCGCGGATCGACCCAGACGTAACAAAGATCCGAGATGAGCTTCGTCGCGAGGCCAATCAGCGTGAAGAGATAGAGCGTGCCGAGCACGACCGGATAGTCGCGTCGCACGACGGATTCGTACGAGAGCAGGCCGAGCCCATCAAGCGAGAACAGCGTCTCGATCAGCAGGCTGCCCGTGAAGAACGCGCCGATGAACGCCGCCGGAAAGCCGACGATCAGCGGCAGGAGCGCGTTGCGAAACACGTGCTTCCACAGCACCCGGCGCTCGCTCAGCCCTTTCGCGCGCGCGGTCAGCACGTATTGCTTGCGGATCTCGTCGAGAAACGCGTTCTTCGTGAGCATCGTGACGATGGCGAAGCTGCCGACCACCGAGGCCACCACCGGCAGCGTGATGTGCCACAGATAATCGAGAATCTTGCCGCCGAGGGAGAGTGTCGCCCAGTTGTCGGACGTGAGGTTGCGCAAGGGGAAGAGTTGCCAGAACGATCCGCCGCCGAAGAGCACGAGCAGCAGCACGCCCAGCACGAAGCCCGGAATCGCGAAGCCGACGAGCACGATGAGACTCGTTGCGACATCGAACTTCGAGCCGTTTTTCACCGCCTTCGCGATGCCGAGCGGCACCGATATCAGATACGTGATGAAGAAGGTCCACAAGCCGATGCTGATCGACACCGGGAGCTTCGACACAATCAGCGACCACACGCTCTGATGCCGGAAGTAGCTCTCACCGAGGTCGAAGCGCGCGAACTTGCCGAGCATCAGCACATAGCGTTGCAGCGGCGGCTTGTCGAAGCCGTAGAGCTTCTTGAGCTGCTCGACCTGTTGCGCGTCGACGCCCGTATGCGTGCGCAGGCCGAAACCGCCGCCACCTTCCGTCTGGCCGCGCCGCAGATCGTGCACCGCCTGCTCGACCGGACCGCCCGGCACAAACTGGATCACGACGAACGTGAGCGTCAGCACGCCGATGAGCGTCGGGATCATCAACAGAAGACGTTTGAGGATGTAGCTCCACATGGCGCACCGTCCTTTATTTCGCCGCGGGCGCGGACTTCGCCCACCACGTCGATATGACCCATTCCTCGGCGCTGTAATACAGCGGCAATGTCGACGGATAGCCGAGCGTATTGCGATACGCCACGCGATGCGTCGCCGAATACCAGTGCGGCACCACATAGTAGCCGTTCATCAGCACGCGATCGAGCGCGTGCGTCGCGTCGACGAGCTGCTCGCGCGTCTGCGCGGAAATCACTTTCTGCAGGATCGCGTCGACAGCCGGCGACTTCACGCCCGCGAGATTGTCCGAGCCCTGTTCGTCGGCGGACTTGCTGCCGAAGCGCGAGACCTGCTCGGTGCCCGGCACCTGCACGTCGGGCATGCGCACGCTCGTCACGTCGAAGTCGAACGCATCGAGACGCTTCTGGATGAGCGCGTAATCGACGGTGCGGAAGTTCATCGTGATGCCGAGCTTCTGCAGATTGCGCCCGAACGCGGCCGCGACCGGCTCCATCGATGCGCCGCCGCCTGTGTCGTCGAGAATCTCGAAGGCGAACGGCTGCCCTTTCGCGTTGCGCAGCGCGCCATCCCGATACGTCCAGCCGGCTTCCCGGAGCAACTCACGCGCCTTGATGAGATTCGCGCGCAGCGAGCCGGGCGGATCGGTGTCCGGCTGACGCGGCATTTCGTCGAACACAGCGGGATCGAGATCCTTCTTCAGCGGGTTCAGGATCGCGAGTTCGCCTTCGCCCGGTTTGCCCTTCGCCTGCAGATCGGTATTGACGAAAAAGCTGTCGATGCGCTTGTACTGATTGAAGAACAGTTGCCGGTTGAGCCACTCGAAATCGAGCGCGAGATCGAGCGCCTGGCGCACGCGCACGTCCTTGAAGAGCGGCTTGCGCGTGTTGATGAAAAAACCCTGCATGCCCGTGCCGTTGTGCTGGGGAAACTCGCGCTTGATGAGCTCGCCACTGTCGAAGCGCTTGCCGATATCGCGCCGCACCCAGCTTCGCGCAATGTATTCGACGAGCACGTCGTACTCGCCCGCCTTGAAGGCTTCCAGACGCGCTGTGGAGTCGCCGTAAAGCTTGTAGTCGATGTGCGCGAAGTTGTACATGCCGACGCGCACCGGCAGCGCCGCGCCCCAGTAATCCGGATTGCGCCGGTACGAGATCGTGCGGCCGTTGTCGTACCGGTCGATCAGATACGGCCCACTGCCGATTGGCTTCTGAAACGCGATCTGATCGAACGGAATGCGCGTGCCGTCGGGCTTCATCCCCCACTTGCGCGAGAACACCGGAACGCCGCCCGCGAGCAGCGGCATCTCGCGCGTCGCGGTCTTGAACTCGAAACGGATCGTGAGCGGATCGACGACGACCGCGCGCACGATCTGCCCGAAGTAGACGGAGAACTGCGGCGCGGCGAGCGGGCTCTTGAGTGTCGCGAACGAGAACTTCACGTCCTCGGCCGTGACCGGATCGCCGTTGGAGAAGCGTGCTTTCGGATTGATGTGGAAGGTCGTCGACATGCCGTCGGGCGCAACCGAGATATCGTCGGCGAGCAGGCCGTAAGCGGTCGCTACTTCGTCCGAGCTGCCCGTCGTCAGGCTCTCGAACATCAGCGAAAGCCCCGGCGCGGGATTGCCGCGCAAGGTGAACGGATTGAACTTGTCGAAGCTCGTCAGCCGGTTCGGATTCGCAAGCACGAGCGTGCCGTCGCGCGGGGCATCGGGGTTGACGTAATCGAAGTGCCTGAAATCCGCCGGATATTTCGGCTCGCCGTACTGAGCGATCGCGTGGACCGCGTAGGCCGGGCTCGCGAGCCACGCGATCGATCCGGCCAGTGCAAGCGCGATGAATCTGCATGAGGCGCTGAATGAGCGGATCGTCGTGCGAGTCGTCATGTGCCTCTTGGCGCGATGTGTGGTGAAGCGTTGTACGACCCGGGCAAAGCCCGAAACGAGCGCCGCGGAATCCCGGGCGGGGCATTGCATTGTGAGAGAATTCTACCCAAAATCACGCGCCATACGGCTTGCGGCCTACGGGTTTGCATTTAGGCCGACTGCGCCACGCACGCTACGCGCGGTATCCGCTTCATGATCCGCGCGCGACACTGACATCAAAGAAGGAGCATTCATGGGCTTTCTCGCTGGAAAACGAATTCTGCTGACGGGCCTGCTGTCGAACCGCTCGATCGCTTACGGCATCGCCGCGGCCTGCAAGCGCGAAGGCGCGGAACTGGCGTTCACGTATGTCGGCGAGCGCTTCAAGGCGCGCATTGTCGAATTCGCGACCGAGTTCGGCAGCGACATGGTCTATCCCTGCGACGTCGCCGACGACGCGCAGATCGACGCACTCTTCGCGTCGCTGAAGGAACGCTGGGACTCGCTCGACGGCCTCGTGCATTCCATCGGCTTCGCGCCGCGCGAAGCGATCGCGGGCGACTTCCTCGACGGCATGACGCGCGAAAACTTCCGCGTCGCGCACGACATCTCCGCGTACAGCTTCCCCGCGCTCGCCAAGGCCGCGCTGCCATTGCTGAAAGACGGCTCGTCGCTCCTCACGCTGAGCTATCTCGGCGCCGAGCGCGCGCTGCCGAACTACAACACCATGGGCCTCGCGAAGGCATCGCTCGAGGCGAGCGTGCGCTACATGGCGGCATCGCCGTCGCTCGGCGGCAAGGGCGTGCGCGTCAACGCCATTTCGGCCGGTCCCATCAAGACGCTCGCGGCGAGTGGCATCAAGGGCTTCGGCAAGATCCTGAACTTCGTCGAAGAGAACGCGCCGCTCAAGCGCAACGTGACGATCGAGCAAGTGGGCAATGTCGCGGCGTTCCTGCTGTCGGACCTGTCGGGCGGCGTGAGCGCGGAAGTCGTTCACGTCGATGCGGGGTTCCACGCGGTCGTCGGCGGCATGGGCGCCGAGGCGGAATAACGGCTCGATCCCTGCTTCGAAAAAGCGCCGCTCACTTCACGTGAGCGGCGCTTTTTTATTGGCTCGATGATGACGCGCCCCGCCCTCACCGATGCCCGTGCGGGCCGCCATGTCCATTGCCGTGGCCATGCCCGTTGCCGTGGCCCGGCGGCGGACCATGCGGGCGCGGCGGCGGACGGCCGTGCCCGTAATGGCGATAGTAGTCGTTGCGGTTCCAGTAGCGACGCCCGTCCCAGTATCGATTGCCATGCCAGCCGATGACCACCGGCGGCGCATACACCGGCATCGGCTGATAGACGACCGGCGGCGGAGGCGGCGCGTAGACCGGCGTCGGCGCGACGTACACCGGCGCCGGAATGCCGATATTCACGCCGATGTGCACCTGCGCGCGCGCGACGCTCGTCGCGCCGAGCGCTGCCATCGCCAGCACGCCTGCAATGATTCGCCCCGAGAATTTCTTTTTCATATGCAACCGGACCTCGCTTTTCTGCTTGTTCGCTTGCGACCAAATATAACGGAAACCTTTCACCGCAATATTTCAGCTTTGTAAGTTATTGCTCTCGTCTGCTTAATGTCAGAAGAAACCTTACCTTTTGTTACATTGCGTTGTAGTGGGAAATCCCTGCGGGTGTTGTTTTATCGGCGAATCCGTTCCGGACGATCGAACCGCAACAAAAAAGCCACCCGCTGTGAACGGGTGGCTCTCGATGCCTTTGCCTGTAACGCGTGACGCTCAATGCCAGCCGTTGTGATGACCGTTGTCGTGGTGATCATGATCATGATCATGATCGTAGCCGTGACCATGATCGTAATGGCGATAGTAGTCGTCCCGATTCCAGTAGCGACGGCCATCCCAGTAACGATCGCCGTGCCAGCCGATCACAATGGCCGGCTGCGCATACATCGGCGGCGGCGGCGCGTACACGACGGGCGGCGGAGGCGGCGCATAGACCGGCGCGGGCGCGACATACACGGGCGCGGGAACCCCGATGTTGACACCCACGGACACTCCCGCACTGGCCGCGCCGGACAACATCAGACCGCCGATCATGACGGCGCCAGCCAGCACGGAAGCCTTCGATACCTTGTTCATGTGATGCCCCACCTCGATGGGTTGTTTGTTGTGTTGAATGGACTATATCGGACGGATGAGGCGGTAAGTGTTCGACTTCGTAACCTGCTATTACTGAGGAAAAACTTACGAAAAGTAAGCTTTCGCGCATGAAAAACGGCGGCCTTCGCATCACGAAGGCCGCCGTCCGCGAGCGGTTTGCGCCGGTCAGTTCGGCAGTTCCTGTCCTTTGGTTTCCGGCGCGAGCGGAATCACCGCGAGACCGACGAGAAACGCAATCGCGGTAATCGCGATCGGCACGCCGAGCGTCTTCATGTTGAGCACCATCGCGCCGATGCCGAAGTTCACGATGGCGCCGAAGAAGCGCCCCACCGACGTGCAGAATGCGAACGCGGTCGCGCGCACGCGGGTTTCGAACTGCTCGGGCAGCCACAATGAGAACAGCGCGAAATTGCCGCCGAAGAAGCCCAGTACGACGAGCAGCGCGATAAACGGCCAGAGCCCGTTGGGCAAATAAAACGCCCAGCCGAACGCAAGCGCGATCGACGCCGCCATGCCCACGAAATACACCGCGAGCGTCTTTCTGCGGCCGATCTTCTCGGCCATCGGCGGCAGCGCGAGACAGCCGATGATCGTGCCGATCGACAAAAGTCCCGTCGCGATCGACGCCATGCGTGAGGCGTCGTGCTTGTCCATGCCCGCCTTCGTCGCGAGCTGGATGACCGCGGACGGCTCATAGACCGCACCCGCCCACAGGCCGATGATCGCCACCGTCAGCAGCACGGCCGCGACGGTCGTGCGCTTGCGATATTGCGCGTTGAAGATCGTCTTGAGCGAACTCTCATGTTTGACGTGCGGATGAACCGATTCGGCGCGCTCCCACTTGTCCGTTTCCTTCACGCGCAAAAGCACCATGATCGACACGACGACCGGGAACAGGCCGACCAGGAACATCGCGCGCCAGCCGAAGGTCGCGCCGATCGTGTAGTTCAGCGCAGCGGCGAGAAAGAAGCCCGCGTAATAGCCGGTCTGCAGATAACCCGCCCCCATTTTCCGACGATCTTCCGGCCATGCCTCGGCGACATACGTCCCGGCCAGCGCCCATTCTCCGCCGATACCCACGCCCGCGAAAAAGCGATAGATGCCGAGTTCCCACACCGTATGCGCTGTCGCCGCGAGACCCGTGAAGATGGCGAACGTGAAGATGGTCGCCGCGAGCACCTTGGTCCGACCGAAACGGTCGGCGAGCGGACCCCAGATGAACGAAAGCCCCCATCCCACCAGAAACAGCGCGAAGAGGATCGAGCCGGCGAGACCGACATTCGCCGGCGTCGCCGCGTAGCCCGAGCGAGGCAGCAGTTCGGTGAGCGCCGGCGCGAGCACGAGCGCATAGATGAACGAATCCATTCCGTCGAGCGTCCAGCCGGCCCACGCGCCCCAGAAACCCGTGATCTGCGATCGGTTGAGCGGTGTTTTCGTGGCGCGCGTGGCGCTGAGCTGTCGATCTAGCGTGGTGGGCATGGCCATGTCTCTCCGTTTGTTCTGCCGGCTAAGGGAAAGCACCGGGGTTCCGTGTGCGTTTTTATATATAATATTTGAACATCGACACACAACAAGTCCGCACTTTCACCTAGCCATGCCGACAGATCTCTCCGCCGCATCGCAGCCTCCGGCAACGTTTCACGACGCGCAGTTCGAACCGCGCCAGAGCACGTCGCGCTTCATCGCGGATGCGCTGCGCACCGCGATCGTCGAAGGCGCGCTGTTGCCGGGCGAGCCGCTACGTCAGGACGCGATAGCGCGGCAGTTTTCCGTGAGCGCGATTCCGGTGCGCGAAGCGTTTCGCCAGCTCGAAAGCGAAGGCTGGGTGACGATCGAGCCGAACCGGGGCGCGGCCGTCAGCCTGCAATCCGCCGACGAGGCGCGCGAGATCTACGAGATCCGCGCGTCGCTCGAAAGCCTGGCGATCGGCATCGCGATCGGGCATCACACGCCGGAAACGCTCGCCGAGGCGAAACGCCTGCTCGAAGCCGCAGAAAACGAGCCTGATCCCACGCTTTACGTCGTGCGCAACGAGCAATTCCATATGAGTCTCTACGCGCCGGCCGATCGCCCGCGCCTGATGGAGCTGATCGGCCAGATGCATCGGCGCGGCGAACGCTATCTGCGTCTGAAGCTCGGGCTGCCGATCCATAAAGATGCGTCCGATGCCGAGCATCGCGCGATCTTCGATGCACTCGTCGCGCGCGATATCGAGCAGGCGCAGGCGCTCGTCACGCGCCATCTGCTCTCGACGGGCGACCTGCTCTACCGCTTTCTCGCCGATGCACAGGCGCTCGCCCAATCGAGCCACGTAAAAAAGAAACGCCGCGCATCTTCCCGAACGACTTCTCCAAAGGCTGACCGATGAACTCGTCCACACCCGCTGAAGCGCTCTCCACAAGCCGGAACTGGAACACCCGCGCGCAGGAAAAGGCGCGGCGCCTGAAGCTGATCGAGCCGTGGCTCGATGGCTCGGTGCTCGATTCCGCGCGCATCGTCGATGCGCTGAGCGCGCTGATCGTCACCGGCGACCGCGTCGCGCTCGAAGGCAACAACCAGAAGCAGGCCGACTTTCTCTCGCGCGCGTTCGCGAAGCTCGATCCGGAGCAGGTGCACGACATCCATCTGCTGATTTCGAGCATCAGCCGGCCGGAGCATCTCGCGCTCTTCGAGCAAGGCATCGCGCACAAGGTGGATTTCGCGTTCGCGGGGCCGCAGAGCCTGCGCGTCGCGCAACTGCTCGAAGACGGCATGCTGGAGATCGGCGCGATCTATACGTATATCGAGCTGTATGCGCGCATGTTCATCGATCTCACGCCGCAGGTCGCGCTCGTGTGCGCGGTGCAGGCCGATCGCCACGGCAATCTCTATACCGGCGCGAATACCGAGGACACGCCGACCATCGTCGAGGCCACCGCGTTCAGGCACGGCATCGTGGTCGCGCAGGTGAACGAAATCGTCGATGAACTCCCCCGCGTCGATATTCCCGGCTCGTGGGTCGATGTCGTCGTGCAGGCGGACCGCCCGTTCGCGGTCGAGCCGCTCTTCACGCGCGATCCGCGCCACATCGGCGAGCTGCAGATCCTGATGGCGATGATGACGATCCGCGGCATCTACGAGCGCTATGGCGTCACATCGCTCAATCACGGCATCGGCTTCGACACGGCCGCAATCGAACTGCTGTTGCCGACGTACGGCGAATCGCTCGGGCTGAAGGGCAAGATCTGCACGAACTGGGCGCTCAACCCGCATCCGACGCTCATTCCCGCGATCGAATCCGGCTGGGTGCAGAGCGTGCATTGCTTCGGCAGCGAAGTCGGCATGGAGGGTTACATCGCGGCGCGCTCTGACGTGTTCTTCACCGGACGCGACGGCAGCCTGCGCTCGAATCGCGTGTTCTGCCAGCTCGCGGGGCAATACGGTGTCGATCTCTTCATCGGCTCGACGCTGCAGATGGATGCCGACGCGAACTCATCGACGGTCACGCTCGGACGGCTCGCCGGCTTCGGCGGCGCGCCGAACATGGGACACGATCCGCGCGGCCGGCGGCATTCGAGCGAAGCGTGGCTCAAGCTGCTGAAGGACGACGGCCCGAATCCGAAAATCGCGCGTGGCCAGAAGCTCGTCGTGCAAACCGCCGAGACGTACAAGAAAGGCGGCGAGCCGACCATCGTCGACGCGCTCGATGCGATCGCCGTCGGCGAGAAAAGCGGCATGCCGATCGCGCCCGTCATGATCTACGGCGACGACGTGACGCACGTCGTCACCGAGGAAGGCATCGCGTATCTGCATGCGGCCGAAGGCGTCGATGAGCGGCGCGCCGCGCTCGCCGCCGTCGCGGGCGTGACGCCCATCGGCATGCGCGCCGATCCCGCCAGAACCGCCGAGCTGAGAAGGCGCGGCATCGTCGCGTATCCGGAGGATCTGGGCGTGCGGCGCGGCGAAGCGAAACGCTCGCTGCTCGCGGCACGCAGCATCGACGATCTCGTCGCGTGGTCGGGCGGACTGTACGCGCCGCCCGCGCGCTTCAGAAGCTGGTGATCGCGATGAATGCCCTTCCCCTTCTGCGCGATGACGTCCGCGACTATGCGACGTCGCCGCTCACCATCGCGACACACGCCGTCGATGCGCTCATCGCCGAAGCGCGTCTCACGCCCAAGCCCGCGCTCGTCGATGAACGCGGCAGCGGCGCGCATCGCGATCTCGATCTCGACACGATGCTGCGTTCCGCGCATGCGCTGCAACCGACGTTTCTCGCGATCGCCCGCGCCGCCTCGCATGCGGAACCATCGCAGGCGCTGCGCGAACAACTCGCGCGCATCGGCCGCGAGGGCGAAGCCGCGATGATGCGCGCGACCAGCGGCAGCAACGCGCATCGCGGAGCGATCTGGATCGTCGGTCTGCTGTGCGCGGGCGCGGCGATGCACGCACCCGATGACAGCGCGGCGATCTGCGCCTCGGCGGCAACAATCGCGCGCCACGACGACCGTTACGCGCCGGAGTCCGCCACGGCGAGTCACGGCGCGCGCGCGAGCGAACGTTACCAGGTCGCGGGCGCGCGCGGCGAAGCACGCGATGGCTTCCCGCATGCGCGGCTCATCGGCCTGCCCGCACTCGACGATGCACGCGCGCGCGGTCTCGACGAATCCGGCGCGCGCCTCGATGCGCTCATCGCGATCATCGCGTCGCTGGACGATACGTGTCTCCTGCATCGCGGCGGCATGAACGCGCTCGATGCGGCGCAGCGCGGAGCGAAGCGCGTGATGCGTCACGGCGGCGTGGCCACGCAGGCGGGACGCGCCGCGCTCGCGCGGCTCGAAGCCGAATTGCTGGCGTTGAACGCATCGCCCGGCGGCGCCGCCGATCTGCTCGCGGCGACACTCTTTCTCGACAGTCTCAGGCGTCTCGTTTGAGGCGCATCGAAGAGGAACGAACGATGGAAAACATGCGATACGAATATCCCGCCAAACGGCCCGTCACGCGCCGCGCGCACGTGGGCGTGGTCGGCTCGGGCGATCTCGAAGTGCTGCTGTCGCCGTCGCAAAATGCGCATGCCGAAGTGGTGATCCGCACGAGCGTCGATGGCTATGGCCACGTGTGGAAAAGCGTGCTCGACCGCTTCTTCCAGCGCTATGACGGCGCGGCAAAGATCGAGCTGAACGACTTCGGCGCGACGCCCGGCGTCGTCATGCTGAGACTGAACGAAGCCGTCGAAGCGAGCGAAGGAGACACGCCATGAACGCGCACGACACGTTTCTCGCGCGGCACAGCTTCATCGAACTGACGGCGCGCGAACGCGCGCAGGCGCTCTTCGACAAAGGCACGTTCCGCGAATTGCTCGGCCCGTTCGACCGGATCGAATCGCCCTGGCTCGCGATGCAGAACATCGTCTGTCAGGCCGACGACGGCGCGGTCATCGCGCGCGGGACGCTTGCCGGCGAACCCGCCGTCATCGCCGCAATCGAGCCCGCGTTTCAGGGCGGCAGCATCGGCGAAGTGTCGGGCGCGAAAATCGCCGCGGCGCTCGAACTGGCTCTGGGCGAATTCGAAGCCGGACGCACGATCCGCCCCATCGTGCTGTTCGAAACCGGCGGCGTGCGCTTGCAGGAAGCCAATCTCGGACTCGCCGCCATCGCGGAAATTCAGGCGGCGATCGTCGCGCTGCGGGCTCATGTGCCCGTGGTGGGCGTGATCGGCGGGATGGTCGGCTGCTTCGGCGGCATGTCGCTCGCGGCCGCGCTGTGCACCGAACTCGTGATGACGCGTCAGGCGCGGCTCGGCATGAACGGGCCGGAAGTGATCGAACAGGAAGCCGGCATTGAGGAACTCGATTCGGGCGACCGGCGCCTCATCTGGTCGATGATCGGCGGCGAGAAACGCGTCGCGGTCGGGCTCGCGGACACGCTCGTCGAAGACGACACCGATCAGGTCCGCGACGCCGTGCTCTCCGCGTTCAAACGCGGCATGCCGGCGCAGCATCGCACCGCGAACGTCGACGGCTTCATCGCGCGGCTTGCGCGCGTGAACCCGGATGCCATCGATCCCGACACACTGCGCACCCTGTGGGGCACATCATGACCGACGCACTTTCGCGCGGCGAGCGCTGGCTCGACGCGCTGACCTCTCCATCCACGCAAGCCGAAAGCGGACCGGTCCGCGCCCGCGACGGACAGCTCGACGGCGAACGCGCACGCTTTTTCGCTGTCGTGCCCGATGCGCAGAACCGCTTCCCGCGCGCGACCGATAACGTCGTCGGACTCGAACAAGGCTGGCTGCTCGCGCGCGCCGTGCGCGAAGTGCTCGACGCCGATCGCGATGCCGAGGTGAAGCGCCCGATCGTCGCCGTCGTCGACGTGAAGAGCCAGGCGTACGGACGCCGCGAGGAACTGCTCGGCATTCATCTCGCGTGCGCGGCCGCTGTCGACGCCTACGCGAGCGCGCGGCTCGCCGGTCATCCGGTGATCGCGCTGATCGTCGGGCCGGCGATGTCGGGCGCGTACCTCGCGCACGGCTATCAGGCGAATCGCATCGTCGCGCTCGATGCGCCCGGCACCGCCGTGCACGCGATGGGCAAGGAAGCCGCCGCGCGCGTCACGCGCCGCAGTGTCGAGAGTCTCGACGCGCTCGGCGACACCGTCCTGCCGATGTCCTACAAGATGAGCGCCTACGCGAAACTCGGCTTGCTGCACGAGCTGATCGAAGGCGTCGACGCCGATGCGCCTTCTTCCGCCGGAATTGAGCGCGTGAAAGCGTCGCTCGCCGCCGCGGTGAAGGACGCGCGCAACGGCACGCGCGATCTCTCGAACCGTCTCGCCGGCCCCGATGCGAAGCGCACGCGCGCGGCGTCGATCGAAGTGCGCAGGCGCATGCGCGAGCAGTGGAGCGCGTAATGAACGGGACGCCGCGTCCGCACGATCTGCTGCGGCTCTTGCCCGGCGCGGCGTTATTCGACGACGCGCCGGAGTGGGTCGCCGCGTCGCTCGTGCGCGCGCCGTTCGTCGTCGTGCGGCGCGCGCCTCGTATCGGCGAGGCGATCGCGGTCGGCGTGCGCGGCGTGACGCGCGGCGAACGCTTCGGCACGTGGCTCGAACCGCGCTGGATCGACACGCTGTTCACGCCGGAAGCGCTCCGCCTGTGCGCACCCGACCCCGCGCGAGCCGCCCTGCCCGCGTTCGCGCTGCTGCGCGCGGTGGCGCCGATCATCGATGGCCATGACCTCGCCTGGGGCCCGGCCGGCAGCGCGGGCTTCGAACTGGCGAGCGCGATGCCGGCAATCACGCGCGACAGCGATCTCGATATCGTCGTGCGCGCGCCGGCGCCTTTGCCGCCCGCCGACGCTTCAGCGCTGTTCGACGCGCTCTCGCGCGCCGCACAGACGGCCGGCACGCGCATCGACGTGCAGATCGAAACGCCCGACGCGGCGTTCTCGCTCGCCGAATTCGCGCGCGCGGATCAGCATCGAGGCGTGCGCGTGATGCTGCGACACGCTGACGGCCCGCGCCTCGTCGATAATCCGTGGGCGGCGACATGATCGCGTTTCTCTTTCCCGGACAAGGCGCGCAGACGCCCGGCTTTCTGCATCGTCTCGGCGGCGACACGCCGCATCCGGCCATCGTCCGCACGCTCGCGGAAGCCTCCGACGTGCTCGGCGAAGACGTGCTCACGCTCGATACCGCCGATGCCCTCGCCTCGACCGTCGCCGTGCAGTTCGCGCTCGTCGTCGCGGGGGTGGCGGCGGCGCGCGCGCTCGCGGAGGAAGGCATCGAGCCGGAAGGCGTCGCGGGCCTTTCGGTCGGCGCGTATGGCGCGGCGGTCGTGTGCGGCGCGATCGCCTTCGAGGATGCGATCAGGCTCGTGCGCCTGCGCGCCAGACTGATGGAAGACGCCTATCCGCATGGCTACGGCATGCTCGCGGTGCTCGGCTTGAACGAGCGCGAGATCGCGCGCGCCATCGCCGACAGCGGCGCCGACGCCTACATCGGCAATCTGAACGCGCCGCGCCAGATCGTCGTGTCGGGCAGCGACGCCGCGCTCGCGACGGTCCGCGAGATCGCGCTGTCGCGCGGCGCGCGCAAGGCCGAACGGCTCTGCGTGAGCGTGCCGTCGCACTGCGCGCTGCTCGAAAGCGCGGGCGAACGGCTGATCGAAGCGGCGCGTGACGTGCGCATCGAGACGCCGCGCATCGCGTATGTCGGCAATCGCGGTGCACGTGTGTTGCGCCGCGCCGACGCCATCCGCGAAGACCTCGCCGCCAATCTGCGCTATCCGGTGCGCTGGCATGATTCGACCATTGCGCTCTCCGAGCTGGGTGCGAGCGTCTTCGTCGAAATGCCGCCGGGACAGACGCTGACCTCGCTGCTCGCCGATGCCCTGCCCGGCGCGCCCGCCTACGCGATGGACGCATCGCCGGTCGGCTCGATTGCGGCGCGCGTGCGCATCGCACAACAGCGCGCGAACGATTGATTCGCTTCTCGTGCGCGACTGATTCACGCTTCGTGCTGGCGCTTTCATCCTTTCTGCCAGCAAAATCGGAATTTTCTTCTGGCTTACAAGTCGACTGTCATTAGCATTTCGCGGCGTCCGCGCATCTTCGCGCAACGACGATCACAATGACATTCCAAAGGTAAAACTATGACGATCTTCCGCATCGCGCTGGCGGCATCCGCCGTGTTCACTCTCGCGTCGTGCAGCAGCATGGGCAGCATGGATCCGACGCAACTGATGCAATCCGGGCAACTGGCGACGCAGGCGCTCTCGCTCAGCGATTCCGACGTGCGCACGCTGTCCGACAAATCCTGCGCCGAACTCGACAAGGAAAACCAGATCGCGCCGGCCAACAGTCCGTATACGCAGCGCCTGAACAAGATTTCGAAGCAGCTTGGCGACAACATCAATGGCGTGCCCGTCAACTACAAGGTGTATCTGACGAAGGACGTCAACGCGTGGGCCATGGCGAACGGTTGCGTGCGCGTCTACAGCGGCCTCATGGACCTGATGAACGACGACGAAGTGCGCGGTGTCGTCGGCCACGAGATGGGCCACGTCGCGCTCGGCCACACGAAAAAGGCAATGCAGGTCGCGTATGTGACCACGGCGGCACGCACGGTGGCGTCGTCGGCGGGCGGGATCGTCGGCAACCTGTCGGCGTCGCAGCTCGGCGATCTGTCGGAGAAGTTCGTCAACGCGCAGTTCTCGCAATCGCAGGAAACGGCCGCCGACGATTACTCGTTCGACACGCAGAAAAAGAAAGGCTACGACCCGAAGGGCCTCGTCACCGCGTTTCAGAAGCTCGCGACCATCGACGGCGGCCAGTCGAGCATGCTGAGTTCGCATCCGGCTTCACCGGCGCGGGCGAAGCATATCGAAGACCGGATCGCGTCGGGGAAGTGACGCGGATTTGAGTGCAATGCGCGTGCCCTGAACGCCCGTCAATTTGAGAAGCGCCGGATCGAGCGATTCCGAATGCGCCTGTGCCGCGCAAAGCAGCGACAACAGCGCTGGCGCAATCATCGGCTTTCGCGCTCGTGCATTGATTCGTCATCCTGTGCGAATCGCCGTGGCAAAAAACCACCTTCCTTTCGGAAAATTCCGCTTTCGATGATCGCGCCGCAAAAAGAAAAAGCCCCGCAAGTTTTTACGCTTGCGGGGCCCTTCTACGACAACTGGCGGAGACGGAGGGATTCGAACCCTCGATCCAGTTTTTAGCCAGATGCTCCCTTAGCAGGGGAGTGCCTTCGACCTCTCGGCCACGTCTCCCAAACTTTTCGTTGCACCGGGAGTGCAGTGCAACGAGATCGAGATAATAGCGTGTTCGCAAGCGCGGGTCAAATTCGCATGACGATTTTTTTCAAAACAGTCAATATCCGAACGCCCTGCTCCGCGAACCGCAATAGTGCGAATTACGCGCGATCCAGTTCGAACGCCTTGTGCAGCGCGCGCACGGCGAGCTCGGTGTACTTCTCGTCGATCAGTACGGAAATCTTGATTTCGGAGGTCGAGATCATCTGGATGTTGATGCCCTCTTCCGACAGCGTGCGGAACATCGTGCTCGCGATGCCCACGTGCGAGCGCATGCCCACGCCAACCACCGACACCTTCGACACCTTCGGATCGCCCAGCACGGTTTCCGCCTGCACGTGACCCTTCACCTGGTTGTTCAGGATTTCGAGCGCGCGCTGATAGTCGCCGCGGCCGACCGTGAACGTGAAGTCGGTCTTGCCGTTCACGCTCTGGTTCTGAATGATCATGTCGATGTCGATGTTCGCATCGGCGACCGGTCCGAGAATCTGATACGCGACGCCCGGCTTGTCGGGCACGCCCATGACCGCGATGCGCGCTTCGTCGCGCTGGAACGCGATGCCAGAAATCACTGCTTTTTCCATGTTCTCGTCTTCTTCAAAAGTAATCAGGGTGCCGGAGTGCATTTCGGCTTCGAGCGGCATCAGCGGATCGGTCAGGCTGGAGAGCACGCGCGTCTTCACCTGATACTTGCCGGCGAATTCCACCGAGCGGATCTGCAGCACCTTCGAGCCCAAGCTCGCCATTTCCAGCATTTCCTCGAAGGTCACGCGGTCGAGCCGGCGCGCTTCTTCGACGACGCGCGGGTCGGTCGTGTAGACGCCGTCGACGTCGGTGTAGATCAGGCACTCGTCCGCCTTCATGGCCGCCGCGATCGCCACCGCCGACGTGTCCGAGCCGCCGCGGCCGAGCGTCGCAATATGGCCTTCGGGATCGACGCCCTGAAAGCCCGTGATGACCACGACCTTGCCCGCGTCGAGATCCTTTAGCACGCGCTCGCCGTCGATCTCGCTGATGCGCGCCTTCGTGAACGCGCTGTCCGTCTTGATCGGCACTTGCCAGCCGGCGTAACTCACGGCGTCGAGGCCTTCGGCGTGCAGCGCGATGGCGAGAAGCCCCACGCTCACCTGCTCGCCGGTGGAGGCAATCATGTCGAGTTCGCGCGGGTCCGGATCGGCCTTGATGTCTCTCGCGAGACCGAGCAGGCGATTGGTTTCGCCGGACATCGCCGAGGGCACGACGACCATCTTGTGGCCGGCCTTGTGCCATTTGGCGACGCGCTTGGCGACGTTCTTGATGCGCTCGACCGAGCCCATCGAAGTGCCGCCGTATTTGTGTACGATGAGTGCCATTGTCGTTTTGAACTGGAGGGAAAACCGCGCTTCACGCGTTCAACGCGAGAGCGCTTGAGACTCGCGCTCGATGTGCTTCAGGGGATGTCGAAGCCTGCGAACAGCGGGCGCTGCCGTACGCCCGTCGCGCGCGCGCACGACTTTTGGATGCGGCGCACGAATGCGTGGTTGCGGGCGAAATCGAGTCTTTTGAACGCAGATGCCGCGCAAAAACGCGCTTGGGCGAAAACGAGTTACCGTACCCGATCGAGGCTGAAATTACAAGATGGAGCGCCGGTGACGCCGATTTTACCGGCTTCGGCGCAACGCTTCCCAAACGTCTTCGAACGTCTCACGCCAGCAGCAAATCCGGTCGCCACGAGATGCGGCGCAGCGGGCCGTGCGCCGCGCTCGGCGCCGCTTCCCGATTGACGCCCACATACGGCACGAACAGCAACGCCCCGCCAATGAAAAGCAGCGGCACATCGCGCTTCCAGGCCGGCACGCCGCGCTCCTGGAACAGGTTCTTGAGGGTGCGGCTCGGCGCTTCGGACGCCACGCGCATGCGCTCGCCGCCCGCACGCGAACGCGCGACGAGCGTGGCCGCGCGCAGCACGCCTTCGCCGACGGCGTCATCGGCGGCAATGTCGGCCGGTTCGAACACGAACGAGCCGCGCCATTGCGGCAGACGCCAGACTTCCTCGCCCTGCCACTGCAGTTCCACGGCGGCCTTGAACGCGCCCGCACCTTCGTCGAGATCGGGCGTATCGCCGCTGTCGCCCGCTTCCCAGAACAGCACGTCGCGATAAACACGCAGGCAATGCCCGGCATGATCGACGCGCAACGCATGGCCATCGCGCGCGGCGGCCGCATCGCGCAACTGACGCAGCATGTCGGCGATGCGCGCCGTCGATGCCGCCAGCAAACCGCGCGAGCGAATCCAGAATCGCATGAGGTTGATCGCGCGGTCGTCGTCGAGCGCGAGGAACGCGTCGAGCATGAGCGCGCCCGCTTCATCCGCGCATTGCACGTGTTCGAGATCGATGCGCGCAAGCTGATCCAGAAGCCGCTGCGCCGATGCCGCGTGCGATGCCGTGCGTGCGAGCGCGTCGCGAAAACCGGGGAAATGCACCGCGAGCACGGGCAGCACGTCATGTCGCAGCGCGTTGCGCGAGTAGCGTGTGTCTGCGTTGGATTCGTCGTCGATCCAGCTCAGGTCGTGCTCGTGCGCGTATTGCTCGAGTTGCGCGCGCAGCAATCGCAGCAACGGGCGCAGACGCGGCACGGCGCCGTCCGCGCGCTGCGGCGCCATCGCCGCGAGACCCGCGACGCCCGCGCCGCGCAGCAGTTGCAGGAGCACGGTTTCGGCTTGGTCGTCGGCATGATGCGCGATCAGGAGCGCGCGCGCGCCGTGCTCGTCGCAGAGGTCGTCGAGCGCGCGGTATCGGGCGTCGCGCGCCGCCGCTTCGAGGCTCTCGCCGCCCGCGCGCGCGACCTCGACATGACGTGCCGCGTAACGCACGTCGAGCGACGCCGCGAAGCTTTCGCAATGCGCGGCCCACGCGTTCGCGTTGGGGCTCAGGCCGTGATGCACATGCAGCGCGACGACGCGCCGCGCACCGAAGCAGCGCACGGCCGCATCGAGGAGCACGGTCGAATCGAGGCCGCCGCTCAACGCGACGGCACAGAGCGCATCGGAGGAAAGATCCGCATCCGAAACCGCCGCGCGCAGCGCCTCGAACACAAGGCGGCCGGCGGGGGTTTCGTTATCGGATGTCACGAGAGATCGTGAAAGATGAGATGACGAAGATGACGGGATTACGCGCCCGGCAACGATTCCTTGAACTTGCCGTACGCCATCAGCTTGTCGAAGCGGCGCTCGCGCAAATCATTGACGCTCATGCCCTGGAACTGTCGCAGCGAATCGGCGAGCGCGCGGCGCAGAAGCGCGGCCATGCCCTTCGAATCGCGGTGCGCGCCGCCGAGCGGCTCGTTCACGATCTTGTCGATGAGACCGAGCGCCTTCAGGCGATGCGCCGTGAGGCCGAGCGCTTCCGCCGCTTCCGGCGCCTTGGCCGCGCTCTTCCACAGAATCGACGCGCAACCTTCGGGCGAAATCACCGAATAGGTGGAGAACTGCAGCATCATCACGGTGTCGGCCACCGCGATCGCGAGCGCGCCGCCCGAGCCGCCTTCGCCGATGATCGTCGTGATGATCGGCGTCTTGAGTTCGGCCATCACATACAGGTTGCGCCCGATCGCCTCGGACTGTCCGCGCTCTTCCGCGCCGATGCCCGGATACGCGCCCGGCGTATCGACGAAGGTGAAGATCGGCAGGCTGAACTTCTCGGCGGTGCGCATCAGGCGCTCGGCCTTGCGATAGCCCTCCGGACGCGGCATGCCGAAGTTGCGCAGCGCGCGCTCCTTCGTGTCACGGCCCTTCTGATGGCCGATCACCATGCACGGCTGACCATTGAAGCGCGCGAAGCCGCCGACGATCGCGAGGTCGTCCGCGAAGGATCGATCGCCGTGCAGTTCGTGGAAATCGGTGAAAAGCTCGCTCACATAGTCGAGCGTGTACGGACGCTGCGGGTGACGCGCGATTTGCGAAACCTGCCAGGGCGACAGGTTCGCGTACAGATCCTTCGTGAGCTGCTGGCTCTTCTTCGACAGCCGCTCGATTTCTTCCGAAATATCGACAGCGGAATCGTCCTGAACGAAGCGGAGTTCTTCGATCTTCGCTTCGAGTTCAGCGATCGGCTGCTCGAAATCCAGAAACGTGGTCTTCATATGTTCGAGTCCTAGAACATCGGGCAGCGCGTATTCTAACCGCGTCCGTCCCTCAAAAATTCGCGCGGGAACTATCGATTATAAATCAACGATAGCCCGCGAAATTCGCGCGTCCTGCGCGTAAGTATTTTAGTGATCCGCCTTTTAGTGATCTGCCGGAATCGGATTGAGACTGCGCCACATATACCAGGTCGCGACCGTGCGCCACGGCTCCCAGTTCGCCGCCACTTCGCGCGCCTCGCTGCGCGTCACCGGCTCCCCGCTGAAGTAGTTGACGCTGATCGCCTGGATGAGGCCGAGATCGTCGAGCGGCAAGACGTCCGGGCGCGACAGATTGAAGATGAGGAACATCTCCGCGGTCCATCGGCCGATGCCGCGAATCTGCGTGAGCTCGGCGATCACGGCTTCGTCGTCCATCGACGTCCAGGCATCGACATGCAGCGCACCCGATTCGAAATGCTGCGCGAGGTCGAGAATGTACTCGGCCTTGCGTCTGGACAGCCCGCATGCCTGCAGCTTCTCGTGCCCGAGGCGGATGAAATGCGCGGGATGAACCTCCGGGCAGGCGCCTTTCACGCGTTCCCAGATCGCTTGCGCGGCCTTCACGGAAATCTGCTGACCGGCCACCGAGCGCGCGAGCGTCGAGAACGGATCGCCCAGATTGACGAGATGGATCTCGCCGAACTTCGGGATCAGCTTCTTGAGGATGCGGTCGCGCTTCATGAGATCGGCGCACGCACGATCCCAGTAGTCGGGACGAACGACTTCGCGCGTGAGGCCCCCGATCTGCACCGGAACTGTCGCGTCGGCCGTGACGACGCGCGACTTGCGCACCACTTCGCCACGTTCCGCGACGAGCGCCTGCGCGGCGCCATCGCCCGACACCGCGCGGCCGTTGCCCTTCGCGGGCGACGCTTCGGCTTCTTCGGTGCCCGCCTTCGATGGGCGCGCGGCCCCGTTCAGACGCGCCGCCGTCTCGGGCTTCGTCGCCTTGAGCGCGGCGCTTCTGGCAGGCTTCGCACCGACGCCCGCGCGCTTCGTCGCCGTCTTGCGGCCACCCGTCGCACCTGCGCCATCGATCTTCTGCGTGTTCGCTTTCGTTTGCACGCCGCGCGTGCGCTTCGTTGCGCCCGACGCATCGCTAACAGACGCGGGTCGTTTGACCGGCGCCTTCCTGGCCGTTGCCATCTTGCCTCCTGCCTGGTGAGTCGATCAGAGGGTTCGAATGACCGCGCTCACACGCGGCGCCATTCGGTCGACCCACCCGGTTTGTCTTCAAGCGCAATACCGGCTTCGAGCAATTCAGCGCGAATCCGGTCTGCTTCGGCATAGTTCTTCGCCTGCTTCGCGGCGATGCGTCCGGCGATCTTCGCTTCGATCTCTTGCGGCGAGAGTCCCTGCTGCGCGAGCGTGCCGCTCGCCTGCTGCAGGAACACACGCGGCTCGCGCCCGAGCAGGCCGAGCACGCCCGCGAGACCCTTGAGCTGGCGAGCGAGCGCGGCATCGCGCGTACGGTTCACTTCGCTCGCGAGATCGAACAGCACCGACACGGCCACCGGCGTGTTGAAGTCGTCGTTCATCGCAGACTGGAAACGTTGAGCGTTCGCCTCGTTCCAGTCAAGTTGCTGATTGTCCGGCTCGACATCCTTCAACGCCGTATATAGGCGCGTCAACGCGTTCTTCGCGTCGTCGATATGCACGTCGCTGTAATTCAGCGGCGACCGATAGTGTGCCCGCGCAATAAAGAAGCGCACGACTTCGGCATCAAATTTTTCAAGGACTTCACGGATCGTGAAGAAGTTGCCGAGCGACTTCGACATCTTCTCGTTGTCGATCTGCACGTAGCCGTTGTGCATCCAGTAGTTCACGAACGTCTTGCCGGTCGCGCCTTCGCTCTGCGCGATCTCGTTCTCGTGATGCGGGAACTGCAGGTCCTGCCCGCCGCCGTGAATGTCGAACTGCTCGCCGAGCAGCGTGCAGCCCATTGCCGAACATTCGATGTGCCAGCCCGGACGCCCGCGGCCCCACTTCGAATCCCAGCCGGAGTCGGCGGGCTCGCCGGCCTTCGCCTGCTTCCACAGGACGAAGTCGAGCGGATCTTCCTTCGCGTCGTTCGCGGCGACGCGCTCGCCCGCGCGCAGGTCCTCGATCGACTTGCCCGAGAGCTTGCCGTAGTCCGCGAACTTGCGCACCGCGTAGTTCACGTCGCCGTCCGTTGCCTGATACGCGTAGCCGTTCGCCTGCAATGCATCGATCATGCCGAGCATCTGCGGGATGAAGTCGGTGGCGCGCGGCTCGATATCCGGACGCTCGACGCCGAGCGCGTCCGCGTCTTCATGCATCGCCGTGATGAAGCGATGCGTGAGCGACTTGATCGGCTCGTTGTTCTCGACTGCGCGACGGATGATCTTGTCGTCGATGTCGGTGATGTTCTGCACGAACGTGACCTTGTAGCCGATCGTGCGCAGCCACCGCTGCACGATATCGAACACCACCATCACGCGCGCATGGCCGATGTGACAATAGTCATACACCGTCATTCCGCAGACATACATGCGTACCTCGCCGGCTTTGAGCGGCGTGAAGGGTTGCTTGTCACGGGCGAGCGTGTTGTAGATGCGCAGCGAGTTCATAGAAGGCGAAGCATGGACCGGAGTCAACCGTGGGCCGGGCGGCAGGCCGCGTGATCGGTGCGTGAGGGAGCAAAAGAGACCCACACGCGAGCACGAACACGACGGTCATGCGACCAGGACGGAGGCGGCCACGAGTGGCGAAAGACAGTCTGGCGCCGGCGCGGCTTGCGTGCCCGGAGAACCAGGCGCGAGACACGTGCGCGGGACGTGCAGACCTTTTGTTAGAATGGGTCGGAGTATAACACCGGGACCTGAGCCTATGAAATGCCGAAGCGGCCGCGCGGCGGGCTTTGCAAGCCGCGCTCCGGGCCAGGCTGAAAGCCTTGCCGGACAATGCGCCGCATCGGGCATTTCTGCTTGCGCCATGGTTCCCGCGATCGTTCACGCCGCGAGGCGCTCGCGGTCTCTTTCGCCGCTTTCGTGGCTTCTTTCGCTGCATCATTCATTGACTCGATTCCAAGTGACTCATCGCAAAGCGCGCATGCCTCTGCAACTCTCTTGCCGGTTCGCCACCCGGACGATCGCCATCGCGACGCTCGGCTTCGCTGCATGCGTCGGCATGTCCGGGGCCGCGCTCGCGCAGACCTCGCCCGCCACGCGCGACGACACGCCGCAAATCGATTCGGCCATCGCGAGCAAGAACTGGAACGCCGCGCTCACGCAGCTCGATGCGCGCATCGCGAGCAATCCGCGCGACGTGCAGGCGAAGTTCAAGCGCGCCACCGTGCTCGCGCGCCTGAACCGCGACGACGAAGCGATCGCCGCCTTCACCGAACTCACGCAGGCGTATCCCGAATTGCCCGAGCCGTACAACAACCTCGCCGCGCTCTATGCGAAGAAGGGCCGCTACGAGGAAGCGCGCGCCGCGCTCGAAACGGCGGTCAAGGCGAACCCCGGCTATGCGCTCGCCTACGACAACCTGGGCGATCTTTATCTTCGTCTCGCGAGGGAGTCGTACAAGCGTGCGCAGACGCTCGGCTCGAAGAGCCCGCTCACGAGCCAGCGCATCGCGGCGATCCAGAACATCTACACGCCTGCGAAGAAGCGCGCGGGCGCGGCTGACAGTGCATCCGGAGCAGGCGCGGCGAGCCCGCCCCACACGCCCGCCGACGAATGGGCGCCGGCGTCCAGCACGAGCGTGCCCGCGATGCCCTCGCCCGACGAGTACTCGCCGTTCGGCGGCCCGACCGGCCCGCTGCCGACCACGCCCTATGTCGCGCCGAACGCGCAACCGTAAGCGCCCGAGCCTGCGCGCGCGAGCGACTGTCTGCATTCACCACACGAGGATCGATCCTTCATGAAATTCCTGATGTTGGCGCTTTCGAGCGCTGCCCTGATTGCGAGCGCGCCGGCGTTCGCCCAGCCGAATGCGCAGGCCGCGCACCCCACCGTGCTCTTCAAGACCACGCAAGGCGACATCAAGGTCGAGCTGTATCCCGAGAAGGCGCCCAAGACGGTCGCGAACTTTCTCGACTACGTGAAGTCCGGTCAGTACAGCGGGACGATCTTCCATCGCGTGATTCCGGGCTTCATGATCCAGGGCGGTGGCTTCAGCACGAGCTTCGCGGAGAAGCCGACGCGCGCGCCGATCCCGCTCGAAAGCAGGAACGGTCTGAAGAACGCCACGGGCACGATCGCGATGGCGCGCACGAGCGACCCGAACTCGGCCACCGCCCAGTTCTTCATCAATACGGTCGATAATGCGGGTCTCGACTATCCGGGCCCGGACGGCAACGGCTATGCCGTGTTCGGCAAGGTCGTCGCGGGCATGGACGTCGTGAAGAAGATCGAAGGCAGCCCGACCACCACGCGCGGCCCGATGCAGGACGTGCCGCAAAAGCCGACCGTGATCGAGTCGGCCACCGTGGTCCCGCAGTAATCCGAAGCGCCTGTCGCCAGCCCGGCGCGCGCGCCGCGCCGGGGCTCAATCAAACACATTGGAGAGAACATCATCATGGTCGAACTGCATACGAACCACGGCGTCATCAAGCTGGAACTGGACGCCGAAAAAGCCCCGAAGACGGTTGAGAACTTCCTCAACTACGTGAAGAAGGGTCATTACGACAACACCGTGTTTCACCGCGTGATCGACGGCTTCATGATCCAGGGCGGCGGCTTCGAGCCGGGCATGAATCAGAAGCCGACCGATGCGCCGATCAACAACGAAGCCAACAACGGTCTCACGAACGACAACGGCACGATCGCTATGGCGCGCACGAACGACCCGCATTCGGCGACCGCGCAGTTCTTCATCAACGTGAAGGACAACGACTTCCTGAACCACTCGTCGCCGACGCCGCAGGGCTGGGGCTATACCGTGTTCGGCCGTGTGGTCGACGGCATGGACGTGGTCGAGAAGATCAAGAAGGTCAAGACCGGCTCGAAGGGCTTCCATCAGGACGTGCCGGTCGACGACGTGGTGATCGAGAAGGCCGTCGTGGTCTGATCCTGGTCATTGCATGATCGATACGAAGACTTCAATCGATCGCGAAGCAGCGGGCGCAGCGAACCACGCGCGCCCGCTGTTTTTCATTGCCGATCTGCACCTCTCCGAAGCGATGCCGAACACGGTCGCCGCTTTCGAGCATTTCATCGAGGTCACGGCGAACGACGCGGACTCCGTTTTCATTCTCGGCGACCTGTTCGAGTTCTGGATCGGCGACGACATTCTCGATGGTCCCGCGACCGACGCGCGCGCGAGCTTCGCGCGCCGCATGACGCGCCTCATGCACACGCTTTCCGAGCGCGGCATCGGCCTTTACGTGATGCACGGCAATCGCGATTTCCTGCTGGGCAAGCGTTTCATGAAGGATGCGGGCGCGCTGCCCCTGCCCGACCCGTTCGTGATCACCGCGTTCGGCAAGCGCATCGTGCTCGCCCACGGCGATGGCCTCTGCACGGCGGATCGCGCGTATCAGGGCTTTCGCGCGTTCGCGCGCAACCGGTTAGCGCAACGGCTCTTTCTGGCTTTGCCGCTCGACACGCGCCTGGGCGTGGGCCAGCGCATGCGCACGAAGAGCGAAGGCGCGCGCGTGACCGGCGACAAGGCGAAATACGATGTTACGAAGAAAGCGGTGTCCGAGCTTTTTATCAGGAGCCGGACGAACACGCTGATTCACGGGCACACGCATCGGCCGGCGGTGCATCGTGAAGTTGCAGGCGTGCGATGGGTTCTGCCTGACTGGGAACTGGACTCGGGCGCGCCGCGTGGCGGGTATCTGCGCGTCGATGACGCGGGGGTGCGGGCGCTACCGCTTTAGGGCTTTTGCTTTTGTTGTCGTTGGATCCCGTTTTCG